>DASRGZ010000126.1:0-31494 GCA_035650735.1 Chthonomonadaceae bacterium
GCCCAGAATAACGTTATTGCCCACGCGCACTTCGCCGATAATGCGCACGCCGGGAGCGATCCAGACGTTATTGCCGATCTGAGGCACATCCGATCCAAAGCTGCCCCCGACCGTCACGTTCTGGCCGATCATGACCCCCTCTCCAATCGAGCACCGCTCGTGCAGGACAACGCCGATGCCCCCATAGGCGAACTTCGAGCCGTGCCCGATATGGCAGCGGGGTGGTACGGACGAGTTGAATATCAGGAAGGTAAGGTAATAGGTGAGTTTCGGCAGCAGCGGAATGTGATGACGATACGCCCAGTTTCCGATGCGGTAGAATGTGATCGCGTTCAACATGGTAACACCCGATGGCTCTGTGCTCGCTCTTTACCCAGGGGCCTTCCGGCGGGAGAGACCTCACCCCCAGCCCCTCTCCTTCACAAGGAGAGGGGAGAGGAGAGGAAGGATGAAAATAGTGCTCGCTCTTTACCCGGCTATCTGATAGGCGGTAGCCGGGATCTCTGGCACCCAATGGCTGATGGCGATGCGTTTGCGGCTGGCAGCGGCCTCCAGCAATTCTACATATTTGTCCGTGAAGCACGAAGGATTGAACATCGCTTCCGCCATCGCGCGCGCCCGGACGCCCATCGCCTCGCGCTCGGCGGCGCGCCGCTTGCCCATCGCCAGGATCGCCCGCGCCATATCCTCCGGTGAACCGGGATCAAACAGGAAGCCGTTCTGCCCGTCGCGCACGAGGTTGCCAGCATCGCAGACGTTGCTCATCAAGATCGGGCGACCGCAGGCCATCGCCTCGCAGATGGTATTGGGCAGGCCCTCGAAAAGCGAGGGCAGCGCCACCGCGTCCGCCCGCCGATAGAGCGCGATAACGTCCTTGCTGTCGGGATGGAGCCGGAAACGGTTCTCCAGGCCGTGCCGCGCGATGAGCGTCGAGGCCGCCTGGAAGGGCGTGGGCTGAGGCAGGGGCCGTTCTGAGAACGGATCGTAGCCGTACCAGTCCACCGCAATATCCAGATGGGGGGCTTGCGCACGTGCCAACGCCACCGCCTCGACGAAGGCCGGAACGTTCTTTTGATGGCTGTAGCGAGCCGCCACAACGATATGCAGCCGGTGATCCTCGCGCGGCGACGGCGGGCCGGGCGAGAATGCCTCCAGGTCCAGCGCGTTATAGATGGTGGCGACTCGCCCGACAAGGCCCGGCACAGAACGCTCGATGAGCAGGCGGTTCGTATGGGAGTTGGTCGTCACATAGTCGGCTACGGTGTGCAGCCTGCGCCGGGCCTGCTCTTTGAAGCGGCGGCTGCCCGGCGCGGCATTGCGCTCGGAGACGATCAGGCCCCACCGCCGCGCGGGCAGGGCGGCCAGCTCTGCGTAGAAGCTACAGTTATCTTGAAAGGCCAGCACCACGTCCTGATCGCCCCGGCGCAGGGCGCTCCGCAGCGCCAGCGCGCGCCGCGCCAGGGAGGGATGGTGAAGGCACCGATAACCGATGCCGGCCTGCCGGATCATGGGCAGAAAGAAGTCAAAGGGCTGGTAGGTCAGCAGGGACACGTCGATGCCACGCCGCTTGAGCAGCACGGCCAGCGTGCAGAGCTGGCGCTGCGCCCCTCCCGATATAAGACTGTCAATAAAGCAGGTAACCCGCATTCCATTTTCTCTAGCGCCGACGCGCGGCATGGGCTTGATCAGGACGTTATCATGGGAGCCAGGTCGCCGTCCGCCGGTTCGAGCGGCTGCTGTCGCGCTCGCGCCCGTGCCAGCGCTGCCTGGCTGGCGCTGGCTAACGCGAAAGCGATAAGCAGCCAGAACAGCTTGCGATAGAGCCAGGCGCCGCTCATGTTCATCTGGAGCATCGTGATGGTCATGGCAAGCGGCAAGGCTCCATAGAGGCCGTCGCGCGCCTGCCATGCCGCACGCAGCCAGAGCCATACGCCGATGATAAACGGAATGCCCCCCGCCAGCCCGGTCTCGGTCAGCACCCATAGGATGACGTTTTGGACGTCCTGCTGCTCCACATTCATCTTGCGTTTTAGGGACGCGGTCACGGGCAGGGGAACGCGGCGGTGCAGCTCTACCAGGTTATAGGTCGTGCCCCAGCCGAATACCGGCCTTTCCATGAACATCTCCCAGGCGGCAGGGAAGAGGCGTTCCCGGTGCGCAAAATTGCCTTTTTCCAGGGCGCGCTCCCAGCGCATCGCCGCCACTTCGGATTGAGAGATGCCCCAGATGACCACGCCCATCGCGGCCAGGATAATCAGCGCGTTGCGCAGCTTGATCCAGATAGTGCCGCCCTGCAGCAGATAGACCAGCAGGCCGGCGGTCAGGGCCAGGATGCCCCCGCGCGAGCCGGTCTGCACAATGGCAAGCGGGATCACGGCTAGGACCGGCCAGGCCGCGTAACGAAGCGCCGTCAGCCTGGCATCGCGGCTGAACGCCAGGCCGAGCAGGGCCAGGAAGCCGATAGCCAGAGTGGCGGCCAGCTCGTTCGGGTTCTGCCCGATAGTGGAGATGCGATAGTGGGTGCCGCCCTCCTCGAAGGTGGTGCGGGCGATCCCGGAAAGCTGTAGCAGCGCCAGAAGCACGCACGCGAGGGCCAGAGTTCTCAGCGTGAGCCGCAGCACCCGCTCATGGCGCAGCATATTGTAGGCCAGCCAGAGCAGCACCATCATTTGCACGGACGCAAAGAGTTTGGTCAAAATATCATCTTGATACCGGTCGAACTGAAAGATGGCGATGGCGATAGCGGCATAGAGATAGAGCGCAAAGCAAAAGACGGCCTTGGGAGGACGGCGGAGCGTGATGCGCGGCTGGAACATCGCCGCCAAGAAGAAGAGATAGCCTAGCAGTTTGGAGGGGGTAAGCGAGATGCCTATATCCAGGGTCTCAAACGGAATCGCCAGAACCAGCGCGTAGAAGAGCGCGCAAATGATCCGGGACGGCCCGGCCTGTCGCGCCTCCGCGCCGTCCTGTTCCCAGGCCGTAGGGCTGTCTATTGCTGCCGGCAGGGAACTGGCCTGCCCAGCGATGATCGGTTGTGGGGATGCCCCAAAAGGTGGCCTCATGTAGCCGTTCTCCCAATCCTTACCCATATTTGCCGGGGGGGTGAAAACCCCCGTCTGTAGGGCGGCTATGCCGCCAACCGTCCTAGCGGACGGAACAACCCGGTTTTACTGTGCGTCCGCAGTCGCAAGGCAGAGGCGCGAGTATCGCCAGGCGGAGATCGCCAGGCAGAGCCGCGAACCGTTGAGCGGCGTCCCTGGCAGTCGAGCGTGCGTAGTTCCGACCCTAGCAGTGGTAGCGCCGTCCCTTGCAGTCGCTTGGCCGCAGGTCACACAGACGGGTAATTTACTGTCCGGCTAGCGGACTTCCGAAATGGTAAAGCGATATTTGCCCGAAGCTGTGCTCGGTATGTCTTCCACAAAATCCACCGTCACCGCGCAGGGCTTCTCCATGACCAGCGCGACCTTCTCGATTACTTCCGCCGTGTTGACCCCATCGGGAATACGCTCGTCCCGGACGATCTTGACCTCTATACGGTCGTAGTCCCGCTGGGTGAGCTGGAAGCGCTTGATGGCGCCTTTGCCGTTGAGCACGACGCCGAGCAGGTGAGTAAAATACTCGCCGGGAATCACTCTGCCGGTGCGCGTGCGGAAGTTATCCGTCATCCGACCGGTGACCTTCTGCAAGACCTGCCGGCCCGTGCGGGCGGGGCTTTCGCCCGGAGCCAGCGCGCCGCAATCTCCAATTCGATATCGCAGCAGCGGCATGGCGTAGTTGGTCAGGCTGGTGACAAGGATGTTGCCTTCCACGCCGGGAGGCACCGGGCAGCCCTCGTCGTCCACGATCTCCACATAGTTATTCCAGGGGGCCACCCAGAGGCCCTGCACGCCTGGAATTTCGCTGGCGATGTTGCCGACTTCCCGGCAGCCATAGCGATTGAAGATGCGGGCCTGAAAAACCGTTTCGATGGTCTCGCGCATAAACGGGTGGAGCGTGCCGGCGGATGCCGTGATCGCGTTTTGCGGGGCAACGCGAAGGCCCTCGGCCTGGGCGAATCGGGCCAGTTCGTAGATGGCCTGCGCATAGGCCACGATCATTTTCGGGGGCTTGCGGTTGAGCGCATCGAGGTAGGCGCGCATCTGGGCCGCCTCCATGCGGAAGGCATTCATGAAGGTGGTCGCGGTCAGGAAGTTCGACAGCTTCTTCTGCCAACCGATGGTTCCCGCAAAGAGGTCACGCTCCGATCCCCAGAGATAGACGACCGGCTCGCCGACGTCGTATCCGGCCAGGTGATAATAGAGATAGATCAGCGCGATGCTCCAGTCCTCATAGGCGACATCCTGGATAATCTTGACCGGCTCGCCGGTGGAACCCCCGGAGGTATTATAGACCCACTTGCGGCTCGCCAGGTCGGCGCTTTTGAGCCGCTCAAACTCGTCACGAATAGTGTCTTTGGTCAGGATCGGCAGGGCTTGCAGGCAGCGCTCCGGGTCCTTCTCCAGGTCCTTGCCGTCTCCGAGCCGCCGCATCGCCTCCGCGTAGTAAGGCACAGATTGCCGGCAATGCGCTAGAAGCTGCGCCAGGCGGCTGCGAACCGTATCCTTAGGGATGCCGGCCTGGTACTCCTGGAGCATCTGGCGGTAGCGCTGCGGATATTTGCGCCCTTGCAGCGATTTGATGGCGAAGAAAGTGGTGCCTCTTGCGTTCATGATTGCGCTTCTATGGGCCGGGCACGCAGGGTTCCGGCGCTCGAAAGGTATCGCTCAATTCTGGCTGTGCCGCTGCCATCTCGCGTCGAGTATGGTCAGGAGCGTCTCATGGTGCGCCTCGCAGCGCACAACGTTGTGCAGGTAGCGCAGCGCCTGATCCGAATAGAGCAGCCGGACCAGTTTCCCGCCGCGATTGAAGCGATGCATCAGCCGATTAAATCCTAGCGCCTGCCCTAAGGCCCAGTGGCGCTTCTGCGCGCAGAATTGCGCCCACTGCGCGCGGACAAAGGCTTTATCCTGGATCGCTTCCGAGCGTGCCCGGATCGTCTCAAGGAACGCCTGCGCCTGCTCACCCTGCATTTTCCGTGCCCCTATCTCCGCGCCCGATTGGGTATAGGGAATTATCTCCATCGTCGAGCTAAAATCCGGGCGAATCGACAGGCGCACCAGAAAGCCCTCATGCCAGGCGGCCTCTCTGCCGGGAGAGTCAAAGATGAAGTTGCCCTGCCCATAGACAATGTGCCCGTTCTGGTAGTTCTCATAGCATCCGGCGCAGTGCGAATGCTGACAGAGGACGGCGTTGGCCCCTTCTTCGACCAGGAAGCGGCACGTCTCCATCAGGCGCGGGCTGGGAAACGGATAGTGCTCGTTGCCGCCGTGCAGCAGCACGATCAGATAATCATACTCGGCTCGATAGCGGCGAATGATGCGCACGTTCTCTATCAGGTCCAGCGGCGCGGCGCCCCAGGAATCCTCGGTCGCAATGGACCACTCGTGTTCGGCTACGGCAAGGATGGCCACACGAACGCCGCCGAGGCGCGTCAGGAACGGGCGTTGGGCCGCTTCCAGGTCCGCGCCTGCGCCCACGGTGGCGATCCCGACGCGGGCGCAGGCGGCCAGGGTAGTCCGAAGGCCCGCCTCGCCGTGATCGAGGACATGGTTGTTCGCCAATCCGACCACGTCTATACGCGCGGCCTTCAATCCGTGAATACAGGCGCCCTCGGCCCCCAGCACCGGCCCGGTTTTGGGAATGGGGCTTTCCGATTCGATGAGCGGGCATTCCAGGTTCACGACCCTCAGATCGGCCTTTTCCATCTCTTCCAGCAGGTCATGGAAGAGGGCCGCCGCGTCGCCGCGTTGAAAACTGGAGAAATTACGGGCCGTCGGGCAGACATCGCCGCCGACGAGAATGTTTATGGTGCTCATTTTTGCGATACTGCGCAGGTCTGCCTGCAAAATCCGTAGTGTTCTGAGAGGCCGCTGCTGTGCATTTGGGCGGTACGACTCCTCAGGCCTCACCTTTGCGGGCCACGATCAGGCCATAGGGCGAAAGTAGTTTACTGGAGACGCGCAGCGCTTTGGGCAGCAGGCTGGCGAGCTTCCATAGCGCGAGAATAAGGCGGCGGTCCCGACGCACATGGGGGTGCTTCGGGGAAAGCCAGGTATCCATGTTCCAGATATAAGCGCACTTTAGAATCTGAATGTCGGGAAGCGCCTCGCAATAGCCGCGCAGCACGGACATATCCATGATGTCGGTATTATGAATGCGCAGCGACTCCTCCAACTGTTCTGGCGTCAGGACGAGGCGACGCAGGGCCATCTGCATCGCCCCAAAAATGGGCAGCCCGACTACCAGGAAGCCGCCCGGCGCTACCAACTCCCAATGCCGGCGCAAAATCGGCTCGACATTATCAAAGTGCTCGATGAAGCCGAAAGAGATCACGATGTTAAAGCGGCGATCTGTTTGCAGGGTCAGTAAATCCTGCTCAATGGACTCCAGGTCCGGGATGCCGAACTCTCGAAACATCGCCGGAAGTTCGTGGACGCGCGGCAGAATATCCAGGGCGACCGGATGGTAGCCGTGGCTGCGCGCGAGGGCCGCCAGGTTGTGGCCGGGGCACGCGCCGATCTCAATCACCGACCAGTCCTTACGTTTGGGCAGCCAGCGGTCAAACTCCGGCTGAAACAGAGAGGTCGGGTTCGAGGGCAGGCGATTGAACTCGGTGCCCTCCCAGTACTCTCGTGTGGCGCGACATCTCTGAGCTTCCATCTCCTTAATATCCTCAGATCAACTTTGCCCGATTGCTATGTCATCTCGGCTTTCACCGCTTGCGGCCCGCGAACGGAAGCATGCTCCAGAGCGCCTCTCGCTCCTGCGCCGACAGGAGAACCCGATAGACGAGGATCAGATAGACTGCCGCGATCACCAGTATGCTCGCTAGGAGACGGCTCCAGTTCAGGGTGCCTTCCAGCAGGAGCGCCAGCCGGCACAATCCGACCGTCATGGCCGTCATGCCCATAATGGGCAGCATTTCCCGGAAGAAGGTGCCGTAGCCCCGCCGCAGAATGTGGGCCGCATACAGGGGCGTAAAGGCGATGTTCTTGCCGGTAAGCGTGATCGCCCCCGCTGCGGCCACGCCGTAAAGGCCCCAGTGCATCGGCCCAGCCAGAAGCAGGGCCAGGCCCAGGTTGCACAGGCCCATCAGCATCGTCACGATACCGGGCACGCGCATGCTGTCGGTTGCCAGTTGCAGGTTCAGCAGCGGCATGATCGCCAGGTTCACGCACAGGTGCGCCGACATGAGCGTGAGCAGGGGGGCCAGGCTGCCGAATTTGGGTCCCAGCCACAGGCGCAGTATCGGCTCGGAGAGGCCGCAGAGCAGACTGATGGGCAGCGCCAGCAACAGCCCGATAAACTTGACCGCCCGGCGAGCATAGGCGATCAGGCCTGTAATGTCCTTGCGGGCGAAAAGATAAAGGATGGTCGGCGTAAATACGCTCTGGATGGCGGCGGCCAGATAACGCAGCGTCAACGGCAACTGCATCACGGCTGCGTAACGTCCGCTGGCTTCCGCCCCCAGCAGCCGGTTGATCACCAGAAGATCTATGCTGAGGAACAGAATGGCCCCTATCTGGTTGACGATGACCCAGCCGCCCGTGCTGGTCAGGCTGCGTAAGACGCCCCAATCGAAATTGCGAACGCTGACATGCAGGGTCGGGGTCAAGAGGCGCCAGAACCGGATGGCGCCCAGGGAAGAGACAATCGCGCCGGCAAGGATGCCAAGCCCCATGTGCCAGAGGCGGGGCGTGGTCATCTGAAACAGCAGCACGACCAGCCCGACGCGCGTGGTGGTTTCGCAGACGCTTACCAGATTTCTCAGGTCGAAGCGGTTATGGCAGAACGTGGCCACGTCGAAGGGCGTCTTGATCTCGTTGAGCAGAAACGCGAAGATGGTGCAGACGAACAGCCAGCGCGCCTGTCCCTCGTAGCCAGGGGGCACGCGCAGAAACCAATCCGTGTGCATCGCCATCCAGAGGGCCGGGCCGAGGAGGGCCCCCGTGAGAATCAGGCTGCCGACAAAGGAGGTATTAAAAACCAGCCTGGCCCGCTCCTCGTTTCCCTCCTCCAGCGCGATTGTGATGGACCTGCCGACGGCGGAGTTGAGGCCCAGCGTGATGAGCGCCATATAGGCGGTCATGGTGGTGGCCAGAGGGATCAATCCGTAGGCCGCCGTTCCCAGGTGATGAATGAGATAGGGAACGAAGCAGATACCGACAATCATCGCCAGCCCGAAATTGGCGACGTTGGCGACGACATTGACGGCGAAGCGTCCTCGCTTGATGGCGGTCTTCTGTGGGCTGCTACTTTCCAGGACTGCGCTCATGCCCTGCCGATCCCCATGCGCACGCGACTGCATTTGCTTATACCGAGCAAGAAGAGGACTCCTTATTGTACGCGCTCGTACGCGGTTGAACTAGCGCCTCGGCAGCACGGCACGCAAGCGTTTCTTTTCGGGCGGCTAAAGCCGCAGCAACAGAGGCACAAAACCCGCCGGTGCGGGTTCTGCCCTCACCCTCTCCTTAGAAGGAAAAAACGGAGGGAGCCTGGTCGTGCTGCCTGGCACCACTATTAGCTTAGCAAATGGCGTGCCAGAGTGCATGGCGATCATGCGGGAATCGGTCTTTCCGGCGGCTTGCGGCAAGGGCGTGCGCGCTTAAACCTGGTAGTAGGCCCGGTACCACTCCACAAAGCGGGCGACGCCCTCTTCAATCGGCGTGTTGGGCGTGAATCCGGTATCCCGCTCAAGGTCGGAGATGTCGGCATAGGTGGTATGGACATCGCCGGGCTGCAGCGGCAGCAGGTTCTTGATCGCCTTCTTGCCCAGGCACTCCTCAAACACCTCGATAAACCGCAGCAGGCTTACCGGCTGGTGGTTGCCGATATTGTAGATGCGGTAGGGCGCGTAGCTGGTGGCGGGATCGGGTGCCTCCGCCGACCATTCCGGGTTGGGCTGCGCGGGCCGGTCCAGCACGCGCACGACACCTTCGACGATGTCATCCACGTAGGTGAAATCGCGATACATATCGCCGTAGTTGAACACGTCAATCGGGCAGCCTTCGAGGATGGCTCGGGCGAAGAGGAAAGGAGCCATGTCAGGCCGTCCCCATGGACCATACACGGTAAAGAAGCGCAGGCCGGTGGTCGGCAGCCCATAGAGATGGCTGTAGGTATGCGCCATCAGCTCATTGGCCTTCTTGGTGGCGGCATACAGGCTGACAGGGTGATTGACTCCATCGTGCTCGGAGAAGGGCATCTTCTTGTTGGCGCCGTAGACCGAGCTGGAGGAGGCAAAGACCAGATGCTTCACCTGGGTTTGGCGGCACCCTTCGAGGATATGGGTAAATCCCACCAGGTTGCTGCTGATGTAAACATGCGGGTTTTGCAGCGAGTAGCGCACGCCCGCCTGCGCCGCCAGGTTGACCACGCGTTCCGGGGCGTGCTCGGTAAAGAGCCGCCCGATGCCCTCGCCGTCGGCCAGGTCCAGCGGATAGAAGTGGAAGCGGGGATGGGCTTGCAGTTGCGCCAGGCGCGCTTGCTTGAGGGAAACGTCGTAGTAGGGGTTGAGATTATCCAGCCCGATCACGTTCTCGCCGCGCGCCAGCAGGCGCTGGCTGAGATGGAACCCGATGAAGCCGGCAGCGCCGGTCACCAGTACGGTCGGCGCGTCGCTTCGTGCTTGCAATGACAGACCTCCTTGGTTTGATAGCGCACAATCCGGCCCTGACGACCTGAACCAGGGACAGCGTACCTGCCCCTGGTTCGAAGATGCCGCCGGAACCAGAACTCCGCGGTTCACTCCCGCGCGTGCGGGGAATATTCCTCCAGAACCTGATGGAGTGGATACCCCTCCGGTTCACCCCCATGCGTGTGGGGAATATCTGGTGCGTGTTGCCCGTGAGACGGGACCGGCCGGTTCACCCCCACGCGTGTGGGGAATATGTAACATCGCACACCTCCGCTGCGGGCGTTTGCGGTTCACCCCCACGCGTGGGGGGAATATGCTTGTTAGTTCTTCTGTCAAGTGTTGTAAGACAGTTCACCTACGCGGGAGTAGTCTCTCCCTTGGAGCAGCGCGATGCTCAACGGCCAAGGCGTATTCCGAACAGGTTGAAGATCTCAAGCGGGTAGAGGATATCGAGCCAATTCGCGCCCTTGTGACCGCGCGGCGGGATCACCAGGACATCCTCCGGCTGGAGCGTGATGTTAGAGGTCATTTTGCCCTTTTTGAGCATGTCCTCGATATTAATTTTGGTCATCTCCGCTTTGCCGTTTACCGTGCGGATGATGCCGGCATGCTTGAGGTCGGCGTCCGGCAACTGGCCGCCGGCGGCGCCCAGCGCTTTGAGCACAGTCATCTCTTCCTTTTCGGAGAACGGATAATAGCCGGGCTTGCTGACCTGGCCCATCACCCCGAAGCGCCGCTCGATCTCGGGGATAAACAAGACGTCGCCGGGCTGAAGCTTGAAGCCGGTCACCGTCTCGTCCGTCTTGCCTTCCTCGAGCACCGCAAACAGGTTCATCGGAAACTGGGTGTTGCCGCGCAATATATAAGCCTGGCGCAGCGCCGCCTTGTCGGTGGGCCCGTTGGCCTCGGAGATCAGCCGGACGATGTTGAGATTTTCGTCCAGGTCATAGGCGCCGGGCTTGTTCACCTGGCCGATGACGTGGACCTGGTTGTGAATATCTATCTCGTCCAGCAGCACCAGGTCGTCGGCTTCCAGCTTGATGTTGGCCTCGCTGTCCGGCTTTTCCGTCGCTTCCACCAGATTGAGCGGGATGACCGCCGCGTTGCTGCGAAAGATGCGCCCGGAAACGCGGGTGGGCTTGGAAGTGGATAACCCTCCGGCCATTGCTATGATGTCCATCAGGCGGTAGCCATTCTTCAGGTCATAGCTGCCCGCCGACTTGATGGCAGTGCCGGTAATCCGTACCTTCTTGGAGTGGACCTCCTTGACGGAGATGGTTACATTGGCGTTGTTGAGAGACTTTTCCAGTTCGGTCTGGAGCTCGGCAGCCAGAGCGGTGGGGGTTTTCCCGGCGGCCTGTAGCGTGCCGACCTCAGGGAACGAGATCTTGCCGTCGGGCAGGACGGTCAGCGTCTTATTCAGGTCGCTGTGGTTGGCGACGGTGATATCGATCACGTCGTCGGGCCCCAGCACGTACTCTGCGCTGGCGGTTGCGTCGGCACGCACGCCGCAGGCGAGCGCAATGAAGCAGCAGATGGCGAGTAATCGGATGAGCGGTTTCATGCTAAATCCTTTCTTCCGTGTGCTCATCAGGGCGATACAAGACCGCTTCCTCGTCGGAGTGGGAGCCCCCGTTCTTTAGCAAAAGGGCCTCAAAGTCGCTGGATCCGCGGCGGCGCGTCTTTCCTTCCTCCAGTTGGTTGGCGCCGTCCAGCTTATAGTAGCCATAGTAGCTGTAGTAGTAGTCGTCGCGCTTAGCGCTCAGGTCAATCTTGTTACAGACCATGCCAAGCACACGGGCGTGGGCCTGGCGCAGCAGCTCGATGGCATGGCGCACCGCCGATTTCTTAGCCACGCCGAACTGCATCACGTAGAGGACGCCATCGGTGACGGCGGAGAGCACCTGAGCGTCGGCGGTGGCCAGGCAGGGCGGGCTGTCGAGGATGACGATGTCGGCGTGCTCTTTAAGCAGGTCGTGCAGCTGGCTCATGGCCCGGGAGTTGAGCAACTCGGCAGGGTTGGGGGGCAGCGGGCCCGCCGTGAGGATGCGCAGGCCGGGAACCGAGGTCTCTTGCAGCGCCGCCTCCAGCGGCATCCGGCCCACCAGCACGTTGGTCAGGCCGGGCTGCTGCGGCTGGTTGAATTTCTGATGCACGGTCGGGCGGCGCAGGTCGGCATCTACCAGGATGACGCGGCGCCCGTCCAGGGCCATGGCGACGGCCAGGTTGGAAGCCGTGACCGACTTGCCCTCGCCGGGGACGGTGCTGGTGACCAGGATGGAGCGCACCGGCGAGTCGACGGCGGCAAACTGGACGTTGGAGCGCAGGACGCGGTAGCTCTCCAGCAGCGAGTCGCTGCTGCGTGGGCTGATGATCAGGCGGGCGTCTTCCTTCTCAACGAGCGGCACGAAGCCCAGGGCGGGCGAGCCCAGGATGCGGCGGGCCTCCTCCGGCGCATGGATGCGGTCGTCCATGTACTCCTGGAGCAGCGCAAAACCGAGCCCGAGCGTCAGGCCCAGCAGCGCGGCCAGCACCAGGTTATTGATACGGCGGGGAGCGATCTGCTCGGGCGGGTTGGCGGGGGTGACGATCTTGACCGGATCGTGCTGGCTGACCTGGCGGATGCTCAGGTCTTCCACGCTCTTAGAGAGCAGGGTGACGTTGTTTTGTCCCTGATCCACCTCGCGCTGCAATTGGGCCAGCCGGCGCTCGATGGCGCTGTATTTGCCCAGACCGGCAGTGAGGTGTGCGGCGCGGGCGCGGGATTTCTGCAGCTCCGCCTGTGCGGCGGTGAGCGCGGCGCGCGCCTCCGAGATCTTATCGTCGGCCGAGGCGATGGCCGGGTTAGTCTCGCGGCTGATGGTGGTGATTTTCGCGGGAGTCCGGGCCAGCCTGGCTTCGAGCGCGGCGATCTCGGCGTCTTTCTGCTGGATCTGGACGCTGTTAGGCTTATAGAGCAGGAGCATCTTTTGCCGTTCGGTGCGGGCTTGAGCCAGCTTGTCCTGTTGGTCGCTGATCTGCTGGGTATTGCTGGCAGTGACAGGCTTTTCGATATAGGCTGGCAGAGCATTGCGGTCGGCAATCAGCGAGTCGAGGCGGGCCTGTGCCCCGGCCACCGTCGCTTCGGCCCGGCGGACATCGGCCTCGGCTTGAATAGCGTCGGTGATGCGCCCGCTGCGCTCCATCTGCATGTCGGAGACGTGCTTTTCGCGCTTAAAGCGCTCCATGGCCAGTTCCGCCTGATCCAGCTTCGCGTTTTCCTGGTCGAGTTGCTGAGTGGCATATTTCAGGGCCTTGCCTACCTCATGACCCTGGTCATTGGTAAGATAGTCACTGTAGACCTTTGGGAAAATTTTAGCCAGCCGTTCGGCATATTCGGGATTGTGCGATTCGACGTCAATCTCGATGACGTCGGTTTCCTTGACCGGGCGGACATCCACGCGCACAGGCCGTTGGGTGCTGCCGAGCGGGCTCAAGGGAATCCTGGCTTTTTTGTAGGCGAGTTCCAGAAGGTTGTCGCCCTGGAGCACCTCGATCTGGGTGTCCACGTCGTGGCCGGCAGGCTGGAAGAAGAGACTGCTCAGGGGGTCGCTGGCGTTATACTGGGCCAGGGTTAGGGCTTTGCCTTCGACCAGGATACGCGTTGTGCTGCGATACAGAGGCTTGGTCAGGAGGGTAATAACAAGACCTACCACCATGACAACTACAAACGTCTGGATGATCGTCACCTTGCGGCGGCGAAAGACATCCAGATAATCGCGCAGGGACATGTCGTTAGCCTGCGTAGACGCTTCTTGTAGCATAATCCGTGTTATCCTTAAACGATACTACGGGGCCAATGCGCGGGACGGCCGGCGCTCCCGCATTCCCAGGGGATCGGCCGGCGCTCTGCCGGTTCCCGGATAGGGAAGGGGGACCGCGCCCGGCAAAGCCAGGGACATTCCACCTGCCATGAAACCACTGCGCCGGTGAGAATCGCTCTATCAGGGCCAGTGGCCAGCACGCAGTGGCAGAGAGGGCCGTTTCTATGAAACCACTGTGCCGGTGATAATCGCTCTATCCGTGCCGGTGTCGGGCGGCGGTGGGCAAAGCCTACCGCACAACCCGGGTTGCCACGGCGGGCCTGTTGAGGCGTCCGCAGGAACAATAGCGCGATGACGCAGATATCCTCCCGCCTGGGCTCTGCCCTCGGCGTCGGGAACAACTTTCATGGCATTGAGTCGATTATGCAATTTCCGTGCCAGAGGGCCGCATCGCAGAGAGAATAGGGCAATATTTGTGCTCGGTGTCCCTGCCGGATGGTTAGTCCTGGCGGGATGGGCGAGGGCGCAGGCAGGCGACGCCCGTGCCCAGGATGAGCCAGAAGAACATGGAGATCTGAGCAAACTGCCAGGCCGGGTTGCTCAGGCCATCAATGGTGAAGCCGACCATACCGGCCATGCAGGCCAGCAGTAGCGTCCGGCGGATGCCAGGCTCCATACTGCGCAGGCGGCGCAGGCCGGAGACCAGGAAGGTGAGCACGATTCCGGCAAACAGGCTCACCCCGATCAGCCCCTGCTCGGCGGCGGTCTGCAGCCAGACCTGGTGGGCCATCTCCGCCAGGGTCGGGCGGGTATGCAGGACGGCGATGCCAGGACGTCCCATCAGCGTGTAGGGATACTGGTAGACCGGATAGGTGCCCAGCCCCATCCCAAACACCGGCTTGGTAAGGATGAAATACTCGGCGGTGCGCCAGTAGACCTCGCGCTCGGCCAGGCTTTGGGTGCGGCTTTCGAGGTTGAGGCGCATCTGGATCACGCGCCCGGCATCGCCCTGCCAGACGGCAAAGACTGCGCAGAACAGCACGGTCAGGAGGGGGATGACGTACTGCGCCTTGTTGCTGGACGTCGGCAGGCGGCGTGGGGGCCGAAACAGGCTGAAAATTGCCAGTGCGGCCAGGGAGGCCAGCGCTCCCAACCAGCCGCTGCGCAGGCCCGAGGTGAGCAGGCAGATAACGGTCAGGGCGGCGCTAACCTGGGCGATGATCTGGCGCCGGGCGTCGCGCTCGGTCAGCGCGGCCACCAACGGCACCGGCAGCAGGATCATCAGGAAGGCGCCGAAAAGCTGTTGGTTGCCGAAAAGCAGCGCGCGATCGCTGCCCTCGACGACCAACACGCTCAATCCCATGATCGCCATCAGGGCGGAGACGCGCACCAGCGCGTCTTGAATCTTTTCCAGGTGTGAGGAGCGGCGCACATGATAGGCCAGGGCAAAATAGAGCAGCACGCCCACGATCACCCGCTGCAATTCGGCCATGCCGAGCCGACGCAAGGCCGGATCGGCGGGCTCTAGCAGCAGCGAGACGACGGTAGCGATCAGGTAGAGGATCACGGCCAGGTTGGCTCCGGTCGCTAGGAAGGTAGCGATTTCGGCGCGACTGGCGGCCAGGCGGGCGCGCAGTACCAGGATACCTGCCAATAGCGCGGCCATGACCTGCAGGGCTTTGTTGGCAAGCCCTTGCATGGCCTCATTGGAGGGCGAGGCGAGCAGAGGTACAAGGACAACCATGCCCAGGACGACCAGCAAAATCCGGTTGTGCGCGGTCTCCTGCCAGTAGGAGCTGGCCTTAGGAGGGGGCGGCGAAGCGGCAGCGTGCATAGTGGTGCGTACTCCTGATTGCGTTCGAAGCGGGATGGCCTTCTGGCGCTTGCCAGCAAGGAGAAGCCGCCTGCGGCTCTGGCATTATACCACGTCTGCTCCAATTGCACCAGTAGGTAATTTTGCGGCTTGCGGGCGCAGGGGCAGCATCGCGTGCCGTCAGTCAAGGAGAGGGACTGAGGGTGAGGTCTTGCCCAATCATGTTTGGCCTAACCCCCGGCCCCCTTCCCTGCTGCGCCGCTAACGCGACAGGGAAGGGGGGGACCCGGCTTCTCTTCTTTCCTTGAGATAAGGAGAAGGGCCGGGGGTGAGGATTGTAACCATCTCCGGTCGGGTCCCTCCCTTCCCTTGTAGGGTCGCCAGGTGTGGCTAGGCGGAGGCAAGGGCCTCGCAAGGCAGAAGGCCCAACCATGGCAGGCCCGTTCCTTGCAGCACCTTGCCGACCCGAGCAGGGGCCCAACCATGGCAGTCCGTTGTAGGCCTGACCCTGGCAGTGGGGGGCGGGGGTTAGGTTCACCGGGGCAGGTATGAAGAGATAGGGCAAAACGGAAGAACCTGTCCCCGTGTCTGGCTCAGGCGATGAGGTCACGGATAGGCTTGCCCTTTTCGGTGATGGCGATGGGGCGGCCTACCGGGGTCATGAAGGACTTGCCGGGGTCCATGCCCAGCAGAGTAGCGACCGTGGCAAAGAAGTCGGGAACCAGGATCGGCTTATCCACCACTTTAGCGCCCTCCGCGTCGGTCTGGCCGTAGGCGAGGCCGCCGCGCACGCCGCCGCCGGCCAGCACGGCGCTCCACGCCTGCGGGTAGTGGTCGCGCCCCTCGTTGCCGTTGATGCGCGGGGTGCGTCCGAACTCGCCCATCCAGATAATGAGGGTGCTATCGAGTAGGTGGCGCTCCTCCAACTCCTTGATCAGCGTGGCCGCCGCCGGGTCCACCATGCCCATGAGCTTTGTCGTGCGGGTAAAGTTGTCCTGGTGGGTATCCCAGCCGTCCTGCACGACCTCGACGAACTTGACGCCCGCCTCAACGAGCCGACGCGCCATCAGGCAGCCGCGCCCGAAGTCGCTATCGCCATAGGCCGCCTTAACCGCGTCGGGCTCCTCGGAGAGGTCGAACGCCTTGAGCCGTGGCGAGTGCATCATGCGTACGGCCTTCGCGTAGACCGAGCGCCGCCCCTTTACCTTCACGTCGCCCGTTGCCGCGGCGAACTCTGACTCCAGCAGGTTCAGGGCCTCCTGCCGCTGCTGGAAGCGGGACTCGTTGACGTTGGCGGCGTAGGCGATGTTCTGGATCGGCTGACCGGGCTTTTGCACGATCAATGGCCCGTACTGGACGCCCAGGAAGCCGGCGCCGATGCTTGGCCCGCTGATGCTAACGAAGTTGGGCAGGTCGGAATTCGGATCCCCTAGTTCCTCGTTGACCCAGCCGCCCAGAGAGGGATGCGTGACCGTCGGGTTAGGCGCGTAGCCGGTGTGCATCAGATATTGGGCGCGCTGATGGTTGCCCTCCTTGCTGGTCATGCTGCGCAGGATCGCCAGGTGATGGGCCTGTTCGGCTAGCTGTGGCAGGTGCTCGCAGATGGCGACCTCGGGCACACGCGTCGGAATAGATTTGAACGTGCCGCCGGTCGCGCTGCCGGGCTTCGGGTCGAACGTGTCTATATGGCTGGGGCCACCGTTCATCCAGAGGAGGATGCAGGCTTTCGCCTTTGGCGGACGGCCCTGGGCGAAGGCGGCGCGCGGGTCGAGCCACTGCGCGAACAGCAGGCTTAACAGGCCGCCCATGCCGACCTTGAGGAAGCCTCGCCGGTTGATGGAGGTCGTCCACAGGTCTACCGGCCCGGGGCAACAGCCGCCGAACTCCTCGCGGGTGCGCCGCTCTTCCATTTCCTCCAGTTCTTCCCACTCGCGGCTCCTGGGATCTAAGGGTATCATCATTACACGCTCCCATTTTTTATCGCAAATTTCGGCTCTCGTGGGCGTAGGGCTGCATTCGCCCCGTGGGATATGTCATCCTTTCCCACTGTTTAAAATAGCCCAAGTTTACTTGCCAATCCTAGACCTCTAATGATTGAACAGGAACTCGCTGGAGTTTAGCAGCGCCCAGAAGAGGTCTTCATAGGCTTGCAGTTTGGGCGTCTGCGCGGCAAGCTGAAAGCGGTTGTCGAGACGCGCGAAGGGATCCGGGCCGCCACCCCGCCGCATGCCTTTTTTGCCCATCTGGGCGAGCATGCCCATGCGCTGGCGCAGACGCGCCCGCAGCGGCCCTGGCTGCTGCGTCCCAGGACTCTCGACCACTTCGCGCGGCGCATTGACAAACGCCACCCAGTGCGTAAGCTCTTTCGCCGTCGGCTTGCGCGAGAGCGTGCGCAGATAGAGCGCCTCGATCTTCTGTGCGTCGCCTCCGGGCATCGCCAGGACCTCGGCCAGCGCCGTGCCGGGAATGGGCGTGACGCCCCGGTTGACCATGTTGCCGTTGAGGAGCAATAGCGCCTGCGGGATGGTGCCCTCAAATTCCTTCTGCTCGAACTCTTCATCCACGTCGAACAGGAACGAGAACTGCCGGTTGATCAGGGTCTTGAGGCCTTCCAGGTTGCTCCCGGCCACCTTCTCCAGCACCGGCTGGAGGTTGGTCGCCTGCACGAGCGAGTCCACAAGCTCTTCCGGCCCCATCGGCTTGAGCCGGTAGCGCGCCCAGTACAGGTTGCCCGAGTCCGCTTTCCTGGCGGGAGCGGAAGAGAGCTGGTAGACCTGCGTAGCGCAGACGGTGCGGATCAGGTGCTTCAGGTCGTAGTTATGGGCCACGAAGTCCTCGGACAATCGCTGCAGCAGGCCCGGCAGGATAGGCGGATTGGACTCGCGGAAGTCGTCAATCGGCTCGACGAAACCCCGGCCCAGGAAGTGCGCCCAGATGCGGTTGACGATGGCTTTGGCAAACCAGGGGTTCTGCGGCGCGGTCATCCAGGCGGCGAGTGCCTGCCGCCGGTTGGGGCTGTTGGAAAAGTCCGTGCCGTCGAGGGCTGCTGGGGCCGCGTTGGCATATTCATTGCGGGTCATGCGCAGCCGTTTGCCGCCGAGGAAGGGCCGGTTCACGTCCTGCAACTCCACGCGGCGGATGCCCCGTACCTTGCCGACGTCTACGGGCACGGGCCGCACCTGCATAAAACAGGCGGTGAAGCGGCGGAAGTCCTCCTGCTTCCACTTCTCGGTCTTATGGTCGTGGCACTGGGCGCATTGGATCTGGACGCCGAGGAAGATCTTGGAGGTCTGGCCGGAAAGGTCGGCGGGCGCCTGGGCGAACTTGAGCAGCCAGTTGACCGCGCCGTTGACGTTGGCCGCCTGGTCGGAAGAGTTGGCCGTCGCGCCCTCCGTCGTCATAGCCTCCATTTTATCGGCTTTATCGGCGCGCATCAGCCCGTAGGCTTTCGCGTAGGTGCCGCCCGCGCTGTTCTGTCCGGTGGCGGTGATGAGGTCGTAGACGAACTTGTTCCAGGGTGTGTTCTTCTCAAACTGGGCGTGCAGCCACCGGCGGAAGGCAGAAGGGTCAATGACCTGCCCGCGCACCTGACGGCCCATCAGAACGTTGTACCAGTAGTTGGTCCAGTGGTCGGCGTAGCGCGGGCTTTCCAGCAGGGCGTCTACGGCGCGGGCGCGCTTGTCGGGCGACTTATCCGCCAGGAACGCCGTGACCGCCTCCGGGGGCGGTATCGTGCCGGTGATATCGAGATAGATGCGCCGCAGAAAGCGGGCGTCGTCCACTGGCGGGGCAGGAACGATGTGCTCCTTGTTCCACTCCACGCGGATCAGGTGGTCTATGGTGGCGGGAGTGAGGGTGGTCGTTTTGGTCTGGGCCTGAGTCGGCAGCAGGCCGGAGAAGGCTGCCAGCGCCACGGCGGGCGCCAGCAGTGCGGCGAGCGCATATCGGCTCTTCATGGTCGCATCCCCCTGGGCTGGAGAAACCAGCCGAATGAAAGCCTTATGCTGGCTTTGACGAAATCGCGCAGCCAGAGTTCAGAGGAATTATCGGCAGAAATGAGCCTGGGGGTCGAAAGCTCGCTAGATGGCCTGCTCGTAGAGGGCGCGCATGGTCTCGGCGTTACAGGGCTTGGGGTTGTTCAGGTAGCAGCCGTCCTGCAATGCCTTCTCGACCATCGCCGGGATCGTGTCGGCGGTGATGCCAAAGCTTCGCAGCTTGTCGGGAATGCCGATGGACTCGTTGAGGTCCCGCACCCACTGCACGACCGCTTCCGGCTCGCGCGGCAGATCGAGCGTCTTGGCGATGTCGCGGTAACGGTCGGGGCAGGAGTCGGCGTTGTAGTCCAGCACGTAGGGCAGCAGGACGGCGTTAGCCATGCCGTGGTGCATCCCGCCGATGGAGGAGAGCGGGTGCGCCAGCGAGTGGGTGACGCCCAGGCCCTTCTGGAAGGCCGTCGCGCCCATGATCGCCGCCATCATCATATCGGCGCGGGCGTCCAGGTCGCCGCCATTCTCCACGGCGCGGCGCAGCGATTTGGCGCACAGGCCGATGCCGCCCAGCGCGATGGCGTCCGCCAGCGGGTGATAGGGCTTGGCCAGGTACGCCTCGATGTTGTGGGTGAAGGCGTCCATGCCGGTGGCGGCGGTGATCGTTGGCGGCATGCCTTTAGTCATCTCCGGGTCGCAGACGGCATAGTTGGGCATGAGATAGGGGCTGAAGATGACGGTTTTGCGGTCGGTGGCCTTACAGATGATGACGGTGCTGCGCCCGACCTCGCTGCCGGTTCCGGCGGTCGTGGGGATGGCGATCATGGGCGGCATATCGTTGCTGATCTTGGCATCCCCGCCGAAGTTGTCGTCGTACTCCTCCAACGCCAGATCGTGGGTGACGCGCAGGCGGATGGCCTTCGCGCCGTCGAGCGGGCTGCCGCCGCCCACGCCGACGATACAGTCGCACCGCTCCACGCGGTAGGCCATAATGCCCTCGTCCACGTTGGCTTCCGTCGGATTGGGCGAAACGCCATCAAAAACAACGGTCTCCACTCCTGCCGTATCCAGCGCGTTGCGCACCGGGGCGATCAGCCCGGCCCCCGCCACGCCCTTATCCGTGACGAGCAGGGCGCGTGTTCCGCCCAACTTCTGCGCCAGCGGCCCCACTTCCTGCACCGCGCCCACGCCAAAGACAATATTTGTAGGAAAAGAAAAACGCGAAATCATGGACAAAATCCTCTCTTTATCCTCTGCCGCAAAGAAGCGTAAATAAACACAAATAAAGACAGAGAATTAGCAAAGTCAGAACTGCGAAGAGGGCGGTTATTTGCGTCCTTTTGTGCTCCTTTGCGGCTAAATGATCTCGAAGTAGCGGCGCAGTTCCCAATCGGTCACGGCCTTCTCGAATTCACGGCACTCCCAATCGCGGGTCATGCAGACGTGAGAGACGAACGGCTCCCCGAACCACTCGCGCGCCAGGGCGCTCTGGCGCATCCGATCGGTGGCGGCGGCGAGCGAGCGCGGCAGCGTGGGCGCCTGCGACTCGGCGTAGGCGTTTCCGGCGGTGGGCGGGGTCGGCTCCAGGCGGTTCTGAATGCCGTGCAGCCCGGCGGCAAGGCAGGCGGCCATCGCCAGATGCGGGCAGGCGTCCGCACCGACCACGCGCGTTTCGATGCGGGTCGCTTTAGGCGAAGTGCCGGGAATCAGGCGCAGCGCGTTGGTGCGATTTTCGATTCCCCAGGTGGCCGTCGTCGGCGCCCAGAAGCCGGGCACCAGCCGCTTGTAGGAGTTGATGGTCGGGCAGATGAGCGGCATCAGTTCCGGCAGCGCCTGCTGCTGGCCCGCAAGATAGCGCCGCGCCACCTCGGAGCAGCCGTACTGGCCGTTGGGATCGGCAAAGGCATTGGCGCCCGTTTCGGCATCGGCAAGGCTCTGATGAATGTGCCCGCCGCAGCCCGGCATCTCCTGGCTCCACTTAGCCATGAACGAGGCCAGCAGCCCTTTCCTGGTGGCCAGCTCCTTGACTGCCAGCTTGAAGATCCCGGCCTTATCCGCCGCCGCCAGCGCGCTGTCGTACTGGATGCACGCCTCAAACGCTCCCGGCCCGGTTTCGGTATGCAGCCCTTCGACCTGCACGCCGAAATCGGCCAGCGAGTCCATCAGCAGGTGGATGAACTCCTGGCGGGCCGAGGCGCGCAGCAGGCTATAGCAGAACATCCCCGGCGACTCCGGGCGCAGACCGCGAAACTCCTTCTGATGGACTGACTCCGGCGTCTCCTCGAAGACAAAGAACTCGTACTCGGCGGCCATGCGCGGCACGAAGCCCATCGCCTCCGCCCTGGCGACGATACGCTTGAGCGTCTGGCGGGGGCAGAAGGGTAGGGGCGTGCCGTCCTTCTGATAGAAGTCGGCCAGGGCGAAGGCCGTGCGCGGCTCCCAGGGAACGGCGCGGAACGTCTCCGTGTCCAGGCGGGCCACCAGGTCGGGGAAGCCAGTGTGCCAGCCGGTGAACTCGCCTTGGTCGTAGAGGTTGTCGCCGCAGTCCCAGCCGAAAATAACGTCGCAGAAGCCGAAGCCGTCCTTGACCGCCGAAAGGAACTTTTCCTTTGAGATATATTTGCCGCGCAGCACGCCGTCGAGGTCGAACCCGCCGACCTTGATCTTGTTGATGTGTTGCTCGGCAAGCAACGCTTCGATTGCGGTAATGTTCACGCTCGACCTCCCTCTCGATAGTCCGACGGCGCTGCCGGGGGGGTGCACGAACACTTGCATTGGGCCATCTTCGGATTCTAGTGGCTTGCTTCTATTCCGGCCCATCAGCCCGATTTCCTGCCTCGTTAAGTAACCCGTCCGTAAGTGCGGCAGGCTAAACCCTGCCGCTGTGGGGCGCAGAGCGCCCGCCGCCCACTTGCGTGGGCGGAAAAGGCATCGCCACGAAAGGGCAGGGACTCTTTAAGAATCTGAGGGCTTGTCAGGGGTTCTCGTTTAACCATTCTCTATAAGCGTTACGCAGACGACGACCTATTATCATGCCGACAATATGACGGGTTCTCGTTTAACCATTCTCTATAAGCGTTCGCAATAGACATGGCTCTGTCCTTGAATGCGTCTGTCCTGTCCATCTGCTCCGCAATTCGAATGATTAGTTCCATGAACCTTCGAAAGCCTTGTCGGTCCGGAATAGGCATCTCCCAGCCTGCTCCGGGGCCACCCCACATATCAAGGGTATTTAACAATCTCCGAAATTCTGTAGCATCATCGGCGTTGTTAAGCAACATTTGAACGAATTTAGCTTACGCAGGATAGTTATGCTTGATGAGGATCGACTTCAGTTCTTCTAACTCAGGAATCATCTTCGTCTCACAAGGGCTTGGCGTTCCGTTGCAGGAGACGCAGCGTATAGTGTCGTATAGCAGGGCGAGCAGATTATTCTCCGGCGGAAGTGAGGGAGCAGACATTGCATCCGCTCGCCATTTTATTAGTCCTGGTTTCTGCGGGACTGCATGTGTTTTGGAACTACCAGATCAAGCGCGCTGCCCATCCGGCGCTCTATAGCTGGTGGATTCAGGTCTATGGGGCGCTGCTGTGCGCGCCGATTGGTCTCTGGTTGGCCTGGCCGGTCTCCGTTCCGGCCGTGGGGTGGTACTGCGTGGCCGGCACGAGCCTCTTCTACGCCGGCTACTATACGCTCATCGCCTATAGTTATCGCCGGGAAGACCTCTCGCGCGCCTACCCGATTGCGCGCGGCGTCGCACCGGCGGCAACGGCGGCCTGGGGCGTGCTCTTTTTTCGTGAGCATCCCAGCCCGCTCGGCTGGATCGGCATCGCGGCGATCTGCCTGGGCGTGCTGGCTCTCGCCTGGCCCATGCTGCGCGGCGGGACGGCGGCCCTGCCCATGATGGGCATTCTGGCGGCAATAGGCACGGGCCTCTGCACCTCAGGCTATTCCGCCGTAGATAAAGCCGGCGTCCAGCATGTGCAGCCCGTGCTGTATATCACTTTGACCTTTGCGGCGGGAGCGATCACGCAAGGCGCACTGCTCTGGCCCGGCCATAGTTGGCGGGCGTTCGCAAGGGAAGCGCGGCGCGGCGGCGCGGGGCTTCTGCTGGCGGCGACGGCAGGCGTCAGCGGCTACCTGATGATTCTGATCCTGCTCCAACACCACGCGCCGGTCTCCTATGTCGTGCCGCTGCGCTCCTTCTCCGTGCTCATCAGCGTCTTTGTCGGAGCGCGCTACCTGCGCGAGACGGCGGGCATTCCCCGCTTTGCCGCCGCCGCCCTCATTCTGCTGGGCATTGCCTCCATTGCGCTGGCGCGCGCCTGAGCAGCACCGGGGCAGCCTTCACCTCCAACCGACCTCATCCCCAGGCGGGCAGCCGCAAGGGGGCTGCAGTTCTCAATAGTACGAGTGGTTATCGCGTGTCACGGCTCGATGACGGCTCGGAGCGCATACTCCCCAATCGCGCGGATTTCCTCATCTCCGACATCCAGGCCGTAGGCGCTTAGCGTAGCGCCGTAGTGCAGCGCCCGAAACCGCGCACGATCCCAGACTGCGTCGTCTATTCCGCCATAGGCTTCCCGGAACAGAGGGCGCGCGGCAGGCGGCAGAAAACTGAAGGCGAGGGAAATATCCAGGGCCGGGTCGCCCAGGTGCACGTCGCCCCAGTCAATCACGCCGCACAGGCGGTGGTCGTCGGCTACCAGCAGGTGACGCGCATACAGGTCGCCATGGACCCAACAGGGCCGTTCCGCGTGCGGAGGCGTGACGGCCAGGCGATCCAGGAGGTCGAGGAGCGCCGAAAGGTGGATGTCCGGCAGGTAGGGCGCAATGGCTTGCAGCCGCTCCCGGATCTTTGGCGCGCGAAAGGGCAGGTCTGCGCGCCGGATGTCGTCGTGGGGAGCCGTCGCATAGGTCTCTGCCGTGACGGGAATACGATGCAGGGCGGAGAGAAATCGCGCCAGCGCCGGAGCGGTTTGCGCTCGCTCCGCCTCCGTCCAGGCGAGCCGACAGGCCGTTTTCCCAGGGATCAACGCATAGCCTGAGAAGGGGTAGGGGCGGTCGGGCGTGGGCTGGCCGACAAAGCGGGGCCAGGGGATGGGCAGGGGCACGTGCGGCGCCAGGCGGGGAAGCCAACGGCTTTCCCGCGCGATCAGCGCGGCGGCGACCTGGCGGCGCGGGAAGCGAAACACGAACTGCCCATTGACCAGAAAGGCCACATTGTCCCAGCCGACGCCGAGGGGTTCCAATCGCGCCGGAGCCAACGCGCCGAACTGTTCCTCAATCCAGCGCGCGGCGTCCTCCTGCGTGATCTCGATATCCGCCTTCCATATCGGAGCCATCGTTGCCCTCTTCAGCCCTCCAACGCTCGCGCCAGGCCGGAATCATTCCACTCTCACATGCGCAAGATCAAAACGCCCATCCGATGTCATGGACTCTATTTTCTCGGCGCGGTCCTCGTATGCCTTTCCGCTTTTTCCCTGACGGGCGGAGTCGAGAGGGTGTGTGGCCATCGGGTCACTATTCTAAGGGGAGAGATCCCAAAGCTTTGGCCCATCAGGAGGAAGAGCCATGAACCGCGTCGTTCACTTCGACCTTCCGGTTACAGACCCGGAGAGATCTATCCAGTTCTACTCGGACGTTTTCGGCTGGAAGTTCCACAAATGGGAAGGGCCGATGGATTACTGGCTGATCACTACCGGGGAAGGCGCACCAGGAATCAACGGCGGCATGGGACGCCGTCAGGACCCTGCACAGACAGTGACCTGCACGATGGAGGTGGAAAATGTAGATGCCACCTGTCAGGCCATCGAAGCCGCCGGTGGGCAGATCATAATGCCCAAGATGGCGATACCAGGGGTGGGCTGGCTGGCCCAGTTCAAGGACCCGAACGGCCTGATCTCCGGCGTTATACAATCCGATCCCACGGCGGGGCAGTAGAACACCTCTAGAATATCAATAGCCGTCTCTGAGGCTTTTGAAAGGCCGTCTCGGAATCTCGAACCAACTTCCAAGACGGCTTTTGGTTTTGATGCCCGCCCGAGTTCGGGGAGTAGCCCGGAAGACGAGGGCGATAGGACCGAGAGCAGGTAGGCCGCTAATGCTCGTACTCCGCCTCGATTCGTAGCAGCTCCTCCTGAGACTTGGCCTGCGGTACGGGGCCGCGGAAGCGCCCGCGCACGGCGGCAAAATAGAGGATGAGCAGCGCCACCAGCGTCCCCCCGAAGATATAGCCCGTAAGGGCGTTGGGCGGTAGGACGAACAGCACGGTAATAAAGGCGATCCAGAGGACGCTGATGCAGGCGACCGGTACGCTCCAGTTACCCAGGCTCCAGGGGCCATTGGCGCGCTGATCCCAGACGCCCTCACGGGTCGCTCTCAGCTTCAAGAAGATCGGCAGGCCGTAGGAGAGATAGAGGCCGATGGTGCTGATGCCCGTTACCGCCGGGTAGAGCTTGCCGAAGTCCAGGTCTTTGGGGCGCAGGGTGACAACGGCTAGAATCAGGCAGGGCAGCAGGAACGCGAGCACGGAGGCCAGCCACACGGCGGCGGCAGGCGTGCGGTAGCGACGGCTGACATTGGCCCAGACGCGGGCCAACGGCATCCCGTTGTCGCGGGAGAAGGCGAAGATCATGCGAGAGGTCGAGGTCACGCAGGAGAGGCCGCAGAACCACTGCGCCAGCGTCATGATCCAGATGATGGCGGCGGCGAGCCGGGGGTTGATGGCCTGCTCGAAGATATACTGGATCGGGTTGCTGGCGGCAGCTGCGGCGGGCAGGTCTTTAATCGCCAGGGTGATGAAGGTGAGCATGATATAGCCGAACAGCCCGGAGATGGCCACCGAGAGATAGATGCCCCAGGGCGCGCGCACACGGGCGTCTTTGGTCTCCTCAATGGTGTGCGCGGAGGCGTCGTAGCCGGTATAGGTCCACTGCGCTTGCAGCAGTCCGCCCAGGAAGATGAACCAGAAGGGCTTGCTGGCGAGGTCCGGGCTGACGTAGGTCTTTGTGAACAGGTAGGAGAGCGGCTGCTTGGGCGCCCAGAAGGCCAGCGCGATCACGACCACCAATACTCCCCCGATGTGGTAGAGGGCGCTGAAGTCATTGAGGCGGGCGACCGTGCGAATGCCGATGTGGTTCAGGATGGCGTGCGAGAGCAGCAGAACGGTAAAGACGATCATATAGCTGCGGATCTCGCTGCCGCTGCCGAACCAGGCCCCCAGGCCAAACGTCGGCTTGAGCAGCGGGGCCAGGAACGTCGCGCACCCGTAGTCAATGCCCGCGATAGCGGCGACCAGACCAATTAAGTTTAGCCACGCCGTCAGCCAGCCCCAGGTGGGCCCGCCCAGCAGCGACGACCAATGGTAGAGCGCGCCGGAGGTGGGGATCGCCGAAGCCAGTTCCCCCATAGATGCGGCGATGAACAGCACGAACAGCGTCACCAGCGGCCAGCCGATGCCCATGACGACCGGCCCGCCCGAATTCAGGCCCGTGCCGTAGAGCGTCACTGCGCCGGTCAGAATAGAAATAATGGAAAACGAGATGGCGAAGTTGGAGAAGCCGCCCATGTCGCGCAAAAGCTGCTGCGCGTAGCCGAACTGATGCAGCACCGCCTTATCGGACTCGAGTCTTGGACCCTGGACGACGGCGGACTCGGTCTCTATCGTTTCGCCTGAGACGGGGCCGGCGTTTTTTAGTTCGCTCATGGCTTCTCCCGTCCCAGAAAGCTCTGATGATGCTCTTCGCGGAACTGTTTCACGCTCTCGGCGGCCCGTTTCGCCAGCAGAAGCGCGCAGGCCGTTACCGCTACCAGCAGCGCCAGGCCGATTGCGACCCCATAATGCGCCATATCTTTTGCTCCTTCGTGTTCTTGGCGACAGTTGCGACTCTGTTCTGCGCAGAATTCGCCGTGGGAACTAAACTCTCCTGTTTCTCATTTAAATCAGGGCCATTTAACCCGAAACCAGAGCGTGTGAAATTTTTCACAGGCCGGTAGTAGGCGCAGGGCTTTTCGGGTATCCTAGAATTAGAGAACACGCTTGCATGTAGGTAGGCTTCCGATCTTGCTGCCGGGAAGGGCAAGCGGAGCCGCAGAGAGGTCTCACGATGGACACAATGCAAAAGGATACGCTAAATAAAGCCAGACCGCAGGTGGTTATCGTCGGAGGCGGGTTCGGCGGGCTGCAAGCGGCCCGCGCCCTGCGCAACGCACCCGTGCAGGTGACAGTGGTGGACCGCACCAATCATCATCTGTTTCAGCCGCTGCTGTATCAGGTGGCGACGGCGGGCCTGTCTCCTGCCGATATTGCCGCTCCGATCCGCCATATCCTGCGCGGGCAGCGCAACGCCGAAGTCCTGATGGCGGAGGTGATCGGCGTGGACACGCAACAGCGGCGCGTGCTGCTGCACGATAATTGGCTGCCCTACGACTACCTGGTTCTAGCGACGGGAGCGCGGGAGAGCTACTTCGGCCATGAAGAGTGGGCGCAATGGGCCACCAGCCTGAAGAGCATTCCGGACGCAACGGACCTGCGCAGCAAGATTTTGCAGGCGTTCGAGGCGGCGGAACTGGAAACCGATCCCGAAGAGCGCGCGGCGCTCCTGACGTTTGTGCTGGTAGGCGCAGGGCCGACCGGCGTAGAGATGGCGGGCGCGATTGCGGAGCTGGCGCGCAAGTCGCTGGCCGGGGAGTTCCAGCGCTTTGATCCGCGCTCGGCCCGCATCCTGCTGCTGGAAGCCGGGCCGCGAATTCTGGCAGCGTTCACGGAAAATCTAGCGCACAAGGCCCACGAAGCCCTGACGCGGATGGGCGTCGAAGTCCGTACCAACTCGGCGGTCGAGTGCGTGGATGAGCAGGGCGTTATCGTCAAGGGAGAGCGGATCGCCAGCCGCACGGTTATCTGGACGGCGGGCGTGGTGGCCTCGGCTGCCGGGAAGTGGCTGGATGTGGAGGTGGATCGCGCCGGGCGCGTGAAAGTAGCGCCGGACCTCTCGGTTCCGGCACATCCTGAGGTCTTCGTCATCGGGGATACCGCCTCGCTGTTCCAGGACGGAAAGCCGCTGCCGGGCGTCGCGCCGGTAGCGATGCAGCAGGGGCGGTATGTGGCCTCCGTGATTCGCAGCCGGGTCACAGGGAGGCCGACTCCCCCGCCGTTCCACTATCACGACAAAGGCAACGTGGCGACCGTCGGGCGCTCGTTTGCCATTGTCGAGGCAGGACGGGCGCGCCTGAGCGGGTTCCTGGCCTGGCTGTTGTGGCTGATCATCCATATTTTCTACCTGATCGGCTTCCGCAATCGGCTGCTGGTGCTGTTCGAATGGGCGTGGGCCTATTTCACTTTCCAGCGCGGCGCGCGGCTGATTACACGCGAGAGCCCGCTAGGCAGGCCGCCCACGCTGCCCGCCGCCCCGGAGGAGCATTGCGCGCGCATCAAGGGATGAGGGGCGGCCCTCACCCCCTTCCCCTCTCCCACGCTGCGGGAGAGGGGAGAGACCTCACTGCCGGGGCCTTCCCCTCTGCTTCTCAAGGAGAGGGCAGAGCAGAAGCCGGGTCCCCCTTCCCTGTGAGCGAAGCGAACGTAGCAGGGAAGGGGGGCGCGTAGCGACGGGTGGAGTTAGGTCCACCGGGGATGATAAGCCAAAAGGGAAGGTTTCCGCCAGGTTCGCGGCGAACCTAGGGCGGATGAATTGCGTTCGTCCGCCCGTAAGGGACAAACCGACGGAGGATAGTGCGGATTATGACGGCTTTCAACGGACTCGGCGTGGGGCTGCATAACGTTTCGCGCCTCTCCCACGCCAAGACGCGCTCCATCAGCGCGGAGAACTTCACCGGTGAAAAAGGCAAGGCGGGCATGGCGACGGAGGGCACGGGCGCCAACGCCGCCCGCGAACTGGGCCAGGGCTGGAAGGTCTCGCCCTCCATTCATATCCAGCCGCGCCAGACCGTGACATTGGCCGACATTCAGGGGCCGGGCGCCATCCAGCATTTCTGGAATACCGTTCACCCGGACTGGTGGCGGCGGCTGGTGCTGCGCATGTATTGGGACGGGGAGGCGACGCCCTCAGTGGAAACGCCGCTGGGCGATTTCTTCTGCAACGGCTGGAGCCAGCGGTGCAATATCGCCTCGCTGCCCATTGCGGTCAATCCGGCGGGCGGCTTCAACTCCTATTGGGAGATGCCTTTCCGCCAGTCCGCCCGGATCACCCTCGAAAACCTCACCGACGACACCTGCCACGGCTACTACTACCAGATCACCTACGCGCTGACCGACGTGCCGGAGGACTGCGCCTACCTTCACGCCCAGTTCCGCCGCTCGAATCCGCTGCCCTACCAGCAGGTGCATACCCTCCTGGAGGGCGTGAAGGGGCAGGGGCACTACGTCGGCACCTATATTGCCTGGCAGTCCAACAGTCGGGGCTGGTGGGGCGAGGGAGAGATCAAGTTCTACCTGGATGGAGACACGGACTTTCCCACCATCTGCGGCACCGGGACGGAGGACTACTTCGGCGGTGCGTGGAACTTCGAGCATCCGCGCGGGCAGTACGGCGTCTTCTCCACGCCCTTCCTGGGACTGCCGCAGGTGATCATGGCGGGCGAGGGCGACATGTATCAGTCGCAGCAGCGGTTCGGCATGTACCGCTGGCACATCCCCGATCCTATCCGTTTTGAGCAGGATCTGCGCGTGACCATCCAGGCGCTGGGCTGGCGCAGCGGCGGACGGTATCTTCCGTTGCAGGACGATATTGCCTCGACGGCCTACTGGTATCAGGCGGAGCCGCACGCGCCGTTCCCGCCCCTGCCCGATAGGAACGGCCTGGAAGTGATCTAGTACTCACCCCGGCGAAACACTTTCGCAAGGTCAAAGCCGCTCCCGTACAAAGTGATCCGCCGGGGAGATAACAAGGGAAAGGAGAACCCAAACGATGCCAGGAACTGGCGTTGTGCGCGTGCTGGTCTGGGATGAGAACCCGCCCCATGCCCCGAAAGAGGTCTATCCCCACAGCATCAACGGCGCGGTCGCCGAAGCGTTAAACGAGTTGGGCAACGGGCTGGTCGAGGCTCGCACGGCCAACCTGGATCAGCCGGAGCAGGGGATTACAGAGGAGGCGTTGCGCCAGACCGATGTGCTGTTCTGGTGGGGCCACGCGCGGCACGGTCAGGTAAGCGAGGAGACGGCGAGCCGGGTTCGGCAGCATGTCTACGAGCGGGGCATGGGCCTGGTGGCGCTGCATTCGGCGCACTACTCCAAGCCGTTCCAGAGGGTCTTGCAATGCTCCGGCCATCTCAAAGGCGGCTGGCGCGATACGCAGCCAGCGGATACGGAGGAGATCAGGGTCTGTGCGCCGCGCCATCCCATCGCGGAAGGCATTTCGGATTTCACGCTGCCGCGCGAGGAGATGTATGGCGCACCGTTTGACGTGCCGCCGTCTCTGTGCCTGGTGTTTCAGTCTTACTTTCCGCTCGGCGGCGAGTACTTCCCGTGCGGTATCTGCTGGACGGTCGGCCCGGGCAAGACCGAGGGGTTTACCTCCGGGCCGGGGGGCGGCGTCGGCGAGGGGCAGGGCATCGGGCGCGTGTTCTATTTCCGTCCCGGCCACGAGACCTTCCCGACCTACTTCGACCCGAACGTGCGCCGCGTCCTCTACAACGCGGCCCTCTGGGCGGGCAAGCGCACCTGAGCTATGCTGTCTGGCCCCTCGCCCTTCTTGACCTAATCCCCACAGCGGCAGGCTAAACCCTGCCGCTGTGGGGCGCAAAGCGCCCGTCGCCCACCTACGTGGGCGAAAAACTTTCTGCTTGCGCAGGCATCGCAAGGCGGAGGGGCGAGCCATTGTAGCCCCGACCCTTGCAGTCAGCGGGCCTCGCTAGGTGTCGCCAGGCGGAGGGCTGTGGCAAGGCGGAGGCAGAGGCCCTAACCCTGCCGACGGCCAGTATTCGCAACCCTTCCACCTTGATATTGATGTCGCAAGGCGGAGGCAGAGGCCGTACCCCTGCCGACCCTGGCAGTCCATTGCAGGCCCGACCCTGGCAGTCAGCGGGCCTGGCTAGGCGGAGATCGCCAGGCAGAGCCGCGAACCGTTGAGCGGCGTCCCTGGCAGTCGAGCGAGCGCAGCGCCGACCCTGGCAGCGCCCCACAGCGGCAGGGTTTAGCCTGC
>DASRGZ010000127.1:0-34116 GCA_035650735.1 Chthonomonadaceae bacterium
CGGATCGGGCTAGATGTGTCGCGGCTGCGGATGGCGGATGGGTCGGGGCTATCGCGCAGGAACTATGTATCGCCGCGTAACCTCGTGCGCCTGCTGGTCTACCTTCATACGCTGCCGACTTTCCCGATCTTCTATAACTCCCTGCCGATCGCTGGGGCGGACGGCACGCTGCGGCGGCGTCTGCGAGGCACGGCGGCGGCAGGGAACTGCCACGCGAAGACCGGCTCCCTCGCGCACGTCAGCAGCCTGAGCGGCTACGTGACCACCCGCGACGGCGAGATGCTGGCCTTCTCCATCCTGATGAACAACCACCTGGCCCCCAATCGTGACTGCGCCGCCGTACAGGATAAGATCGTGGCGCTGCTGGCCAGCTACTCCCGCAAGAGCGCTCTTCATTCCAACAGGATGAACAGGATTTCTCAGGATTTACAGGATTAAAATTTTCCTCTCCAATAGGAGCCAGGCATTTTCCAGCGCTATCGGATGGAGGCAAGGTAGCCTATGCGCGACGCGAACAGGAAGGTTCTCTGCCTGGCTGTATTGGCAATTCTGCTGTCTCTTGGCTCCGGCTGCGGCGGAGGAGATCACAGCGGAGGAGATCACAGAAGCCAGCAATACTATTCCTGCCAGGATAATTGTGACTTCCAAGTATCAGGCAGCACGGCAGAGAGCCGATGATGACTACGCTCAATGTATTTCAATCCCAATCACCCCTCCCATCGAATGCAGACAACAGCATGATCTGGCTCTTCAGTTGCCGCAGAGCGCCTTATCCAGTTGCTCGGATAGATGTCTGAGTTACTAGAATTAATCTGAAGGTGTGGAGTAAGCGATGAGTGATAGGATGCAAGTTGGGAAAAGGGAAATGGCGCGGGCGGCGGTGATGCCGGGGCCGGGACTGGCTCCGGAGGTCCGCCGCTATCCGGTGCCGGAGGTGGAACCGGGCGCTGTCCTGCTCAAGACCATCGCCTCCGAGGTTTGCGGAACCGATGTGCATCTGTGGCATGGGCGGCTGGCGGGCGTGCCGTATCCGCTGATTCCCGGCCACGTCAGCGTCGGCCGGGTGGAGGCGACTGGCGGAGAGATCCGGGATGCCGATGGCGTGCCGGTGCGGCCCGGAGACGTCATTACGTTTTTAGATGTCCATGGGACGTGCAATTCCTGCTGGTACTGTCTGGTGGCGAAGGCGACGACGCGCTGCCCACACCGGCGGGTCTATGGCATCACCTACGGGGCGGAGGATGCGCCGGGGCTGTCGGGCGGCTGGTCGGAGCGTATCTATCTGCGGCCCGGAACGAAGATCGTGGGCCTGGCGGAGGGCGTCTCCCCGGAGGCCTGGATCGGGGGCGGCTGCGGCCTGCCGACCGCCGTGCATGCCATTGACCTGGCGCAGATACGATTGGGCGACCGGGTGCTGATCCAGGGCAGCGGGCCGGTGGGATTGAGCGCGTGCGCGCTGGCGATGCTGAGCGGGGCCGGCTGGGTTGGCGTGCTGGGAGCGCCCGCACAGAGGTTAAAGGCAGCGGAGGCCATGGGCGCCGACTGGAGGCAGGACGTGACGCAGACGACACGGGAGGAACGCGCCCGCGCCGTGCGCGATGTCACTGGAGGGCGCGGCCCGGACATCGTGATCGAGGCCAGCGGCAACCCGGAGGCCGTTCCCGAAGGCTGCGAACTCGTGCGGGATGCGGGCCGGTACGTGATTGTAGGGCAATATACGGACAATGGCAGCATCGAGCTCAACCCACACCTGCATATCAACCGCAAGCACCTGGAGATACGCGGCTGCTGGGGCTCGGACTACTCGCACGTCTATCGGGCGATGGAGATCCTGGCCCGGTTCGGGCGGCGCGTAGACTGGTCGGCCCTTATCACTCGCCGCTACGGCCTGAGCGAGGTCGGCGCCGCCCTAGCGGACGTGGAGGCCCGGCGGGTCGTGAAGGCGGTCATCGTGCCCGAGTGACCTACTCCACCGCACAAACGGAAAAGCCCAAAATCTCTTGAAGATGTTTTATTTGCTTTGCTCCGGGTGGGGACCGAGGCGGTCGCGGTCTTCGATGTGGTTCCAGGCCGTTTCGTAAGAGATCTGGCCGGCGCGGTAGAGCTTGAGGATGGAGTCATCCATCGTCTGCATTCCGGCGTCACGGCCCGCTTCAATCGCCAGCCGCAGATCGGTGTGCCCCTCCGCAATGAGCTGCTGGACGCGCGGGGTTGCGATGAGAATCTCGTTGGCGGCGACGCGTCCGGGGCCGTCGGCGCGCGGCAGCAGGCGCTGGGAGATGATGGCGACGAGCGTGCGGGCCAGCGTGCGTCGAATGCCCTCGCGCGCCTGTTCTGGGAAGACATCCAGAGCATACTGGAGCGTTGGGCCCGCTCAGACCAGATGCAGGGAGCGCTCCTGCGGCGGCGGGTAGGGCAGGATGATCGCCGGGGCTTTACGCATCGGCTCTGGGGACGCGCCGCCAGCTGACGGCGCAGCGCGGCCATTTCCGCCCGCACAGCCTTCAGCTCAGCCCGCAGGGCGCGCACTTCGGCCAGCAGTTCCCCGACCTTCAGGCGCTCTATCTCCTGTACCTCGGCGTCGCCGAGCAGTCGCGCGGCAAAGCCCACGAGACGCCGCTGGCAGGCTTTCACCAGCCGCCCGAACGCCTGCGCATCGCCCTCTGCGATCCGTTGGATTAAGGCGTCCTCCTCCATGCGCCGTCCCTCCCTCATAAAGAGAAACGCAGGATGGGGGAGCGTGATTCACAGAATTTAGGGAAAAGGAGGAGGTAATTTGCGCCGTAAGAGGAGGTAATTTGCGCCGTAAGAGGACCGCTGACCGTTCTGGCGAGCCATCACGGCATGAACTGGTCGCTTTGCTGGTTCGAATCGCTTGCGCTTTCCGCGTTAACCTGTTATAATGGGTTCAGAAACCGAGAATTCAGGATGGGCAGTCTGGAAGCGCAAGGGGCCGATATCTGCGCCAAGCTGGCGCGCATCCGCCTGCTGGCAATGGATGTGGATGGCGTGCTCACCGATGGAACCATCGGCTATGATGGGCAGGGAGCCCAGCAGAAGCGATTTCACGTCGCCGATGGCCTGGGGCTTGTGGTGCTGGGGCAGGAAGGGATCGCGGTCGCCTGGGTTACGGGACGCAGGGATGCTGCCGTCGAGCGCCGCGCCGCCGAACTGTCCGTGCCCTATCTACTGCAAGGCGTGCGGGATAAGGGCCGTGCCTTGCGGCAGTTGGCTGCCCAATTGGAGTTGGCGCCTGAGGAGATCGCCTATATCGGCGATGACTGGAACGATCTGACGGCCTTTGCCGTGGCCGGTGTGCGCCTGGCAGTCGCCAACGCCGCGGAAGAGGTCAAGGCGCAGGCCGATCTGGTCACCACCCGCAGCGGCGGCCTGGGGGCCGTCCGTGAGGTGTGCGAATCGATCCTCGAGGCGCATGGCCGGCGTGGCGATGCCGTCGCGGCCTATGTCGCCGCGCTCTGTCAGGGAGGAGACGTGCCGCCGTCCGGGCAATAGACCTCCTGATAAGCGCCCATGGACAACGCAAAGCGATTCCCCGCAGGTGCGGAGGTGAACCGCACGACGCTGGAGTGGTTTCTGTGCCTGGAGCCGACCTATTCCCCACGCGCGTGGGGGTGAACCGAGGATCGCCACGGTCGGCATGCCGGATCATCCGGCTTTCCCCACACACGTGGGGGTGAACCGCGGAGGCGAGATAGATGTCCCCTGTTGATTACATGTCTTGTCCGCATTGCCAGGTGAATAATCTGCCGGATCGCTCCGTTTGCTGGCGATGCGGCAGGGCGTTGCCTGTCTTCCTTGGCCCGGATGGGCATCGGCGTTCTAACGCCGGCTCCCCAGAGAGCAAATTGAGCCGCGACGAGATTGAGGCCCTGCTGGCGCAGGCGCAGGTCGTGGATGTCGAGAGCGCCAAAAAAGGCACGCCTCCGACGGGTGGACCGCCCACGAAAGCCGAACCGCTCAAGAAGCTCCGGGAGTTGCTGAAGAAAAAACCGTCCAATCCCTCTCAGGAGGACGCTGCCAGCTCCAAAGATGTGGCCAAAGTGTGGCTGGGGCGCGGGAAGCGGCGTCAGCCGGAACTTTAAACCCCGTGGCCGGGAGGAAGCATGGCTGTCGGCAATCGGGGACGACTGACCCTGCTGCATACCAACGACTTTCATAACCGTTTGACTGAGGCGCAGGCGATCCGTCTGCGCCTGCTCCATGACTCCCTGGCCCCGGAATGCTTGCTGCTGGATGCCGGCGACGCCATCCGCGCCGGAAACATCACCTATCACCCGCGCGGCGAGCCGATCTTGCATCGGATGACCCAAATCGGGTACGATGCCATGACCGTCGGCAACCGGGAGTTCTATTTTACACGTGTTGGGTTTCATTGCAAGCTGGCGCGCGCCGGCTTTCCGGCCCTGTGCGCCAATGTTCGCCCCGCGCGCACGCCGCAGGGGGATACCACCTGCGATGCGACTGGAGTCGCCCTGGACAGGCGCGCAGAGGCGGGCGCTCCGGAAGAACCGGAGAGCAAATTGAGCCGCGCGGAAAGTTCGCGCGCTCACGGCGGTGCGGAAACCCTTCCGGTTCGCCCCTACATTGTGCGCCAGACGCCGGCGGGATGGCGCGTCGTCGTCTTCGGGCTGACCGTTCCCATGATTACCGAGCGGATGCTGGCGCGCAGGATCTCCGCCTATGTCTTTGAGGACCCGCTGGCGGCGGCGGCGCGGCTGGTGCCGGCACTGCGCGGCCAATATGCCCCCGACCTGTTGATCGCGCTCACGCACATCGGCCTGGCCCGAGATCGGCAGCTCGCCGAAGCGGTGCCCGGCATTGACCTGATCCTCGGGGGACATACACATGCGGCGCTGGATCAGGGCGAATGGGTCGGCGGGACGCTGCTGGCGCAGGCCGGCGCGTTCGGGCGCTTTCTGGGGCGCGTGGAAGCCTGGAAAGAGCCGGAGGGCCGCCTGCGCCTGAGCGCTTCTCTGGAATCGTTATGAAGTCCTTACTGCTGCTCGTGTGTGCATTGTGGATCGCCGCCGGCGCGGGGCGGCTGCTGATGGGGCGGCTGACCGTGCTGCGCGGTTGGCCTCTGGAGCGCTTTGTCTATTCCGCCGCGCTGGGCCTGGCCGCCGCCGCCTATGGCGTCTTCGCGCTGGGCCTGGTCGGGCTGCTGTCCTTTTGGCCCATCACCGCCTGGTGGCTGTTTCTGGCTGCCATCGGCATGGGCGGGATGATCGCCAACGCCCACGACCTGAGGGACGGTACGCACGCCTGGATGGCCAGTTTGCGTCAGGGCGGCCTGGCGCGCGTCGGCTACCTCGCCGCCACCCTGGCGCTGATCCTGTGCGCCGGGATCGCCGTCCTGGCCTGCTTTCTGCCGCCTGGCGGCCCGGAATGGGACGCCCTGGCCTACCATCTGGCAGATCCCAAGCTCTTCCTCGAACACGGGCGAATCGTCAGCTTGCCCACCGAGCATCACAGCAACTTCCCCTTTACGATGGAGATGCTGTTCACGGTCGGCCTGCTCTACGACGGCTACGCCCTGGCCAGCCTGTTCCACTTCCTGATGGCGGCGCTGACGGCGCTGGCGCTGATCGCCTTCTGCGCGCGCCGCCTGACGCCGGCGGTCGGGTACCTGGCCGCCGTGATCTTCGCCGCGACCCCTTTAGTGGTCTGGGAGGCGCACGCCGCCTATATTGACCTCGGGCTGGGCCTGTTTGCGACGCTGGCCGCATTTGCCGCCGTGTCGGCGGTGGGGGAGGGGGACGCCGATGCGGGACGCTCCCTCTCCATCAACGCTAGTTGCCCGGATGCGCTGGCTGCGGGGGACGACGCCGGTGCGGAGCGCTCCCCGGCGGACCAACGCAGGGTGGGGGAGTGGGCGCTGCTGGCAGGCGCGGCGATGGGATTCGCGCTGGGCATCAAGTACCTGGCGCTGGTGCCGTTTGCGCTGGTCGGCCTGTTGCTGGTGTTGCGGCGCGCGCCGTGGCGGGCGGTAGCCGTCTACGCGGGCCTGGCGCTGGCGTTGGCCGCGCCGTGGTACATCAAGAACCTCGTCCTCGTTCATAACCCGGTCTATCCCTATTTTTATAAGGCGTTCCCGCAGAGCCGCTACTGGAGCGCAGACCGCGCGGCCACCTACGAGTCGGAGCAGAAAAGCTTTGGCGTGCCCCGCACCCCGGACGGCCAGGCCCGTAACCCGCAGGCCCCGCTTCCCGACGAGCTGCGCAGCCTGGCCCAGATCCCCTGGTACGTGCTGATCCATCCCGGCTACTTCACCAATACCGGCAACAATACGTTCATGGAGCAGTTGGGCGGGCTGTATGCGGCCTTCGGCTTTGCGCTCGTGTTTGTTCCGGGCGTGCCCCGCTCGGTGCGGGAGGTGATGCTGCTGGGCGTGGCGCAGCTTGTCGCCTGGTTCTTTGTGGCCCAGATCAGCCGCTACCTCATTTCCATTCTGCCGCTGCTGGCGGTGGGGGCGGGCTATGCGGCCTGGCGGCTCTCCCAGCCTGCCCGGTCGCCGGCCTGGCTGCGCGTTGCGGTCGTGGGCGCCCTCGCCGGGCAGATGGCTGTTCTGCTGTGGGGCGTCTTTGCGCTGCCCACGCGGGCGCAGGAGGCACGGGAGGAGGACGTACCCATCACGTCGCTTTCGGTGCCGGAGGTTGTCTCGGCGCTGACCCAGCCGCAGGGCGCGCAGGATCTGCTGTCAGCGCGGCTGGAAACCTATCGCTGCACGCAGTGGATCAACAAGAACACGCCGCCAAAGGCAGGCGTGATCCTCTACGATGAGACACGCGGCTTCTACCTGGATCGGAACTACCTCTGGGGCAACGGCGAGCACTCCGCCTATATTCCTTACGAGACGATGCGCTCCGGAGAGGACCTGACGCGCTGGCTGCTGGCACACGGGTATCAGTATGCCCTGATCAACCTGCGCTACTCGCCGGAACGGAGCCTGCCGAGCTCGCCCTATCCGTTCGGTCCCAAGAGCCGCGAGGAGACAGAGGACGCCCTGCGGCTCTGGTACGAGCAGACGAAGGCGCCGCCCGGCTCCTGGCGGCGTATTTTGGGCGACGCGCTGCGCTCTGGCGGATGGCAGGTGGAGTGCGCGGAGAACGGAGTGGTGGCGCTGCGCATTGGCGAGGCGCCGGCCATTGGGCGGACGGTCCTGACTCCCCCGTTTCCCTCTCCGGCCCCAAGGAGGAAGGAGGAGACAGAGGGGGGAGGGGAGAGAGGGTGGGCTGGTTGAGCTCGACGGTGCGCCGCAAGCCGCTCGGAGCGCCCGGCCCGCCGCTCGCGCCGCTCCCGCCCCCGCAGGAGGCGCCCCGGGGATTCTGGCGGCTGGCACTGCCTGTCTTATTACTGCTGTATCTGGCGCTTGCCGGCATCCATGCCCGGCTGGTGCCTCTCGGCGCGACCGGATATCAGAACGCGCCCGATGAGGCTGCGCACATGGCCTACGTGCGCGCCGTCGCTGGCGGGCAGCTTCCCACGCGCGACAAGGCGGCGCAGAACCCCATCGGCTACGAGTGGCATCAGCCGCCGCTCTACTACTGGCTTGCGGCGCGTCTCCTTCCCTGGGGCGAGCGCGCCGTGCGCGGCTTTTCCGTTCTCTGCGGCCTGGGAGGGCTGCTGCTCATCTATCGCGCGGGACGCCTGCTTTTCCCCAACGAGCCTGTCCTGGCGATCCTGGCAGCCGGCATCGCGGCCCTGACTCCCACCCACATCGCCATCACCTCGACCGTCAACAACGATCCGCTGCTGGAGGTCTGCTTTAGCGGCACGCTGTTGGTCCTCCTGGGGGCGTTTCTCGGCGGCTTTACGCTGTGGCGGGCCGGATGGCTGGGGCTGCTGCTCGGCGCGGCGCTGCTGACGAAGGCGACGGGGCTGCTGCTGCTGCCGGTCGTAGTCTTGGCACTGTTCCTGCTCTGGCGCGCCGGCGAAAGGCCGCAGGACCTCCTGCGGGGCGCCGGCTGGATGGCGCTGTTGATGCTGGCGGTCAGCGGCTGGTGGTTTGTCCGCAACGCCCGGCTCTACGGCGAGCCGTTGCCGCTGCGGGCGTTTGCCGCCTCCTTTGCCGGCACGATGCAGGCGCAGACGGTGGCGGACCGCCTGGGCGGCTGGCCGGAATACCTGCTCTTCATGACCTGGGGCATCTTTCGCAGCTTCTGGGCCGTCTACGGCACGCGGCAGGATGCGGTGCTGGGCGTGCCGCGCTTCCTGCCCGATCAGATCTATGGGGTGCTCGGGGGCGTCTCTGTGGCCGGGCTGGCGGGGCTGATCCGGCTGCATCTGCGCCGCAGAACCGACTTCACGGAGACGCAGCTCTACTTCCTGTGGATCCTGTTTGCGGCCGTGGGCGTGGTGGCGATATCGTTTCTTGCCTTCATCCTCCAGTACTTCCAGATGCAGGGGCGCTATCTCTATCCGGCGATGCTGCCGATCTGCCTGCTGTTGGCGCTGGGCTGGCGGGGCGTGTTTCCACCACGCTACCGCGACCTTGCCAGTGGGATGCTGCTGGCGCTGCTGGCGGCGGCAGCGGCAGCCTTTCTGCGTTCTGTGGCGCCCCTATGACCCACGGGAATCACGCCACTCCACGTAAAGACGACCAGGAAATAGGCAGGACGTCCGTATGACCCACGGGAATCCTGCTCCGCCTGGTCCATCGGCGCCTCCGCCTAAAGTTGGGGGCCTGCTTTCATCAAGGGGAGAATGGTGGGAACTGTTTGGGGGCCAAAACCGTCTGATCTTCCTAAAGACAGGCAGGATGCCTGGCCCGGAGAGGGCGCCGCACTATCCTCTCGGCTTTTCGCATTGTGTTCCCCGTGCATCTTTTCCATGCAAGCGTAAAGCGTAAGCCGAATGAGACGAGCGATTGGCGGCAGGCAGGGGGTTAACCGTATGGCGCAGACGGGGGATTGGAAGCAAGACCTGCAGGGCTCGGATTTCGCGGACCCGGAGGAAAGGGACGATCCCGAGATCGAGGCGATCCTGGATAGCAGCTATGCTCAGCTGGACGGCTTTGTCGCCTGGCTGGAGGATGCGCTAGGGCTGGATACGCGCACAGCCCAGCAGGACTGCTTCAACGCCGAGACGTTGATAGATTACCTTGCCAACCAGCAGCACAAATCGGTGCTGGATATGAATGAGTTCGATCTGCGCTGGTTCCTCTTCAGTCACTATATTCGCAAGGCGATGGCCGACGCAGAGACGGAAGAGCGTCTGCCGGATTCGCTGCGGCGCTTCTTTGCCTACCTGGCTTCCACGCAGGGCTACGATACGCCGGCCTGGGTCAATTCCGCGCTGGATGAGCGCGCGTTCTACCTGGCGCGGCGCAATGCCTACGGGAAGCTCAATACCCGATATGAGCGCAAGTGGCAGGCAGGATATCGCGCCTGGTGCGCCGAGCTCGAAGATCATCTGGATGCGCGCGGCCTGTGGCTGCCCCGCGAGTTGGGAGAAGGGATGGTCTGGGGCGAGCTGATGGGCTGGCGAGAGGCGACGCTGCGGGACGAGGCCAATCGTCTCTGGCAGGAGGAGCGGGAGGCGCTGCTGCGGGAAGGATTGGACTACGAAACCGCGCGCCAGCGCCTGATCGACTCCTACCACCTCTGGCTGGATACGCCGCAGATGCGGCTGGAAGGCGCGACGCCGCGCGAACTGATCCTGGAGGAGCGCCGAGAACGTGCGGAGGAAGCGGCGGGCCAATAAGCACCGCCACCCCAGGGTTTCCATTTTTGCCTCATATCGGGTAGTATCGTAGCAGTCCCCCTGCGCGGACTTACCGAATCCCTCATCTCCCTTCCCTAATGCGTTCTCTCCGCTCCCCAGGAATTGAGGCGGGGCAGTGGGGAAGGGGAGAACAATGAGCTTGCGATGACTTCCTATTCCGATTCCAACCATTCCGATGTCCGATCCCTTTCCGAAGCCAGGCACGAACTGGTTATTATTCTAGATTTTGGCGCGCAATATACCCAGCTTATCGCCCGGCGCGTGCGCGAGTGCAACGTCTATTGTGAGATACTTCCCTCGGATACACCGCTGGAGGAGGTACGAGCCCGGCAGCCGCGCGGAATCATCTTCTCCGGTGGGCCGGCCAGCGTCTACGAGCCGGACGCGCCGCGCGTGGATACAGCGATCTACGATCTGGGCGTGCCCGTCCTGGGCATCTGCTATGGGCAGCAGTTGATGGCCTACCAATTGGGCGGCGAGGTGCGCCCGGCAGAACGGCGGGAGTATGGGGGAGCGGAGCTGACCGTTTTGGACCCGGAGCCGCTGTTTCGGGGGATAGCGGGGGCGGGCGCGACGCTGCCCTGCTGGATGAGCCACGGCGACAAAGTGCTGATGCCGCCGCCCGGCTTTGAGGTTGTGGCGACCACGCCGAGCGCGCCGGTGGCGGCGATGGCAAACCGGCAGCGCCGTCTCTATGGCGTGCAGTTTCACCCGGAAGTGGCCCACACGCCCTTCGGCAAGGAGCTGCTGCGAGCCTTTCTCTATGGGCCGTGCGGCTGTCACGGCGACTGGACACCGGCCCATTTCATCGAGGAGGCCGTGGCCGCGATCCGCGCGCAGGTAGGCAAGGCGGGCGTGGTGTGCGGGGTCTCCGGCGGCATTGATAGCTGCTGTGTGGCCGCCCTGATGCACCGGGCTATCGGCGATCAGCTGACCTGCATCTTCGTGGATCACGGCCTGCTCCGCAAAGGCGAGGCCGAGCAGGTCCGGAACGACTTCGCGGGGGCCTTTGGCATCCGGCTGATCTATGCCGACGCGCGGGAGCGCTTCCTGCGGCGCCTGGCCGGCGTGGCCGACCCCGAGCAAAAACGCAAGATCATCGGCGCAGAATTTGTGCGGGTTTTTGAAGAATATGCCAATAATCTAACCGGCGTGGAGTTCCTGGCCCAGGGCACGCTCTACCCGGACGTGATCGAGAGCGGCGGCAGCAAGCAAGCGGTGACGATCAAGACCCACCACAACGTCGGCGGCCTGCCGGAAGACATGACCCTCAAGGTGATCGAGCCGCTGCGCCTGCTCTTCAAGGATGAGGCGCGCGCCGTCGCCGCCGAGCTGGGCCTGCCCGAAAGCATCGTCTGGCGGCATCCGTTCCCCGGCCCCGGGCTGGCCATTCGCATTCTGGGCGAAGTCACCGCCGAGCGCCTGGAGATCCTGCGCGCCGCCGATGCTATCTTCCTGGAGGAGCTGCGCGCCGCTGGCCTCTACCGCGAGATCTGGCAGGCGCTGACGGTGCTGGCCCCGATCAAGAGCGTCGGGGTGATGGGCGACCAGCGCACCTACGCCCACCCGATTATCCTGCGGGCGGTCACTAGCGAAGACGCCATGACAGCCCGGTGGGCGCATCTTCCCTATGAATTTTTGGAACGAGTCAGCAATCGAATCGTCAATGAAGTAGCAGGGATTAATCGCGTGGTCTACGACATCAGTTCCAAGCCGCCGGCCACCATTGAGTGGGAATGAACCGCCGCTAAGACTCCATTGACGTGCGGAGCGCGAAGTTGGAGCACGAGCACGAGCTGGAAGTATTGATCACCGAGGAGCAGATCGCGCGTCGGGTGCGGGAGTTGGGAGCCGCGATTGCCCGCGACTATCCCGATCCCGCGCAGCCGCTACTGCTGGTCGGCGTGCTTAAAGGGGCCACTCTGTTCCTGGCGGATCTGGTGCGCTGCATCGAGCGGCCCGTGGAGTTCGACTTCGTGGCGCTGGCCTCCTATGGCGCGGCGACACGCACCTCCGGCGAAGTGCGCATCCTCAAAGACCTGGAAGCGCCGGTGGCCGGACGGCATGTGATCATCGTCGAAGATATTCTGGATACGGGGCTGACCCTGCGCTTCAGCTACCTGATCGAAAGCTTGCGCGCTCGCCATGCCGCCAGCGTCAAGGTTTGCGTCCTATTAGATAAGCCGGCCCGCCGTCGCGTCGAGGTGCCGGTGCACTATCGCGGGTTTGAGATAGAGGATAAGTTCGTCGTCGGTTACGGAATGGATTACGCCGAGCGTTATCGGAACCTGCGCTATATCGGCGTTCTGCGCGCGCAGGAGCAAGGGGCTTGACGAACGGCTCCAGGATTTTGCTGACATCGGCGTTCTGCGCGCGTGGGGAAGGGAAAGCCGTTGCGATGAGATAGTCCAATTCGCTTCGGCGCTGGCCCCGCAGAGGTCGTCAAGGAGGGACTGAGGTCTTGCAGGCAGTCCACTTGTGCCGTATCGCAAGAAAACCTGCAACCGTTGGGATATTCTTCATCGTAAAAAGAATTGGACAACGGCGAAATTCTGTGCTATAATAGAAGCAAAGGTCCGCTTCCCGTTCGTCCTGGTGTGCCGCAGGCTCCGGGCGAACGCCGCATAGCATCCTCGCGCTCTGTCTTTCCGAACTGACATTTTCCTTATCTTGCGCGACTCTCAACCGGGTGTCCTCCACTGTGCGGCCTGCGTGGTCGCTGCCCACTACGGCCTGGCGCCTTGAGGCATCGGTACCGGCGTTCCCTTGGGGACGCACTTCGCGATCCTTCTCCTGGGATACACGCTCTTATCCGTTTTTATCGAACCTGGATGGCAGCGCAAATCGTGAGGTTTGCGCGCCGTACCCCTTTCTTGCTGACCGCGCGCGTCCGTCCTGCGCAGACGTGCCGCTTCTACCGTATGAGGTGAAATAACCGAATGGACGAGAATACGACTGTCAATCTCTCCGACCTGGAAAACAAAAGCCTGAACGACCTGCAAGAGCTCGCCAAAGAGTTCGGCATCAACGTCGGCAACGGGGCAGGCAATCTGCGCAAGGATGAGCTGATTGCGCGCATCCTGCAACAGCAGACGGAGCGCAACGGTCTGATCTATGCCAAGGGCATTCTGGAGATCCTGCCGGACGGGTGGGGGTTCCTGCGCCGCAGCAACTTCTCCCCCCATGCCGAGGATATCTACGTCTCCCAGACCCAGATCAAGCGCTTTGGCCTCAAGACCGGCGACGAGGTCGCCGGGCAGGTGCGCCCGCCCAAGGATTCGGAGAAGTATTTCGGGCTGCTGCGGGTGGAGTCGGTCAACGGGGTGGACCCGGAGGTCGCTCGCAACCGCGTCAACTTCGATGATCTAACGCCTATCTATCCCAACGAGCGGCTGGTACTGGAGACGAGCCGCAACGAGATGGCCGGGCGCATTATGGACCTGATTTCGCCAATCGGCAAGGGGCAGCGCGGCATGATCGTCGCCCAGCCCAAGGCCGGCAAGACGACCCTGCTCAAGACCATCGCCAACGCCATCACCACCAACCACCCGGAGTGCATCCTGATCGTGCTGCTCATTGACGAGCGCCCGGAAGAGGTGACCGACATCCGCCGCTCCGTCAAAGGAGAAGTCATCAGCTCCACCTTCGACGAGACGCCGGAAAACCACATGCGCGTGGCCGACATGGTGCTGGAGCAGGCCAAGCGCCTGGCCGAGAGCAAGCGCGATGTGGTCGTGCTGATGGATAGCCTGACCCGCTATACGCGCGCCTCGAACCTGACGGTGACGCCCAGCGGACGCACGCTCTCGGGTGGCCTGGACCCGGCGGCGCTCTATCGACCGAAACGTTTCTTCGGCGCCGCGCGTAACATAGAAGAGGGAGGCAGTCTCACTATCCTGGCGACCGCCCTGGTCGAGACCGGCAGCCGCATGGACGACCTCATCTTTGAGGAGTTCAAGGGCACGGGCAATATGGAAGTGGAGCTAGATCGCAGCCTGGCCGATAAGCGTATCTTCCCGGCGATCTCGCTGAAATCCAGCACCCGCCACGACGAACTGCTCTACGATGAGGAGACCTTCAAGCAGATCGTCAAGCTGCGGCGCCTGCTGCATAGCCTGGACCCGGCGGACGCCACCGAGTTGTTGAAGGATCGCCTCCAGATCACAAAGTCCAACAAGGAATTCCTGCAGATGGTGGAGAAGACTATTAAGAGCGATGTAGACTAAGAGAGTGCCAAACAAAACCCGTTCTCCCTCTGCCTTGCAGGGAGAGGGCCGGGGTGAGGGTAGAGCCTCACGGCCCAGTTTGGTTAGGGGCTCTAATCCTGGTGCCGGGTGGAAATGGCCTCTGGGGGCCTTTCTGGACCTTCTCTCAACTCAGGGCCGGTTCCGTTGGATTCGCGTTAATGGTTAGAACGGAGGCAAGCGGTGGGCAACGACTTCAAAGACCTGTTCGGTGATTGGCGACCAGACGAGGAAGGCCGCGTGCCGCCGGAAGGGATACCCGCAGAGCCCGAGAATCTGGGGCGCCGTGCGCTCAACGAAAAAGAGGTCGCTGTGGTCGGTGTCTATGAGGAACGCTCCGACTCAGGCCTGGGATTTTCGATCGACAAATTTTTCGTGTTGCTGCGGGATAACAAGCGGCGGGAATTTCGGATCTGGATCGCGCGAGATATGGCGTGGGCTATCTCGATGGCATTGGACAACGAGACGCCCGACCGGCCTTTCACTCATGATCTGATCAAGACTCTTTTAGAGCGTCTAGGTGCCACCATCGATCGCATTACCATAGACGATATATGGCAGGATACGTTCTATGCCAAAATCACGCTGGCGGTCAACGGCGAAACCGTAGACATCGACGCGCGGCCCAGCGACTCTATCGCTCTGGCATTGCGTTTCCGGGCCCCGATCTATGTGGCCGAGTATGTGCTGGAAACAGTCGCTCAGCGCAGTGATTACTGAGGTCTGGCCAACAAGCGGAGAGCAATGCCCCGGTTCGAGTCGAACCGGGGTTCTTTTTTTGCGGTTGTTCCCGCGCCTCGCGCCGCAAGGCGTTGGTGCCAACGGTTACGTTGCGTGTGGGCGTCCCCCACCGTATTTTTACTTCATACCAGGTATTATCGGACGTTAAAAAAAACACAAAATCAAAAAGATCAAATGTACAACGAGCGGTCCTGCCTCGTTCCCATTTTTGCTTGTTTTACTTGTCCGCTTGCCACTCCTCTGGCGTTAGCACCTTCTGTCTGCCGATGGAAACCGCAAAGGATTGGGCGTTCTGATAATCCAGCGAACGCTCAAAGTCCAGCCGAAGCGTTTGGGCCATACGGTTGCCCCGCCACTTGACCTCGGAAGACTGAACCGGCAGCGCGCCGGATCGGAACAGGCGTTACTATGGGCCAAAGAGATGAATCCGGGCCAGTAGATAGACCCACCACGACAACGCGCGGCAGGAGCCCTACCTCCTACCTGCCGATTCCCATTAGGACAGAGACGCGCCAACAGACAAGCGCAGCGTTCAGAAAGTCCTTTCCCCCGGCCCCGCGTTCCAGGCCGAACTCCCGGCAGACTGCGGCTGCCTCAATAAACCACAGGGCGAATAGATGGCGCCGTAAATGGCTATCTATTCGCCCCGCGTTTTTTAAGCTTGTAATGCCTCACAGCCTACGACCCGAGCACCGGTTCGCCATTTGCCAGCGTGCGCACGCCGGAGGGCCGCACCGACTTGGGAGCGACGAGGTCGGGCAAATGCTCTTCGATCTCGCGGATTTTACTGTAGCAGTCTGCGAGGACTTCCTGGACGCCACGCGTCGTCGTGGAAAGATTTTTAAGGCTTTGTTCTCGCCACTTCATAATGGCGGCCACCGCGACGATGCCGGCCGCCGCCGCCGTAACCCCCACCCAGACGATCACGTTGGAGTGCTTGCCTGATTTCACCAAGTGTTTCCTTTCCCGTTACTGGATGAAACGCAGCACGATCACCGTATGCCGAGGGAACTACCCCAGGTCATACCGATTGCCGCCCTCGTCCTCTTCCTGCGACTTGAAAATGCGCTTGACGAAGACGATCAGTTCCATCGGGTTGAATGGCTTGGTCAGGTAGCAATCCACGCCGCTCTGCCAGCCCCGGAACACGTCGGCATCCTGGGCCTTGGCCGTCAGCATGATTACTGGCAGATCGCGGGTGTTGGGATCTTTGCGCAAATGCTGCAGCACCTCAAAGCCGTCCATGTAGGGCATCATCACGTCCAGTACCACCAGATCGGGATGCTCCGCAGCGACCTTCTCCAGCGCTTCCTTGCCGTCAAAGGCCGTCACGACCTGGTAGCCGGCGCGCTCCAGGTTGACCTGCACAAGCCGGACAATATGTCGTTCGTCATCCACCGCTAGGATCTTCTTAGGCATCGGTTCCGTTCCTTTTCTCCACTTCTCCACTTCTCCACAGATGGTTCCCCCCGCGCGTGCGGGGAATATTAGGGGGTTAGGGTTCTAGGGTTCTGTAGGGTGCGAGGGTTCTAAGGTGCTAGGATGCTGCTTCATCCCCGCGCGTGGGGGAACAGCCCAGAACCTTAGAACCCTCTAGAACCCTAACCACGGTTCAACCCCGCGGGTGCGGGGAATAGCGATACAGCTCCATTCGTTTTACCCGAGCCTACGAGAAGTATATCACAACCGCTTCACCGTGTCAAATACACGGGTCGGCAGCTGTCCTCCCCTGCGTCCAGCTCGCGCAGGCGTAACGCTCCGCTACCAGATGGGACGCGCGCACGCGCTCTTCAGGCGTTGCCTGGCTCGCCGTAAAGGACGCGCCCAGCGCCGCCGCAAACCCGTGCAGGATGGCCTCGGCAACGGCGGTGGCCTCCATAGAGGGCCACGCAGCCGGCGCGTACTCCGCGCTCGCGCCCTTGAACACGGCGGCGCTCAGAGCAGCGTAAGCCTGTCGTTGCTCCGGGTCCAGGTTGAAAACCAGGGGCAGCGCCGTCTGCTGCAGCACCCATTCCCCACGCCGATGCAGCGCCGTGCCTAGCAGCTTCCGCCCCGTCGCAGCCTCCACGACATCGGCGCGGCTCGTGATGGCGAAGCAGTCCCCCCGTGCGTCCTGAGGCTGTGGGCGAGCGCCATTTCCCATCGTAGCCGCAATGCCTAATTCGGCGAAGGCGTGCAGCAACCCTTCCGCCAGCCGCGCATAGAGGGCGGCGATGCTAGCGGAGGCGCCGACCGCAAAGCCCAGGGCCTCTATCGGCGCGGCAATGCTGATGGTCAGATCGCACCCATGCAGAATGCCGCGCCCGCCCGTGATCCGGCGCACCAACGGCACGCCGCGCGCCGCGCATTCCTCTCGGTGGACCGTACGGCGGAGGTCCTGAAAGCGGCCCAGGGTGACAGCCGGGCGTTCCCAGCGATATAGGCGCAGTGTGGGCGGGACGACGTTGGCGCTAACGGCCTCCAACAGCGCCTCATCGAGCGCCATGTTCCAGGCCGCCTCCCCTGCCCCATCCCGGATCATGCGCCACGGACGCGCCGAGCCCACTTCTAAGCCTCACAAACGGCCGTGTAGCGCAGGTCGAGGTTCTTGACGGCGGCGGTCTCATCCAGGCGGGAGACCACCGTCCGATGCGGCGCGGCCTTGACGACCTCCGGGTTTTCCTGCGCCTCCCGCGCAATCGAAATCATCGCCTCGATAAAGGCATCGAGAGTCTGCTTACTTTCGGTTTCCGTCGGCTCGATCATCAGGGCTTCCGGCACGATCAGCGGGAAATAGTTGGTCGGCGGGTGGAAGCCGTAGTCCATCAGGCGCTTGGAGATGTCGAGCGCGCGCACGCCACTCTGCTGCTTTTGGCGCACCGCGGAGAGCACCACCTCGTGCATGCAGGGCTGGTTGCCGTAGGCGACCTCAAAGGCGTCGGCCAGGCGAGCGCGGATATAGTTGGCATTGATCACCGCGTTCTCCCCGGCCTCGCGCAGCCCCTCCGGCCCCAGGCTGCGGATATAGGTATAGGCGCGGACGGCGATGAGGAACGCCCCGTAAAAGGAGTGGATCTTGCCGATGGAGCGCGGGCGGTCGCAGTTGAACCGATACCTCGCTCCCGGCTGTTCCCGCGTCTCCACCTTCTCCACAATGGGTACCGGCAGGTAGGGCTCCAGGCAGGGCTGGACGCTGACCGCGCCGCATCCGGGCCCGCCGCCGCCGTGGGGCGTGCTGAAGGTCTTGTGCAGGTTGAAGTGCATCACATCAAAGCCCATGTCGCCGGGCCGCGTGATGCCCAGCATAGCGTTCATGTTGGCGCCGTCGCAGTAGACCAGGCCGCCCGCCTCGTGTACCATCCGGCAAATCTGAACGATGTCGCTCTCGAACAGGCCGACCGTGTTCGGGTTGGTCAGCATGAGCGCGGCGACGTTGTTGTCCAGCGCCGCCGCCAGCGCCTGCAGGTCCGTACGGCCCTGCGCGTTGGAGGGGATGGAGCGCACCTTGAACCCGCAGCGCGCGGCGCTGGCCGGGTTGGTGCCGTGCGCCGAGTCAGGGATGAGGACGATATCGCGATGGGCCTCCCCGCGATCCGCATGATAGGCCTTAATCATCATCATGGCGAGCAGCTCGCCATGCGCTCCGGCGGCGGGCTGCAGGGTCGTCGCCTCCATGCCGCAGACCTCGGCCAGCATCTTCTGCAGCTCATAGAGGACCGCCAGCGCGCCCTGCGCCGTCTCTTCCGGCTGCAGGGGGTGCAGCGCCGCAAAGCCCGGCAGGCCCGCCGTGCGCTCGTTGACCTTTGGGTTGTACTTCATCGTGCAGGAGCCGAGCGGATAAAAGCCGGTATCAATGGCGTAGTTGCGCTGCGAGAGGCGCGTAAAGTGGCGCACGACCTCCAGCTCGGAGACCTCCGGCAGCGGCAGGTCCGGGCGCAGATTATCCGCGCCCAGCAGCACCGACGGGTCCGTATAGGGTACGTCACACCGGGGCAGATTGGCCCCGTGGCACCCCGGATCGCTCTTTTCAAAAATCAGCGGTTCACTCATCTACGGTGTCCTGGATACGACAAGATTTTTAGACAGGATTAACCGAATTTCAACAATATGGATAAACCCATGAGAGGGCGCAATCTCAAACTACCATTTCAGGCGGGGCTACCAACCTTGCTATTCTGTCTTGCCGTAATTCTGTAAATCCTGTTAAATCCTGTCTAAAAGGCTTTTGCTGTTTCCGGTTCGGCAAGAGAGGCAGCGACGGCATCTACCAAGCGGTCTACGTCTTCCTTCGTTTTGGTCTCTGTGACGCAGAGCAGCATGCCGTCGGCAAGCTCGGGATAGTACGGCCCGAGCGGCAGGCCGCCGACGATCTTATGCGGGAGCAGGCGCCGGTTGACCGTCTCCGGCGCGACCGGCAGGCGTACCACGAACTCCTTGAAGAACGGGACAGAGCCGAAGGGCGCCGAGACGCCGGGCAGCTCCAGCAGGCGCCTCTGCGCGTAGTGGGCTTTCTGGAGGCAGAGATCGGCGACCTGGCGCATCCCCGCCTTGCCCATCTCGCAGAGGTAGATGGTCGCCGCCAGGGCCAGCAGCGCCTCGTTGGTGCAGATGTTGCTGGTCGCCTTCTCGCGCCGAATATCCTGTTCGCGGGTACGCAGGGTCATAGTGTAGCCGCGCCGCCCCTGCCGGTCCACCGTCGCGCCGACGATGCGGCCCGGGAAACTGCGGATAAACTTCTGCTTGCAGGCGAAAAACCCCAGCAGCGGCCCACCGAAGGCCATCGCATTGCCCAGCGATTGCCCCTCCCCGACCACAATATCCACATCGTATTCGCCGGGCGGCTTGAGCAGGCCCAGCGCAATGGGGTCCACGCAGGCGACGGCCAGTGCGCCGGCGCGGTGGGCGATCTCCACACAGGCGGCGACATCTTCCAGGCAGCCGAAGAAGTTGGGGTGCTGGACGATGACACAGGCGGTCTGATCCCCGACGGCGGCGCGCAGGGCCTCCAGGCTGCTGACGCCCCCCCCCGCGGGCGCTTCGACCATCTGATAGCCCGTGGAGTTCAGATAGGTGGCGATGACCTGCCGGTAGTGAGGATGGACGGCCTGGGAGACGACGACCTGCCCGCGCTCGGTGATGCTGGCCGCCATCAGCGCGGCCTCGGCCAGCCCTGACGCGCCGTCGTACATCGAGGCGTTGGAGATCTCCATTCCGGTTAGCGCGCAGATGAGCGTCTGATACTCATAGATAGCCTGCAACATCCCCTGGCTGAGTTCCGGCTGGTAAGGAGTATAGGCGGTGGAGAATTCGCCGCGCCCTGCCAGGTAGGCCACGACGGAGGGACGGAAATGGTCGTAGATGCCCGCGCCCAGGAAACAGCGGTGCGATTCCAGATCGGCATTCTGCGCCGCCAGGGATTGCAGATGCCGTATAACCGCCGCTTCGTCGAGAGCGGCGGGTAGATTCAGGTCGCGCTTGAGCCGGATCGATTCGGGGATCGGCGTCAGCAGATCCTCCAGGGAACGGACGCCGATGGCGGCCAGCATCTCGGCGCGGTCGGCCTCCGTATTGCTTACGTAGCTGCTCACGAGGTCAGTGACCTCCTTCTTCCAGGAATTTGCGATAGTCGTCGGCGCTCAGCAGGCCCGCCAGCTCGGAAGGGTCGCTCAGGCGCACCTTAATTAGCCAGCCGTTGCCGTAGGGGTCTGCGTTGACGACTTCGGTGTTGTCGGTGATGGCGGTGTTGGCCTCGACGACTTCGCCGGAGACGGGCGAATAGAGTTCTGAGACCGCCTTGACCGACTCGACCTCGCCAAACTGCTCGTCGTGGGCCAGCATCCGGCCCGGCTCCGGCAGATCCAGATAGACGATATCGCCCAACTCGGCCTGCGCGTGGTCGGTGATGCCTATGGTGGCGATGTCGCCCTGGACGCGCGCCCACTCATGCGTCTTGGAGTATTTCAAATCCTGGGGTACGTTAGCCAATGGTCCTCCCTCCACAAGACGTTTCTCTTGACCAGAGAAGCTCCCTATTCATCAGGGGAGCCGTCAACTCTCCAGCAAGGCTTTTTTCGGCACAACGGTCGCGGCGGCGCGCTTGTCGCGGATAGCGATCTCGACCTCGGTGCCCGGCCTGGCGTAAGGCGTGGCGACATAGCCCATCGCGATGCTGTGGTTGCGCGTCGGCGAGAACACGCCGCTGGTGATCTCTCCGACGGCCTCCGGCCCGACGTAGATAGTATACCCCTGACGCGGCACAATTCGTTCCCTGAGAGTCAAACCGATCAGGCGGCGTTTTGGCCCCTGCTCTTTGACCGCCTGAATCGCATCGCGGCCCGTGAAGTCGCCCTTGTCCAGCTTGACCACCCACATCAGCCCGGCCTCTACCGGCGAGGTCGTGTCATCAATCTCGTGACCGTAGAGAGGATAGCCAGCCTCGATGCGCAGCGCATCGCGCGCCCCCAGCCCGCACGGCGCCACGCCCGCCTCCCGGAGCGCCTGCCAGACGCCGGGCGCGGCCCCGGCGGGGACGATGATCTCGAAGCCGTCCTCGCCGGTGTAGCCCGTGCGGCAGAAGGTCGCCTCCGCGCCGGCAATGCTGCCCGTCGCGTACTGGAAGCGGTCCAGGGAGAGCAGGCCCCTGTTGCCCACCACCTGCCCTACCCTGGCCGGGGCGTTCGGCCCCTGGACGGCGATCATGGCCGTCTCGTCGGTTCGGTTTTCGATAGCGACGTCGGCGGGCGTGTGGGAATAGATCCAGTTCAAATCCTTATCGGTGTTGCTGGCGTTGACGACGACCAGGTAGGCCTGCGCGCTCTCCCGATAGACGATGATGTCGTCTATGATGCCGCCCTGCGGGTTGGTCAGCAGCGAATACTGCGCGCGGGAGGGCGCGAGCGCGGCGACGTCGTTGCTGGTAAGCGTTTGCAGCAGCGTGGTTGCGCCGGGGCCGGCAACGCGCAGACGCCCCATGTGGCTGATGTCGAACATGCCGGCATCGGTGCGGACGGCGCGCGTCTCTTCCAGAATGCCGGTATAAAGCACAGGCATAGCCCATCCCGCAAAATCCACGATGCGGGCTCCGGCAGCGATATGGGCGTCGTAAAGCGGCGTATGCTTGAGACTGGTGTCTGTCATGGTTGTTCCTCTGCGGTTTTCCCCTCTCCCGCCGCGTGGATCGCAAGGCGGAGGGCCGGACCTCAACGGTTCGGCCCTTGCAGTAGGGGCCAGGGATGAGGGCCGCTCCCCTTCTCTTGCGAAGGCGAGGGACCGGTAGCAGGCGGAACCGTCGCCCTTCCGCGAATGGTCACGAAGCGGTCCCCTATTTCGATGTCGGTCAGGGTAAAAAAGCCGGAGAGCCCCAGGTCGGTCTGCACGTCCAGGACGGGATTGATGCCTTTGAGCAGCGATTGCGCCACCTGCGGAGCCAGAAAGGATCGATTGAGCAGAATGACGGGATCAGCGAAATCAATATAGCGTCCTGCGCGGGGAGCCAGGGTGCCGGTGGCGATGAACGGCACCGGCGCGGTAAAGAGCGCGATACGCCCTTTGAGATGGATTTTTTGGTTTTGTATCCAAATCTCAACGTCCGATAATGTTTGATGATATTTATGAGAAATAAAGGTACGCAATCCTTCCGCATCCACTAACGCTGTTACCGGCCCGGTCCCCGCGCTGCGCAGCCGCAGGCGGTCCTTCCAGATCGCGTGCCCGATGTCGAAGGTCACGAACGGGAGATCGGCCTCAAAGCGCGCAATGGGCAGCCCGGACAGCGTGAAATCGGTCAGGTGCAGGCGCAGGTGCCGGATGCTCCCCTTCCAGCCCGGCCTCGGATAGACGTAGAACGGCAGGCGGTCAGTCCGCTGGTGCTGCCCGTAGATGTCCACCGCCCAGACGTCGCTGGCGTAGAGGCCGAACAGGCCGCGCGGCTCCACGCTCGCCTGAATCGTCCCGGTGTTGTTGAACGCCTCGCGCATCTGCCGCGTCGCGTTGTGCCTGGCCCGCTGCTCCAGGCCGCCGTGCAGCAGCGCAAATACGAATAGCCCTATCGTCAGGTTCTTGAGGGTATCATCCATGCGCCTGCTATTCGCCCAGGTAGGCTTTGCGCACCTGGTCGTTTTGAAGGAGATTGGCGGCGGTATCCTCCAGGACCACGCGCCCCGTCTCCAGCACGTAGCCGCGATGAGCGATCCGCAGGGCCTGGTGGGCGTTCTGCTCCACCAACAGGATCGTCACGCCCCGTTGGTTGATCTCTTGAAGGATGCGGAAGATGCTCTGCACCAAAAAGGGAGCCAGTCCGAGTGAGGGCTCATCCAGCAGCAGGAGGCGCGGGCGGGCCATCAGCGCCCGCCCGATAGCCAGCATCTGCTGCTCCCCGCCAGAGAGCGTGCCGGCCGACTGGCCGAGACGCTCCTTCAGGCGCGGAAACAGCGCAAAGACGCGCTCCAGATCGGCCCGAACTTCCGCGGCCTGCCCCTGGCGCGTATAGGCCCCCAGCTCCAGGTTCTCGCGCACCGTCATGTTGGCGAAGACGCGCCGTCCCTCCGGCGCCTGCCCCACCCCCAGCTTGACGATCTCGTGCGGCGGCAGACGGTGCAAGGGCTTGCCCTCAAACAGGATTTCGCCCTGGCGCGGGCGCACCAACCCCGACACGGTACGAATGGTCGTGCTTTTGCCCGCGCCGTTCGCCCCGATCATCGTGACGATCTCGCCCTGCTTGACCTCCAGCGAAACGCCGTCCAGCGCGCGTATCGCCCCATAATAGACATATAGATCAGAAATCGTCAGCAACCCAACGCTCCATTAGAATCCACAGATTACACTTGCACAGATTGACACAGATTAAAGACAAAAGCCTTTGGACAGGATGAACCGGATTTCCAGGCTTGCACAAAGACAGGGAAGCAAGGCTTGTGTGGGTTTTAGAAATCCGGTTTAGCCCCTTCATCCTGATCTAAAAATCTGGTCTTTTGTTTTTTCTTAATCTGTGCGAATCGGTGTAATCTGTGGATCTCGCTTTCTCTGTTCGCCGTCCGGGACGCCATCGGCGTCGCCGAACTCCTCGCCCAGATAGGCGGCGATCACCTTCGGGTTGCGGCGTATCTCCTCCGGCGTGCCCTCGGCAATGATGCGCCCGTAGTCGAGGACGTAGATGCGCTCACAGATGCCCATGACCAGCTTCATATCGTGCTCGATGAGCAGGATCGTCAGGTCGTACTCGTCGCGCACCTGCCGGATCAGGCCCATCAATTCTACTTTCTCCTGCGGGTTCATGCCCGCCGCCGGCTCATCCAGCAGCAGCAGCTTCGGGCGCGTCATCAGCGCGCGGACGATCTCCAGGCGGCGCTGGTCGCCATAGGGCAGGTTGCGCGCCTGCTCCCCCGCCTCCGCGTCCAGGCCGAACTCCCGCAGCAGCGCGTGCGCCCGTGCCCGCGCCTCCCGCTCTTCGCGCGCCATGCCCGCCGTCTGGAACAGCGCCGAGAAGAGATTGGTGCGCCGCCGCCCGTAGGCGCTCACGAGCACGTTTTCCAGCACAGTCAGGTCGGGAAACAGGCGAATGTTCTGGAACGTGCGCGCCAGGCCCAGATGGCTGCACTGGTAGGGCTTGAGGCCGGGGAGATTGCGGCGGCGGTGCCGCGTCGTTGCCAGCGCCAGCGCGGCGGAGGCGACTACGAAGGCCCAGACCACGCCCGAATGCGCTCCGATGGCAAATACCTGGAGCAGCTGTGTGGGCGCGATGTTCAGGTCGGTAATCGAGGAGAAGACGACCGTGCCGACGATATAGCCGCCGAGAGCCGCCAGCAGCGTATCCCAGGCCAGCAGGAGCGCGCGCCTGGCCGGCGGATAGGGCCGGTCGCCCTCATACTGCGCGCCCTCGAACAGGACCGCGCCGGAGGTCGGCTCGTAGACGCCGGTAAGCAGGTTGAAGGCGGTCGTCTTGCCCGCCCCGTTGGGACCGATCAGCCCGACCAGCTCGCCGGGCCGCAGGTAGATATTGAAGTCGTCCACCGCGACCAGGCCGCCGAAGCGCTTCGTTACCCCCTCACAGCGCAGCGTATCTGCACCAGTGGATCTCTGTTCCCGCTCCTCCAGAGGCAGGCTGCCCGTCCCCGCCTCTTCCTCGCCACGGCGGCGAAACAGCGTTAGCTCGCCGCGCCCCAGAATTCCCTGGGGACGCAGGAGCATTACCAGCACCAGCAGCAGCGCAAAGGCGACCAGACGGTACTCATCCTTATAGTAATGGGCGATCAGGCCGGTGTTCACGTTGCGCAGGAACTCCGGCAGCGCCGTAAGGACAATGGCGGTAATGGTCGCGCCCGTAATGCTGCCCAGCCCCCCCAGCACGACCATCACCACGAGCATGATGGACATAATAAAGTTGAAGCTTTTGGGCAACAGGAACTGCTCGTTGTGCGCGTAGAGGCAGCCCGCCGCGCCGGCCAGAAACGCGGCCAGCACAAAGGCGGTCACCTTGACCTTCGTGGTGTTGACCCCCATCGCATCGGCGGCGATCTCGTCTTCGCGCACGGCCAGGAAGGCCAGGCCGTGCAAGGAGCGCTTGAGGTTGCGCGCCAGCGCGATGGCGACTACCGCCAGGCCGAACACCCAGAAGAAGTTGGTCAGTCTCGGAATGCCGTTAAAGCCAACGGCGCCGCCCATAAAGGCCAGCGGTGGAATTTTGTCCGTATTCTCCAGCAGGACGCGAATGATCTCGCCGAAGCCCAGCGTGACGATAGCCAGGTAATCGCCGCGCAGACGCAGGCTCGGCACGCCGACCAGCCAGCCGAAGAGCGCCGACACTCCGCCGCCAACAAGGCAGGAGAGCAGCAGCCCGAACCCGTTTTGCAGGCCCGGAAACTTATACGTCACCGCCGCGCCGACGTAGGCGCCCACCGCCGCGAACCCGGCGTGCCCGATGGAGAACTGGCCGGTGAAGCCGTTGACGATAGTGAGGCTGACGGCCAGCGTCACGAAGATGCCCGACAGCAGCAGCAGGCGCAGCACAAACGGGTCGAAGACCGGCTGGCCGTTGCGCTCCAGCGAGAGCACCGCGTTCACGCCGTAGAGCAGCAGGGCGACCGCGAGGCAGATCAGTACATGCCGGATCAGGCGCACCATCGGCGTCAGACCTTTTCCACCGTGAACCGGCCCAGAAGCCCGGCCGGACGGAACAGGAGGATGGCGATGAGGATAACGAAGGCAATCGCGTCCTTATAGGAGCTGAAAGGCGAGCCAGCGACAAAGGTTTCCGCCACGCCCATGATGACCCCGCCCAGCACGGCCCCGCCCAGGTTCCCGATGCCCCCCAGCACCGCCGCCACAAACGCCTTCAGGCCGAACATCACGCCCGTCAGCGTGTCGAAGGAGAACTGGGTCAGGCCGTAGTTGAGGAAGCCCGCCGCGCCGGCCAGCGCCGAACCCAGGAAGAAGGTGAAGGCGATGACGGTGTCGGTGTTAATGCCCATGAGCGCGGCGGCCTCGCGGTCAAAGGCCACGGCGCGCATCGCCTTGCCCAACCGCGTCTTCTGGACAATATAGAGCAGCGCCGCCACCAGGACAATCGCGGCGACAAGCACGATCATCTGCCCGCGATTGACGCTGAGGGCCACGCTGCCCAGGTGCAGGTTCAGCGAGGCGCCGATAAGCTGCTGCCCGCCGGGCAGCGTCGCCAGGGAGTAGGCGCGCGGATTGGCCCCGAAGACGGCCTGCCCGCCGTTTTCCAGCAGCAGCGAGACGCCGATGGCCGTGATCAGAGCCGTCAGGCGTCCCGCGCTGCGAATCGGCTTATAGGCCGCGCGCTCGATGAGCACTCCCAGCAGGGCGCACCAGACAATGCAGACCAGCAGCGCCAGAAGACCGCCTGTGAGCACCGAGCGCTGCGCGGCGGCGGTCAGGCCGCCCATCATCCGCGTGCCGAAGGCCAGCAGCGCATTCACGAGCGGCCCCAGCAGCGCCAGGATCAGCCCGAAGCCGACGATGCGCGCCGCCAGCCTCTTCGGGTCGCGCCCGTGCCCGCGCAGCGAGACCAGAAAGGTGACAAGCAGGATCATCGCCAGCACAATGACCATGGCCTGCCTGTCCACGGAAGCGGCGGCAAAGCCGGTCACCACAAACAGGCCCATGAACGCCCCGACCATGTAGACGTCGCCGTGCGCGAAGTTGATGAACTTGAGCACGCCGTAGACCATGGTATAGCCGACGGCGATGAGCGCGTAGACGCTGCCCAATTCGATGCCGTTGATGAGTTGTTGCAGGAAGAGCTGAAGCGATTGCCCCACGTTGCAAGCTCCCGCGTCACGGATGCTGAATGGTCGTCACGTACTTGAACTCGCGCCCTCTGATCTGGAGAATGACGGCGGGCTTCTCGGCGTTGCGCTCCGAGTTAATGGTGATGGTGCCCGTGACGCCCTTAAAGTTTTGCGTGTGGGCCAGCGCATCCCGAATGGCGGGGCCATCCAGCGAATCGGCTCGCTTCATCGCATCGGCCAGGATATTCATGGCATCATAGCCCAGCGCCGCCAGCGCGCCCGGCTTGCCTCCATACTTCTTCTGATAGGCGCTCACGAACGCCTGCACCGTCGGATCGGGCTGATCCACGGCCATGTGGTCGCTGAAGTAGCAGCCTTCCAGGGCGTTGCCCGCCGTCACGAAGATGTCCTGCGAGTCCCAACCGTCGCCGCCCAGGAGCGGCACCGTAATGCCCAGCTCCCGCGCCTGCTTTGCGATTGCGCCCACGCTCTTATAGTAGCCGGGCACCAGGATCGCCTCCGGTCTGGCGGCTTGGATTTTGGTTAGCTGGCCCTTGAAGTCCGTATCGGTGCCGGCATAGGCGGCTTCGGCCACGATCGTGCCGCCCATCTGGGTGAAGTTCTTCTTGAACTCCTCGCCGAAGTCTTTGCTGTAGGCGCTGTCGTTCTGGACGAAGATGGCGGCGTTGTTGACCTTCAGATTATCGTGGGCAAACTTGGCGACGACGTAGGCCTGGAACGGGTCAATAAAGCAGACGCGGAAGATATAGTCCCCCACCTGCGTCACCTTGACGTTGGTAGAGGAGGGCGTCACCATCGGGACGTGGTTGCTCTGGCAGATCGGCGCGGCGGCCAGGCTCAGGCTGCTGGCCACCTCGCCGACGACGGCCACGACCTTATCGTTGGTGATCAGCTTGGTCACGGCGCTGGCCGCCTTAGCCGGATCGCCCTCGTCGTTTTCCAGATGGATGGCGATTTTCTTGCCTTTGACGCCGCCGCTGCCGTTGATCTGATCCACGGCCAGGCTGAGGCCCTCGTTGGTCTGCTTGCCAAAGTCGGCCTCGCTTCCCGTCATGGAAAGATAGGAGCCAATCGGGATGGTATCTCCGGTCACCACGTTGCCGCGGCCCCCGCCGCCGCCTGTGCCGCCTCCGCCCGCGCCGCCGGTGGTATTGCATGCGGGAAGCAAGGCAAACACAGCCAGCAGTGCGCCCGCCAGCCAGCGTTTTGGAAAGTGCATGGAACTATCCCCCCTGAGAGTCCTGAGAATGCGGTGCGTGGGCGGCAGCCGCCGCGATGTGGGCCGGCGTGGTGCCGCAGCAGCCGCCGACGATGTTGGCGCCCGCCGCAAACAACTGCCCCGCGATCCGGGCGTACTCCTCCGGGCCAACGGGATAAACCCAGCGTCCTTGTGCATCGGAGACGGGCAGCCCGGCGCTCGGCTGCAAGAGGAGGGGCGCATCGGTTGCGGCGCGCATCCGGGCGGCAATCTCGACAAAGGCGGCGGGCGTTTCGCCGCAGTTGCCGCCGACGACATCGGCGCCGGCCTTCCGAAGCGCGCGTGCCGCCTCTTCCGGCGTCGTTCCGTCCGGCATTCGGCCATGGGCGCCAAAGTGACACGTCACCGCCAGCAGGTCCAGCGGCAGCTCGCGGGCGGCCTGCGCCGCCGCCAGGGCCGTTTCCAGCCCGGTGCAGGTTTCGATCAGCAGCGCGCCCGGCCAGTGCGGGACGTGCTCCGCCAGGAAGCGCAGGGTCTCGCGTTCGGCCTGGACCAGCCCCGGCACCAGAGACACCCATACGCCCACATCCTGCGGGCTCTCCCGGGCCGCGCAGACGCCCAGGCCGATCCCGGCGCGCAGGGCCTGCGCCCAATCGTCGCCGGTGCGCAGGCCGAAGGTGTTACAGGTGAGAATGCACGCCCCGGCCCGCAGATACCGGTCATGGATGGCGCGCACCGCCTCCGGCAGGCCGATATTGGCGCGCAGCGTGTCTTCCGGCGCGACGCCATAGCGAATCAGCTCGGAACCCATGCCGCCGTCGGCCAGAAAGCGCTCGCCGGCGCGCAGGCGTTCCCTCAATTCCCGCGCGGGTTGTAAGGGCATAGCGGTACTACAGATTTCCTCCCGGTGCTATCGAACGAGATGCCCTGTGCCGTGAGTTGATTGACATAGCGGTACTATAGGTTTCCTTCCAGCAGCGCCTGGCACACTTCCACCCGACTCAGCATGCCGACGATCTGGCCATCTTCGGCCAGCACCGGCAGGCGCTTGAGGTGGCGCGTCCGCATCAGCTCGGCTACCGCGCGCACCTCCATCGTCTCCGGCACGGAGAGGGCCGGGCTGGTCATAAAATCGCCCACGCGCAGCTCTTCCGGTCGCGCTATCGGCGCCGCGACCGCATCGGCAAACAGCGCGCGAAAGACGTCGCCTTCCATCAGCATACCGACCAGGCGACCCGTCTCATCCACGACCGGCAGGCCGTTGACCTGGTAGAGGTCCATCATATCTACCGCCTCCAGCAGGGTGGCGTCCGGCGTGGTTTTGACGATATGGCTTCGCATCAGTTCCAGCGCGCGCATAACGGCGTCCCCTCATCGCATGACTATACAATTGTACCTTGTGCAGGCAAATTCCTGCCTGGCCCCCACCCCGGCCTGCGGCCACCCACTGCCAAGGTCGGACCTGCAACGGACTGCCATGGTTGGGCCCCTGCTCGGGTCGGCGCTGCCATGGTTCGCGCCTCCGCCTAGCCACACCTGGCCACAGCCCTCCGCCTGGCGACATGGCTCCGCCTTGCGATCCACGCTGCGGGAGAGGGGGAACGGAGAAGCCTTGTTCTCCCCTCCTCCCCGGCCCTTCTCCCTGCTAGGGAGAAGGGGGAGGAGAAGTCAACTCTGACTCCCCTCTCCCACAGCGTGGGAGAGGGGGACAGGGGGTGAGGGCCTCAAACGGAGGGCTGCGCCCGCGATGGCCGTCAGCGCGCCGCAGGCAAGCAGCGTCAGGTAGAGGCCGAGGCGCAGCCCGTCCGGCGCATATACCAGGCGCACCTGATGCGTCCCCGGAGGCAGCAAGAGGCCCATCAGCGCGCCATCAGCCCGCAGCAGGCGGGCGGGGCGCCCGTCCACCGTCGCTTTCCACCCGGGATAGGCGGTTGCCGCGACCACCAGAAAGCCCGGCGCCGCGCCCGCGTTCGCGTGGAGATGCAGGACGCCCGCTGCGCGTGCGGTTATCTGGATCGGCGGCGCAGGCGGGATATCGCTCCCCCACCCTAGTTCATTCACGCTCCGGTCCGTGCCCGCGGAGACAATCGCCACCTCCCGCGGATCGAAGTCCGGGGCCGCCAGCGCCGCCAGTATTCGCTGCCTCCCTTCGACATGGCGCGTGCGCCGCACGATCCAGGCGCGCGGTGTGGCATCCAGGTTGCGCCAGGCGCGCAGGTTACGCAGCGGTTGGGAGGCCGAGGGAGGCAGCAGGCGCGGATCGGCCACGCGCAGGCTCCTGGGCAGCGCCAGCGTCGTCGCGTTCAGCAACGCCATGAGGCGCGATAGGTTCGGCTCGCCGCGCCGGTAGGCGGCGCGCGCCAGCCCTTCGACTGATACGGCTGCATCTATCGGAACCGGCTCGTAGCCGGAGGCCATCTCCAGTCCAAAGCGCATCGGGAGGTTGGGCATCAGCGTCGCCGTCTCCTCTGCGACAAAGCGCGGATCGGCGGGGCCGTAGTCCCGATACCCTTCGGTGATATAGCGTTTCCAGAAAAGGTCCTGACCGGGCAGGTAGAGCCGGCCGAAGCCCATCTGCGGGCGCAGCGCGCTCGCGGCGGCAGGGCGAGACGCCAGGGCAGCGGGCGGCGTGGCCGGGTTCCAGTCCTGCCCATACCACCAGAGAGGCGCGGCGATCAGCGCCAGCGCCGTCAGGCCTACGAGAGAAGAGCGCCGGCGCACCTGCGCCAGCCAGGCATCCAGCCCTGCCGCCGTCAGGGCGGCGAAGGCCAGCGTGGTCACAAATAAGAAACGGGCCGGATCGTGGAATTCGGAGAGGCCCGGCACCACCCAGAAGGCCAGGGTAAACAGCCCGCCATCCCGCCCCAACGCCAGCCAGAGGCTTCCCAGCGCGACCACGATCCAGAAGCGCACCCAGCGCTGCCGAATACAGCGCGCCGCCACATACCCGATCAGCAACAGCGGAAGCCAGCCGACGAAGAGGGCTGGCTCCCAGGCGTTGCCCCCGCCCCAGTAGTCGCCGCTGGCGGGATGGCCGAAGAAGCGCGGGGCGATCAAAGTGAGCAGTTGGCGAAGCTCCAGCACAAACCGGTTCGCCTCGGCCACCGTCATGCGCTCGCGCACGCTCTCGTGGGCCAGTTGCAGCGCGGGCAGCAGATGGGCCGACGCCAGCAGCAGCCCGAGGCCGCCGGAGGCGAGCAGCCATAGCGCCGCCGGAACCGGCGAGGTACTGCCCGGCTCTGCGGCCTGTCTCCGATAGGCAGCGAGCAGACGTGCCCCGGCGTAGAGGACGGCGCCGGCAAAGATCAGATAGGCCATCTGGGCATGGGCGGCGAACAGCGTCAGCCCGACGACAATTGCGGTCGCGGCTCCGGTCCACGGCCCCGGCCTCTCCACGCACGCATCCACGCAGGCCAGCAGCAGCGGGAAGTACGGCGCGGTCTGGATCATCGGCGGAAACTGGATGCGCCCGACCAGGCTCGCGCTGCCCATGTAGACCAGCGCGCCGGAGAGCGCCGCCGCGCGCCGGTGCGTCCAGCGCCGCAGGAAGAGATACGCGAACGTCCCGCACAGAAACAGGTGCACGATGGTGTTGAGACTCAGGAACAGCCAGACGGGAACCAGGGGCAGTAACGCCGTCGTGGGATAGAAGAGGGCACTTTGTGGATTGCCCACGTAGGGCTGGCCGCACAGCACATAGGGGTTCCAGAGCGGAAGACGCCCCTGCCGCAGCGACTCGCTGGCAAAGCCCAGCATCACATGGAAATAGAGCAGGATATCCCCCCAATAGAGGCTGCGCCCGAGACAGAGAGGCCAGAGCAGCGCCGCCGCGAAGAGCAGCAGCGCCACATAGGGACCGAACTGCCGCGTCAGGGCGGAGGGAACCGGTCGGAACGGTATCAGAGTGCCGAGCGCCGGTTCCACAAGCGGGCGCGCGCTATCCGGCGCCTCGATCACCGGAGGACCGGAGGCTATCGGCTGCACAGGGCACGCGACATCAGCAGCAGAAGGTTTTCTATGCAAGACAGACCTTTGCCAACGCCCGACGCTCCCGCGCAGATCGTCCCCCATCCCCTACTTACCGGCGCATTCGGTTTTTCTGGTTGGAGGAGGGATTCGCTTGCGCCGGGCCGCCGTTTGCGAGTAGAATGCCAGATGGGAATATGCGTCACTCAAACGGTCTGGCCTGGCCCACTAGAAAGAGACAGGCATGGAACACGGGCAGTGTAGCACGCGCCTTCTGCCTTTGTCAAGCGGAGGAGGCGCAGGCCACAGGGTCGGGACGGTAAGGAGGTTGTCATGCAATCCCTGACTGCTTTTCCGAGATTAAGCTTTGAGTGGCGCTACAATTTTTTCAACACGGCCTTTGTCATTAAAGACGGTAGCGGAAACGACTTACTATCTTTCACCTCCATCACAGGAGCCGCCAAGAACCAGCCGTACTCCTGTGGGGCAACGATGGAATTTAAGGTGCCAGCGGAAGCGCTGGCGGAAGTGGCATTCCTCGCGCTGGCAGGGTGGTATACCCTTCTGCCTGCCATCCAGAGTTTCGATGGAGACGGCGGTGTTATAACGTCCCATTGAGCTCGTTGACGAGGGTGAGGCTGACGGCGGGCGTGCCGTAGATGTCATGTTGGAGAGCCGTAGGAAGAAGGAGAAGGAAACGGACGGCAGGATGGAAGGACATATTGCGATTATTGGCGGCACCGGACTGGAGGAGTTGCCGCCGGAAATATTCGTCGAGCCGATCCAGATCGAGACACGCTTCGGGCTGGCCCGTGTGCTGAGCGCGTCCTACAACTACGTGGAACCGTACAAGCTGTACTTTCTAGCACGGCACGGCGCGGCGCACGGTTTGGCGCCGCATCAGATCAACTACCGGGCCAATATCGCGGCGCTAGTAGCGCTTGGCGTGCGTTATGTGTTTGCGACCAACGCCGTCGGGTCATTGCGGCCCGACCTTGTGCCGGGCACGCTGGTGCTGCTGCACGATTTTATTGACTTCACCCGGAGCCGTCCCCTCACCTATTTTGCCGAGGGCGAGACCTGGCAGCATACCGATTTCTCGGTCCCCTATAGCCCGCGCCTGCGGACTGCGGTTCTGGAGGCGGCGCGGAAGCTGGGGATCGCCCTCGCGGAGCGCGGTGTCTATCTCTGCTGCGACGGGCCGCGATTCGAGACGCCCGCCGAAATTCGCCTTTTCGGCCAGTGGGGCGCTGATGTCATCGGCATGACGGGCTTACCGGAAGCGATTTTTGCGCGGGAGGCGGGCCTAGAGTATGCGGCGGTCGCCATCGTGACTAACTTCGGCGCTGGGATCACGAACCTGCCGGTGGATCATCTTGCCGTGGTGGAAGCGATGCGCGCTACCGGCGCCCTGGTCCGAGAACTGCTGATGGAAGCAAGCGGTATTCTGGTCGAAGAGCTAGCCTCGAACCGATAACCTTCAGTGCTTTCGCGCCCTCACGCCAAACATGACCGCAGGCTTGTCCCCCAATTTGCCAAGGCAAATTAGCGCAATGGCCTGGCATCAGCTTTCCTTATCCATTTTTCTTATCCATACGTCCGATAATGTTTGATTGAGACTAGCAAATCTGCCGGGAAAGGTTTTTGTGGAGCGCGCTAGCGCGCTCCACAAAAACGCGCGGGCCGCCACGCGGCCCGCGCTCTCGTCTTCCTTTATCCAATCGGCGTCTAGCGGCGACGGTCGTTGATATAGTTCACCAGCGACTCCGCGGCCTGCCTGTCCCGCAACGGCCCGATCTCCCAATCGTTGCGGTCCAGGATCATCTTGATGCGCCCCGCCGTAATCACCGTGTTGTTTAACACAAAGACCAGGTGCTCGTTGAGGTGGTTATGTGACCACTGGAAGAACCGTGACCGGCCCTCATCCGTCAGCCCCAGATGGACGGTGTACGTTTTGGAGCCAAGCAGCGGCTCA
>DASRGZ010000128.1:0-27955 GCA_035650735.1 Chthonomonadaceae bacterium
AACTCGCCGCCCCAGATGACCAGCGTATCCTCCAGCATGCCCCGCTGCTTGAGGTCTTTGAGGAGCGCGCCGATGGGCTGGTCGGACTGGCGGGCCAACTCGCGGTGCCCAGCCTCGATGTCGTCGTGATTGTCCCAGGGCTGTCCGGCCCCATGATAAAGCTGAATAAAGCGCACGCCCCGCTCCAGCAGGCGGCGGGCGATGAGGAGTTGGCGGGCATAGACGCCATCGCCATACATCTTGCGAATAGATTCGGGCTCCTTGCTGATGTCGAAGGCGTCGGTGGCGTCCATCTGCATCCGGTAAGCCAGCTCATAGGAGTGGATGCGGGCCTCTAGCTGGGCGTCCTGCTGGCGCTTTGCCAGGTGCCGCTCGTTCAGCGTGTGCAGCAGGTCGAGCTGCTGGCGCTGCTCCTGGGGGGACACGAAGTTATTCTTGATGTGCTCGATCATCTCTTCGAGACTGGCTTTGGCGGGGTCAATGTAGACGCCGGCAAAGACGCCAGGCAGGAAGCCGGCCTGCCAGTTCTGGGTATCCTGGATCGGATAGCCGTGCGGGCACATAGCAATGAAGCCGGGCAGATTCTGGTTCTCTGTGCCTAGCCCGTAGGTGACCCAGGAGCCCAGGCTGGGCCGGATCAGGCGCCCATCGCCGCAGTTCATCAGGAGCAGGGACGGCTCGTGATTAGGCACGTCGGCGTGCATGGAGCGGATCACGGCAATATCATCAATGCAGGAGCCGATATGCGGGAATATCTCGCTGACCTCAATGCCGCTCTGACCGCATTTTTTGAAGGCAAAGGGCGATTTGAAGGCTGTGCCGGTCTTGCGCTCGGTGGGCAGGTTGCTATAGGGCAACGGCTTGCCATGCATCTTGGTCAGCATCGGCTTGGGGTCAAACGTATCCACGTGCGAGGGGCCGCCATTCATAAACAGAAAGAGAACCCGCTTGGCTTTGGCGGGCAGAGGCGGCTTTTTAGGCGCCAGGGGATTGAGGGCAGGAGCCGCTTTGGCGTGCGCGGTCGGCGCAGCCTGGGCTTCCGAATCGAGCAGGGCGGCCAGCCCAAGCGCTGCAAAGCCGTTACCCATGCGCGCCAGCAGTTCCCGGCGCGTCAGCAAGAGTTCCTCCCATCGCAGGCGGTGATTCGCCATCTCTCTCCTCCCAAACTATACAACATACGCTTATAATCGGGCACGCGCGAAAAGCCTATCGCGTGCCCTATAATCCATAGGACACACGCCGGCGCGATTGGTAACGACTTTTTTTCACAGCGCCGCGTCGCTTCTTGCTCACTTTTCGATTCCTTTTAGCAGGAATATCAGCAGCAGGCGGCAAAGTTTAGGCGCATGCAGGCATTGCCCATCGCCTGGAGGCTGCGGCGCGTTCGTGATGATGCGCGCAGTAAAGACGTTCCCCAGCCTCTTCTTTCTCCCTTTTTGGTCGTGACGTAAATTTAGTATCTTTAGACGTAAAAGCTTTACGTGTGGAATAGTAATTCCAGTAGGAATAGCTGTCGGTGTCAGAGACGTCTACATCATCAGGCAGGGCGCGCTCTTTCGGCAAGCCGCAGCACCCTCTGGCATGAAAATGCCTCTCCCCTCTCCTGCAGCGTGGGAGAGGGGTTGGGGGTGAGGGCCGCTCCCCTCTCCTTGCGAAGGAGAGGGGCCGGGGGGGGGAGGTCTAATGGAGGTGAGGTCTATTTCACACGCAGGGTGTCACCCAGTAATATTGACACCTGAATGGAATCTGCTCATAATGCATATTATGAGGTAATTATTTTTCTCCGCGCCCGGCCCCGCCGGTTGGTGGGGCAAGGCCCTGTTAGCGCTCTGGCTGACAGCAGGGCCGCCTGCTATCTTGATAACAGGCTCTTATTCTTGTCTTTCTTGCAGGTCATTTGCACGGCGCGGAGGTGGAGGGTCTATTGATGCTCTGTAAATGGTGCGGAATGGAGAGTGAAACCACGGACCGGTGCAGCTGGTGCCATCGGGAGTTCACGACCCAATCCGCCACTACCAGTGATGTTCCCGGCGTGCCGGGAACCGCTCCGGAGGTGGCTCCCGAACGCGAGCAGACCACCGCATCTGCCTACGCCGACGCGCCCCCCGTGACCAGGGACGCGCCGCAGGCCCTATCCGCGCACGAGGCGCCCACGCCCTCCCAGGAAGAGGAAGCCGCTTCGCCTCATGCGCCCTGGCTGGTCTCCGGGCCGGCCCCGGCAGAAGAGGCCGCGCCCTCTAACCCACCGTCGGCGCCTAGCGCCCCCCGGCCTTCTCCCATCCTTGTGGATGGGAAACGTCCCATTATTGGCGTGCGGCGCCCTGGCAGCGCCGGCAAAGGCGGGAGCGCCCCGGCCCAATCCGTGCCGCCGTCTGCTGCCGCGCCCACCCACACGCAGACTCCGCCCCCATCGGTCTCCAGGCCGACGCTGGCGAGCGGCCCCTCGTCCCATATTCCGGCGCCGCCCATCCCGGCCGCAACGCCGCATCCGCCGATTGACCTTAAGCGAGCGGGCGAGCCGACAACGCCACACCATGCGCCCGCGCCGCCCGTGCCGCCCGCCGCGCCAACGATACCCGGCGTCCGGGGCCGCCAGGCGGTGCCGTTGAACCCGCAAGCCGCGCCTGCCGCGCCGCCTGCGTCCGCGATACCGCCGGTCAGAGGCAGCAGCGCGCCGGCGGCCGCTCCGGATTCGACACTGCGCCCATCCACGGCCTCGCCGCGCCCTGCGGTGCCCGCCGCGTTAATCGGCGGAGCGACGACTCCGACCGTCCGCATGCCGGCCGGGCAGCCGGGCGTCGCCCAGACGGCGGCAGCCACCGCGCCTGCGGCTTCACTACCGCAGACGAAATCGGCGCCCGTGTTGCTGGGCGATGTTGAGGACAGCCCGCCTCCCTCCCCGGTGCAGGCCGCTGCCGAGCTGCATGTGCCGCCGTTTGGGACGTTCCAGCCGGTCAAATCCAAATACTATACCGGGCAGGTGATCGATCCGATCTCCGGCACACACTACGATGCGGAGACCGGCCTGCCCACCAACGTCAACGGCTCCCACCCGGCCAGCAAGAACGGGCAGGATATCGTGCTCCACTGGGACGACTCTCCGGCTATGGACGCCATGCAGCTCATGCGCTATGCCGGCGTGTTTGCCCTCATCCTGGCGGTGGCCGGATTCATGGCGCACGCCCTGCCGAACCTTTATGTGGTGCCGCTGCTTGCCTCCCAGTTCCTGGGCGGGCTGCTACTGCCGCTCATGAAGGTGGTGCCCTGGGCCGAAGATGACTCAGACCACATCTTCCTGTTCTTCCTGTTGACGCTGGCGCTGGGGCCCATGGTCGCCCTGATCGCCTATGGCGTGATCAGCCTGTTGCGTCAGGACGCCAGCCCTGGCATGGTCGGCTGCCTGTCGGTCGCCTTTCTGGCCCAGGTTGCTGTGGGAATGGCTGCCGGCGACTTTAGCTGGAGCCGGCTGACGCCGTTCTCCCAGATGGGCCATTTTGAAGTCGGGACGCTCTTTCTCAACTGGTCGGGGCTGCTGGCGCTGGCGGGCTGGTATACGGCCAGCATATTCCGCAGACCCGACGAATGAGGATCCGCGCGCGGCGACCGGCGAAGCCTGCTCTCTGCCGGGAATAATGCCGCCCATTCTTCCATGCGCGGCAGGTCGTGCTTCCTGCCGCGCCCTTTTCATCTCTGGATCGCCTGGCAAGCAGGGGCGTTCTGCTTTCTTTGCGGGTGGCTAAAGCCGCAGCAACAAGGGCACCTAACCCCCCGGCCCCCTTCCCTGATGCGTTCGCTTCGCTCACAGGGAAGGGGATTCCCCGGCTTCTGTTCCCCCTTCTCCCTTGCAGGGAGAAGGGACGGGGAGGAGGGGAAATAAAGCAGAACGGAAAGATCCTGGGAGTGAAGGCCACTCCCCTCTCCTTAGGAAGGAGAGGGGAAGGGGTGAGATCTCTCCCCTCTGCCGCAGCGCCGGGGGGCGCCAGGCGGAGGGGTGTCGCAAGGCAGAGCCGCGAACCGTTGAGCGGCGTCCCTGGCAGTCCGTTGAGCGCCGACCCTGGCAGTGGGAAGGGGGTGAGGGCCGCAGCAGGAATGCAAGGAGGGGCTGAGTGGTGAACTGGGAGCATGTGGGCTACGCACTGCTCTGCGTGGCGGTGCCGGTCATCTGGGGACTGATCGTGTTCTGGCTAGCCAACCATATCGAAAAGCGCGTGCTGGAGCGTGGCCATCGCAGGGGGCAGGACGACCGGAGCGCGACGATGCCGCCGCTGGACTACCACATTTAGAACCCGCTGTGAAATCCCTGGAACCCGGCCGAGAAACCGCTGCAACGCAGGTTCGAAACTATACAAACGCAGTTGTGCAAATGCACGAACGGCGGGCCGCCCGATTTGCCGGACGGCCCGCCGCAGTCAAGACCAACTATTCCATATTTAGGGGCCGCAACGTCAGACAAAGCGGCTATTCGATGATATAGTTACGAAGGTCGCGCCGCTTGGCTGCAAACTTTAGCTTCTTTAGCGCCTGCGCCTCAATCTGACGCACGCGCTCGCGGGAAATGTGCAGCTTTTCGCCGATCTCCTGTAACACCTGGGCCGAATCCTCGTCAAAGCCGAGCCGCTTGCGCATGATCTCGCGCTCACGCGGGGTCAGCACCTGGAGCAGCTGGGCCAACTCCCTCTGGATCTCGGCATCTACCACCATATCCTCCGGGTCGGCGGCGTTGCGGTCGTTGATGAGGGCGGCCAGCGTCGTGTTCTCTTCATCCCCGACCAGCATATCCAGCGAGACCGGCTCCTGGCTGGCCTGCAACAGAGCGGTGACCTTGCGCATCGAAAGCCCCATGCGCTGGGCCAGCTGCTCGGGGCTGGGCTCCTCGCCCTGCTCGCGGAAAAGCAGCGCGCGCATCCGCTCCAATTTGCGCAGTGTTTCGGAGACGTGAGCGGGAATGCGGATCGCTTTGGCCTTGTTGTCAATGGCGCGGCTGATCGCCTGCCGAATCCAGTGCGTGGCGTAGGTGCTGAAGCGGTAGCCTTTGCTCGGATCGTAGCGCTCCGCCGCCGTCATCAGCCCGATGGCGCCCTCCTGCACCAGATCCTCGAACGGCACCAGCGGGTTGTGATAGTTCTTGGCGATGTTGATGACAAGCCGCATATTTGCCTCGACCAGCCGGTCTTTGGCCCGCCGGTCGCCACGGCGAATGCGGTCCGACAGCTCGATTTCCTCCTGAGAAGACAGCAGGCGTTCGCGGGTCAGCCGGGAAATATAGGAGTGGGCTTCGCCGCCACGCGGCAAGGTCTCATCGTTGTCGTCCCACTTCTCCAGGAGCGTGGGTTTGTCAAATGGTGTGTTCATGGTTGTGCGGGCACTCCTTTTCTCCGCTCGCTCTGCGGGGTGTCGGGATCGGGCGACTGACTCAGGAACAGAACTGACGCGCCAGAGGCAAGGCGCGCTTCCCGACGGCGAGCGCGGAGGGCGATCTTTCTCGCCGAGCGCTGAATAGTTGTTCCATAGCTCACTGCGAGCCTGTAGTCCTTGGGCTTCCTGCCGAAAAATCCGGCAATTCGCTCAAGAGGCTACCACTACTAAAGACGGAAACGCGGCACGCTTTGTTACCTCTGTGGCTGTGAACTTGGACACAGCCCAGTTGTCTACTTGCTCACAGCGTCCGTCTTTTCGGAAAGGTCAGAGAACTGCGATGTTGTCGTTACGCTCCTTTCTTGCCGCCCTGGCGTTGGGCGGCGCTGCGTTCGCGTTCTCTGCGAGCGGGAACCAGACCATGACACACGCAACGCAAAGGAATAAAAGAATGAATGCTTTGCCTTCGTATCCGCACACGATTCTGGTAGGTCCGTTCGCACAAGACGTCGCGACGATCTCTACTTCTTTAGACGGCCTGCCCGCAGAGAAAGTTCTGAGCGTGGCCTGCGCTGCCGGGGGCGCGGTCTATGCCGGAACTCCTTCCGGCCTGGCCCGTTGGGATGCCGCCACAGGGCGCTGGAAAGCCATCGCTGCCGGCCCGCTGGCCTCGGCCCCGATCCATTGGCTGCGCTCGGCCCGCGACGGCGGCCTGTGGGCAGGTACCCTGCAAGATGTGTACCATTTTGCTACAAACGCGCCTGAATTTCCCGACCGCCATCTGTCCGTGACCGAGACAGTCGATCTTGCCGAGGATGCGAGCGAGGCAGGCCGTTACTATCTCCTCACACGCCATACGTTCCTTGACAGCAAAAACCATGCCGAAGTTGCGCTGCCAGGGCACGCTGTGGGGCAAGCCTTGACCCTGAACGCGGAAGGAAGCCCGATCATCGCCACAGACCGGGGGCTGTTCCGTTACGCTGACGCGAAGCTGCGTCCCCTGGCCCCCGAAAGCGCCGGCGCCAATGTTTCCGGCAGACTCCTCGACTCGAACGTGCAGGACGTCGCCGCCGATGCCCACGGCGGGCTCTGGGTGGCCACGCCCCGCGGGATAGATTACTATACGGGAGATGCCTGGCTCGAAATTAGCGGCAAAGACGGCCTGCCGGTACTAAATATTCGACGACTGGCTCTGAGTGCCGATGGCGCCCTCTGGGCCGGCACGGATCGCGGGGTCGCGCGGCTGGCCGGAGGCAAATGGCGCTACTACGCGGGAAGGCGATGGCTGCCAGATGACACGGTCAACGCCCTTGCCGCGGTCCCGGACGGCAGCGCCTGGATCGCCACCGATGCCGGCCTCTCCCAGATCGCCTTTCGCACCCTGACGTTTGCCCAGAAGGCGGACCACTATGAGCAGATCACGGCGGCACGGCATAACCGGGACGGCTTCGTCACCGATTGCCGCCTGACCCGCCCCGGCGACTACACCAGTTTCCTCTACGAAGCCAGCGATAACGATGGCCTCTGGACCTCCCTCTATGTCTGCGCGGAGAGCTTCCGCTACGCCGTGACCCGCGACCCGGCGGCCCGGCAGCGCGCGCAAAAGAGCCTGAAGGCGCTGCTGGAGCTGGTGCGCGTCACCGGCATTCCCGGCTTTCCCGCCCGCGCCATCCTTCGCAAGGGCGAGCGCGCGATCCAGTCCGATCCCGGCCCGAACTGGTATCCCTCGCCCGTCGAGCCGGATATCCTCTACAAGGACGATACCTCCTCGGATGAGATAGACGGCCACTATCTGGCCTGGTATGTCTATAGCGCGCTGGTCGCGGACGCGGCGGAAAAACAGGCCATCGCCCAGACCTGCCGCGCCGTCACCAACCACATCCTAGATCATCACTACACACTTGTCGGCCCAACCGGAAAGCCTACGCGCTGGGGAGTCTGGAGCCCGGAATCGCTTAACGCCGACCCGGAGTGGGCAGAAGAGCGCGGGCTGAATTCGCTGGAGATTCTCTCCCATCTCAAGGTCGCCATCCATCTCTGCGGCGACCGGCGGTTCCAGGACGCTTACCGGGATCTGATCGCAAAGCACCACTACGCCCTCAATACCGTCCTTCAGAAGCGGCTGCCGCCGGAGGGCGAGAACAATCATTCGGACGACGAGCTGGCCGCCTGCGCCTACTATCCGCTGCTGCAACTGGAAACCGATCCGCAGTTGCGCGCGCTCTATCTGCTGAGCCTGGAGCGCACCTGGAATATCCTGCGTCCGGAGCGCTCGCCGTTCCATAACGTTATCTATGGGGCCTGTACGGGCTGGCCCTGCGACGCCGAGGCGGCGGCCCAATGGCTGCGGGATGCGCCGCTGGATCTGCGCGGCTGGGCCATGATCAACAGCCACCGCGCCGATGTGCGCTTTGACGATGCGGCGGGCCGCTTCGGGGAGAAGCAGTTGACGCGCGCCCTCCCGCCCAACGAGGTGCGCGCTGCCAAGTGGAACCATAACCCTTACGTCCCCGATTATGGCGGCGATGGCGGCACCGAGGAGGACGGCGCCTTCTGGCTGTTGCCCTACTGGATGGGCCGCTATCACGGCATCTTCGGCGAGGCTCCCTGATCGCAAACCAATGGAGCCGCCGCCAGGGCTAAGTTCGTACTTTGACGAGAAGGAGAAACTGCGGAGATTGGCCCGGCGTCTACTTAACTCAAGTTGCTACCTTGCCTCTTCGAGAAGGCAAACGGTGATGCAAAAGCCGGTTTCCAGAGCGATTCTCTCTCAAACGTGTTCCTAGGTAGCAACTTGGGTTACATAGTCACGGGGCGTGCGGAGAAACATCGACACGCCGCGGATAGTGTCTAAAAACAGAGCGGGCGGGAAACCGCTCCGGGTCTTCCCGCCCGCTCTTGCTCTCCTTGCGGTTTTCAACCGCTCACAGTTTGTTTGCTTGTTTGCCTGTTTGTTTGTTTGTTACAATCCTCACCCAGCCTTCGGGCCGGGTGCTATATGCAGTCTCTTAGAACTGCATGCCAATGGTCAGGCTGTAGCCGTCCAATTCATCATCGGTGCCGGTGACAAAGTAGTAGCGCAGGTCGGCGCTGAGCGGGTTCCTGCCATGCGTGAACTGGTATCCCACCAGCAGCAGGATGGTGGCGCCGGTAAAGCCCCCGCCGCCGATGCGCCTGCCGAAGGCATACCCTGCGCCAAAGCCGTAGCGGAGATTGTTCACGTGGACGATGCCCGTCGCGGTAATCGGCACGGCATAGATATCCGTCGTGCCGTTGTAGCCGATGCCGATGTTGAGGTCCCATTGAGGCGCCCGGTAGACCGTGCGCTCGGCAATGGCGCTTAAGCCGACCGTGCTAGATGCCGCCCGGGTTGCATGCATCTGCGGGATGAACATCCCGATGCGCAGGTTCCAGTCGCGCGTAAGATCACCCTGATCCTGGTCTGTCTGGGCGCGGACCGCGCCGGACAACAGCAGCAGGCAGGCGCCCAGCGTCAGCAGCCAGGCGGCACTCCAGACCGTTCCAATGCGTTTCACGTAGCGTCCTCCTTCTTTTGAGGGTAGTAGTGGTCCGATGCGCTCATGTCTAAGCGCGGTCACGGCGCAGAAGGCAGGACGCTGCGTCCAGACGTTACCAGTGCCGCCTTCCACGCCAAACGTTCCTTCTTTCGCGGCTAATTTCCGTAATTTTACCAATAATTCCTGCTCGGTTCGTAGCCTTACCAAAAAATAGAGCCTAAACGCAATGTTTTGCTAATTCTCCATAGATAACCTCTGCCGCGCCCGTGTACCGATGGCGTAGAGAAAGGCCTAAACGCAATGTTTTGCAAGTTATCCATAGATAGAGGAGCGATGACATGCCAGAGAATTGGGAGAAGATCGGGCATCGGGGAGCGCCACGCGCATTTCCCGGTAATACGATACGCAGCTTCCAGCGCGCGGTAGAGCTGGGCTGCACGATGGTCGAGTGCGACGTTCGGCGGGCAGCCGACGGTGTGCTCGTGCTGGCCCATGACCCCGACGTGAGCGACAGGCAGGGACGGCGTTACCGGATTGCCGAGCGATCCAGCGCCGACCTGCGGGCGCTGGATCTGGGCGCTGGCGAAGGCGTGCCGACGCTGGCAGAGTTGGTCGCCTGGGCGCAAGGGCGCTGCGCCGTGATGGCCGATATGAAGTGCGAGGGCGACGAGGTAGAGGCTAAAGTTGTGCAAGCCCTGACGCTCCTACCGTATCAGGCCAAGATCGTTGCCGGCGCGGGAGAGGCCAGCCGCCGCCGCTTCCGTGATTTAGACCCGGCCCTGCCGCTCTCCCTCTCGCTGGGCGCTGCCGATCACTATCTGCTCGACGACGCCGAGTTCGCGCGCCTGCTGCTTACCCTGGATACGGAGGCCGTCACCTGGATCTACCCGATGCTCACCGCCTCCCGCATTGCCATCCTGCACACGCGCGGCCTGCGCGTCTACGCCTGGACGGTGGACGATTTGCCGACCATGCGCCACCTGCTGGATATGGATGTAGACGGCATCATCAGCAATCGTGCCGATCTCCTGCAACTCCTTTAAGCCCCGGAGGGCAGATACTCAGACGCGCACCAGACCGCGCTTCACCGCCGCGATCACCGCCTGCGTCCGATCATTGACGGCCAGCTTGCTGAGAATGTTGGTCACATGCGTCTTGACCGTGCCTTCGGAAATATGCAAGGCGGCTCCTATCTCCTCGTTGCTCTTGCCCTGGGCCATCTGGTGCAGCACCTCCAATTCCCGGGCGGTCAGCTCGCGCGCGGGCAGGCGCTCGGCCAGCTTGGCAGCCACATCGGCAGGAATGCGCTTCTGCCCGGCATAGACGGCGCGAATGGCCTCCACAAGCTCCCGACCAGGCGCGGCCTTTAACAAGTATCCGCGCGCGCCCGCCTGCAGGCTGCGAAAAATATCTTCTTCCGTCTGGTAGGTCGTCAGTACGAGGATGCGCGCGGAAGGAGACTCGGCACGAATGGCCTTGATCGCCTCGGTTCCATCTATCTCCGGCATCACCAGATCCATCAGGGTGACATCCGGGTGATAGCGGCGAAACAGTTCCACGGCTTCGCGCCCGTTTTCCGCCTGCGCCACCACCTCCATGTCGGGCCGCAAACCGATCAGAGCGGCCAGCCCCATGCGCACAACAGGATGGTCATCGGCAATTAAAATGCGTATCGGCTTCTCCCCTCTCATGATCCCTGCTCTCCCGCCGTGGGAACCGGTATCGTGGCGATCACCTCTGTTCCCCTCTCCGGTTGGCTGTTGATCTGCAAACTTCCTCCGCTCTGCTGGGCGCGTTCGCGCATCCCGACCAGACCGAACGTGCTGCCAGGCGTCGGCGTGCCCGCTACAAACCCGACGCCGTTGTCCCGCACGCGCAACTGCACCTGGCCCGGCTCATAGGCCAATTCCATCTGTATCTGCGTGGCGCGGGCATGCCGCAGGGCGTTGGTGAGCGCCTCCTGGGCGATGCGGAGTAGATTGCTCTCGACTTCGTAGGGCAAGAGGCGAGAGGCGCCGCGCAGATGAAAGGAGACCGGCACTGGGGTCGTGCCGGTTATCGCCTCGGCCAGACGCGCCAGCGCCTCGGCCAGAGTCGCCCCTTCCAGGGGATGAGGACGCAGGGCCTGCACGGAGCGGCGCGCGGCCTCCAGGCTCTCGCCGGCCAGCTTGCGGGCCAAGTCGAGGTGGGATCGGGCCTGTTCCGGCGTTGCCGTCAAAAGCTCTTCGGCAACCTCGAGTTGGATCATGATCCCAGTCAGGCCCTGCGCCAGCGTATCGTGAATCTCGCGCGCGATGCGGTTGCGTTCTGCCAGGACGGCAAACTGGCGCTCCTGCTCAGCGATCTTGGCGTAGGCGCGCAGCCGCTCCTCTTCCGCCTGTCGGCGCTCGGTCATGTTGCGCATGATTTTGACGAAGCCGCGCAGGCTGCCCTGGGCATCCCGCATCGCCATCATCGTGCCCATCACCCACAGCCGGCTTTGATCCTTGCGCATGTGCCAGCGGTCGTCGGAGGATTTGCCCTCGCGGGTGGCCTGTTCCATCTCGCGCTCCGGTAGATGCTGCTCTCTATCCTCCGGGGTGAAGAGCACGGAGCCGTGCTGTCCGAGGATCTCCTCGGCCCGGTAGCCCAGTATCCGCTCCGCGCCCGGGTTCCAGTCGATGATATTGCCGGCAGCATCAAACATAATGATCGCATAGTCCCGGATGCTCTCCATCATCAGGCGGAGGCGATCCTGGCTTTCCCGCAGGGCCTCCTCGGCCTGCTGACGCTCACGGATCTCCTGCTGCGCCTGCTCACGCGCGCGCCGCTCCGTATCATAAAGGTGCGCCCGCTCCAGCGCCAGGCCGCATATGCGGGCGATGGTCTGCATAAACTGGCGCTCTTCGGCATCAAAGGCACGCTCTGTCGGAAAGCTCAGCCCGATGGCGCCCAAAATGCTTTGGTCGAGCAGCGGCAGGACGACTATCGCGCCGCTACCGCTCCCTAAAACGCCGACCTGGACCATCTGCGGGTAGCGCGCCTTTCGCTCCGCCTGCGTCTGCAGGAAAATGGGCTCCCGCGTCCTGAGGGCATCGGCGATGGGCGTGGGGGCGTCTGCTGGATAACGCTCCTGGGCCTGGAGGCGCTCCTGCGGAACGCCGATGGCGCGCACGGTAACGATCTCGTTCCTATCCTCGCTCAGCAGGGACACGACGCCCGCATTGGCGGAGAGCGCCTCCAGCCCCTCCGTAAGCATCACGTCCACCACCTGATCGACGGTCAGCGCCCTGGGCAGAGCCAGGGACAGCGTTTGCAGGCGATCTAGGCGCTCCGTAACGCGCGCGGCCGGCCGCTGCGCTTCCTGTTCTCCCTCCGGGAAGCGGCGCAGAACCTCCTCCAATGCGCCTACCTTGCCCGGAGACGCTCCCCGATTGGCTTCCGACTGCGATTCGCCTGCCGATTCCTCCGGGCACATCCTCGTTTCCTCCTGCGAAGCCTGCGAAAGTTAGTCTACACTCTTATAGAGCCGCCAGTTAAACATTGGATAAATGGTGAGATGGGCACGTGCGGTGGATTGTACAACTTTTAAACGATTTGTCTATTGGCATACGCTGAAAGTTCCGGGATTTTCTCGATCCAAAGAACAGAAAAATCTATATCGCAGGCAGGAACCGACATCTTAGCTCCGGTGTTATAATGGTAGCGCAGCAAGCTCAACGGCGAGCATTTCAAGAGAGGCGCAGCCCGATACGATCCGGACGCTCCACAGGCAGGCGGCGTCCCCTGCTTTCTCCTGGAGGTCGAACGCTTTGAGCGTGCTTAGCGCTCCTAACAAAACCTGGCCGTAAGGCGTTATCCTCACTCCCTTCCCCTCTCTCACGTTGCGGGAGAGGGGAAGGGAGAAGCCGGGTTCTCCCCTCCTCCCCGGCCCTTCTCCCTGCAAGGGAGAAGGGGAAGGAGAAGTCCTCACTCCGGCCCTCTTCCGGCAAGGGAGGAGAACGGTTTGATTGGGCGCTCTTAAATCCGTTTCCCTGGATGGAAACGTCAAGGAGTCTGGAAGGATGTCATACCGATCGTTGTTGGATAAGAATGGGGAATGGGAGGTCAGACTCTATCTGGCGGGCCAGCGCGTTCCGCCGGGCCTCTATCAGCAGCTCGGAAGCGGGCGGGAAGTCTATCTGCTGGACGAGGACGTTCTGCCGGCCAGTCTGGATGGGCGCGTTGCCTGCTATCGGCGCATCGAGCATAGCTGGGGGCAGCGGGAACATCAGGGCAGGGAGCGCTAAACGATGGCGGCCAGAGCGACATGGAAACCCTATCCGGCGCTTGGCGAGATCAAAGAAGAAGACTTGCCCGATAGCGCCTTCGCCTTTCCCAGACAGCGCAAGGAGCCGCTGATAGACGTGCATCATCTTACGCAGGCGCTCCTGCACTTTCCTCAGGTGGATGGCGTCTCCGATGCCGACCGCGAGGTTGCCTTTGCCAATATCAAAAAAGCGGCCCGTTATTATGGCATTGGCATTCCAGACAAGGACTGGCACGATCTCATTGACAGAGGCGCCTAGCTTGCTCTTGCCTAGATTAACCGTATCCCTGAGGGCGCTTTTCTGTTGGAATCATCGGGCGTCCTTTATCCTGGCCCAGACATAAGCAAAACGGCGCAGGGCGGTGTGAGAAAATGCTCTCCACACCGCCCTGTTCGCGTCAGGCAGCTTTTTCATGAGAAATTCCAATCTATTCCTCGCCGGGCGGGGCGCGATGCAGGCGGCAGCGGCCCAATCGCCGCGCCTGGCGGCGGGTCATGCGCACCAGCTTGGTGGCATCGCAAAATTCGTTGGCGCGCTGCTCTGAGTCAACGCAGATACGCACCGTTACCATATCGTCGCTGGCTGGTGCGCGCGTCGGGGCCGGATGGGGCGGCGGCGTGGCAGGACGTGCAGCTATCGGGCGCATGACCGGTGTCGGCTGGCTGGCCGGCGCGCTGGCGCGCAATCCGCCGCCAGTGGGCGCTGCAACGGAGGCCGCAGCCGAGCGGGAAGGGGGAATCGGCACCGTCTGGCGGACAGGCGGCGCGGCGGCGGCAGGCAAGCTGGGCGGCGGCGCGGGAGCAGGCGGGGCGGTCTCCGGCGCTGCCTGCGGCTCACTGGCATTGGATGCGCTCTCAGGAGTTGCCTCATCCAGCGGCGGCGCCTCATTGGAAGCAAGACGCCGGTATCCGTCCTTTTGCTCCGCCTCCGTCACCTCGGTCTGCTTCTTGGGCTTGGGCTTGGCTTTCTGCTTGTTGGCGTTCTCTCCGGGCGCGAAGGGATCGCTGTGCGGGGCCAGGGCGATGGCCTGCGGCGGCCTAAATTTGCGCTCCTCCGGCACGGCCTTGATCATGAAATCGTGCCAGATGGGCGCGCACAGGACGCCGCCGGTGGCGCCTGGCATCTGAGCATAGGTGATCCCGTGCTTCGAGCGGTGCACGCTGGCCACCCAGATCACCGTGGTCAGCTCCGGCGTATACCCGGCAAACCAGGCGTCGCGGTTGTCGCTGGTGGTGCCGGTCTTGCCGTGCGCGCCCGGCACGATGCCGTTCTCCTCGGTGCCCCGCGCCCGGGTGCCGGTGCCGCTGGTGACGACCGCCTCCAGCGCCGTGTTCATCTGATCGAGGGTCTTGGACTTGAGGATGTTGGTCTTGACGATCTGAGGCGTGTGCTCTTCAATGAGATTGCCGTCGGCGTCTGTGACGCGCACGATCGCCATCGGCTGGAGGCGGTTGCCCTTGGCCGGGAACACCGAATAGGCCGAGCAGAGGTCAATGGGGCGCACGGCGGAGGCGCCCAGCGCCGTCGGCAGGTAGGGGGCCAGCTCCGTGGTGATGCCCATGCGGTGCGCATAATCAATGACCGTGCGGATGCCCACCTTCCGGGCGACCTGAACGGCGATGGTGTTCATCGAGTGCTTGATTCCGGTCAGGCAGTCCACCGCGCCATAGGAGTATTTGCCGCTGTAGTTCTTAACGACCCGGTGCTTGGGGTCGTTCGGATAGGGTATCGGCTCATCCATGAAGGTGGAGTCGAGGGTGGCAGCACCGGTGTCGAAGGCGGCGGAATAGTCGAAGACCTTAAAGGTGGAACCGGGCTGGCGCTTGCCCTGGGTGATGGCGTTGTACTGATCGGCATGGAAGCTGCGCCCGCCCACCAGCGCGCGGATATAGCCGGTATTGTTGTCCAGGGAGATGAGCGCGCCCTGGTTGGCTCCCTGCCCCGAGGCGTTGGCCAGCCCGCCCAACAGCGCGCGCTCGGCCATCTGCTGCAACTTGTAGTTGAGCGTGGTTTCGATGCGCAGGCCGGAGTAGACGAAATCGGCGCCGTAGCGCTGGATCAGGTCGTTGAGGACATAGGTGGTGAAGTGAGGCGCCTTAAAGTCGAAGCTTCGGCGCTGGCGCTGCTTGAGGATGTGCGGCTTTTCGGCCAGGGCTTTGCGGTACTGATCCCGGTTGATATAGCCATAGGTCAGCATCCGCTCCAGCACGTCGTTGCGGCGTCGGAGGGCGGCATCGAGATTTTCAAACGGCGAATATTCCGAGGGCCTTTGCGGCAGCCCGGCCAGCAAGGCGGCCTGGGCGAGATCGAGCTTAGAGACAGGCTTGCCGAAGTAGGTTTTGGCGGCGGCCTGGATGCCGTAGGCGCCCCCGCCGTAGTAGACGTTATTCAGATAGAGCTGGAGGATCTCCGGCTTGGAATAGACCTGCTCCAGGCGCAGCGCGTAGATCGCTTCCTTGAGCTTGCGCTCGATCTTTTTTTCCTTGGTGATGCCAAACTGCTGGATATTGCGGACGACCTGCTGGGTCAGGGTGCTGCCGCCCTGCCGCACGCTATCGCCCCCCCGCACGTTGGCCCAGGCCGCGCGCGCAATGCCCTGGAAATCCACGCCATTATGCTCGTAGAAGCGGTGATCTTCGATGGCAATGGTGGCGTTGATGACGTTTTTGGGAACCTCGGTCAGCGTCACGGGCTGGCGGTTGACGACATCAAGCTTGCCAAGCAGCACGCCATCGTTGGACCAGATCGTGGTGGCGACGGGGGCACGGACGTCCATTGCCAGCTCTTCGACTTTCGGCAGGTTCGTGGAGTAGTTCCAGAAGACCATCAGCAGAAAGACGAGCGCAATGGCGACCGCCGCTTCCAAAAGCAGGAACGAGAGGGCGAAGAGGGTCTTGAATCTTCTTCTCCAACGGATGCGCCGGACCTCAGGCCGTGTGCGAGGCCGTGAGGCAGACAACGCGCCTTCAGCAGCGCGGGGGACACGTTTCGTCATATTGTAATTATAGGACGAAATAGGTCTACTGTCAAGTAGACCGGCCTCCGGCACGCAAGAAAATATGGGAAAGCCGGGTCCCCCTTCCCTGCCGCGTTAGCGGCGAATCTAGGAAGGGGGACGGGGGATTAAGTCTATTGGGGGTGAGGTTACGTCCGTAGGTTCGATTCTTGCCCTACCGAACATGCACGCTCATGTCTTTATCCACGGTGACGGTCGTCTTATCGCCTGGCTTGATATGCACCTTCTTGCCGACGATGAAGTAGCCTGCCGCCAGGCCAAGCGGCCCAAGAATGGCCGCGCCGCCTATCGTGGCGCCCGCCGCTTCACCCGTGCGGTTGCTTACCTCCTGGCCTTTGGTGTGGAAGCCCACCGGAGCCCTCTTGCCATCCACGGTGCGGATGGGGGAGATTTTCAACTGGATACGCGCGTTCACGCCATAATGGCCGCGCTTGTTCACTTTCGTCACCGTGCCCGTCGTCGGCGTTCCTGCGGCAATGACGGTCTTACCATCCACCTGCACCGGCGTTTCGACATGTAATCGTACCGTATCGCCGGGCTTGGCCGTCTCCGACCGCAGCGGCGCATCGAAAACAAGGTGTACATCGGTGCCCTTCTTCAGTACCACGTTTTCCGCGACCGCCGGGGAAGCCATCACCACCCCGAAGGCAAATGCGGTCACCAGGCTCGCAAGCCGCATGCTCAGACTGCGTTGTATCATTTCGACTCCCTTTTCCTCCTTCTCGACTGGGTCTTGAGTAGAGGACGCCAAAGCGAGCGTGCGTGTTCCCGAAATGCCATTGAGACCAGGGAATGTGGGCGAGCGCTTTCCAGGCCGGTCCGCGAATATATCCGGTACGAATGCCTGCGGCCAGTCGGCTGCTGGACCAGAGCCGGCCCTTTAGAGGCCCGATGTAGGAATGGACAACCCAGCGATTTTCTCGCTGCACGATGGCGCTAAGGCCGGAGGACTTAAGCGCTAGGGTTTGCCCTTACCTGTTGTTTTTGTCTTTCCTATGGTTCTCTAGAATGCCGAGCACGCCTCTGCGCCCATATTTTGCCAGGTCGCCCGGATGATAGTTGGGCAGGATGCGGAAGCCGAGCCGCTTCATCAGGTTGATGCTGTTGAGATTGAGCGGGCTGACGGCGTTAATAATGCGATGGATGCCCAGGCAGGCAAAGCCCTCCGCGATCAACGCCTTGCCCGCTTCCGTTGCGTATCCCTGTTTCCAGTAGGGCCTCCCGAGGGCATAGGTCAACTCCACTTCCACCACGTTGGGATTGCACCCGACCGGGCTGGAGCCATTCTCGAAGACGATATAGCTCGTATCCTCGTCGGGAGTGTAGCGCTGGAAGCCCATCAGGCCCATCAGTGCCTTATCCTCCTTACGCAGCAGGGCGCGGAAGCCGAACCCATCCTCGGCGTGCCAGAGCTTGCTGGTAGAGAAGCGCCGTCGGAACGCCTCTGGCGTCTCCCGCGCGTCCGACCATGCATCCCGCACTTCGAAATCCGCATATACCAGGCAGTAGAGTTCGTCCACATCCGTTGCGAAGAATGGACGTATAAGCAGCCGTTCGGTTTCTATCATGTGTTGTTGTCGCCTTTGACAATGGTTATTTAAAGGGGGTTAGGCGCTCTCAGTACTGCGGCTGATGGCCTAGCGCCTCTCCCTGCTTGACATGCGCGCCGTTGAGCCATTGCAGGATAGCCTGATAGGCCGGGTGATCCTTACTGGCCCAGCGCACCCCGCCGACGTGCGACACGCCGGTTTCCGGCGAGACAACGCCCGGCGACCTCGGCTTGCGCAGCAGCAGGCTGTTCTCCGGGTCGTCCAGGTCCACCACGCGCAGCGCGGAGAGGTAGTTATGGCGGGAGATGTCCGCCGCGAACTGCCCGCTGCTATCCGGCGGCTGCAGGTTCAGGATGGTGTGATTGGAATGGCAGTTGAAGCACGACTTGCCGTCCGGCCCCTTCGCGGCGAGCAGCGGCTGCACCTTGACCGCGAAGTACTCGCGGTCGAGCAGCTTCTCCGGATCGCCGTGCCGCCCGGTCTGCCCCGAAAGGATCGCCGCCGCCAGCGCCTTATGTCCCTCGCTGCCCGCCTGCGCCACCGCCTGCAACGCAACGCGAATGGCTGGATTGGACGCCTGGGCCTTGCTCTGCTTGAGAAGCTGCAATGCCTGCCCGCGCAGGTCCGTATCCTGAGCGAGCGCGTTGTCGTAGAGCGGGATCAGGCGCGGGTCATCCCGGATGGCTTCGGCGGAGCGGGCCAGGGCCAGCGCATCGGCCTGGTCTTCGGGCCGCTTGCTCTGCAGGATCACCTCCAGCGCGGGCGCGACCGCCTCCGTCTGTCCCAATGAATCGACCAGGGCCAGGCGCAGGGCCGCGCTGCGGGCGGCGTTTCCCGCCGGAGCCGTCTTCAAGACCTCCGCCACCGCCGCCTGGAACTGGGCGTCGGCGCGCAGGGCGGGCAGGTAACGCGCGATCTCGAAGGCGGCGGCTTTGGCCTGCAAGTCCCCGGTCATTGCCAGATGCCGGGCCTTCTCCATGATGGGCACGTTGGTCTCGATCTTAGCGCCGAACTCGGACAGGAAGCGCAGCGCATTCGCCTGCGTCTCCGAACGGGGACTATCCAGCAGGCCCGTCAGCAGCGGCAGCGTATCGGCGTTGTAGTTGGGATCATTTTCGTCCGTAAAGCGGCGCGGGTCGAGGCCGAATTGGATCTGCTGGGTCGAGAAGGGATAGATGCGGTGGGCTTGCAGGGCCAGTTGGCGTACATCCCGGTTGCCGTCGTTCAGGCGGGCGGCGATGGCGTTGGCGATCAAAGGCTGCCCGCCGTTGGAGCGCAGATAGGTCGCCATCACGAGCGCGCGCTGCCGGATGCCGGGCTCTGAGTTTCCCAGCAGCATGAGAATGACGGGACGCAGCGCCTGCGCGCCCGGCCCCCGAAAATCAATGGCGTCCAGGTCGTTGCCGATGCGATAGAAGTTGCGCTCCACCTGGTCGGCGGGGTTCCAGGCCCGCATGATCGGATACTCGGTCAAGCCCATCACGATCTGGCGGGTCTGGAAGGGAGTGGCCCGGCGCAGCACGGCGGCGATCTTTTCGGCCTGCAGCGCCATCACCTTCTCGAATCCGGCGATGGCCGCCTTGCGGTCGGCCTCCTGCGGCAACAGCGGCGTCCAGAAGTTGTAAAAGTACTGGATGTCTTCGTCGCAGATATTATAGAGCGTCTCCCGGAACGCGCCGCGCGCATAGGCCGATGCCTTCTCGTCGCCGAGCGCAGCCAGCACGGTATCCAGTATCCGCCCGCGCGCCCTCATATCGTCGTTCCAGTACCACCACATGGTGAGGGCCTGCGCCGCCTCCATCCGCGCCACCGGATCGGACTCCTGCGCGGCGATGGCGAGCACGCGGTCCAGCAGCGCATCGTAGCGGGTCAGCCAGCGGAAATGCTGGTTGAAGGCGCGCAGGGCGGCGCGGCGCACGATGGCACGCGGCGATTGCAGCACGGCGGCAAGGGCAGAAAGGGCCGGGCCGTTTGTTCCCCGGTCGGCGTTGCGGGTGATCACTTCCCGCAACCCCTGCGCGGCGGCTCGGCGCACCATGTTCGTGTCGTCGCCGAGCGCCGCCGCCAACTCCGGCACGGCGCGCGGGTCGGCAAGCCGGCAGAGAGCGTTCACTGCCTCCAGGCGCACCAGCGGCTCCGGTGAGCGCGTCAAGGTACGCAATTGCCCTAGCAGGGCCGGCGTGGGCTTATCCCATATGGCGATCAGGTCGGCCAGCGTCTGGTCTGCCCTTCCGGTGCGAATTTGTGTCGGTTGCTGGCCGTTGGTCCAGCCTTTGGCGCCGGGACCGGGAAACAGCGCCGACAGGCCCATCAGCACCAGCTGCGTCTCCTTGAACGGCGTGTTGAACGCCTCGTAGGGCTGGCCGTCCGTGTTCCAGGCTCCGAACGGCTTCTGTCGCGCCAGCAGAGCCTCTACCGCCTTGCGAACGTGCGGCTCGGTGTTGGGCACGCCCGCCTTCGCCAAGGCATAGAGGGCTGCGCCGGTCTGGAACTCGCAGGTGGGCTGGTTCTCGCCATAGTTATAGGGCCACAGGCCATCGGGCCGCTGCGCCGCGAAGATCTTCTCCACGTTGGCGCGGAGGCGGGCGCTATAGCGGCCCTCACCCCCTCGTGTAGGGTGTAGGGCGTAGGGTGTAGGGAGTAGGGTCGCCCTGCGGCGACTACCCTCAGCCCCTATCCCCTCTCCCGCAGCGTGGGAGAGGGGATAGGGGGGTGAGGGCCTCTCCATCTCCGCCAGCGCGATGGTCTGAAAGCAGAGGTCGTCCACGTTCTTGATTTCGGTGCCGACGCTCGCGGGAGCCGTGGCGGCAGCCGTGCGCGGGCCGTCGGCGCTCTCCGGCGTGCGAGCCATCAACGCGCCTACCTTATCCCGCTCAGCCTTCAGGTCCGGCGCGGCGTGCGGCAGCCGGGACAGCCGATTAAGGTCGCTCCAGACCATCCAGCCGGTCTCGAAGTTGGAGATGCTGGGCGGGTTCTGCTCCGTCTCGTCGGGCTGGAAGGCAGGGCGCTGGTAGTAGTGGTGGAGGTAGGCGACAATGGGCTTATAGAAACTCGCGCGGTGCTCGCCCGTGAGGGTCTCGTAATCCAGGAGCATCTGCGCCATGCGGCTCTGCACCGTCGCCGCCGCGCTGATGACGCGCACCCAGGAGGCCCCAAACGGGCCGTAGAACGGGCGTGGATTGTTATACAGGCGCTCTGCGACAAACCGCAGCGACTCCCGTTGCAGGATGGGATAGCCGTTCTGATAGGCCGTCAGCTCGCCGCGCGTGCTGAAGTGGCTGGGGTGGCAGGCCACGCACAGCGCCGTTTCGGCATGAACCTGTCGGTCGCGCCGGGCGACCGCGCCGGAGCGGGGCGTGTTGGCAAACCAGGAGTCCCCGGCGGCGATGATGTAGTCCATCGCGGCGCGAATGGCCTTGTGTGGGTCTTTATAGGGCGGCGGGTCGGTCACCAGCGTGCGCAGGCGATAGGCCGGATGATTGGCCGCCACCTGGACATAGTAGGTGCCCCTCTTCAGGACGCGGGTTGTGAACTTGTTGGCGCTGTTAAGCTCGACGCCGTTCTGATGTAGTGTCGGGGCGACCTGGGCCTCATGCGGGCCGGAGACGGGGTCCACGCCCTCCGTGTAGGGTACCAGCTTGCCGTCCTGGACGGTATAGACCAGGATGTTGGCGGGCACGTCCCGATCCAGGATTTCTAGGTTAAAGAAGACCAGCTTGGGCTGATCCGAGGGCTGCTCGAACTTGAACCAATCCTCTCCGGCGCGCAGGGCCTCGGCCTCGTTCTGGCCGGGCGCGATATAGTAGGAGCGGTCGTCCGCCGTGCCGATGACCGTAGCGCCGAGCGGGACGGGCTGCGCCTCCTGCCAGGAGTTGTTCGGCTCGGCTTCAATAACCACGTCCTTCTGACCGGAAGGCAGGGGCCGCAGCGCGATGGTGAAGACGGCAGAGGGGCCGTTGACCTCTCCCTTGAAGTCGAGCAGAGTCGGGGCACGCGGGTCGTCGGCGCGGAAGACGAGATAGAAGTCCGGGTCGGCCTGATGCAGCCATTTGGAGGCAACGACGTTGCCGCCGATGCGCACGCTGACGGTCAGCGCGGCGCGCTGCCGGAGCGCGTTGGGGTCGCGCGCCGCCACGCTGAGGCTGTAGAGCGCGCCGGGCTTGCCCCCAGCCAGGTTGAACGGCAGGGCCACTTCGCCGGAGGCAATAGCGGCGGTGCGCGTCTCGTTGCCGGGGCGTAATCCCGACCCGAAGGCCGTCGGCGGCAGCGTTCGCCGCGTGGACTGCGCGGGCACCGCCCCACCGGCTATTCCTACCGGCGCCACGCTGGATACAGCAAAAATGGCGGCCATCCATCCGGCCACCCGTCGCATCACCGGATGCACATTACGACGCGACTTCATGGCACGATCCCCCTCCCAACAAACGCCCGCAACCGGGGCCTGTTCGATCAAAGCAACGGAATCTACTGCTCGTTTCTGTTCGACATGACCTCTGCTATTCCTCCCTTCGCCTCCGCCTTTGATTTTGCCGGCGTCTTCAACACCTGTATTCCTGCTGCGTCTTCTCCAATGTAGACCTAACCCCCCCGGCAGGCTAAACCCTGCCGTTGTGGGGCCTGCGGCCCGCTGCCCGCCTACGCGGGCAGAGGTAAACCCTGGCTTCTGCTCTCCCCTCTCCTTCTCAAGGAGAGGGGAAGGGGGTGAGGTAAAAAAAACACAGGAGGAGAGCACGATGTCTGAGGAGCAAAGCACAATGCCACCGCAGGGGCATATTAGACAAATGGGAATGCTGGATCTGCGATTTGCCCAAACGCCGGAGGATCTGAAGGGTATCACGGGTATTGAAAAGGTGGGCATGATTCTGATTCCGGAGCACCTGAGCACCGCATTAGCAACCATCCCAATGAAAGAGGTCGGTGCCATCGTCCCCATTCCGCAAGGAGACAACGTTCAGGTGCAGAGCGGGCAGATACGCCTGAGCGGGGAGTCGCTGGCGGCGGGCGATGCCGAGGCGATCCTGGTCGTCGTCGGCCAGCTTTTTATCACCACACCCGTGACCCAGGTAGGGTTCAAGCAGGTGCGCGTGATCGGGCAGATGTTTGCCATACGCGGCAGCGAAGGCCCGCTCGGCGCGAAACTTCAGATCCAGGGACAGAGCATCTATCTGCCGGCGGACCCACGCCTTTTCATGGGCGAGGAGCGGCTGGGCCGTCAGTTCCTGGAGCTGCTGCCCAAGCCGACGCCTATCGTCATCATGGGGAAGCTGACCTTTGCGGAGGACGTTACCGTTGAGCTGCTGCAACAGAAAGTGCCTGAGATCGTGCTGATGGGCCAGATCTGCGCCCCCGAAGCGCTTATCCCCATCCTGCAAGTGCTCACAGTGGAGAAGATGGGCGCCATCTCCACCATTGCCGAGTGCGAAGCGGGGGATGAGGAGGGCGAGGAAGAGGCCCAGGATCAGAGCGAAGAAGCCAGCGCATGAGCCGCGACAGCCGCCACCAGGAGCGAGGCGCCCTCGTCTCGCTCTTTAATACCCTCTACGCAGAGCATCATCGCAGCCTCTACGCCTATCTGCTGGGCCACACGGCTGACGGCGACACGGCGGCGGATCTGCTGCAGGAAACCTTTGTGCGCGTCTGGCGTCATATCGAGGAGGCAGGACAGATCCCAGAGGCACGGCGGCGGTTCTGGCTATTTGCCATCGCGCGCAACATCGTCACGGATCACCATCGCCGTCGCGCCGTGCGTCAGCGCCACGAGGGCGTCCTGCCCGAGCGAGACATGCCCGCAGAGGCCGACGGCGACCCGGCGCGCACCATAGAGGCTCAGGAGACGGCGGCGGCGGTAGATGCGGCCATCGCGCGCCTGCCCGAAGACCTGCGCACGGCGCTGACCCTACATCTGCTCGGCGACATGACCAGCGCGGAGATCGGGGCGGCACTGCAAAGGCCGGCAGGCACCGTGCGCTACCAGATCGCCCAGGCGCGCAGACGCATCGCCCGTGAGTTGGGCCTGATGGAGAGTTCCGAAGCCCAAGGAAGCGCCATCAAAGCTCCGCTCGGCCCTAAAGGACCGGGCTGCAGCCGGCAAGCCCCCTGAAGGGGGCTAACCTCGCTTCTTGTAGCCCTAGAAGGGAACTGACCCACCTCTCTTAGCCCGCTTTAGCGGGCTTGCCGGCTGCAAGGGTCGGCCCTACAACGGACTGCCAGGGTCGGCAGGGTTACGGCCCCTGCCTCCGCCTTGCGACACCCCGCCGCCTGGCGACACAGCCCACCCGTTTACGGGTGAGCTGCCAGAAGTTACCATACACACTTTAAGGATACTATCAAGACATGATGGAAGAGAGAGAGATGAAAGGGTTATCCGGGGAAGCGCAGCAGGCGCTGGACACGCTGCTCGCTCAGTGGACGCAGCGGCACGCCCTCCCGACGCAGAGGGCGGAACTCATCCGACAGGCGGCGCTCCAGGCTGCCGATGCGCCGCAGCCGGAACTGACCTATGAATGGTGGAACCACCTCTTTAGCGGCCTGCGGATCGCGCTGGAGCAGTCCACGCGCCTTCCTGCGCCCGACAGCCTGACATTTTCCGCTGCCTGGTTCACCACGCCGGGGCTTGGCGGCATGAACAAGCCAAAACGCGCCTACGCGCCTGCCCGATAAGAAAAAGCCGGGCCGTCTTGCGGCCCGGCGTGAAGAGAAACCTTTGCCAGAGAGAAAGGCAGCGCATATTAAGCGCATGGAGGCGTGACAAGCACGCAAACGAAAAAAGAAGGAGGCGCGGCAGCACGGCCACGCGGACAAAACAAGAGAGCGAACGTAGAGAGAAACGACGATCTGCTTAGTTGTTAACGGAAGTCGTCTCGCCCTGGCCGGAAGGCGCCAGCTTCTTGAGGCGGCGCTCCCAACGCTTCTGGATGACGCGCTGTACCTCGCGGCCCATCATGATGATGCGTCCGCTATGGCCGTGCGTGGGCGTTCCGGTAATGAAGTGATAGATCACCTCGTCATCGGCGACTTCGCGCTGGATGTAGCTGATATTCTCGGAAGCGCGATGGCCCCACCAGCGATAGAACACCGCGTCAATGTCAAACAGGGTGTTGACCGGCGTGACGATCTCATAGCGGGCCACCAGCTCCGTGTCGGAGGTCAGGAACATGCCCCGTCCCACCATGCCGAACTTGCGGCTGACGCGGGTAATATCCTTCTCCAGGATAGAGAGGTCTTCAGCGATCCCGTTCTGGTTGTTGACGCTATTGAGCCAGCGCTCACCGTAGCGTTGGACAAGCATAGCTTTGATGTCTTCCAGCATAGTTCTGTAGTCCGGGGTCGGTACGAGCTGCCTTTGGGTAAATCTGTGCAGTCTCCTTAGAATGCTTACTCCCGGTTTGCCTCCTTCAGATAGATTTCAAGCTGTATTGCACTCAAGACCGCTTTCAAGCGGCTGGAAATGGGGAACGGGTTGCCCTGCGTTCTCCCTGTTTTGTCCCGTTAAGGAACCCAATCGGCGATAAAGATGTTGGTCTCGTGCGGCGCTTTGCCGTTTCGGTTCGAGGCCCAGACAAAGCGTTTGCCGTCCGGGCTAAAGTTGGGAAAACCGTCGAACTGGCCGCCATAGGTCAGGCGTTCCAGCCCGGCGCCATCCAGATTAATTTTATAGACCTCAAACTTGCGGCGACCGGGGTCGTCGCGGTTGGAGGCAAAGACCAGGGCTGTGCCATCCGGCATCCAACTGGGCGCGAAGTTAGCGATATTGGCCGCGCTATCGTTGGTAATGCGTCGGACGTTCGAGCCGTCCGCATTCATCACATACAGATCCAGCGTTGTCGGTCGAACCAGATGCTGCTTGAGCAGCGCCTTGTAGTCGGCGATCTGCGCTGGCGTCCGCGGGTGATAGGCCCGGAAGCAGATCTGCTCGCCGTTGGGCGACCACCAGGGACCGCCATCATAGCCCAGGGTATGGGTGAGCTGGCGGGCGTTGCGGCCATCGCTGTCCATCACCCAGATATCCAGGTCGCCGCCCCGGTCGCTGGTAAAGACAATTTTCTTTCCGTTCGGCGAGACTACTGACTCCGCATTATAGCCAGGTTTCTCGCCCGGCTTTAGCGTCCGGGGAAAGAGCGGGCGCAAATCGCTGCCGTCGGGCCGCACGGTATAGATACGGTAGGTTGGATAGACCGGCCAGACGTATCCTTGCGAGTAGTCCGGCTTGGGCGGGCAGTCGGGACTGTCCTCATGGGTAGAGGAGAAGAGCAGGCGCTTGCCGTCTCGCATCCACCACCCGCAGGTGGTTCGTCCCTGGCCGTTGCTGATTCGGCGCAGGCCCGTCCCGTCAATATTGATTACATACTGCTGATCGCAGTCGTGACCGTCGCGCGTGCTCTGGAAGGTCAGCCGTCTGCCGTCAGGACTAAAATAAGCTTCGGCATTTTGGCCTCCAAATGTTAGCTGGCGGACATTTGCCAGATGGGCCTCACGCGGCTCATGAAGTGCCGGAAGCTGCCGGAGATGGGGGGCAGCGCCGCGCGCACCCAGGAGTCCTGCCGTTAGGGCCAGCACAGCCAATCCTTGCCCGGAGCGGTTCCAGGAACAACGCAGCATGCATGATCCTCAAAGGTTGAGAAATAAGTCTTCGTGGATGGTCCGCGCAAACGCAACAGGACGCAAAGGCGCGGAAACAAGGGGCTACAGGGCCACCGGAGAGATTGAGCACTGAGGCGACAAGGCCGCGAACGCCCAGACGGAAAAGAGAAGACAACACTGTCCAAACCGGGGAGCCTGGCCGATCTTGCAGCCAGATAAGCCTATCGTGGCTATATTGCCGTTAAGATAACACAGAATCGGCAAAAACGCAAGAGGTCTTGCGAATATTTTCACAACCAGGTAGTGTCCCTCTACAGAGTTGATAAGGTCATCGGCGACGAAGTATCAACTCTCTATGGGTACACTACCCACAACCAGGCGAGCAGCAATCTATGGCAATATACTGACAGCCGTGGCATTTTCGGCAAATGCTGGCCGAAGCCCGTTCGCAGCGCGTGCGTTCTCATGCTATACTACATTCTTAGATGAGAAGTACGAATGAAGCGGCGCGATTGTTGCAGCGGAATATAAAGAAATTTATACGCCAGGAATTTCTGTTATGAATATGGAACGGAAACTGATTGTCGGCTTGGGGAACCCCGGCTTAGAGTACGCCGGAACGCGGCACAACGTCGGCTTCGCGGTCGTAGAGACGCTGGCGCGTCGGCATGGCATTGCGATCACGAAGCGCAACTTCAAGGCCCTGTTGGGCGAGGGCCAGATCGCGGGGCAGCCTGTGCTGCTGGCGCTTCCCATGACCTATATGAACGCTTCGGGGGAGGCGGTCGCGGCCATAGCGCGCTTTTATAAAATCCCGCCGCAGGATATTATCGTCGTGCTGGACGATACGGCGCTTCCGCCGGGCCGCCTGCGCCTGCGCTATAAAGGTTCCGCCGGTGGGCATAATGGCCTACAAAATATTCTGACGTACCTGCATACGCAGGAGGTGCCGCGCATCCGCATTGGGGTCGGCAGCGCGCAACCGGGCAAGCTGGTCGGCCATGTCCTGTCGCGATTCCGCCCGGAGGAGCTGCCGACCATGCAGGAAGCATATGAGACGGCGGCGGATGCGGTCGAGTGCGCGCTTAAGGAAGGCTTTGAAACGGCGATGAACCGCTTCAACGCCCCCACAAAAACCCCGGACAAGGCGGAGGGTGATAAGGAAGAGGGCAAAAAGATCGCTTCGGCTATTTAGCCGGGCCATTGCCTCTTTCTCTTTTCATGGCCGGGCGCGCGCTGCAAAGAGCAAAAATTCGTTACCTGACAATCGCCCCGGGCTATTTAGCAACGGGCCTTGACAGACGATAGAGAGTATAGTATAACATACAGGCTTCAGCAATAAGGTAGACGATCCAACACGGACATGCTTCCACATGCTGAAGCTGCCAGCGAAGGCGTCAAACTCAATCGCCGAAAACGGATGCGTGCGAAACCTTGACGAATTCGCTAGAGAATGGTATACTACATTGCTTTCAGCCGGAGCCCCACAGCAGGGCCGGGCTGAAGATGCACCTTGACAGTTGTAGAGAGAGGTTTAGTGTGGACCTTGCTTGTGACAAGGTCTTGCGAGCCTTACGCTTCTTGTGAGCCATTCCCTTACTCTAACTGGGACACCAGTTTCCTTGGCTCTCTGGCCCTGGGGGCTTG
>DASRGZ010000129.1:0-9302 GCA_035650735.1 Chthonomonadaceae bacterium
CAACCACCTGGTCACGGTGGTCATTCCCGAATTCGTGCCTACCAAGTGGTGGCATCATCTGCTGCATGGCAACCAGGGCTTGCTGCTCAAGTTTGCTTTGTTGGGGCGAAACGATGTCATCGTGGCCAACGTGCGCTACTACCTCCAGCAGACGGAGGAGGCGCCGCCCGTAGATGCGCTGGCCGAGGAGGTTGCGCCCGTTGTGCGCGGCCATAGCCCGGAAGGAGCAGTCGCCCATGATCATTGAGACCAAAGAGGACGTGGTGCGCCTGTCGGGCTCGCTGCATAAGAACCAGTGGCTGACCATCCGGGCGGCGGCTAATCTGCTGCTACAGGAGCACCCGGAAGGCATCATCATTGACTGCGGCGGTCTGGAAGAGATCTCCGAGGACGGCGCGCGCACCTTTCTGGAGGCCATGCGCGACATCGAGGCCGCCAAAAGCCGCATTATTGTCGCCAACCTGCCGGAGAAGGTGCTGGCCGTCCTGCGGACGGTGCCGGGCGTGCGCTCTCAACTGCCCATCGCCGACTCGGTCGAGGAGGCGCGCGCCTCCCTGCGGCTGACCCACCGGCACCCGGCGGCGCCGCCGGCGGTGAACGGAGCCCGACGCGGCAATGTGCTCCTGGTGCCGCTGCTGGCGGAACTGGATCTCACTTACGGCGCCCATCTGGCAGGACGGTTAGCGCAGGGCACACGGGCGGAGGTGCATCTGGTCTATCTGCTGGAAGTGGAGCGCACGCTGCCCCTGAACGCGCCCCTGCTGGATAAGGAACAGGCCGCACAGGAAGCGCTCTCGCAGGCGATACGACATGCCAGACAGTACAGTGTGCCGGTGCAGGAGCACGTAGAGCGCGTGCGCGGAGTGGAAGATGGAATTCTAACGGCTATCCGGTCCAACGCGGCGGATATGGTCGTCCTGGGTGCGACGAGCGAGCCTATCGGGGAGGAAGGGCACGAGGTATTCCACCGCCTGGTAGATAGCCTGCTGCATCGCGCTCCATGCGAGGTGATCGTCGGGCGAATGCGGCCTCGTGAATAAACTCCCTTCCCTAATAGAATCAATCAAGGAACGAACGAGCGATGCCCTTTATTGCGTTGGATGTTGAAGAGATCGTTCGGCGGGCGCTGGCCGAGGACATCGGGACGGGCGACGTGACGACGCTGCTGACCGTTCCCGAGGAGGCGCAGGCGCGCGCCGTGATGTGGGCGAAGGCGGAAGGGATCGTGGCGGGCCTGCCGGTCGTGGCCGAGGTCTACCGGCAGGTGGACCCGACGCTGACGGTCGAATTCGCGGTCGCAGACGGCAGCCGCGTTCTTTCGGGTGATGCGATCTGCGTGATCGCCGGGTCGGCGCAGAGTATCCTCACGGGGGAGCGTGTGGCGCTCAACTTCGTGCAGCGGCTATCGGGGATCGCGACTAAGACGGCGCGGTTCGTGGATCTGGTCGCCGGGATGCGGGCGCGCATCGTGGACACGCGCAAGACGACGCCGGGCCTGCGCTCCCTGGAAAAATATGCCGTGCGCGTTGGCGGTGGCCACAATCATCGCTTCGGTCTCTACGACGCCATACTGATCAAGGACAACCACATCCAGGCGAGCGGCGGCATCACGGCGGCGGTGCAGCGCGCGCTGGCGCAGGCCCCGCATACCATGACCGTAACGGTCGAATGCGAGACGCTGGAGCAGGCCCAGGAGGCGCTGGCAGCGGGCGCGGATATTCTCCTGCTGGATAATATGTCGCCGGAGCAGTTGGCCGAAGCGGTGGCCCAGGTGGGCGGACAGGTCACCATCGAGGCCAGCGGCGGCGTGACAGAGGAGACTGTCGCCGCCATCGCGCAGGCGGGAGTGGATATTATTTCGGTCGGCGCGCTCACGCATTCTGCCGTTGCCCTCGACATCAGCCTGGACCTGGAAACCCTGACTTCTCGTCCCACTCCTTGAGAAGAAGAGGGGCCAGCTTCTGCTCTCCCTCGTGCTTTACCTAACCCCCCGGCCCCCTTCCCTGATGCGTTCGCTTCGCTCACAGGGAAAGGGGGGACCCGGCTTTACTTCCCCCTTCTCCCTGCAAGGGAGAAGGGCCGGGGATGAGGGGAGATAAGCCAGAACGGAAGAACCTGGAAGGAAGAGAGTCTCCCCTCTCCTTCTCAAAGAGAGGGCCGGGGGTGAGGTCTTCTAGGGTGAGGGTTGGCAACGGAGTGTGCGCAGATGGTCCTGGAAATCCTGGAAAGCGTGCCTTCGACGATGGATGTGGCACGGGAGAACGTCCTATTGGGACGTGTCGTGTTTGATGTACGGGGCCGCCCTAATTACGAAGCGGTCCTGGCGCGCGAACAGACAGCGGGACGCGGGCAGCGCGGGCGCGTCTGGTATGCGCCTCCCGGCGAAGCCTTCTGCGCCACCTACTACTTCCGCCGCGACCGAACCGATCCGCAGCACGTCGGCGAGATCGCCCTGCTGGCCGGCGTGGCCGTCGTCGAGGCGCTGCGCTCCCTGCTCTGCCCTCTAGCACCGAATACGATGGCGGGCGCTCCCGAAATCCGGCAGGTGCCGCCTGCCCTCTGCCTGGGGCTGAAATGGCCCAACGATGTAACCTTGAACGGCAAAAAGCTGGCCGGCATTCTGATTGAGATGGTCAAGGCCCCCGATGGAAAGTGGACGGCCTTGATTGGCATTGGAATCAACCTTGGGCAGCGTGCGTTTCCGCCGGAGTTCGCCGCCAGCGCGACCTCGCTGGCCCTGGAGGGCGCGCTCGCCTGCGACTGGCAAACGCTCGGCCTACGCATTGCCGAGGCGCTGCACGCGGAGGCGGATCGGCTCTGCAGCCGGGGCTTCCCGGCCCTCCTACAGCGGTGGCGTGCCTACGATCAGACCCCTGGGCGTCGTTACGAAACACAGATAGATGGCGTCACCCTGCAAGGCATCGCGCTGGGCGTTAATGCTGTGGGCGCGCTGCGGCTGCAACTGGAGGATGGGCGCGAGGTTGCGGTCACAACCGCAACCTCTGTGCGTGAGTCATGAATATGGTCTCATTTCTCAAAGGCAGAAAGCGATGGTTTGCAGCGCTGGCGATCCCTGGCCTGGCGCTGCTGGCGGGTGCGCCAGGCGCCACTCCGCTCCCTGAGGCAACGCCCCCGGATCGGCAGGATGCGGCCCCTCCGGCATCGACGGCTTCGGCAGAGGCGTCAGGATCGGAGAAGGCAGCCTCCGTTCTAACGTTGAGACGGCGCGTCCCGGGTGATTTTTGCCTGCGCCTGCTGCCGGGCTGGCGGGTGCAGCCGGAGGGCGGCGCGCTGCGTCTAATCGCTGCGGCGGATCGCCCGGACGGCGGCGCTGCCTTTCGCCTGGAGCTGGACGCGTTGACAGCGCCGATCACGGCGGGCGGGCCGCTGCCGCATACGGAGTTGCTAGGCCAGATCCGGGAGCGGCTGGGAGCTTCGCTACGCAACGCGCGCGAGCGGATAGAGGCACGGCAGGTCTTTACCACGCCGAGCGCCGCCGGGATCACCTACCATTTCCAGGGGGAGCGCCGCTCTGACGGGCGCGCCGTGACGGATGTGCCCGTGACCGTGTTGATCGGCGAGGGCGGAAAGCGCACGGCGCTGCTGGCACCGCTTGAGCCGGCTCCCCTGCCGCCCGATCTGGAGGCAGATCTGGGAGCCATGCTGCGCGCGGCGCGTTTCCTTCCCTCGGAGGCCAGGCCGGATACGACACAGCAATTTTCAGGCCGCCTGGTCGGCCAGGAGAACACCTTTTTCCTCTGGCTGCGCAACAAGGGGGACGCCGAGGCCGTGTGGAAGACCTTCACGCCCAACGGAACCGAGATGTCGGCGCGGTTTGCCGGCTCGTATGCGCTGCTCGGCAATCGAGTGCGCGCGGCCCTGCTGCGCACCGGCGGAGAGAACCGCTACGCGGCCCGCCTGCTGGAGCTGGACCTGACGCCGGTGGGTGGGGTGGCGCGCGGCACGGTCCGCCTGGACGACACGCGCCAGATGCCTATTGCAGACCTGAAGCTGATCAACGTCAGCCTCACGCAGGGGCGTACCTCCGACCTGCCGACCTTCGCCCGACCTCAGTGACCGCGCGTTCCCGGTTTTCCGCAACGGCCAGATGATCTGCAATAGATTCGGCACTCTCTACACCCTACGCCAGGATCATTCCATTTTCCTTATCGGGCGGCTCAAGCCGCAGCAACCAGGGTACCTAACCCCCCCCAGCCCCCACTGCTAGGGTCGGCCCTACAATGGACTGCAAGGGTCGCGCCTGCAACGGTTCGGCCACTGCTAGGGTCGCCGGAGTTACGGCCCTTGCCTCCGCCTAGCGACCCTACGAGGGAAGGGAGTGACCCGACTTCTGCTCTCCCCTCTCCTTGAGAAGGAGAGGGGGGGCCGCAGGCCGGGGTGCGGTCTCTCCCCTCTCCCGCAGCGTGGGAGAGGGGTCGGGGGTGAGGTCTCTCCCTTCTCCTTGTGAAGGAGAAGGGTCGGGGATGAGGTCTTTAGTCGCCGTAGAGCGACTTTGTGCCTTGGTTGCCGCGAATTGATTCGCCCGCTACCAAAACCGGAGCGCGTCCGCTAGATTTCGGCCCTAAACTGTCACGGGACGCCCTCCGCGGCGTAATTAGAGACCGTCTATCAAGGCCCGCTCCGATGCGCGCAGCGCCCGCAGTCGGAGGGCACAAAGACGGTCTCAGCCTATGACAAATGAAACCAATAAGAACGCGCGCCCGCCGGGGCGGAAAACCCGCTGCGCTGCGAGGCCGCTCTATGCGTGGCAGGTGCTATGCCTCGCGGCGTTCCTGGCGCCGATCCTGGTCTCGGACGGTACGGAGACGCATGGCGCTCCGCAGCCGACGCCGCCCCAGACGCGCCTCACCGCCGCGCTGACAATTCCCATCTAAGCGGCAGGCTGCCTGTTTGCGCAGGTAGCCTGCCTTTCCTCTCCATTTCCCCGGCACGATTGCCCCCCGATCCGCCGTTTTCGTGGAGCCAGAAAGACCCATGTGCAAGAAATACCCTTCCAGGCAACTGGATACCTCCTCGGTCGAGGACGGCGACGCCACCACGCTTTCCCTGATCCGTGCGCTACGCACGATTCCCAGGCCCGGCCCAGGGATTCCCTTCGGGCTTTCGCTGGATGCCGAGATAGAGGAAGAATGGATATGCCGCGCCCGCCAGTTCCATTTCCTGCTGGATCAGATCAACGCTAGCCTCGCCGAACTCTTTTCCTGATCTCAATGCCGCGCATGAGTCCCTAGCAAGGAGAGGAGCGGCTTCGCCTGGACTCGTAAAATAAATTTATCTCCGGCAGGATTCTGCCTGTCTGCATGGAATTGCGATATGGACGATTCATACCGCACTATTCGCAGGTTCGTCCTATCCCAACCGGCTCGAAGAACCGGGAAAGGAGAAAGCTTCCATGTCCGTTCCGGCGATTCCTGTAGGAGCGAAGTTCAACTGGACGTCTTCCGACACATGTACGGTAGAGTGGGACCAAGTTACAACCAACACCCACACGCGAAAGCTGGTGATCAAGGGCCCCGATGGAAGAACCTATGAGGTGACGCTGACCGATGAAACCACCTCTACAACACACATGACGTACCACAACATACGCAACAAGAGCGGTCAAATCGAACTCACAGGTCTCCTTGCGGCGTCTGGAGTGGCATCGCAAGCGCGCTCTGCCTCGGCCAGGCAGGAGGTTGCCAATGTATCCGGCTACCGATTCAGGGGCACCATCGCGCCTGAGAGAAGCGTGGATAGCTACAGTTTTGCCTTTGATGGCATAGACGGCATTGACAACGGCGTGCATACCCTTGCCTTCCGGATTGATGGGGCCATTACCTCTGGCGCAATCCGCTTCATTGGCGAGCAAGAAGGTTCCATTCTTACCACTACGAGCGGCGATTTCCAATACTTCGTCCGGGGGCGCAGCAATCGTCCATTCGCTACCGTGGCAGGCAAACCCATACCGCTTGGCGATGTCACCCTCATTAGCCGTCCGGACTCCGTGAAAAACTTCATGCTTACCCTGGATTTGGCTAAGGGATTCGGGCATTTTGACTTCGACGTTATCGAGGAAATGTATGCGCGCTCCATCTTCATAACGACGACGAACAATCAGTCAGGGAATATGGAGGCGATCAGACCCGTGCTGTTCCGTACCCATAAATCGGGAAGCCTCCAGCTTCTTCGCAACGATTTCTGGGCTGAACTGCGCGACTGAACAATGTGGATGCTGCTCCTCGGAGATACTCCGTTTGAGAAGGAGCCACACGACGGGATGTCTGCCGGAACGTGGGGTGATGATGAATATCCAGGTGCATCGAGTGGAATACAAAGAGGTCGAGGCTATGCGGGAGCTCTACCGCCAGGAAGCCAACTGCCAGATCAGGCGTGACTCGGCTCTGTCACGCGGTCTGGCCGATCCCTACATGATTGTCGTGGAGGGCCGGAGGGCAGGCTACGGGGCCGTCTTGAACAGATACGACGTGGGCCGACTCACGGAGTTCTACACGCTGCCGCATGTGCGCAGCAGCGCGCTGCCTCTGTTCCGCGAACTCCTGGCCGTCAGTCAGGCCACAGAGATCGAAGCCCAGACCAATATTCCCTGGATGCTCACCATGCTCTACGACTGTGCCACCGATATAGCCCAGGAAAGTATCCTGTTCCAGGATGCGTTCGTCACTCAGCTTGCCTGTCCTGACGGTGTGTTCCGACGAGCCACACCAGAAGATGCCGGGGCGATTTTTCCCCATCACCATGAGCCGGTCGGCGAGTGGATCATAGAGGCGAAGGGCGCTGCCGTGGCGACGGGAGGCTTCCTCTGCCACTACAATCCGCCCTACGGGGATGTCTTTATGGAAGTTTGGGAACCGGCCAGACGACAGGGCTTTGGCAGCTATCTGGTACAGGAGGTCAAACGGGTCTGCTACGAAGCCGGCAAGAAGCCTGCGGCGCGGTGCAATCCGACCAATGTGGCTTCGCGACGCACCTTGCAGAAGGCGGGCTTTCTGCCGTGTGGGCGGTTGTTAGTGGGCAAAGTAGGCCCGTCGGCTTAACAGGAAGGCCTGGGGATAAGTTACCAATCCACGACCGCGCCATCCTCCGGGGCATAGGTCTGCGGATTCTTCCAGTCCTCCTCCGTGATCTTATCTGCCAGCGCCTCCTCGTCCAGCTCGATGCCCAGGCCCGGTCCCTGCGGCAGCGCGATGTAGCCGTCCTGGACGGCAAAAGGCTGTTTCAGGTATCCAACGCCCAGCGAGCCCTGCTCCTGAATGAGGAAGTTGGGAATGGCGGCGTCAAGCTGGAGGCAGGCCGCCAGCGCTATCGGCCCCAGGGGGCAGTGCGGGGCAATGCCTGCATAGTAGCTCTCGGCCATGCCCGCGATCAGCCGGCACTCGAAGATGCCGCCCGCGTGCGAAAGATCGGGCTGGAGGATGGAGGCGGCGCGCTGCTCCAGCACTTCCCGGAAGGCCCACTTGGTAAACAGGCGCTCGCCTGTAGCAATCGGGACATGCGTCTTACGGGCCAGGTCCGCCAGCACCTCCACGTTCTGGCACTGCACCGGCTCTTCGATAAAGAGCGGCTGGTAAGGCTCCAATCCCTTGATGAGCAGGCCGGCGGTCTGCGGGCTAATGGCCCCATGAAAATCAATGGCAAGGTCTATTTCCTTGCCGACCGCTTCGCGCATCGCCGCAAACGCCGCCACAGCCCGCTCCACGAAGGCCGGATTTTCGATGAGCCGCGCCGCGCGTCCCCCGGCCCCGCCCGTCTTCAGGGCCGTGTAGCCCTCCTGAGCCCGCGCCTTCGCATTGCGGGCCGCCTCCTCCGGCGTGCCGCCCCCGACGCTGCAATACATCCGAATCCGCTCGCGCAGCGGTCCGCCCAGCAGTCGGTAGACGGGCATTCCCGCCGCCTTCCCGGTCAGATCCCAGAGCGCCTGCTCCACGCCGGAAAGCGCGCTCGTCAGGATAGGGCCGCCGCGATAGAAGGCGTGCCGGTACATCGCCTGCCAGTGGTGGACAACCCGGGTCGGGTCCTTGCCGATAAGATAGGGTTCGAGCTCGGCCACCGCCTGCGCGCAGGTACGCGCCCGACCTTCCAGGATCGGCTCTCCCAGGCCGACCAGGCCCTCGTCCGTGTGGATTTTGAGGAACAGCGAGCGCGGCTTAACGAGGAACGTTTCCAGCTTCGTGATCTTCATATGTCGGGCAAGCCTCCTTTGACGTCGCGCCTGAGCCGGGCTACCTGCCAGACCCGCTGCCCGTGCCCGCAGCGCCTCCGCCGATGCCGGGCCCGGCAGTATTCCCACCGCCATTCCACGGCCCGAAGGTGTTGCCGAAGCCGCCGAAGGAGCCGGGGTTTCCGAAGCTGCCCAGCAGGCCGATGCCGTTGAAGTCTCCCAGCAGGCCGCTGCCCTGGCGCCCGGTTCCGTTATTGCCGCCGAGGATGCCGTAGTTCTGGTAGTTGACCTGAAAGACCTGCCCGCCCAGGGCGGGAACAATGTCCGCCGGGTCAATATGCAGCAGCGAGATCTTCGTGATCTGCTTCTCTTTCCCCTCTTCGGTTTTGGCCGGGCCGGTCTGGGGCAAGCCTGCCTGGACGTCCGGCGTCTGCTGTTGTAGCTCAAAGCTGTAGATGTTGTCTTCCATGCGGTACGTGGCGGGGATGCTGCTTGCCTTCAACAGCGTCTCCAGGGCCGTCCGCAGGGGCACATGGGTCAGGCTGGCCGTCACGACCGCTCCTTGCAGCCTGGCATCCAGGGTGTAGTTCGCGCCAACGCTCTCCATCAGCAGCTTGATCGCCTGGGTCAACCGTCCGTCCTCGATTTGCAGCGAGACCTTCTTGTTTTCCAGCCGGACCTCGTCTGCGGACTGAGCCTGCGATGCGGCAGGCTGTTGCGCCCGTGCCGCGAGCGGACCCGCCAGCAGGGACGCGCACGAGAGAGCCGCCATGCCGCCCCACATCCAGGACTGTCTGCGTATCTGCCTTTCCATTCCTGATTTTCTCCTCTCCTCCGGCTGCATCTGATATTTTCTGCCCGATTAGACGAGAGTGCGCAGCGTTTAGTTAACCCAAGTTGCTACCTAGGAACACGTTTGAGAGAATCGCTCTGGAAACCGGCTTTTGCATCACCGTTTGCCTTCTCGAAGAGGCAAGGTAGCAACTTGAGTTAGTTACTCCGCTTGCGCTTCACTGGTTCCATCCGAGTCTGCCGTTGAAGGAAACGCTGTAGGTGGCCTGACGGGTGACCATAGCATAGAAGGCCCACACCATCTCCGCGCAATACTCCGCCAGGATGA
>DASRGZ010000130.1:0-21311 GCA_035650735.1 Chthonomonadaceae bacterium
CTCTGGATGGGCGCGGTGGTCGGTCAGCCGGAGGGTCTTCCCATCGCCGGTTGTCTGGAGGAATAGGTCAAAGCGTCCCAGCGTACTGGTGTATTCGCTGGCATCTACCTGCGCGCTGTAGACGATCAGGCCGGAGGGCACACTTGCTCCCTTGCTATTTGGGGGAGACTGGCGCTTTGGGGAGGGGACAGGAAGTCTCTCCCAGGCTAGTAATCCCTGGGTAACAATAATGAGCAGCGCCAGCGCCAAATAGAAGCGTTGCATACAAGCGCCTCCATCAGTTACAGGAATAAGGCAACAATGTCAGCATTCTTACGATGGAAAACAAAAGGCTACTGGCCGCAGGGCTCTTCCCAGCCAGTAGCCTTTCAGGTTTATTAACGCCGGTCGATAATGATGTTGATCTCCGCTGCGAATGGTGCAATTGTCGTCCAGCTAACTATGGCGTTATTGAGTGGGTTAGAACCGTTCTCGTTCGTGAAGCCAGCAAGCCAGTTGCCCCAATTCCCATTTGCATCTCGCACCTGGCCTGCGTTCCACCCAACGAATTGGATAAACGAACCCGTTCGGGGATAGGTATTGGGAGCGGTCTGTGGTTGTGCTATCGCATGTACTCGTTTTACACGTACTAGCTCACCGGCCATGGCCCGCGAAGCTACGCCCAGGGTCTTTTGAAAGAGATCCCCGTTGATGTCATTCCCTGTAAATCTGATTAGAGAAACCGTATCTCGTGGGACAGCCGGGTCTCTAGTTCGCGCAAGGTAAGTTACCGTAATATCCTGATCGAAGCCATATCGCCTTGTCCCGGGAGGGTTGTTGATAATGAAGCGTTCCCCCCTTTGAGTCGAAATGTAAGGGTTCCAACCCCTTTTTACTCCTTATGGCATCCTGAGACCATTGTAATCCTGCATCGACTTCACGTGTTCCAGAGTGGCCCAAATATATATAGATACCATCGGGTACGCTCCTTTGTTGCCCCCTAACAATAATGTTCCTTGAGCCAATCTCTGCATCTGCTGCTGTTGGCACGTGAAAGTTTCCCATTACTCCGGTATACATAGCGACGGTTCTGACGCGTCGATATGGGCCACCTTCGAACTCTAAATTGGCTGGTGGGTTACCATGCTGATAAGCCATCAACTCACCGCTAGCCAGTTGGAAGGTACTCGACGCGCCATCCCACGTACCATCCGGCGGTAAAACTTGAAGTTGCCCATCCTCATAAATGCGCCCATCAGGCCCTGCTACTCGCAATTGTCCTAGATTAGCAGCATCTGGATCGTTTTGATAATGCGCTCGGATTACGTTGAGGGCAACGCTCGGATCGGAGTTATCCCAAGGGATTCCATTGAGATCAGGAACCGTACTGTCTTCATTCGAAGGGCCGCTGGACACCCCACTATACAGTGCTTTAACTGTATAATAGTACGTGACTCCATTTGCCAGCCCGGTATCGGTGAACATATAGGTATTGCCGCCAGAGTAGCTTGGTGTAATGATCGGAGTCCCGTTTACAGGAGCAGCGTAATTTTCCCCGCCAGCAGTTGTACCACGGTAAACATTGTCGCCGGTAGCGTTAGGGACACCGTCCCAATAAAGGGAAATCTTGCCGCTGCCTGTCGAGTAGGCACTGAGATTAACGGGTGGGTTGCCTCCGCAGCTATGCAAGACGGTCACATTGCCTGCTGTATCCATCTTGTAGGCTGTCCCGTTGCCGAAGTTGCCTCCGTTGAAGGCCGTCGAGTAGAAGAAGCCATCGGTGCTATTATAGAGCAGTTCAGCATCCGGGTACTTGCCGTCGCTATTGTTGAAGGCGTGCAGGGACGTGACGTTGCCCGCTCCATCCACCTTGAAGATATTGCCAATGCCCGCTGCCCCGGCAAACAGCGTCACGCCGTAGTAGAAGGAACCGCTGGCGATCAACCCCACCGGAGGATTGGCCCCGTCTGTGCCCGTGAAGGAGTGCAGGCTGGTAAAGCTGCCGGTCGAGGTAAGGCTAAAGACCGTGCCCTTCCCACTGGCTCCGCCGTTCTGCGTGACCCCATACAAAGTAAGCGGGTTGCTGTTGACCTGGAGGAGCGCTCCGTTGGGACCGTCCCCGTCGGTGCCGGTGAAGGAGTGCAAGAGGGTGTAGGCGCCCGCTGTAGTGATCTGGAAGACGACCCCTTTGTTGTTGGCTCCGCCGCTATAGGTGCTACCGTAGAGCTTGCCATCGCTGGCTAAAAGCAGGGCTGCTGCCGGGTCGTTGCCATCAGCGCCGGTGAAGGAGTGGAGGACGGTGACGGTGTTGGTGGCCGGATCGAACGCATAGACCACTCCCTTGCCGTTGGCTCCTCCCAGGCCGGTCATGCCATAGAAGAGGCTGCCGCTTTTGATCAGGGCCGAGCCGTGTTCGGGTTCCGAGCCATGGGTGACATCGAAGGAATAGAGCAGAGTGAAAGCGCCGGCAGAGGTGATTTTGTAGATGACGCCATGATTGTTGGCTCCGCCCCAGCGGGTGACGCCGTAGAAGGTGCCAGGGTTGGCGCTGTCCTCGGTCAGAGCCGAGATGGGCTGGGAGCCATCGCCTCCATTGAAACTATACAACACGGTGACTGTGCCGGCGGTATCCATCTTGTAGACCGCGCCTAGGTTATAGCGCCCTCCGTTGTAGGTAGTGCCATAGAAGAGGCTACCGCTTTTGATCAGAGGAGAGGCCGGATTGGCTCCATCTTGAGCGTGCGCTGGCAGGGCCGTTAAGCCCGCCAGGGCAAAAATTAAGGCTAGAACACGCGCGATAATCCAGGCCAGGCTTGCATTTTGCTCCGCTTGCCTGGCAATTACCAAAAACCGGCCAAGTACTCCCTTCATGGTCCTTTCTCCTTTGTGGGCAGGCGTGAAGCGGTAGCGGGGCTTCACGGGTCGAAGAGAGGCGAGACTGGCACTACTTCCGCTGGGTTAGAAACCTCTCCCCTCAGGCACGTTGCCGAGAGGGGAGAACCTCCCTAGCGGAAGAGGCTCTAAGGTCGCCTGGGTCGTCTTGCCCACCCTGTGACAGGGTAGGTAACTCAAGTTGCTACCTTGCCTCTTCGAGAAGGCAAACGGTGATGCAAAAGCCGGTTTCCAGAGCGATTCTCTCTCAAACGTGTTCCTAGGTAGCAACTTGGGTTAGGTATCAAAGGACTTACTGAGGGCTGTTCGGTTTAACTTTGGATAGAAGCGATGGTTAAGGTATCTTTGCTAGCTTGATTGCAGGCCTGTTTGCCATTTATGTCAAGAGGTTTAGCAACAATATGGCGGTTATAGCGAAAAAGCGAACAATATTTTGCCGAAGTTTGCATATCTGAGCGTAGCTTTGGACGCGGATTGCCCAAAGGCAGGCACTCTGGCGGCTCCCAAAGTAAAAAGACGGCGGCCCGATGTTATGACCGATCAGGCTGCCGTCTTGCTTGCGGGGTATTGTGTGGAAAGAAGGCGCTCAGCGGGGGAAGGCTTCGCGCAGCCCGCCGTCAATGGGGATCATGGCTCCGGTGGTCTTGGCGCTTTTGTCGCTGGCCAGCCACAGCGCCGCCTGGGCCACGTCCTCGGCGGTGACGGCCACCTTGAGCAGGTTGCTCTGCCGGATGCTCTCCTCGAACTGCTCGATAGGGATGCCCTTGGCGCGGGCACGCTCGGCCTTGAGCTCGGGCGTCCACAGGCCCGCTTCAAAAACGGCGTCGGGGTTGAGCAGGTTGCAGCGGATGCCGTACTGTCCGTTCTCGACGGCCAGGATGCGGGCCAATTGGGCCTCCGCCGCCTTGGCGCAGGAGTAGGCTCCGAAGTCGGCGCCGGGCGCGGGGACGTTCTTGGTGACGTTGAAGATAAGGCTGCCGCCCAACCCCTGCGCCCGCAGCATCCGCACGGCCTCGCGCGCCACCAGGAAGTGCCCCGTGGCGTTGACGGCCAGGCTCTTTTCCCAGGTCTCCAGCGATAGGTTCTCGATGCGGCCCGTCGGAGCGATGCCCGCGTTGGAGACCAGGATATCCAGCCCGCCAAAGGCCCGCGCCATCTCCGCAAAGCCGCGCTTCACCGCCGCCTCGCAGGTCACATCCATGCCAATGCCGAGGGCGCGTCCGCTGCCTTCCCGCCGGTTGATGGCGTCGGCAACGGACTGGCACGCCTTTTCGTTCAAATCGCAGATGACCACATGGGCGCCTTCCGCCGCAAACCGCTCCGCTATCGCCTTGCCGATGCCGCTGGCCGCGCCCGTGACCAGTGCGATGCGCCGAGCCAGCTCCTTCTCCGGCGGGAGCAGCGTCAACTTGTAGAGCTCCAGGCCCCAGTATTCGGCGGAGAAGGCGTCGGCCTCGTCGAGCGTCTTGTAGGCCGAGACCGCCTCCGCGTCGCCGAGGATACGGACGGTATGGCGATAGATGTCGGCGGGAACGAGCGCGGTCTTGCTGTCCTTGCCGCAGGTCCACATTCCCAGGCCGGGCATAAGGACGACGCGCGGCGTTGGGTCGAGCATAGGTTCGGCGGCGTTGGCAGGGTCGTGATGACGGTGATAGTAGGCGGCGTAGTCCTCGCGCCACTGCGCGGCGGCCTCATGGATGCGCTGCGCGACATGATCCCTATCTTCAGGCCGCTCGAGAGGCACGAACAGCGGCAGAACCTTCGTGCTGAGGATATGGTCGGGCGTGGCCGCGCCGATCTGGGAGACGCGCGCTGCCGCCTCCGAGCCGACGAACTCCAGCACCTCCGGCGAGTCGTCGTAGCACAAGATCATGCGCTTGGGCGCGCTGACGGCTCCGCGCAGGATAGGAGCGATGGCAGCGGCAGCCTCACGGCGGCACTCCTCCGGCAATGCGGCCACTTTCACGCCGCCAAACACGGCCCGTCCCCGACGCCGCTCCGCCAGGTAGCTCTCCGCCTCGGTCGTCAAGGCGATATGGGCGTCATAGGCGGCGCGGCAGGTATCGCCCCAGGTGATCAGCCCGTGGTTCATCAGGATCAGGCCCTCGGCCTGCGGCTGCGCCTGGACCGCCTCCCCGACCTCTTTGGAGAGCAGAAAGCCGGGCCGACGGTAAGGAATCTGGATCACGCGGCTGCCGAAGACCTCCCGCACCGCCTCCGACCCGCGCGTGTTGTTGGAGAGGGCGACGATGGCGTCCGCGTGGCTGTGGGCGACGGCGGCGGCGGGCAGGAAGGCGTGCAGCAGCGTCTCAATGGAAGGGCGCGGATCGGCCGGGGACATCAGCGTATGGGCGAGGTAAGCGACCATCTCCTCATCGCTCATATCCTCGCGTTCCCTCAACGGCAGCACGTCCTCCATGCGCACGCCGCTGAAGTGCTTGCGCTCTATGGTCTTAAGGTCGGAGCCGCTGCCCTTGACGCGCAGGATGTAGGTATCGCGCCCGCGAAAATCTGGCTCCCAGACTTTGAGCGAGGTGTTCCCGCCGCCCCAGACCACCAGATCGGTCTCCGCTCCGATCAGGCGCGACATGTAGATAAGCTGCTCTATCGGGGACAGACACCCCGCTTCCGCCTCGTTCCACCGGTTCTGCATGACTACTCCCTATATGCTTCCGCACAACAAGATGGCGCTATTATCGGCGCATGGGCCTACTTTGTCTCAGAAGCATAAAACGTGCCAACATTCTCTTTTTTGCCCTGGTATACAGGCGCGTACTGCTAATCGGCATGCGTGCAGAACAGGCGGGACGTGAGAAGCTACTTTATCGGGGCGGCGGTCCAGAGTTTGGCGGTGGCGTCGTCGCTGCCTGTCGCCAGGGTGCGACCATCCGCAGAGAATACGAGGCAATGGACGGCCCGGCTGTGCCCTCTGAGGAGCGCGACTTCCTGCTTGACGGCGGTGCTCCACAATTTCACCACGCTGTCCCGACCGCCCGTTGCCAGCGTCTTCCCGTCGGGGCTAAACGCGACAGCGAACACGCCGCCTGCGTGCGCGATAAAACGGAAGGAAATCGGCCTGGCGGCCAGCGTCCATAGCTGGACCGTGCCATCCCCGCTGCCGGTCGCCAGCAACCGACCATCGTGAGAGAATGCCACGCAAGTCGCCTCGCGGTTATGCCCGGTAAGCGTAGCGAGTACCCGCTTCGTGGCAAGGCTCCATAGCTTGACCGTGCCGTCGCTGCTCACAGTCGCTAAGACGGTGCCATCGGGCGAAAAGGCCACCGCGTTGACCGGCCCCGAATGTCCTTTGAGGCTGGCCGTTTGCCTGCGCGTCGCAACATTCCAGAGCTTTAGGACGCCATCCCAACTTCCGGAGGCCAGCCGCTTGCCATCCGGTGCAAAGGCCACCGAGTAAACCCAGGCCGAATGCCCTGAGAGCGTGGCGATCTCCCGGCGGGCGGCAACGCTCCACAGCTTGATGGTGTTGTCATGACTGCCTGTTGCCAGGATCTTGCCATCAGGAGCAAAGGCGACCGCATTAACAAAGTCCTGATGACCATTTAAGACGCCAACTTCCCGCCCGGTAACGGTGCTCCAAAGCCGAACGGTATGATCCTGGCTGCCTGTCGCCAGCAGCTTGCCGTCGGGGGAGAGGGCCACGGACGTTACCGGCTGGGCATGTCCTTTCAGCGTGACGGTTCCCGATTCGCCGACACGCCACAGCTTCATCGTGCCATCCCAGCTGCCGGAGGCCAGCCGTTTGCCATCCGGGGAGAAGGCAACGCTCACCACCGAGCCTGTATGTCCCTTGAAGGTCGCCAATTCCTGCTGGGTGGCCGGGTTCCACAATCTTACGGTGGTGTCCTCGCTGCCTGTCGCCAGGATTTTTCCGTCAGGAGAGTACACGATGGAGTAAATGGAGCTCCTATGCCCGCGCAGCGTGCCGACCTCCTGGAAGGTATTCAAGCTCCATAGTTTCACCGTGCTATCCTGGCTCCCAGAAGCCAGGGTCTTGCCATCGGGAGAGAACCGGAGGGCGTCCACTTCATACCGGTGTCCCCTAAGGGTGGCGATCTCCACAGCGTCGGCAGACAGCAGTTTCACTATGGTATGTCCCTTAAGTGTGGCAATCTCCTGGTGTGTGGCGACATTCAGCAGTTTGACCGTGCCGTCAAAACAGCCGAAGGCCAGCGTCTTACCGTCCGGGGAGAAGGTGACGACATCCACTTCGCGGCTGTATCCACGATGGCTCCAGAGCTGCTTGAGGGGAGAGAGGCTCCAGATTTGAACAGCGCCATCCCAACTGCCCGTAGCCAGCAGCTTGCCATCCGGGGAGAACGCCACGGAAAAGACCCAGCCGGAGAATTCCGGGAGCGTGGCGATCTCCCGGTGGGTAGGTACATCCCACAGCTTGACCGTGCTATCCTTACTTCCCGTCGCCAGGATTTTGCCGTCGGGAGAAAGGGCCAGGCAATAGATTCCGCTCTTGTGGCTGGTCCGCAGCGTGGTCGCCTGTTTGGAAACGAGGTTCCAGAATCGAAGGCTGCCGTCCATGCTGCCGGTCACCAGGGTTTTGCCATCGGGAAAGAAGGCGACGGCATGGATGCCCTCAGTATGGCCTTGCGGTGAGAATAGGTCTTGATGCTTGTCGAGGTAGACAGGGTCAGGCTGCCACAGGCGCCTGTCCTGCGCATGGCCTTGAAATGTGAACAGGTCTTGATGGCACAGCCGATAGAGATAGCCCCACTCGAAGCCGCGCACGTCTTCCTGCCCGCGAGCCGGTTTTTGCGCTGCCAGCAATTCCTGCACGCGCTCGATATTGTTGGCTTCCCATGCCTGCTGGGCCAGGTTCATCTGCGCGGCATATTGTTCATGGCGCGCGATCCGCTCTCCCTGCTGGGCGCGGCGGCGCTCCCGCTTTTCCCCTGCCGCCGCGATGCGCGCCTGCTCTGCTGCCTCGCGCTCCAGGAGGGCGGCTCTGCGCGCGGCCTGGGCATTCTTTTTGGCTTCAGCACTGCTGCGTTGCGCCGAGCCCGCGCTCATCAGAGCCCTGAACTCTGCCAGCCGGGCTATACGCATCACCGAGCGGGCTTTGTCTCGCTGCTGTTCCGCATCGGCTTTGGCCTGCTGGGCTTCCTCGGCTTTGCGCGCCGCCAGGTGCGCTGCCTGCGTCTCTGCCAGCCTGGCTTGATTGGCCAGAGCCAGCGCGCGCTCTTTGGCTCTGGCCTGGAGGAAGCTGCTCAGCGCCAGGCTGCCGATAATAAGAAGGATCACGCCGGAGACGGCAATCGCGCGCAGCAGACCTTTACGGTAGGCGGCACGCTGGCGTGCCCGCTCCGCATCGGGCATGCTGGAGGCGACCCACTCCCGGTCGAAGACCCGGAAATAGATGCGGTTGCGCACCGCCAGGGCGCCCTGAGCCACCCGGATGATCCCCGACAGGCGCAGCAGGCTGATCAGGGGATTGGTTTCATCATCCTTGATATGCTTGCCGCTGCGTACCTTGTCGTAGAGATCCAGCAGACTCGCCAGATCGGCTTCGCTTCTCAGCAGGCGTTCGCGCACGAACAGGAGGTTGTCGTCCCGTTCGCGCGCCCGCGCGGAGAGGAAGAGCTCGGCGCATAGCCTGTCTACGTCCGCAGGCGTGTTGGCGTGGGCGTCTTCGGCGACGGCCTGGCAGAGCCGCTGAGTCAGGTAAGGATGCCCGCCCGTCCAGTAAAGGATGCGTTGCAGGAGAGCCTGCCCCTTCGCCGATTCCCTCTGGGAGGAGGCCGGGGAACCATCCACTCTCTCCTGCTGTGATAGGAGGGTAGGAGAGGAGCTTAAGCCTGCGGCCAGCGGCGCCGCTTCGGCCTCCGTGAAGTCGTTAAGCTCGATACGCTTGCCGATGTTAAAGGGCGTGGTGCGGGTGTCCCGGATCAAATCCGATGGGGAGGCCACTCCCAGCAGGCAGAAAGTCAGCCGGTGCATCTCCGGGTCTTCGGTGCGGCGGTTGTAGCATTCCCGAATGCCCGCGAAGAACTCATCCGTGGAGAAGGGAAGAGAGCGGACGGCGTCTATCTCGTCCACAAAGAGCACGATCCGGCCCGGCACGCGCGCCAGCACGACCTCCCGGAGAGCGCGCATCCAGCGCTGCAAGGGGCCGACCCGCTCATTCTCCAGCCAGAAGTCCTCCAGTTCGTCTTCCAGGTGCAAATCCTGCCCGACCTGGCTGAGCAGCCCGTCGTACCACTGCTCAGGCGTCAGGTTCTGGCCGATGGCGGTCAGGTCGAGAATGGCAACGGCGATGCCCTCCTCGCGCAGCCGGACAGCGGTGCGGATCATCAGGGAGGACTTGCCCATCTGGCGGGAGGTGAGCACATAACAGAACTGGCCCTGGCGCAAGCCTTCCAGCAGGTCGGTATCGGCTTTACGAAGGACATAGGAGGGGGCGTCGCGGTGCAGCGTGCCCCCCGCCACGTAGAAGGAGGAGGCAGGGAGCGCGGCAACATGGTGAGCCATCGCAGAGTCTCCACAGCGGTTCAATTTCTCCGGTGAGACTCTACTATAACACGTATTGCATTAATGCGCAATTCCAATTTCACAGCCAGGATGTGATGCGCAGCACAATTTGAGCGGGCCGGAGAGACATTCCCGGCCCGCATGGTCTGCCGGAAGATTAAGGTCAGAAGACCGCTTCTTATTTGCCCTTATCTATGAACACTCTCAGAGGAGCGCCATCTCGCCCCTTCAATTCCAGGACGCCGGTCTTGACCTTATCGGTGTCGGGAATGTGGAGTTCGGTCTTTCCATCGGCTCGATGGACGTAGGTGCCCACCGGTTGGCCGTTTTGATACAGGGTGCCCTGCAGCAGTTGGTAGATTGCCGCGCTGACCGTTCCTAGTGCCATTAGCGAGAGAACCAACCAGAGGGCCAGCGTGACTGTGTGTTTCATCCGTTGCTCCTTTCTGCTTGCTAACGCGAGGCGGCGTTCGTGGTCGCGCCTCAGAGAAGCCAGGCGTTCCTCAAGCGCTTCTGTTGGTTCGCCTGTTATCTGGAAGGCTGTCGCGATCAGCGCATCCATTTGTTGATCCGCGTTCATGAGAGGTCGCCTCCTCTCGCAAAATAGTCCCCTCCGCGCCGCCGGAGCGTTTCGCGGGCACGTCCCAAAAGACTGTTGACGGCAGAGGGCGACTTTCCGAGCACGATACCGATCTCGGTGATCGAAAGATTCTCCACCACCTGTAGCAGCAGCGCCTCGCGCTGTAACTCCGGTAAAGAGAGCAGGAGAGCGCGCACCTGCTGCTGCGCCTCTTTGCGCAAGACGGCGGCTTCCGGACTTCCCTCGCGCCCGGGCAGCACCTTCGCCACCTCCAGCGGCGTCTCCTTACGCCGTTGGCGCCGTCGGATCTCATCGGCGATCTTGCAGCGTGCGATCCGAAACAGCCAGACCTTGACCGCCAGGTGCCGATCAAAACGCTCCAGCGCACGCAGGGCGTCGGCGAAGGTCTCCACGGCGATGTCTTCCGCCGCCGAGGGGTCCTCCAGGCGACTCAGGGCATAACGAAATATGTCGTTACGGCAGAGGACCGACAACGTTTCGGCGGTCGGTAGCTCCTCCACATTGGCTTTTTCTCGCCAGAATAGCCGCATGGTATGCAAAGGGTTCATCTACCTCATTTCTTTCACTCTGCCTTATAAATCGCGTCCCTGGGACAAATCTCTCGGTATCTTGCGTAAAATACCACATCCAATCTGGAGCCAATTGGTATGTTATAATGGAGATTGAGGGGAGGTGTCAGCGATGGCGATTACTCTGGAATTACCTGAAGAGATCGAGCAGCGATTGCAGGAGGTGTGAAATGGCGATCTGCCGCGAAAGATTTTGGAGGCGGTTGCTGTGGAGGGCTACCGTCAGGGGGCGCTTTCGCGCGGACAGGTCAGCGAGCTTCTGGGCCTCTCCTTTCAAGACACCGAAGCCTTCCTTAAGGAACGTGAAGCCTACTCGCCCTATAGCATGGAAGAGGTAGAGCAGGGGCGCACGGAGCTTGAGGGCTTGCTCAAGAGATGACTGCCGTCTCAGACACAAGCCCTATCAACTACCTGGTCCTCAGTCAGACGATATTTCGTCCTCCTCTAGAAGAAACCGGCCCTCCGCCTCGCTCCAACGCAACTTGTCCTCATGAGCCTCTACCCAGGCAATGATCTCCGAGCGGTCATATTTTAGGGAGAGACGAGAAGGCCAAGGTACCAATGCTGATATAGCATTTTCTAGGAAGTCTGTCGGATATTCTGGCCCTAGGTTGTATATTAAGATGTCCGCAACCGCGGGTAGACACTCCCAGCCGTGTGGATCAATCTCACGCAGCCTGCTGCTGAGGAGATACGTCCACACCGTTGGGAGGGATTACCCAACCGCGGACAAGCAACCATAAGTCGGTAGAACAAGGCCCCAAATATAGATTCTGACGCGGATATCCATTAGTGTCTTAGCGTCTCAATTTTTCCCTTTAAGATGGAGTTCAAGCTCTTTTTGGCCTGGGGGTATTCTCGCTCGGCAAGATGCAAGAGATATTCATCTGGATCGGCTCCCTCAGGTAATCCGCGTAAAAAGAGCTTTTCACTCATCAGGTAGTGTACCCATAGAGAGTTGATACTTCGTCGCCGATGACCTTATCAACTCTGTAGAGGGACACTACCACTCATCAATACTCTGCGCCACTTTTGGGCAGGTGTCGAAATAGCCATGTGAATTCCCTCCAGTAAGGCATTCTCCTTGCCCGTGATTCTATTGGCCGGTCACGGAGAAGAGGATCGGGGCGGCGCAGGGGTTGTCGGCGCGGAACTCCAGGCGGGCGATGGCGACCTGTGGGCGCGGATTGGACCAGCGCAGCAGGCGCAGCGTGCGCGGCGCGGAAGGATTGCCCCAGGAGAGAGCGGAGGTCGTATAGGCGGAGGGGGCGCTATCATCCAGGGCGCGAATCTCACTGCCATACCGTAGCGGGATTTCTACCTTCTGGCCGTCTGCGTAAATCACCATGTACGTCCCCACGCGCGTGCCCGCATCCACCCCAAAGGCAGTGGCGTGCAGGAAGGCTAGCGACTCGGCGCGGGCCTGGACGGGCAGCGAGATCGCCTGCGGATAATGCATGGCAACATCGCCGCCCAAACCAGGCAGCGTCGCCGGATTGATGGCCCCCGCAAGCATCACCCCGCCCAGGCTGGTTCCTGCGACCCGAATGCCAGTATCCGCAACGGTGGGATATTGGGAAGGCGACAGCGGAATATCCAGCGTTTCGGAGTTAACATCGGAGACCGTCTGCGGATAGGCCGATATCGGCAGCGCGTCCGGCCCCTGCCCAAACAGGGTGATATTGGCCGCGCGGCGCAGGCTAAGATACCAGCCGGGCTTAGGGGAGGCCAGCGGCGGCACGGCCCGGTAGGCGCGGGTAAAGACGACGGCGGCATCGTAGGGCAGGGCATCCTCTGCCGCCGGTTTGCCCGGTTCGCGTGGGTGCAGGGGCGTGCCGCTCCAGGCGTACTCCGCCGCCAGCACGAACGCTGCAAACTGGCGCAACTCGGTATTCAGCAGGTCTTCGTTGCTGTCGTAACCGGCCCAGGTGGTTTGCAGCAGGCCGAGCGCGCCTTTCTGAATGGCCTGCTGCGCCCAGCCGCGAATGTTCTCCGGCTCGAACCAGGGACAGCCGAGCGTCGCGAAGCCCGCCTGCTTGAAGACCTGAAGACCGTTGCGCTGCTCCGAACCGGGCGTGTAGCGCCAGTCGGCGATGACGGCGTCGTTGGGCAGCAGGGCGCGGCGCTTCTGCGCCTCTTCGGGCGTGGGTGCGTTGGCGGCTTCCGGCGCTTCCGAGCGATCCAGGAGCATATCGCCCCAGAGCATCGTGCGCACGCCGCGCGCCCGCAGCCAGTCCGCAAGCCTGTTCGTGTCGTCGGTAAAGAGCTTGGTAATGCCCTTGCGGATGTTTTCCGGGCGGGCAGGATACTTGCCGAAAACGTCGTCGCCCAGGATCTTGACTTCATCGTGGCCGATATGGAACAGACGCGGGCGGAAGATGTCGAGCGCCTCCTGGTAGATGTCGAAGATAAACCGGTAACTTTTGGGATTGCTGGCATCGTAGGCGTGGGGCGCGCTCACGTCCTCCGCCAGGTCGAGATGCTGGCCGTTCTTGAAAATCCACTCGCTATGGCCGAGCGAGTTGACGAGCGGAATCGGCTCTAAGAAGTGGTCGCGGGCATAGGCGACGTCGGCCCGGAGGTCTTCCGGGGACATACTGTAGGGAACGTGTATTTCCGGGTGCGACTTCCAGCGGGTATACTCACACTCGATGACCATCGCGTTGAGCTTGTAGCGGGCAAAGATGCGGTCAATGAGCTTCCTGTGGAAGGGCAGGGCGTTGCGTCCGACGAAGATATGCGCGCCCCGAAAGTGCAGGCTCGGCCAGTCGGCGATGTCTGCGCCCGCAAAGGCGAACGTCTTCTGCGGCGTGACGCGCAGCAGCTGGCGCAGGGTCTGGAGGCCGTAGAAGGCCCCGGCGGCGTCCCTGCCGATAACGGCGACATACCGGGGCGTGACGCGCAGAGCGTAACCTTCGGCCTGCGTGGGAGCGGCCAGATGGTTGGCATCTAGCCATTGCTGCGCGCTTTTATCGCTACCGGCAACGGCAACAAGCAGGCCGCTGCCGTTCCAGGCGTCCGAGCCGGGCAGCCATTGCGTGCCCGTGTCTCGGTGCAGGTCGTCGAGCAGGTCGTGCAGAGCGGCGTTGACGCGGCGGCCCGTCGCATCTTGGGGCAGGGCGGTATAGAACCGCAGGCTGCCTTGCAGGGGGAAGTCGCCGGAGGGAAACGCGGCCTGCTTGGGCTGCGGAATGATCAGCGGGTGACCGCCAGCGTCCAGCAGGGGTGGCTCCGGCCTGCGCGCGTCGGGAATGGCGACCGTCTGGACGGCGGGCGTCTCCGGCGCAGGGGAAGCGGTCGCGCCGGGCGGGAGAGGTGGGGCGGCGTTCCGGGGCGTCAGCGTCAGGGTGATCGTGTGGACGGTCTCCTGGTCGGGCGGCATCTCCACGCCGAGATAGCCGCACCAGAAGACTTTATCGTCTTTCAGGTATTGGTCGGCGCGGCCATCGAAGACAACGGGGCCATCCTTATCGTCCAGCCCGGTGAGGCTGATGTCGCCCAGGGCGGTATGGCGTAGAGCCAGATGCTTGAGGGGCGGAGCGAGGCGGCTTTCCGGATACTTCGCCCCGTGCGGGCGCAGCCCGATCTTGCCGGAAGCCAGGACAACGTTATCGCCCCGGTCGGCCTCATAGGTCGCACCGACAAGTGGATAGGCCCACAGACGCGCGGCGTTCCACTCCAGCAGGGCGGTGTCGGGGCCGTCCCAGCGGGTGCGCAGGGTAAACGTAACCGTATTTTGCGGGTGAACTTCGATGCGCTGCGTGGCGCGGAACGTGTAGCCCTCGCCCGCATGATGGAAGTTGGCGAGGTAGGCCCGTCCGCCGTCGGGAAGCGTTTCGACGGTGGCGGCGGGCGGATTGGAGCCAGAGCCGTAGTAACCGCGCGCGTAATCTTTGGCGAACACCTGCACCAGCCCGCCTTTGATCAAAGGCACGCCGTCAAAATCGAGATAGAGCCCGCCGCGCGCAAAGCGGGCCATCCACCTTCCGATGGCAACGGGAGTGGAAGCGTCCTGAGGCGGCCTGGCCTGGGATTGCGCGGGCGTGCCGGGGAAGAGGCTAAGAGCGAAGAGGGCGACAAGAAGCGAAAACGCGGTCAGCATCGTATTTCTCATAAGGCAACATTCGGCGGCGCGGACGGCATTTCCTGTATTGCCGAGCTTGTTCATCCGGTCAATCCAGCCGGGCCATGAATGACCCGTCTCTAGGGCGGCTACGCCGCCAACCGACTGCAAGGGACGGCGCTGCCACTGCTAGGGTCGGTGCTCAACGGTTCGCACCTCCACCTAGCGACACTCGTGCCTTTGCCTTGCGACTACCGGACGGAAAACCCGGCTTTACTGTGCGTCCGCTAGTCGCAAGGCCGAGCCGCGAACCGTTGAGCGGCGTCCCTTGCAGTCGCTTGGTCGCAGGCCCTAGAGCCGGGGGTTGAAAACCCCGGTCCTAGCCGGGCATGGAAAATACCCGGCTAGAGGGCGGCTGCGCCGCCAACCGTCCTTCGGACGGAAACTCCTGGCTTGGCAGGGCGTCCGCCAGGACGCTTGGCCGTAGGCCCTAGAGACGGGTACTTTCAGTGCCCGACTTACGCAGGCGCGTTAGGAAGTTGTGAGTATGCAGATAGCGCAGAACAAATGGCTGCGGGCCGCGTTCTGGGGGACGGTCCTGCTGATCTTTCTCTTTTGCTTGCTGTTTCCCGCCTGGTCGCGCCGGGCGCTGAAACAAGATCGCGCGGGGGCCGTGCCGCAGCAGGGCGTCGCCACGGTCGCCATGCTGATTGACGCCAAGCCAAGCGTGACCGATAAGCCTTCTCCCGCGCAGGTGCTTGTGCGCTTCCATGGACAGCTCTGCTCCGCCAAAACCATTGGCGGCTTCGATCAGCTACGCGAGGGGCAGCCCGCGCGCATCCTCTATCGCGTCGGCAGGAGCGGGCGCATCTACGTGGACCGCGTGGAGCCTTTGCCGGCTGCGTCCGCCGCCTCCAGGAATACGAACGACGCCCATTGAGCGTTCCCACAACGAACGAGGAGATACGAACAAGTGTGGGAATAGCAGGCAAGAGAGCCTTCGGGCTGGCTTTAAGGGAGAGGGCGGCTGTCCTGAGCAGGACGGAGGCGGGCAGGGCTGCGCAGGCACAGAGGACGCCGCCTTATGTCTGGGGCATTGCCTTACTTGCCATCGCCCTCCGTATCGGCATCGCCTGGGCCACCCACTTCACCAGCGAAGACTACCTGATCACCCTGCGCTACGCCGAGAATCTGGCCCACAGACGCGGCCTCGTCTTCAATCCCGGTGAGCGCGTGCTGGGCACCACAACGCCCCTCTATACCCTCTTTCTGGCCCTGACAATCAAGCTCGGCCTGCCCGCCACCCTCTGCGGGAAGGGCGTCAACATTCTGGCGGACGGCCTGCTATGCACGCTGATGTACCGCTGGCTGAGCGTCGTTGGGCAGCGGACGGCGGGGGTGGTGGCGGCGTTCTGGGTCGCTATCAACCCGCTGCACATCCAGTGGGCGATCTCCGGCATGGAGACGAGCCTGGTGACGGCGTGCGGCCTGTGGGTCTGGCTGGCCTACGCGGAGCGGCGCACCCTCACCGCTTATCTCGCGGGGGCCCTGCTCTTTCTCCTGCGCTGGGATAGCCTCCTCCTGACGGGCGTGCTGACGGCGGCCCTCCTCTGGCGCGAGCGTCGGCTGCCGCTGCGCGCGCTGACGGCGTATGGCCTGCTCATCGCACCCTGGCTGATTTTCGCAGCATGGTACTATGGCAATCCCATTCCCGTCACCGCCGCCGCCAAAGCGACCGTCTACGGATGGCGTGCCGATCACGAGCCGGCCTGGCTGCTCCGTTACCTGCCGCGCCTGCCCGAAGTGCTGCATCGCTTCCTCGGCATCAACGAGCCGGCGTTTCGGGCCTTTCTGCTTGCGCCACATCTGGCCGACCTGCCCCGCGTTCTCTTCGGAGCGCCCGGTTACGCGCTGATAACCCTTTTCGCGGCCCTCGGCCTGGCGCGCGTCGTGCGGGAGCACTGGACGATGTTCTGGCCGCCACTGGCCTGGTTTATGCTCTACTGGATCGCGTTCCTGCTCTCCCGCGTGCTGCTCTTTCCCTGGTATCTCGTGCCGCCGCTGCCGGTGTATGGCGCTCTGGTCGCGCTGGGCCTGACGGCGGTTGCGCGGCGGATAGGGGAACGGTGGCCGCGTTCCCTACAGACGACGGCGGCAGCATCGGCGCTCGGCCTCAGTGCCATCGCGGGCGCAGCCTCCACCCTCCAGCTTGCGCACAGTGCTCAATGGCCAGAAGATAGAGTGCGGATTCCGCTCGGCCTCTGGCTCAAAGCGCATAGCCGGCCCACGGATCGCATCCTCTTGGAACCAATCGGCTATATCGGGTATTATTCTGAGCGTCCGGTGCTGGACATCGTCGGCCTGGTGACGCCGCAGGTATTGCCGTTTTACCGCCCGGAGAATCCCGCGCCGGTATTGAATATCGCGGAGGCATTCCGGCCAGAATGGTGCTGCGTCCGGGCGAGCTGGAGCGGGTGCGGCGCGCGGCACTGGCATCCGGGCGTCCCTGGGAAGCGCGCTACGCGCTTATCCAGACCTTCTCCCGCACGCCCACGAGCCATATCTACTATATCTACCGGCGGCGGGAAGCGGAAGTCCCTTACCTAACCCGTTCTGAGGTAATCCATGCCAATTTATGAGTTTGTCTGCGCGCAATGCAAGCGTAGGTTTCGCAAATTAGTCGGAGTGGTGGCGCAGTCGGAGCCGCTGCAATGTCCGCGCTGCCAGTCCACACAACTTAACCGCCAGATCTCGCGCTTTGCCCGCGTCCGCAGCGAGGACGAGGCGCTCGACTCGCTGGCCGATGAGATGGAATCCATGGGCGACACGGACGACCCAAAAGCGTTACGCCGGTTGATGCGCGAGATGGGCAAGGAGATGGGCGAGGATCTGGGCGACGAGTTTGAACAGATGATGGAAGAAGAGGCCGCCGGTGAGGGCGCCGGGGAAGGCGGCGCGGAGGAAGACGCCGCCGCAGAATAGGCGCAAAAAACGGCCCGTACAAAACACAGAACAATTTCGGGTATACTTACGTCAAAGCCGCGTGCGGCGGCAGTTGACGAAACGTTCGCGTTTGTGATAAACTTCACAGTAATAGCCCGATCGTTAAACGCTTGCGAGTGCCGGTTTGTGCGGGCGAACAGACCGCAGGCAGCGCGCAGGCCCGGGCGGAGATGACCGCGATGTTGAGTAGTTATATCCCCACCTTCGTCATGATCGGCGTGGCGGCCCTGCTTGCGGGTGGCATGGTGATCGGCTCTTTCTTCCTGGGGCCCAAAAAGCCGACCCCCTACAAGTCCACCTCCTACGAGTGCGGCATGACGCCGGTAGGATCGGCGCGTGAGCGCTTCCCCGTCAAGTTCTACCTCATCGCCATGCTGTTTATCGTCTTTGACATTGAGACCATTTTCCTCTATCCCTGGGCCGTGACCTACGGCGGCCTCTCCAACGCGCTGAAAGTGTTCAACCTGGTGGAGATGGCCGTCTTTGTGGCGATCCTGTTCGTTGGCTACTTCTATATCCTGGGGAAGGGCGCGCTGGACTGGGATGAGGCCGAGCAGGTACGCAATCGGGATATTCTTACGCCCGAAGTGCTGGCCCCGCGCCCGGCGCTCCGCTACGGCAACGAGAACTCCGGCCCGGTAGACCTGTCGAAAGTCGGCGCGGCCAACCCTGCCCTGACCTACGGAGCCGCCGCCCAGGAAGAGTATCAGCGTGTTCGGCGCTAGAAGAGGTTGGCTATGACACAGCAGCCGTCCCCACCGCCCACCAACGAGGAGCGGCTGGAGGTGCAAAAGATACGCGAGGCGTTTCCCGACGCCATTCTGGATGTCAATACGTTCCGGGGCGATACGCGCATCATGGTCAGGCGTGAGCATATTGTGGACATCTGCCGCCTGCTGCGCGATGACCCGGACCTGCAATACAACTTCTTTTCCGAGTGCCTGGGCGTAGATTACCTGGACTATCGCGAGGACTACCGCTTCGAGGTCGTCTACAACCTCTACTCGCTCCAGTACGAGAAGGATGGGCAGGTCTACGGCAAGAACCAGCGCATCTTCCTGAAGGTTCCCGTGCCCGAGGACGATCCGGTGGTGCCGAGCGTGGTCTCCATCTATCCGGGCGCGGGCTTCCCGGAGCGGGAGATTTACGACTTCTTCGGCGTGCGCTTTGAGGGCAACCCCGACCTGCGCCGCATCTTCATGCCGGATGATTGGGTCGGCTATCCGCAGCGCAAGGACTATCCGCTCGGCGGCGAGCGCGTGCAGTTTCCCGGCGGCAAGTACGGCCCGGCGGTGGGCGAGGTGCCGGTGCAGCATCCGGGCGAGTCGTTCTACGGCAAGACGGGCGACACGCAGGGCGAGCCGTATCGCCGAATGCGCGTGCCAACCCCGGATCGCGGTCCGGGAACCCTCCTGCCGCCGCCGCGCAAGGAAGAGCCAACGGAGAAATAATCCACAGATTACAAAGACAAAAACCTTTGGACAGGATTAACGGGATTTACACGATTAGGGAAAAGACAGAGAAGCCCTGTGTTCCTGTATGGTTGAAATCCGGCTAACCCCGTTAATCCTGTCTAATAATCTTGGCCTTTCATCTGTGGATTCGGAGAGAATGCAGCTATGGCTATTGACAGCAGGCGCCTGGACGAGCTAAATACCTCTGCCACGCTGGCGCAGGGCGTGCAGGTGGATGCGCTCGACGACCAGACGATGGTGGTCAATATGGGGCCGCAGCATCCCAGCACGCACGGCGTCCTGCGTATTGTGCTGGAGCTCGACGGCGAAACCATCGTCAAGGCGACGCCCTACATGGGCTACGTCCATACCGGCATCGAGAAGGAGATGGAGTACCAGACGTACCTGAAGGCGGTCACGCTGACCGACCGGATCGATTATGTCGCCTCCCTGATCGAAAACGCCGCCTACTCGCTTTCGGTCGAGAAGCTGTTCGGGATCGAGCCGCCGCCGCGCGGGCAGTACCTGCGCGTGATGCTCATGGAGCTGGAGCGGATCGCCAGCCACCTGGTCTGGCTGGGCACGCACAGCCTCGACATCGGCGCGATGACCGTCTTCTTCTATGCCTTCCAGCAGCGCGAGAAGGTCCTGGATATGAAGGAGATGATGTCGGGCGTGCGCATGATGTCCTCCTGGATCGTGCCGGGAGGGCTGCGCGGCGACGCCCCGGAGGGCTGGTTCGAGAAGGCCAAAGACTTCTGCGACGACTTCCCGCGCGCCGTCGAGGAGATCGAGGACCTGCTCAACGCCAATCCCATCTGGCGGGAGCGCACGCAGGGTATCGGCGTCATCAGCGTGGAGGACTGTCTGGCGATAGGCGTCAGCGGCCCGACGCTGCGCGCCGCCAACGTCAAGCACGACATCCGCAAGGCGGCGCCCTACAGCAGCTACCAGGACTTCCGGTTTGAGATCCCGACGGGCCAGTACAGCGACGTCTACGACCGCTACCGCGTGCGCATGACCGAGATGCTTCAGAGCCGCGAGATCATCAAGCAGTGCATCGAGAACATGCCCTCCGGCCCGATCAACGTCAGCGACCGCAAGATCGTGCCGCCGCCCCGCGCAGAGCTCGACAGCAGCATGGAGGCGGTTATCCACCACTTCAAGCTGTGGACGGAGGGCTTCCACCCGCCCATCGGCGAAGCCTATGTGCCGGTCGAGTCGGGCAAGGGGGAGATGGGCTTCTATATCGTCAGCGACGGCACCAACCGGCCCTATCGCGCCCACCAGCGCCCAGCCTGCCTGATGAACTTGCAGGCGCTCTCGAAGATGTGCGAGGGCCGTCTCATCGCCGACGTGGTCGCCATCATCGGCAGCATTGACATCGTTCTGGGCGAAATTGACCGTTAGCGTCTGGCCTCCATCCCCTGATCCCTTCTCCCAATCTTAGGAGATGGGAACCGAGAAGCCAAGTTAGCGACGGAATAGAATTCCTTCGCTGGGTGGCGTTCCGCCCAGTGACTGCAAGGGTCGGCGCTGCAATGGTTCGCGCCTCCGCCTAGCGACCCCTGCGGGGACACCAAACAGCCTCCCGAAAGGGGGTGTCGGCGTAGGCCGACACTTAGCCGAAGGCTACCCAGCGAAGGGCTTTAGCCCATCGAAAACAAGGGTCCGCCCTTGAAGTTCTTGGGGGAGAGGGACCGGGGGGCAGGGCTTAAGAAGGATACGTCTGTATGGCTACTTCTCCGCAGCATCCGGTGGCCGGCGGCACGCGTGAGCCGCAGCCGCCGCCGCCAAAAGAGTACCGCTTTTCGGAACAGGCGATCGCCGAGTTAGAGGAGATCGCCTCCCATTATCCGGAGCGCAAAGCGGCCTGCCTGCCCGCGCTCTGGATAGCGCAGCGCGAATACGGCGGCTACCTGACGCCCGCCGCCATTCAGGAGGTTGCCGATCGCGTGGGCCTCTCCTACGCCGAGGTCGAAGGCGTCGCTACCTTCTATACCATGTACAACCTGCGCCCGCGCGGCCGGCACCACCTGGAGGTTTGTACGTGCCTGACCTGCGCCATCAAGGGCGCCTATGACGTGGTTCACAAGCTAGAGCATGAGCTGGGCATCGAGGTCGGCGAGACGACCCCGGATGGCGCGTTCACACTCTCGGAGGTGGAGTGCCTGGACGTCTGCGGCGCGGCGACGGTCATGCAGGTCGGGGACAAGTACTTTACCAACCTTACGCCCGACAACGTGATG
>DASRGZ010000131.1:0-39203 GCA_035650735.1 Chthonomonadaceae bacterium
AGAAAGGAGTCCGCGAAGGCGGACTTGGTGCCTTTGTTGCTGCGGCTGATGACCTTGGATTGTCTAAGGGGGCAGTTTTTCTAACTCAACACTATCCGGTTAGATTGTCAAAGGTCATTAGCCGCCCGAAAGGAAAACGCCGCTGCCAACCTTGCCGATAGGCCAGCAAGAAGACATTGAACGTCAGAGAGGGCTACTCCTTCTGGCCGTGCGCTTATAATTTCCTTTTATGCGCTGCTATTGAAAAAGCGCAAGAAGGGCGCCGGCGCGAGAGGAAATCGAACGGCCGTAGGGAAAACATAAGCATCGGTGGCAGAAAGACCTCCCATGAGGCGGCGCATTGCTGTTATGCGGAGAGAGTCGGACAGGTCAATCGTCCGTTCCCTGGCACGGGACGGGATGAAGTCGTACTGTTGCCAACTCCTGGCCTGCCAGGGGTGAGAGCGAAAAGGAGACGCCAATGTGGGTACGTACCTACCATTCCAACGAAGACAAACGCCATCTGATTAACCTGGAACATTATGCCCAAATTCATCTCAACCAGACTGCCGACCCAAACCTATGCCACATCGTCGCCTCCGTCGCCGGGGACACTACCAGGCATCTGGCGGATACGACGCCGGAGCATGCCCGCAAGATTATGAACGCCCTCAGCGCCGCCCTGATGGACAACAGGGGCTTTATTGACCTGAATACCATCTCGTGAGGGCTCTCTATTCCGGGAGGGAGGGCCGACGCCCGCCACCGCTTATTGCTGGATCGACCCATCCTGGCAGGCTGACAAAAACGACACGGCTTACCGCTACAGGCGGAGCCGTGTCGTTTTTAATGCACGCCTCACGGAGAGATAGCCCTGCCCTAAGGCGTGGCTGCCTCTCGCAAGCTCCCTCTCAAAAGGATGCTGGAGTTTTTGAATTGCAGGCCGATAATAGTACCAGCATGCTGGGTCCCGTGGGAGAAGCAAGCGCGTGTTCAGGCAGGTCAAAAAATCGGGAGCGCGGTGTCTTGCGCTGGGTATGGATATCGGCTTCTACACCATCAAAGCGGTCATCTTAGAAGAGACCGCGGAAGGGCCGGCGGTGCATCATGTGGCGCGCGCATTGACCCCGGCCGAGTCCCTGCGCGATGGGGTCATCGTCAATCAGGAAAAGGTGGCGGCCCGGTTACGGGAGATAATCCGTCCCTACGCGGGGGCCTTGCAGGGGGCGGCCCTCTCCGCGCCGATGCAGTATGTGCTGGTACGCTGGATAGACCTACCGCAGATGGATCAAGAGACGCTTGCCGCCGCAACACGCTACGAAGCGCGCAAATACCTTCCCTTTCCTGTAGACAGCGCCGAGGTGGTGATCGTTCCCACAGAGCCCTCGGAGGCCGGCGACGAAGGACGCATGCGCGCTCTGCTGGCTGCGGCGCCGCGCAATATGATCGGCACGCGGGCCGAAACGCTGGAAAGGGCCGGACTGGAGGCGGCCAGCGTGGAACTGGAACCGCTGGCCCTGCTCCGCACGCTGAATTTGCCCTCCCGACAACAGGCAACGCTCTGGCGCGGACAGCCCCAGGCTTGCATTCAAATCGGCGAGGATTCTTCGGGCATCTGCGTGCTTCAGGACATGCAGTTACGGTTTGTACGCTCTATTTCCTGGGGCAGCCATCGCTTGACGGAGGCGCTGGCGCAGGAGTTGGGCTGTGCGTGGACGGAGGCGCAAGCGATCCTGGCCGATCCTTCCACTGCCATAGACACCACTGGCCTCTTCTCCTGGACCGATCAGGGCCAGCGCTGCCAGACGATGGCGCTGCTGCCGGAGTTGGAGCGCCTCCAGCGGGAGATACAGCGGCTATTGAACTACTATCGTTCGCTCTTTCCGGAACGGAGCTACCAGGGCCTTTTTGATCGGTTGATCCTGTGCGGCGATATGGCCGATTTGCGGGGGCTCGACCGCTATTTCGCTTATACCTTTCGCACGGAGGTCAGTACGCATAATCCATTTCAAGCGGTTGTGGCGCGGATATCGCCTGAGAGCTTCGCCTCCATCCAGGGGCGCCAGGCGAGTTTCGGAGTGGCCATCGGCCTGGCGCTGGGGGAACTACAGCAGCACCACCCGCTAACGCACGCGGCTCATGGTCCCTCGCGTGAGATCGTATGGCGGAGAAAGGCCGCCTAGCCCAAAATGATCCAGCGAGCGCCCGTCATTTCTCCGCCTGCGTTGCCGCGCGTGGATCTCCATCAGGAACGCCGCGCGGAGCGTCGGCGCCTGTTACGGCAGAGCCGACGCGCTGCGCTCCTGCTGGCGATCCTGATTCTGGCAATGGGGATGGCGCTGGCGCCGCTGACCCGTCGGCTTATCCGCCTTCAGTCCCGGCTGGCGCGCACACGGCAGGAAGCCGTTGCGCTGGACCAACAGGACCAGGTTCTCACGCAGGCGAGCGCGCAGGTTGATGAGCAGGTCGGCCGCTGGATGCGATTTCTGCAGGGGCGCAATCGGCGACGGGCCTGGAAAGCGACTTTGCGCGATCTTGCCGGCCGTATGCCGGCCGATGTCTCTTTGGAGAGTCTTCAGATGGAGAGCAAGGTCCAGCGTACGGAAGCTACCCTCCAGGGCTCGGCGGAGAGAATAGAAACGCTCCGGGCCTTTATGGATAGCCTGGCAAGGTCTTCCCGATTTACGCAGCTTTGCCTTACTGAGACAACGGCCGAGGATACATCCGGCAGCGGCGGCAGGCATTTCCGAATGACGGCCTACGTCAGCGGCCCACTGGCGAATGGCGCCGTCGGGGAAGCGCGCTGACAGCAGTCCTAAAGGCACCTAACCCCCATCCCCCTTCCCTCTTAGGGAAGGGAGGGAACCGGCTTCCCGGTTCCCCCTCTCCCGCAGCGCCGGGGTCGCAAGGCGGAGGGGCGAATCATTGTAGCCCCGACCCTGGCAGTGGGGACAGGGGGGGAGGGCTTCTGCTCTCTCCTTCTAAAGGAGAGGGATCGGGGGTGAGGGCCAGAACAGAAGGACCCTGCGGGAGACGAGATGGGCGATGCGCTGGGACCTATGGTTGGCACAACCGAAGACGGCGCGCGGTTTGCGCACCCTGGTGCAGGCAACGGCCTGTGTCTGTGCTGTCTGGGGGGGAACCCTGGCCTACAGCCTATGGACGACGCAGCGCGCCCTGGCAGACGAGCGGGCCAGTCTGGAGGCGCGCCGCAAACAGATGGCCGGGATGGCCGCAAGCCTGCGGCAGAAGCAGGCCGATGCAAAGCGAGCCGCTTACCTGAGAATAAGCGCGCCCGACGGCGTAGGCAGCGCCGAGTTTGCGGCGGAGATCAGCCGGTTATGCCAGCGAACGGGTGTGGGGCTGATAGGGGCGCGCATCGGCTCTGGCAATCCGCCTTCCGCGGCCCCGGCCAGCCAGACAGCCGGGCAGGCCGCGAGCAACAACGCTCAGCCTGCGGACTCCGCTCCCGTTGCGGCCAATGAACCGGTTGGCTCCTCGGCGGAGAGCCGCTGGAGACAGGCAAAGCTTGAGTGTCATCTGGTCGGCCCGTTTCAGAACTTGCTGGCACTCCTGGATGACCTGGCCGCGGAGCCCTTTGTGCTGGAGATTACCGGTATCCAGATGGTGCGTTACAAGATGGACGCCTCCACAGGCGTCGTTGTGCTTCAGATGAAGCTAACCGGCCTGTTATATGGCCTTGCGGACAAGCCATGAAGGCAAAGAGTAAGAACAACCCTATCGTGGTCGGCGCGCTCCTCTGCATCCTCGTCGGCTCCATTGCCATGACGATACAGCAGATGCGCCGGGATAACGGCCCGGCTGCCCCTGTCACACAGACGGCGGCGGTTCCCGCCGGGACAGCCACAGTCGAGCCCGTCCCCTTAGAGCCAGAGCCGCCTGTGCGGGATCCGTTCTCGCCTCCCGCTCTGCGCCGCCCTCGCGCGCAGGCAGCCGTCGGTGCCCAAAGGCCCGCGCGCCCGCCTCTGCGGCCCGGTCCTGCTCCCGCGAGCCTGCCGGTGCTTACGACGCGGCCGCTCCCTGTGAGCCAGCGATCCCCTCAGAATCTCAGCGTTCCGCCAACCGGCAGCGCCGCCATAAAGCCGGATGCTGCGCCCGTTCGAAGCGAGCCGCCCGCGGCGGCGGCGTCCACCGAGGACCTGGAGCGCAGCCTGGTGGAAAAGCTGCGGCTGACGGCGGTGATTGACGGCCCACAACGGAGCGCCGTGATCGAAGGGGCCGGACCGCAGCCGAGGACCGTGCGCGTCGGCGATCACGTGGCAACCCTCCAGATCGCCGCCGTGAACGCGCAGGAGGTCGTGCTTGTCGGTCGGAACGGCCTGTGGACGCTGCCTTTGATGAGCAGTTCCGCGCCAAGCTCCGATCCTGCGCCGCAGGAGGCTGCCGATGCGCCGCATTAGGGGCTTGCTGTGGCCCGCCCTCTGCTGGCTTCCGGCGCTCTGGTACGGCAGCCTGTCGGTTGGGGCATCGGCGGATATGCCTCCCGCCCGCCGACAGCCTGTCCTGATCCAGTCTATCCGCGCGCGCCCGGACCAGAACGCGACGGCACTCGATATCCGGCTGCAGGGCGTGACCGTGCCCGTTCTGGCACAGGAGCCAAGGCGGCTTATCCTGAGGCTGCCCAACGCGCTGCCGGGCCCGCAGCTAGCGGCCAACATGGCAAGCGGTGGACTGGTGGCGCGCATGGCGCTGGAAAGGTTTCCCGCCTCCCGGGCAGGGGTCGAGGTCCGGCTGGAGCTGAGCGCGCCTGCCCTCGGCGAGTTGGTGCCTGGCCCGGATCCGCGTACGCTGCGGGTTCGCATCACCCCCACCGATAGAACGGTCCCGGCGACCTCCGTGCGCCTGGCAGGCGCGGGTCTCTACGACATCAACGCGTCCCAGTCGGATGTCATCGAGCTGCTGCGCACGCTGGCGCGCGAGTCCGGCCTCAGCATCGTGATAGTGGGCGCGGTCAACACGAAGTTAACCCTGGATCTCCATCAGGTTCCCGCCGAGAAGGCCATCGATCTGCTGACACGGGCCGCCGGGCTTGTCTACCGCCAGGATGGCGCCACCTATATGGTCGGCGCGGCCAAAGACCTGGAGCGCGCCTACCCGCAGCCCGAGCCGGCTAGGCCCCCGGCGCCGGTCCTGGTGGAGAAAATCTATCACTGTCAGCATATCACAGCCTCTGACCTGCTGACAACACTAGAAAAGATATTCGGCAAGGATCAACTGACCGTCTCCCTCGGCGCTGCCGCCTCGTCTCCGCGTCTGGACGAGGCGACGACGGCGACCGTGACCGGAATTCAGGCGACGCCCCTGAAGAGTGGCGTCTCCACCGAATCGGGCTCCGGTTCGCGCGACCTCGTTCTCTATGGGGAGCAGTCCGTCGTCGCCCGCGCCCTCCTGCTGGCAGCGCAGTTAGATAACCGCCGCGCGCAGGTGCGAATCAGCGTGCGGATCACGGATATTTCCCTGGATGCGCTGCGGGAGCTGGGCGTGCAGTGGAACTGGAGCAGCTACATCGCGCGGGAGACCACGCCAAGCGGGATCAATTTCGGCACCTTCACTCACGATCCCGTCTCTATTGAGGCGAAGCTTTCAGCGCTAGAGCAGAACGACCGCGCCAAGCTCCTGGCCGCGCCGACGCTCTCCCTGTTGGATGGCGAGCGCGGCTTCATCCTGATCGGGGAGCGGCTTCTCTATCCCAAGCTCATCGGCTACACGCAGGCGCAGACGCCGATCTTCGATAAGGAAGAGGAGCGGGTCGGCATCTATCTCCAGGTCGCCGTCCAGACAGATGGCAACGGCGAGATCACGCTGACGATCTACCCGCAGGTATCGGTCGTCACCGGCTTCTTGACCGTCAACGGCGCAAGCTATCCCCAGATCAGCACGCGCGAACAGCAGACGACCGTCCGCGTCCGGGATGGCGAAAAGATCGTGGTGGGTGGTCTGATTCGCAACGAGGAGATCAATAATATTCAGCGCGTGCCGCTGCTATCCCGCATCCCTCTCTTCGGCGAGCTTTTTACCTATCGCAAGAAAACCAGGCACCAATCCGAAGTCATTATCATGATCACGCCTCAGATTCTGAAGGATTAGCGCCAACTAACTAAACGTTGCCTCCGGCCCCTTGACGGCCCATTCGTTTAGGGGGCTTTTCCCGCCCGCGTAGGCGGGCGGCAAGCGCATCGCGCTCCACAGCGGCAGGGTTCAGCCTGCCGCCAAAGGGACGACGAATTTGCCGGAGGCCGCACCCACGTCGGGCGAACCGCTGACCGAAGGATTAGCGAGTAGCGATGTTTTCGACTTATCACGACCGGACTTTTAGCGACATCCTGATCGAAGAGGGGTTAATTACGCCCGGCGAGCTGGCGCGCGTCCTGGGAGAGCGCGAGGATCTGACCGAACCGCTCGGGGATCTGCTCGTGCGCCAGGGCATTCTGACCGAGAAAGAGAAGGCCCGCTGTCTCGGAAAGCAGATGGGAATCCCTTTTGTTGACCTGGCCCAGCGGGAAGCGGACCCCGGCGCGGCGCGCCTGATACCGCATCGGCTGGCGCTGCGCCTGCGCGCCCTGCCCATTGAGCGCAGCGACACGGCGGTTTCGGTGGCGATGGCCAACCCCTTAGACCTGACCGCGATTGATGAGATTCACGCCCACACCGGCCTGGAAATAGACCCGGTGATCGCCGCGCAAGAGGACATCCGGGAAGCCATCTTGCGCGCGTTCGGCGTTGACGACGATCTGGAGGAGCTTGTCGGCGAGGCGGTACGCGGCCTGGATCCCGGAGAGATCGAGGTTCGCGAGGAGGCCGAGGAGCCGGAGGTCAGCCTGCGCCCGCTCACGGAGACGAGCGAGGGAGCGCCGGTCGTCCGCCTGGTCAATGCCATCATCACCCGCGCCATCGCCCGGCGTGCCAGCGACATTCACATTGAGCCGGAACGCCGCCGCGTGCGCGTCCGGTTTCGGGTGGATGGGATGCTACAGGAGGCGGCGCTCCTGCCCAGGGAGTTGCAGGAGTCCTTTGTGTCGCGCCTCAAAATCATGGCAGCGATGGATATTGCCGAGCGGCGTATGCCCCAGGATGGCCGGTTCACCCTGCTGACGCCGCAGGGCGAGTATGACTTTCGCCTCTCTACCTTCCCCTCCCTTTTTGGAGAGAACGTAGTCATCCGCATCCTGGACCGTAATGCCGGGCGCATCACCCTCCCGAATATCGGGATGCTGCCGGATACGCTGGCCCGCCTGCAGGAGATCATTCTGCGTCCCTATGGCATGGTGCTGGCCTGCGGGCCGACCGGCTCCGGCAAAACGACCACGATGTATGCCTGCCTCAACGCGATCAATTCCGTAGAGCGTAATATTATGACCATTGAGGATCCGGTGGAGTATCAGGTGGCAGGCATCATCCAGGGCAACGTCAACCCGAAAGCGGGGATCACCTTTGCCAACGGCCTGCGCACGCTGGTGCGGCAGGACCCCGACGTTATCCTCGTGGGCGAGATCCGCGACTCGGAGACGGCCCATATCGCCGTCGAGGCGGCGCTCACCGGCCACCTGGTTCTTTCGACCATCCACGCCAACGATGCGGCTGGAGCCATCATTCGGCTGATGGATATGGGGGTCGCGCCGTTTCTGGTCGCCTCGGCCCTGGCCGCCACCCTGGCCCAACGTCTGCTGCGCCTGACCTGCGCCCAGTGCGCCGCGCCCTATGCTCCTGACGCGGCCCTGCTGGAAGCCCTCGGCTGCGCGGATCTGCTCTACGCCGCCGATTTCCGATTTCAGCGCGGCGCGGGCTGCGACGCCTGTAGCAAAACCGGATACCGGGGCCGCACGGCGGCGCATGAGCTGCTGGAGGTGACGGAGGCGGTGCAGCGCCTTATCCTGGCGCGCGCCTCCTCGCAGGAGATCAAGGCGGCGGCGCTCGCGGGCAGGCGTACCCTCCAGGAAGACGCCGTGCTCAAGATCCGCCAGGGCCTGACCACGCCGGAAGAGGTACGGCGCGTCACGGTGGTCTAAACACCCACGCAGAATAACCGCGTCGTTCTCAGAGACTGAAAATATAGGAAATTACCGTGAGGCGGTGTTTAGGCCATGCATTTCACCTACACAGCCCTCGATCCCCGGGGCAAGAAAATCACGGATCGGGTGCAGGCCGAGGATGAGGATCAGGCGGTGCGCCTCCTGCAAAGCCAGGGATATGTCCTCCTGTCGGTCGCGCCCGGCGATCCGCAGCGGCCCCGCGCGGCTAGATCGTCGTTCCAGGGGTTCCCGCGCCTTAGCGACAGGGTGAAGCTGGATCAGGTTGTCGCCCTCACGCGGGAATTTGCCATTCTGATAGAGACGGGGGTTCCGGTCGTCGAGGCGCTGGAAACGCTCCAGGCGCACGCTGACAACGCCGCCATCCGGGAGGCCCTTCTGGCAACCCATGCCGATCTGTCTCAGGGCAAGACGATGGCCCAGGCCATGGGGGCGCATCGGCATGTCTTTCCCAGGCTCTACGTAGATATGGTGCGCACGGCAGAGACGGGCGGCAGCCTGAGCGCAACGCTCAACCAGGCCGCGGACTACCTGGAAGCGGCCCTGGAGATGCGCCGTAAAGTGGTGGGGGCGCTCACCTACCCGGCGGTGCTGCTCTGCGTGGCGCTGGCGGTCTTCCTGTTCATGATGACCTACCTGCTGCCGCAATTCAATCAGTTGTTTGACCGGATGAAGGCGGAAATTCCCCCGACGACCCGGTTTCTGCTGGCCATGAGCCGCTTTGTGAAGGCCCATTGGTGGCTGATTCCGATAATCCTGATCGGCTCGGCGCTGGGAGGCCGCGCCTTTTTGCGGCTGCCTGCCGGGCGCACCTTCCTGACGCGCGTTCTTCATCGCCTGCCCATCCTGGGCGATATCGCCAAAAAAGTGGCGCTCGCGCGCATCCTGCGCGCCCTGGGAACCTTATTGGGAACGGGAGTCTCTCTGCTGATCGCCCTGGAAACCGCAGTCCAGACCTCCCAGGACGTGATCTATGAGCAGGCGCTGCGGCTGGTACGCGAGCAGGTGGAGCGGGGAGTCTCCCTCTCCGAGGCCGTCGCTCATACGGGGGTCTTTCCGGCGACGATCTGCCAGATCATCGCGGTAGGGGAAAAGTCGGGGAAGTTAAGCGCGGTGCTGCTGCGCGTGGCCCAGTTTTATGAGCGGGACGTGGATGCGCGGCTTAAAATGCTTGCCAGCATCATTGAGCCGGTCATGATCGTCGTGCTCGGCCTGATGGTCGGCTTCATCGCAGTCTCTATTCTGACCCCGATCTATTCACTGGCCACCAGCGTCAAGTAGCGCTCGGCTTTCCTGTCCGCACGATGACCCTGATAGATAACTTGCTGGCCGCCAACGTTCGGTGGAGTGGCCCGGCAGTTTGTCCCTCTTTGCCCCTAAATTTAGGGTGAAAGCAAGCCGAAAATGCGGAACAACTTTTCCAGACCTGTGTGCCGATGCTGGAGATTTGCAGGCTAAGGAGGTTAGAGAGATGTTCATGAGGCTTCAGATGCGCCGTGCCTTTACCTTAATCGAGCTGCTTGTCGTCATTGTCGTCATTGCCGTGCTTGCGGCCATTGTGATCCCGAAGTTCACCGACCAGGGCAGGCGCAGCAAGGACGCCGCTTTGAAAAGCAATCTTGCACTGCTGCGGAACGCCATCTCCGCCTACCAGACGGATACGGGCCTCTACCCGCTTACCCTGGCGGACCTGGCAGCAACCGCCGCGCCCGCTAACGGCGCAGACCCGACCTCAGGAGCGTCCACGGCCATTCCGTCCGGCTCCTGGCATGGCCCCTATATCCAGGGCTCTATCCCCAACGATCCGGTTTCCGGCAGTGCTTTTACCTACTCGGTCACCGCTGGCACCGTGGGCAAAGTGAGCAGCAGCGCTACCGGCAACGATAGCAATGGCACAGCGTACAGCAGCTATTGATCTTAGAGGCCAGAGGAGACAGCCCGCATCGGCCCTGCCGGCCCGTTTTGTTTCCGGGCGGCTAAAGCCGCAGCAACCAGGGCACAGAGTCCGCCTGCGCGGACTCCTTTCTCCCCTCTCCCGCAGCGTGGGAGAGGGAGTGGGGGTGAGGGCTTTGTTCGACCACCTGCTGTGGACTCAACAGCCCGCTTTTGGCCTGTTCCAGCACGCGCTCCAGTCCGCGCAGCCGTTCTAACCCGCAGCGTGGGAGAGGGGGTGGGGGTGAGGGCTTTGAATTCATTCGCCCGCCATCGAATCCGGTCTGGATTAACGCTGGTGGAGGTGCTTGTGGCCGTCACGGTTCTCTCGGTGGCGTTGCTGGCCTACGTGTCGGCCTCTCTGGCATCGCGTGCCGCCGTGGATAAGGGGGACTATTTTACTCTGGCCGCGCAGGCTGCCGGAGACAAAATCGCCGACTTGCAGGGAACGGGTTACGCCGGGCTTGTGGACGGAACGACCACTTACGCCGTGGCCGGGCTTCCTCAGGGACAGATGACCGTCGTTATCGGGCCGCTCGACGGCGATCCCGCCAACACCAATATCAAGCAGATAGACGTGACCGTCGTCTGGAACGCCGCCAGCAGCCGCACTCCGCAGACGGCCGGAAGCGTCCGGCTCTCCGGCCTGATCAGCAACCGCCCATGAGCCGCAGACGCGGGCTGACGCTGGTGGAAGTCCTGATGGCGCTGACGCTCGGCGCCGTCGTCCTCGTGCCGGTGCTCCTGATCTTTGCCACCCTGAGCGGACAGTGGGCGCGGCAGATCAGCCGGTCGAAAGCCATCCAGGAGGCCAACCTGGCCGTGGATGGAATGGCCAAGGAGATCCGTGAAGCGATCTCCTTCCTGCCCTATGACGCCGCCACCAATACCGCCAACGTCTTCACCCTCCCGGCGAACCGGGATGCGTCCGGCAACTATGTGCCGGCCTGGCAGAACGGGACTTTGCAGTACCAGCCCGGCACGCAAGTGAGCTTTTATCTGGCCAATGCCAGGGGAAATGCGGGCGGCCCCAACCTCTGGCGTCAGTATAAGCTGCCCGGTGGAAACTGGACGGCAGATGCGGCATGGAGCCTGCTGCCCGGCTCCTCCGTTCCCAGGATAGGGGATGTCCAATCGCTGTCCTTTGACGCGACGGGCACGCCGCCCAACGTCGTCCGCCTTACGCTGACGGTGGCGGTGACAGAGGGCATCCGAACCTGGACCTATACGGTGCGGCGTGATGTCTATATGGCCCATCACAATTAGAGGCGCGGGTCGAGGTCGAAATCGGGGAAGTGTTGCGCTGTCGGCGATTGCCGCCCTGGCTATTTTGCTGGTCGTCGTTCTCGGCATGATGGCTATCGGCAATGCGACGTTTCTGAGCGGCAAGCGGCAATTGCGCCTGCGCGGCGCGCGCGCTATGGCCGAGGCCGGCATCGAGTACGGCTACTGGCAGTACGCCTATAACAAGGCGACCTTGCCCTATACCGGCAGCCGCAGCCTGGGCAGCGGCAGCTTCCGCGTAACCGTCACGGACAATAGCGCCAGCATCCCTTCCACGATTCAGATCGTCAGCACAGGCACGCTCAACGGGGAGACCGCTGCCCGCACGGAAGTTCTGCCGTCGAGCAGCACCCGGACTCCGTTCGACTATGCTCTCTGTAGCAACACCTCTATCAGCGGCCCCGATATGGTCACGGGCGCGGGAGGCACGAACGGGGACATTCGCGCTAACGGCGACATTTCGCTGACGAGCTCCACGATAACCTCCACCGTGAACGGGGATGCCTATGCAGGAGGCACCTTGAGCATTCCTGTCGTCACCGGGGCGAAATTTCCCGGGGCGGCGTCGCTGTCCTACCCCGCTATTGACCTGGCCTATTACCAATCTATCGCCAACCGGAGGTTTAACTCCAGCCAGACATTCAGCGGTTTCCTCTTTCTCAGGCCCAACGAGGTGGTCTATGTCAACGGCGATATTACCTTGAATTCCGGCTACATCGTTGGCACGGGGACCCTGGTTGCCGCCAACCAGATCGTGCTGAACGGCGACCTCGCCTATGCGTTCTCCACCGATAAATTTGCCGGGCTAGCGGCAAACGGCATTACCGTCAGCGCCGCCCAGATCAGCGTTGTGGGCTTCTACTATGCGCATAACAGCAGCAACACCGCCAACGCCAGCCTCAAGGGTAAATTCCAGTTGGCACAGGGCGCTCTGGCCGCGGATACCGTTACGGTAAGCGCAAAACCGAAAGACAAGCCCTATAGTCTGGTCCATGATCCCGCTATGAGCTCCGCCCTTGGAAGGCAGCTTCACCTGCCCGGCTACTGACCGCAATTGTACTTTAAAAGGTGCCGTGCTGTGTGGAATAAGCAACAAGAACCCTTATCTTAATCCAGCCGAAAAGTAATTGAAATGGCCCTGATCTTAATCTTCATTATAGCCAGCCTGGCCGTTTTGCTGCTTCTGTTGAAGCGGCGCGAGGCGGCGCTGCAGCGCCGGGCGCGCAAGCTTTCGACCCTGCTGGAGTTTGGGGCTTGCTTCGCGAGCGGCCAGGATGCGGCCCAGATCATGGAGCAGACGCTGCGGGCTGCTATTCGGGATACCGGCGCGACGGCAGGTTATATTATGCTTGTCAACGAGAGGGGCAACGCGCTGCTGACCGAGATGGCCGTCAGCATGGGGAAGGAGCATTCTTTCCCCAGGGACAGAGCCTGGGGCGAAGGCATGGAAGGTTATGTGGCAGAAACAGGCAAGCCTCTAGTTTTAGCGCGCGAACAGGAACCACGCGGGCAGAAATCCGTTGCGGCGCGCTCCGATCTCCACTACGAGGGAGAGGCCGCTTTGTGCCTTCCCATGCTGGAAAGCGGTTCCACCCTGCTCCATGGTGGGGTCATCGGCGTCTTCACTCTGCTCCACCACCGACCGGGCCACCGCTTTCTCGATGAAGATGTGGATCTGGCGCGCATGCTGGCCGGGCTGGCCACCATGGCCTTCGTCAATTCGCGGCTCTATGAAGACCAGCAGGCCGCCTTTCTGCGCTCTCTGCAAGCCCTGGCAAAGACCCTCGATGCCAAAGATCCGTATACGCAAGGCCACTCCTACCGCGTCTCCGAGCTTTGCGTGATGCTCGGTAAAAAGCTGGGGGTCGCGCCGGAGGTCCTGCACGATCTGCGCAACGGCGCGCTCTTGCACGACATCGGCAAGATCGGCATTCCAGATTTGATTTTACGCAAGCCTGGCCCGCTAAACGCCGCCGAGTTTGAAATTATGAAGCAGCACCCGGTCATCGGCTATGAGATCTGCAAGCCGCTGGGCCTGGGCGATGAGATCCTGAGGCTCATTCGCAATCACCATGAGAAATTGGATGGGACCGGCTACCCGGACGGGCTGAAACTCGGCGAGCTTCCTCTACCGCTGCGCATCATCTGCGTTGCCGATGCCTTTGACGCCATGAGCTCGTCCCGGCCCTATCGGAAGGTGCTGGATAGCCAGCTTCGCAACGCGCAGCTTAATCGCTTTGCAGGCACGCAGTTCGATCCCGTTGTTGTGGAGACGCTTAAGGGGATGGTGAATTCTGGCGAACTGGATGAGCTCTACAAAGAGCATTGGAGGCTGCAGCAGGAAGAGGATGCTGAGGGGGACATCTCTCTGTTTGAAGCCGCCTGATGGCTCACCTAGACTGTCCTGTTTTATTCCCGCAGGCTCCTCCCAGTCCGCAGATATGGGCAGCGGCCTCGGCCGGTTTTGACAGGAGCCTGAGAGCGTCTAACACAACCGTTCTCCCTCTGCCTTGCAGGGAGAGGGCGGGGTGAGGGTGAAGCCTTACAGCCAGGTTTTGTTACGGACTATAAGTAGATTTCCGGTCTCCGCCATAATAACAAGATGAGACGCCAAACGGCTGGATCCTTCAAGGAGAAATACCCGGTATGCGGTGGTTTGGAAACCTGAGAATCATTTATAAGCTGGCTCTCGCCTGCCTGGCCTGCCTGGCCCTGCCCATGCTCACGAGCGTCATCGCTATCGGGTGTCTGTCTCAGCTTATCCAGGAGACGCAAGCTCTGCAAGGCGCTCTCCCCGGCCATCCTGACGCTAAGGAGAAAAACCTGGGCCTTTCCGGTCTACTGCCTCAACACGAGCAGACCGCCTCGGCCCACCCCCCGCGGGAAGTGCCCGACAGGAAGCCCAACAGGGCAGAGGCAGCGCCAGGGCTGGCCTCTCCTCAGCAAACTTACGCTTTCTACGAGTGGAGGATCCATTATCTCAAATTCACTCAGGCCCTCCTTATCGTTCTCTTGGTGGCTACTCTGCTGATTAGCCTGCTGGTAATCCGCTATCTGGCGCGCAGCCTGAGCCAGCCGCTCCTGGCCTTCACGAACCGCATGGCTACCTTACGTGACCGGTGCCTGACCAGTTTAGGCCAGGCCGCTACCGCTATGGCAGCCGGGGATCTCACGGCGGTAATCCAGGTGGAAACGAAGCCTCTCTACGGCCAGACGCGCGATGAGTTTGGCACCATGGCCCGGGTTTTTAACGGGATGCTGACCCAGACACAGCAGGCGATGACGGCCTTCATGCAGGCCCAAGCTGCCTTACGGGAGCTGCTTGGACACGTAGCGCAGGCGGCCCATTCTGTCGCAGACACCAGCACCCAGCTCGCCGCTGCCGCGGCCCAATCCACCCAGGCCAGCGCGAAAATCGCCGCTTCGATCCAGGAGGTCGCTCACGAGGCGCAGCAGTCCGCGGAGACGAGTCAACAGATGGCCCAGGAGAGCGAGCAGCAGTGGCGCAGCGCCACCAACGCCAGCGAGGCCATGCAGCATCTTAAACAGGCCATGAGGCAGGTGCAAAGCAGCGTAGCGGACCAACAGGCAGCCTCCCAGCAAGCGGAGACGGGAATGCAGCAGGCCAGGCAATCCGTCGAGGAGGTCGCCTCCTCCGCCTGGCAGATGGCCTCTACGGCGCAACAGGCGCTTGCCATTGCCCAGGACGGAGGCAAGGCCATCGAGCAAACCATCGCCAGCATGAGCCGGATCAAAGAGCAGGTCCAGGTCTCGGCCCACAAGATGCATGAGCTGGGCCAGAAAGGAAAGCAGATCGGGGCCATCGCCGAAACCATTGACCAGATTGCCGAGCAGACCAACCTGCTTGCGCTCAACGCGGCCATTGAAGCGGCCCGCGCCGGAGGGCATGGCAGAGGCTTCGCCGTGGTCGCCGAAGAGATTCGCAAGCTGGCGGAGCGCGCTCAGGCAGCCACGAAGGAGATTAGCGGCTCCATTAACCACATCCGCGCGGGCATGGAGGCAGCGCTCCAGGCGATGCAGGCCAGCACCCAGGAGGTAAGCCAGGGGGCAGCCCACGGGGAGGAGGCGGGCCGCGGCCTGGCTCAGATGCTGCAAGCCACCCAATCCGTAGCCATGGAAGTAGAGATAATGACAGAGGCTGCCCATAAGATGAGCGCCATGGTGCACTCCGTGCAAGCCTCCGTAGCCACCATGCGCCAGATTGCCGACAGCAACGAGCAAGCGGTCGCCGAGATAGCCATAGGAACGGAACAGGTCGGAACGGCGATCCGGGAGGTGGCCTCGATCAGTGAGCAGAATTTCGCCGGGGCCCAGACGATGCGCGCCTCGGCAGAGGAAGTTTCTGACCATAGCCAGACGGCCAGTGGGGTCATGGAGGAACAGACGGCCAGCATTCAGCAGGTCAGCAGCGCCGCGAACCAGCTCAGCCAGATGGCCGCGGGCTTACAGGGCCTGGTAGACCAATTTAAATTGACGGCGGAGCCGTCCCTGGCGCCTATGGCAAGGGGAGAACTCTGCGTGCTGCCCGACCCCGGCCCCTGGAAGCAGGCGGCGGAGTCGCCTGCGGCGCCCACTCCAGCGCCGGCCCTGTCCGAGCGCGCTGTGCCGCCTGGGCTCGCTCCGTGCCTGCCCGACCCACTTTCCCCTCCGGATTATCTGCGCTACCTGGAAGAGAGCTTGATTCAGCTCGGTCTGGAAAACGTCGATCTATTCCAACTCGCAACAACCGATGCCCTGACGGGCCTGAAGAACCGGCGGGCTTTTGAGGACTATTTCAACCAGGCCTTTTTTGAGGCCCTCCGCTATCAGCAACCCTTCTCGGTGCTGTTAGTGGATGTGGACCATTTCAAGGACTATAACGATACCTTCGGCCACCAGGAGGGCGATCAAGTGCTTAGAGAGGTGGGCTCCCTGCTGCAAACCAACGTGCGCAAGGCCGACTTTACCGCCCGGTATGGCGGCGAGGAGTTTGTCGTATTGCTGCCGATGACGGATAGCCAGCAGAGCCTGCTCGCTGCCGAGCGGCTGCGGGCTGCGATTGCCGAGCATGCCTGGTCTCGCGATGGGGTGACGGTCAGTATTGGCGTCGCCTCCTTAGTCCCTTCGATCCAGGAGGCCGCGACTCTGATTGCCCAGGCCGATAAAGCGCTTTATGCCGCCAAGGCGCAGGGGCGCAACACGATTATTCACTATGCCAATCTCGAAGCACCTCTAGCATGCCAACGGGTCGTTGGGTGCTAGAGTGAACATAGCCCTCACCCCCGGCCCACTGCTAGGGGCGGGCCTGCAATGGACTGCCAGGGTCGGCAGGGTTAGGGCCCCTGCCTCCGCCTTGCCACAGCCCTCCGCCTCGCGACCCCCGACGCTGCGGGAGAGGGGGGAGGCATTCTCCTGCGAGAGAGTGCCCCGAAGGGGCATGGGGCTAGAGTGGAATAGAACCGAAGAACGCATATGGAGCCTACTTATCCACCCAAATCCGATCTGAGCGCCAGGATAGCCGCCCTGGAGGCCGAACAGGCTCGCCTGCAAGCCCGCTGTCAGCAATTGCAGCAGGACCATAAGCGCCTGCAAAGCCGCTATCAGAACCTGTCCGCTCAAATGTCTGCGACCCAGGCGCAACTCCAGCAGGCGGAAGAGAGCTTGAGGCAGCAGTTCGAGCAGTTTAGCGCCCTGCGGGCCATGGATGCCCTGGTCACCGCCAATCTGGGCTTGATGCCTCTGTTGCGGTTCTTTGTCGAGCAGGTGGCATTCCTGCTGCACGTAGATGCGGCGGCGGTGCTGCTCTGCGATCCCCAGGCCCGGACCCTGACCTTTGCCGTAGGCCATGGCTTTCGAACGCAGGGCATTACCCATTCCTGCGTCTCCCTGGGAGAGGGACGGGCGGGCCAGGCTGCCCAGGAACATTGTCTGGACTTTGTTCCCGATTTGCGCGCGGCAAGCACGACGTTCACCCGCGCCGGCTTGATCGCAGGGGAGGATTTTGTTGCCTATTTTGTGATCCCTCTGCTGGCTAAGAACCAGGTCAAGGGGGTACTGGAGATCTTTCACCGTGGGGAACTAGAGCCCAGCCGGGAGTGGCTGGAAACATTAGAGATGCTGGCAGGCCACATGGCGATTGCGATGGATAATGCCATGCTCTTCCAGGAGCTCCAGCAGGCCAACGCCGAGCTTGTAGGCGCCTATGATGCGACCATTGAGGGTTGGGCGCGGGCCTTAGAATTGCGGGATAAGGAGACGGAGGGGCACAGCCGACGGGTCACCGAGATGACCATGCGCCTGGCGCGCAAGCTGGGCATGAGCGCCGCCGAGCTGACCCATGTGCGCCGTGGAGCCATCTTGCACGATATCGGCAAGATGGGCATTCCCGACGCCATCCTGCTCAAGCCAGGCCCCTTGACCGAGGAAGAGAGAAAAGTGATGTGCCAGCATCCGGTCTATGCTCACGAATGGCTCTGGCCGATCCAGTTCCTGCGCCCGGCCTTAGCGATTCCTTACAGCCATCATGAGAAGTGGGATGGCACCGGATATCCTCAAGGCTTACAGGGCCCGCAGATCCCCCTGGAGGCACGGATCTTTGCAATAGTGGATGTGTGGGATGCTCTCAACTCGGATCGGCCTTACCGGCCACGATGGGACCAGGATCGCATCTACAGACATATCCAATCGCTGGCAGGCACCCATTTTGACCCTGAGTTGGTGGAGGTGTTTCTGAGTGTGATGGCTGAGGGGGAGAGCCCAGAACAGGCTAACGAGCTGCGTGAGGCGGCCTGAACGCTTTCCGACCGCTGCCCCGGCAGGAAAGCGTCTCCGTTTTTCTATAAAAGGACGCCTCCGCTATCTGAAAGGCCCATTTTACAGACATTGGAAGCGTTGCCAGGGTTTCCTCTCGACGAGGCTCTGACAGCGACCGGGAAGCATTTCGTCTCCCGTCGGGATTGCTGGTAGACACTCCCAGCCGTGTGGATCAATCTCACGCAGCCTGCTGCTGAGGAGATACGTCCACACCGTTGGGAGGGATTACCGGATTTCTGTTAGGCAGTTTTTTTTCGGTTTTCTGCTGGCTATTACCAACCGAAGCGGTCGCAGAAGGCAGTAGAGGCCATTCAGATACGAAGGAAGCGCGCAGAGGGCACGGTCGCGGGCGTTTACTCTAAACGCCCGCTGCAAACAAAAGCGCACGTACGGAATGCGATCCTGAAGGCGCTCCCGTACGCGCAGATGGAAGGCCGTTCTTTCCATCAGTTCCCAAATACCGGGAGACGCAGAGCCCTCCTGAAACAGATGCGCGCGCACCTGCCCAGCCAGCAAGTCTACGGCAGGCTCTGTCCCGGGCCAAAGTCCGTCCGGCGCAGGTAAAGCTATCCCCAACACATCCTTGACCAGTCGCAGGCCCAGGAGCAGTATGCGCGTACTGCCTAACCGAGCCGCCTGCCGGCCAACCCATTCCCAGTTCATAGCCGGCTGAGCCCGCAACAGTTCCGCTACATCGCAGATCCACGCTAACCGTTCCCAGCAGTGTCTGGCTCCATGCATACATAAGTACAACAGGAGGTCTTCGGGCGCAAAGTGGTGTACGCTGCTCTCGACAAAGGAAAGGCACTCTAAGCGGTTCCACAAACCTTCGCCCGCAAGCGGAAAGGGAAAATACCATTTGCTGAGGTCCCAGTGCAGCTCCACGCAGGCCCTGCCCTCCGGGCCCATAAAGGCATAGGCGCCGTCCTCATGAAGCTTTTCCTGGTAGCCCTGATTGAGAAGTAAGGACCTAGCCACCAGGGCCGATTGCCTGGGCACTAAGATATCCAAATCGCCGCCCTGCCGCAAGGCTACGTTGCCGTAGATCTGAGCCGCGAGAAGTGGCCCCTTGAACGGAACCGCAGGAACGCCGTGCGCTTCGAACAGAGCTAGGAGCCGAAGCAGTTCTTGGGCGAGGCAACGGCTACGGCGTGCATTGGCTTCAAAATGATCGCGCAGATCCTCAAGGGTGGCTTGCGGCACCGCCTCCGGGCAGACAGCGTTTAAATTCTGATAGAGCAACGGCAAGATGCCATGCCGGATCGCCCCTAAGATGACATCGAGCCAATTCAACTTGCACTGTAATAATGCCCGGATGCGCTCGGCGGTTTCCGCGTCCACCTGGGTTCGGGCACAACATACAAGCAGGGCGGCTTCCGGACGCAGACAGGCGCCTGGAGCTACGAAGGAGTACGGGAGGCGGCTGTTCATTTCGGTCAGCCCTTGTCTTCTTAAGCGGCCCAGGTGTCTGTTCAGGCGACAAGATCCGCTAACAGCCTGGGAGTAGTATCGAAATCACGGCCTGTCTCTAGCCGGTAGCAGGGTGTCGTGCGAACAAGCTCTGCCAATATGTCCAGGTGGGACTGGCAGGAACAGCGCTCGGTCAGCAGAATGTTGGGGGCGAGTTCCAAAAGCGCTTCACCCGGGCTCATCCGTTTGAGAAGGCTTGCTTGCTTGGCGGAGATCTGAGGGAAAACAACGACCGCCGGCCGACACTCGCGGACAAATTTAACATCGTAGACTTCTTCGACCAGGAGGGGATGCTTTGGCCACCCGACGGGACGGCGGCATCGCCTCTGAGAGGTAAGCTCTGGGAAGAAGCCTGCCGTTTCCTCCGTGATGTCAACCTCATCCGGGAAGGCGAGCATACGAATGCCCCCTGAATCCTGGCTTAGAAAAATCTGATCATCTCCGAGAAAATCAAAACCGGCGCGCAATAAAGCCAGAGTTAAGGTGGATTTCCCTGCTCCACTGGTGCCGGGCAGGAGGATGCCCTTATTCTGGAGGCATAAGCCCGCCGCATGCAGGCTGTAGCGCTGATGCCGCTTGCAGAGTTCGAGGAGCGGTAACGTGAACAGCGGGTGGGAGACGAGCCATACCTCCTGTTCCCGGTACGGGCGAAAGGCGATGTGGGTTCGGCCTTTCTCAGGATCACAGACACACCGCACGTTATCTCCGTAGCGGATATAAAGCTGGTCTGCCGTAGCGCTATAGACGACTTCTCCCATCTTCAAGTCGTAAACGGGGCGTAACGGTCCCGGTGGCTTTGTAATAGGAAGGTCGCTTTCCTGGGAGACTCGCTCTAGAACAAAGCACAGCTCGGCAAGAGGTTCCCTCAGGATCCTAAAATGCCGCAATCTCCTCTGCAAAGCGGCCAATACGGAGGCATCATTACTGCGGATTTGGAAAGCCAGGCCATGGAAAGCATAATGGTGAGTGCTGTAGGGAATACTCATCCGCTGGGTGCCTGTTCCGATGGTGTGGTTTCTATGCTATTCACAATGGTTGTCCTGTGTGGCAGACGATAGACCTCGGCGAAAAGCAGGCGGGGATCCTTTCGCTCCAGATAAGGCTCCCCCGCAAGGATCAGCCAGCAATGGCCAACAAACTCATCTTTCACCTTGCCCATTCCGAAACAGAGAGTGACATCCAGCCCGGCTCTGTGGAGGAAATAGTACAGGGTCACGCCGCGCGTCAGACAGCCCGGACGAATGAGGGGCGTACCGATCCGGAGCGCCATGTCCACATAGCGAACAATTCGCTGGATTCGATCCCGTCTCGGAGCAGCGCGGGGAGGCTTTGCCTCCAGCAGGACGGCCAGTTTAGACAGCTTCAGCCGCAGAAGCATCGGGACTAGGGCTGCGAAGCAGAAGATAGAAACGAAGAGGAGGAGGTTGTGTAGCCTATTCCGTTGCCGCAGGATCGCAAAGACGCTAGGGTTCCAGGACCACCAGGTTCTCATGGGCCAGGTCCTCCAACAACTCGATCACATCGGCCTGGATAGTGGCGGCGGGCGCCTCGTACTCCTGGCAGAGAAGGGATATGATCTCCGAGACAGGGCAAGTGCCATCGCAGCACTCCCAGATACGGCCGCCTACCTCGTCGAGAGCATAATACTGCCCGTTCTCCAGGTTGAAGAGCACAAAGTCCTCTGCGGCCCGCTGCTTGAGAATATCCTCTCGGCGGCGTGGGTGACTGGTGAGAGCGATCATCTATGCATGGGCTCCTCTTGATGATTTCCGAATTGTCCCCTTGTATAGCAGCAGAGAACTTTCCAGGTGAGAAATCTGGTAGTTCCCTGCTGCCGTTTCTGATCTAGTTGTGCCAGTCCACCCTATTGAGGGACTGAAAACCGAGTGAGCTGGCGAAGCAGTCCCAACCGTTTCAAGCGCGGCTTCACATAGGCTTTCTTGACAGGCATAGAATTGTTCTCCTTTCTGGCGATTGAGATGATTGGCGGTCGATGATATCCGTGTGATCAACCGGTTGCTGCTTCAGAACACAGAGGAATTGCTGGGTAAGGAATGGGGAAGGCCCCGGAGTAGATCAAAACGCCTGAAATGAACATGCCAACAACGGTTAAGATGCTGGCAATCGGTTGGCAACAGCTAGCTTGAGGATCATGACGATCCGACAATTGTGCTGGCTTGCAGAAAGCGTGCCAACTATTCAAGAGCGAAACAATTTTTAATGTTTTTCAGGGTGTTGCCTATTTCGTACTGCCTCTGCTGGCTAAGAACAAGATCAAGGGCATCCTGGGGATCTTTCACCGTGGGGAACGGGAGCCCAGCAGGGAATGGCTGGAGAGGAGCCAGAACAGGCTAACGATCTGCGTGAGGCGGCCTGAAGGCTTTCCGACCGCTGCTCCGGTAGGGTTTCTCTCGGCCTGTAGACTTCGTCACTGTAAGGCAGGGCTTGCGCGCCTCGTTACGGAGACGGTTGCTCGACACGAGGCCGAGCATAACGAAAATCGGCACGGGGACCAGAGAGTTCCAGGCCGGGCAGCGTGCGTTCGGCCAAATCAAACGTTTCTTCTACCAGGCATCGGACGCTCTCGGCGGCTTCGACAGGCGGGACACGAAAGAGACGTTGTATCCGTCCTGGCGTGTCAGGGGGCTGTAGCAGGAAGCTCTGCAAGGTATGGCTCATCCATTTCAGCTCCGGATAGTACTCCCGGTTGATACCGCACAGGGCGCCGAAGATACCCCGCACGGACTCGGTGAGCGCACAGGCGAACAGGAGCAGATCGTCGCGCTCTATGTAGGCGGACATATAATCCCAGGGCGGCAGGTCTAGCCAACGACGCACCATAGCATAGGCCAGGGCCTCTGGATACAAGCCGGTCTTTTCTCGCCAAGCGCTGAGCAAAGCCTGGCCGTAGAGAGGAAGGCCATGCCGAGCCACGTAGACGAGCCCTTGTCTTGCTTCGTCGGCGTCGGCATTGTCTACCACACTCGCCAATACACGTTCCATGCCCGCGACCGTCATGTGGCGCATATCTACCTTCAGGCTGGAGACCGCGTATTCTTCGAACTACACGTCCTCCGTCTCTGGATCAAAGGGATCAAGTACCCAGTCTTGTCCGCCCGCCTGTAGCATGAGAGTCGCATGGACAGAAGGTGACGGCAAGGCGCGCCAGAAGACGCCGATTTCCACGTCCGAGAAGCGATCCGCGCATCCTCGCGCTACGGAGCCTCCCACGAGGATAGCTTCGACATCCGGGTGTTGCGCGTACCACGCCGCCATGTTTTGCGCCTGGGCCAGGCGCCACGCGCTTTGTTCGTTGTGCATACCTTCTTTCTCGCCTGCGAAAGCCAATTTGCTAAGCTAATCTAGCGGAGCCTGGTATGCCGGCCAGTTCCTGGTTATTCTCTGTTCCGCACCACGCGGATGAAGTGGTCGGCCATCGCGACGCTAATCTGGGAGGCTGCCATCAATCGGCGCGAAGGCATGTGGCAGCCGATACAGTGTTCCTTCGGGCTCACGGGACATGGTTTGATCGCCACCGATTGTAACGGCGCGGGACGGTGGGAGGAGGGCGTTCCGGAGTGGCAATTCAGACAGACGGCTTCGTAGGCTTTCTGGTTGGTGCTGACGTTGGTGTGCGGGTCGTGGCAGGTAATACAGGAAAGCGTCTCTTTGCTCTGCTTGAAGCACCGGCTCTGCGCCAATCCATAGGCTTGAAAGCGATGGGTTGCGTCTTTTTGCAAGTTTTTCTTCCGGACGTCCTGCTCCGTCAGGTGGCATCGGCCACATAGCGTGTTGATGCGGGAGGCAGGCCAGGTTTCCAGCTTTGCCATTTGCCCCTGGTCATACTTGCCCGCGCTCATGGCCGCGATATGGGCGCTGCCTGGACCATGGCAGGCTTCGCATCCGACCCCGAAAAAGCGCTCTTCCGGCTCCAGGCTATCGGCGGGAATCGTGACAGCATGGCAAAGAACACATTGCCGCGCGAAAGCTCCCGTGCGTACCATGCCCATCGAGTTGGCAGGCAGTTTTTCGTGCCCCGGCGTGATATACCACCTCTTTTGATGCGGAAAGTAGCTCATCCGCATTTCCGCTATCGCCGCGCTGCCCAGAGGCGTCACGTAGGTCATCCCGGTCTTTCCGGAGCCGAGCGCGTATTCCAGCGGTGGGAGATTGCCGGACTGGGAGGCGACGCCTATCCCGAAGCGGCCATTCTTCTCCTTCATGGTCAGCGGGGAATGGGGAATTGGCCCGGACGGCGGTGCTAAATCCCCCAGGCTCTGGCGCGACATGCGGTGAAACGTCAGCGCATGGTGGCTGCGGTGCTGGCTGTTATACTCGTTCTGGTGGCATGGCGCGCAGGCGTCACTACCGACAAAATCCGGGGGGCGCACGATCTGCTGTACCCTCGCCTGCGCAGCAGACGGCACTCTCTGGCTGCATCCAGCCGCCAGAGCCAATCCGACGGAGGCGGCCAGCAGTCCGCTTACCATAAAACGTAGGCCCAAGAGATTCCCCATGTGTGCCCTCGTTGGGTTCTGAAGCAGGATACGCAATAAGCTGCCGGACTATTCTTCCTAGCCATAGGGCGAGCCCTCCTTCAGGGTCTGCCTTCTTAATTCCGGCTCACGCCTCCTCTCTCCTCCCAAACTGCCGCATCTCTTCCTTGACTCAGAAAATGGGCCGTCCTCTCAGAGAGAGGCAGGCCCATATCGAAACGGCGCAAAATCGTCATGTAACGTTTACCGGCATGTTGTCCTGTTGTAACCTGGAGCGGTTATCCTTAAGCAACAACGGCTCGCATAAAGGCAGCCCTTTATCCGAGTTTATTGCACAAGCCTTGCCCTACCGGGCAAGAGCGCTCCGGTCTGTTTTGGGCGGCTGCGCCGCCCCTGCATCCATGAAGGAGAGAAAGCAATGCACAAACGACTGCACGTCTGGATACTGTTAATGGCTTTGCCGGGTCTGATCCTGACAGGGATCGCACAGGCGCACGCTCAATACTCCGACTCGATGGGCGGCAGCTTTAATAACCCAATCTCCAGCAGTCTATCCAGTCAGATCTGGGGAAATCTCCAGATGCAGCAAAACCTGAATATGCAGCGCATGCTGATGCAGCGACGGCGACAGGTGGCGCCGCAGATCCGCACGGAGCCGACGCCTTCCCGTTCCACTGCGACCGCGCCACAGGCCACCACGACGTTCCGCCCTGTTGCGCCCCAACTGATGCCCAGGCAATTGGCCGCCATGATGGGCAAAACGCCCTCGCAACGTCAGCAGCTAGAGCAACTGTTGGCGATCTGCCTGAAGCTATTCGATTATCTGGAGAAAAAGCAGGAGCCCGCGCACAAAGTGGTTCCGCATGACGTGGCTTGCTCCTTGAGCTATTACCTTGCGGCCAACTACGAAGTCTACACGCAAAAAGAGGTGACGCCCCGCCAGTACGAAGCGCTCTGCGTCCTGACCCGCTCCCTGTTACGGCAGTATCCGTCGTTCCAATCGCTGAGCAATCGGCAGCGGCAGCAGCTGCACGAGAGCTTCGCTATCCTGGGCTCGTTGCCGGCCCTGGCGGCCTACGAAGAGGCCGCGAAGCATAACAACAAGCAACAGCTGGAGGCCGCGCGTCAGCTAGCACTCAAGAACCTGCAAAACCTGGGTCTTTCGCCGGAAACGATGCAGATTACGGATACAGGACTGGAGATCCGGCAGACGGAGTAGTGAAGGGGCTTTCCCTCGATTTTCGGGCCGGGTACGTTCGATACCCGGCCCGGAAGAGTTAATCTCGGCTTGGCAGAGAAAGCGTCATGTGAGCGCCGTCCTGAGCAGAGGCCGTTTCACGCCGAAACAAGACCGAACTCTATGGACGGCTCACACGTTCGCCGCAAGCCAAATTTTGATACTCCTTGCTGCTCAAGCTTAATATAACATCGGACTGTCATATAGGTCCAGAGGTCTATTCTCCTCGGACTTCTGCACCTGACCTAACCGTTGCATAAGCAATCGCTCATAGAGTAAATTCACGATATGCTGCTCAGGAGGAATACCTTCCCGCGCTGCCTGAGCCTCACAGAGCCGCAGCAGACTCTCAGGCAGGCGTATCGTTCGCTCTGTCATGCCCCTCCCTCCTTCCTGCGTAGTGTCCTGGTTGTTAGACGAGGAAAGTGCCGTAAAATGCTCACCGATTTTTAGTTAGGCTCAACGTACTGCGCGGTCAGGACTTTGTTCGGTAGATGCGGATGAAGTGGTCTGGCATGGTCGTGGAGACCTTTGTATCGGCGAATACCTTTCGCCGGGGCATGTGGCAGCCAATACATCCGCTGTGCGCGTTTACCGGGCAGGTTTTGCCCTGGACAGTTCTCGTAGCGCTTGCCGTCCTTGCCGATTGTGCGGGGGAATGACATCCCAGGCACGCCGCCTCATAGGTCCTCCGGTCGGTGCTAGCGTTGGTGTGGGGGTTGTGGCAAGTCAGGCAGGAGAGCGTATCGTGGCTGTTTTGGAAACAGGCGCTTTTCATGAGGCCGTAGGCTTGAAAGCGGTGCGTGCTGCTAACGGAGGTAACGGTGGGCGTGGTAACGTCCTGGGCGGTACGGTGGCAGCGTCCGCAGAGCTCATTGATGCGCGTGGCCGACCAGGAACCGATCTGTTCCGTGTAGAGATGGGCGCGGTCTCCGGCACGCATGGCGGCAACGTGGGCGCTTCCGGGGCCGTGGCAGGACTCACAGCCGACGCCGAAAAACTGCTTTTCCGGCATCAGGGAGTTGTCGGGCAGCGCGGTCGCATGGCAGAGAAGGCATCGGCGCGCAGTGGCGCCGCGATAGGTCACCCCGATCCCATAGTCTGGGGCATTCTCCTGCCCCGGCGTGACATACCACTTGCGCTCATGGGGAAAATAACTTGTGTGAACTTCCGCCAGCGTATCGTCGCTGACGATGGCTACGTAGGTCATCCCGGTCTTGCCGGAGCCAAAGGCCAGATCTAACGGTGACAGGCTCTCCGGCTGCCCGGTGATCTCGACCCCAAACCCTTCCCCCAAACGTTTGATAGTGACCCAGGTATTTGCGACAGAGCCAACCGGCGGAGCCAGCGATCCCAAGCTGGGGCGATTCATGGCGCGTAGGGTCAGGGCATGGCGGCTTGCGCGGTGGCTATTGAACTCCGCCTGGTGGCACTCTCCACAGACGGCATTGCCCACGTAGCTCACTGTGGCAGGCGCGACCACTACCTGCGGCCTGGCGGCAGGCACGCGTTGCGCGCACCCTGCCGCTAAAAGCAGCGCTGCCGTCGCCAGCGCACAAGTTCCGAGGAGACAGCGTATCGCAAAGCGCTCGGGCATTCGAGAAGTTCCCTTCCTGCTTCCAGGACTGTTGTCGGCACGTTTCTGTATCCAGAAGCGAAACTCCTTCCTGGAGCGGGGAACGCACCCACTCGCAGGAGAGGCTGGAGTTGGCGGCGAAGATAGCGGCGAACATCGCCTTTGCCCTGACATGTGGAAGGAGACGAGCGTATGCGACTTGGCGGCCCTCTCTTTGCTGATGCCTCCGATCCGGAGCGCTGGATTGCGGCGCTGCGCCAACGCGGCTACAGCGCGGCCTATTGCCCGATAGATAACACGGCTACCGACGAGGTGATCCGCGCCTATGCGGAGGCGGCGCGCAAGGCAGATATCGTGCTGGCCGAAGTGGGCGCCTGGAGCAACCCCCTCAGCGCCGATGAGGCATCCCGACGCGCAGCTCTGGCCCACTGCCAGGCGCAACTGGCCCTGGCCGACCGGATCGGGGCGCGCTGCTGCGTCAATATCGCCGGTTCGCGCGGGGCGCAGTGGGATGGCCCGCATCCCGACAATCTCACAGAGGCCACCTTTGATCTCATTGTGGAGAGCGTGCGCGCCATTATTGACGCCGTAAAGCCGACGCGTGCCTACTACACGCTGGAGACGATGCCCTGGATGTATCCCGACTCGCCGGAGAGCTACCTGCGCCTGATCCGAGCGGTGGATCGCAGGCAGTTCGCCGTGCATCTCGACCCGGTTAATCTGATTTGCAGCCCGCAGCTTTTCTATGCCAATGGCGACCTGCTCCGCGAGTGCTTTGCCAAGCTCGGTCCTTATATCCAGTGCTGCCACGCCAAAGACATCACGCTTTCAGGAAAGCTGACGGTGCATCTGGACGAGACGCGTCCGGGCCTGGGCGCGCTGGACTACGGCGTGTTCCTGCAAGAACTGGATAAGCTCGATCCGGACACGCCTCTACTGCTGGAACATCTTTCGACAGAGGAGGACTATACTCAGGCGGCGGAGTATGTCCGGTCGGTGGCGCAACAGGTGGGAGTGATGATCCGATGAATCCCGGCAGAGAATACGCCGTCACGGTCACGGCGCGCGAACAGGCCGAGCTCCTTCCTATCGAGCGCGACCCGAACCCATTGGGGCCACACGAGGTTGCCGGGCGTACGCTCGCCACGCTCATCAGCGCGGGCACGGAACTGGCATCCTGCTATCAGGGAACGCGCTTTCCCGCCGTGCCAGGCTACGCCGCCGTCTTTGAGGTCGAGGCGGTCGGGAGTGAGGTCGCCACGCTGCGCCCCGGTGATCGGGCGTTCTGCCTGGGGCCGCACCGCTCGTTTCAGCGGGTCGCGGAGGAGAACGCGCTCCCACTGCCGGAGGGCCTGGCGCCGGAGGTCGCGGTCTTTGCGCGGCTGATGGGCGTTGGGATGAGCACGCTGACCACCACAACGGCGCGGCCACCGCAGAAGGTGGTGGTGACGGGCCTGGGGCTGGTGGGGCACCTGGCGGCAAAGATCTTTGCGTCGTGCGGCTACGAGGTTCTCGCCTGCGACCCTTCCGAGGCGCGGCGAGAGATGGCGCGGCAGTCCGGCCTCCCGACCGTGCTGTCCGCCGTCCCGCTGGACGACCCCGCTATTGCCGGCAAGGTCGCGCTGGTATTGGAGTGTTCCGGCCATGAGGCGGCGACCCTAGCCGGCTGCCGTGTGGTGCAGAAGCGCGGCGAGGTGGCGCTGGTGGGCTGTCCCTGGCGCCGCCAGACTGACCTAACGGCCCACGAATTGCTGGACGTCATTTTTCACAACTACGTCGTGCTGCGCAGCGGGTGGGAGTGGGAACTGCCCCTGCACCCGACCGATTTCCGCACGAACAGCATCTACGGCAACTACCGGGCCGCGCTGCGCTGGCTGGCCGAGGGACGCATTGGGGTGGAGGGACTGTATGCGCTCGTCCCGCCGCGCGAGGCCCAGCGTGCCTACCAGGATCTGCTGCATCAGCGCGCGGAACGGCTCGCGGTGGTCTTCGATTGGGGGGATTGTCCTTGAACCTAACCCCCGACCCCCACTGCCAGGGTCGGCGCTGCAACGGTTCGCGCCACTGCCAGGATCGGCCCTACAATGGTTCGGGCCTCCGCCTAGCGACACCTAGCGATCCTACGAGGGAAGGGGGTGTCGGAAGGCGGTACGTTACCAGGAAGGCAAGAGGAGCCGACGTTAGAGGCACAAGCTTGTGTCTCCCCTTCCCTGCGAACGTAGTGAGCGCATTAGGGAAGGGGGCCGGGGGGTTAGGTTAAAACTCCACCATCGCCTTAATGACGCCGGTTTCCGGCTCTAGCCAGCGCGGGAACTGCCCGATCATCTCCTGGCAGGCGGCGCGGTGGGTTATCCAGGGCGTCGTGTCCACCTGGCCGGATTCGAGCAAGGAGATAATCCGCTGGAAGTCCGCGCCGGTGGAGTTGCGGGTGGCGAGGATGGTCAGTTCCCGGCGATGCAGGTCCGGATCGTGGAAACTAATGTCGGCCTGCACCAGCCCGACAAAGACGATCCGCCCGCCGTGAGCCACGTACTGAAACGCGTTATGCATGGACTGCGCGCTGCCGGTGGCATCGAAGACGGCGGTGGGCATGTCGCCTGCCGTAATTGCCTTTACCTGCTCCAGGGGATTCTCGTCGGCCCGCAGGGTGAACGCAACGTTTAGCTGTCGGCGGCAGAACTCCAGGCGGCGCGGGTTCACATCCAACACGATGACCTGCGCGCCCGCCGCCTGCGCAAACTGGATGACGGAGAGTCCGATTGGCCCCGCGCCGATGACCAGCGCGAACTCTTCCGGCTCCAGCTTCGCCCTATCAACCGCGTGCGCGCCGATGCCCAGCGTCTCGACCAGCGCCAACTGCTCCAGCGTCAGGACGGAAGATTTGTGCAGCTTGCGCACGGGCACGCGGATCAGCTCACGCATGCCGCCGTCCGTGTGGACGCCCAGAACTTGCAGGCGGACGCAGCAGTTGGTTTTGCCGCGCCGACAGGCGATGCACTCCCCACAGTTCAGATACGGCTCGACGGCGCAGCGGTCGCCCGGCTGCAAGCCTGCCTCGTTCGGGCCGACCTCCACGATCTCCACGCCCAGCTCATGCCCCAGGATGCGCGGATAGGTGAAAAACGGCTGATTGCCCTGATAGGCGTGCAAGTCCGTGCCGCAGACGCCGACGCGCCGCACGCGCACCAGCGCCTCTTCCGCAGAGGAGAGCGTAGGCGATTCCGTTTCGCCGAGAGTGAAATGGCCCGGTTGTTCTAACGTGATGGTTTTCATGGTAGCTTTCTGTGCCCCGCGGCAGGTCAGAGCGGCAGATTGGCGCTCTCCTGAATGGCTTCCTCCAGGCGACGGGGTGTTCGCCCGAACTTCGCGATAAACTCATCGCGCGTCGGCACGAGGCGTATCTTCACCTTGGCGTCGTGGTAGATGGCGATATCGCTGAACTTGTGATCCAGGAAGGGATTGGAGAAGCGCTCGAGCGTCTGCCGCGCGAACGTCTCCGGCTCCGCGACGCGCCCCTCCAGCACCGGCAAGACCTCCTCAAAGAGCAGTCCTTCCAGCCAGGAGCGCAGTTCCGCGTCCTGCATGGCCTCGCGCACCAACTTAATGCCGCGTGCCAGAGCTTTAGGCGTCATGGCGGTATGCGCGGCGTTGAGGATGCGCACCTTGCGCAAAAAGAAGGGCTTGACGTCGCCCGTATACTGGATGGCCCAATGCTGACACAGGGGAGCGCCGTTGGGCTTTTCCTGGATGGCCCAGAAGGCGAACGGCTCGGCCATCGTCAGCAGAGGGTCCTGCGCCAGCAGGGGATGGCCCGCCGGTTTGTCGGTGACGATGCGATCCACGAGCGTGTTGGGCCAGGCGCACTCCGTTTGCAGCCACTCCGCCAGCGCCTCCGGCAGATTCCAAAGCCGCGCCTGCTCCAGCAGGAGCGCCCGCAGGCGGTCGGCGTTGTCCTCCAGCAGTTCGGTCGGCAGGATGGTCAAGCCCGGCAGACCGCTTTCATGCCGCGCCTTCAGCAACAGAAGGAGCTTGGCCGGGAAGGAGCGCGGCGGCGCATCCTCCAGCCTGTCTTCCGGGTTCAGGGCCAACCCCGCCTCGGTCGTGTTGGAGAGAATGTACCGGAGTTCCGGCGAGCGCGCCACCTCCAATACCTTGTCCCACTCGGTCTGGGCGACGAGGGCGCGGCGGATGCTGGCCGCCTCTTCCACCCGATCCACAAGCTGCCCCTCGGAAAGCCCGCGCACGGCGACGTGATAGCGCCCGCCCTGCGCGTTAAGCTGCTGCGCCCGCCCGGAGTCGGTGGATTGCACCACGACGACCCGGCCTACGTTCTGCCCTTGCTCGTTGGCCTGATGGATGAACAGATCGGCGAAGGCGCGCAGGAACTTGCCGCCCCCAAACTGTAACACGGTCTCTGGAAGTTCAGTCATACGCATTCGCCTCAGGAGAAAGATTCGGGCGCATTGTTCTCCGGGCGCCCGCTCGGCCAGGTTTTGTTATGAATGGGCGCGAGGATTGCCTGCACCTCGGCCAGCAGTTCCCTGTCTATCGGCTCGGCGATCCAGGCGGCGTTCTTGCGCACGAGAGCCGCGCTTGCCATGCCGACCAGCGTCGTGGCGATACGCGGCTCGGAAACGGCAAACTGCAAGGCCAACTGCGTGATGTCCCGCCCTTTGCTGCGGCAGTGCGCGGCGGCGCGTGCACAGGCCGCTTTGATCTCCTCGGAGGCCGGATGCCAGGAGGGAGGCCCACCCTCCGTCAGCAGCCCCATCCCAAGCGGTGCGGCGTTGATGACACCGACCTGCTTTGCCTGGAAGTAGGGCAGCAGGCTCTCCAGGGAGGTATCGTTGAGCGCGTAGTGGCAATAGGAGAGGATGGTATCCACCTCCGCCCTCTCCAGCACATAGGGGTATATCTTCAGCGGCAGGCCCGTGATGCCGATATAGCGCGCCTTGCCCTGCTCCTGGAGCCTGCGCAGGGCGGGCAGCGTCTCCGCGACGACCTGATCCAGCGCACCGAACTCGATGTCATGGCACTGGATCAGGTCTACATAATCCACCTGCAAACGCCGCAGGCTCTCCTCCACGCTACGGGCAACGCGCTCCGCCGAAAAATCGAACTCCTGCGCGCCATAGCGCCCTACCTTCGTCGCCAGCAGAAAGCGGTCGCGCGGCACGCCCCGGAGCGCCCGACCTAGCACGGTCTCGGCCCGCGTCAGGCCATAGTAGGGCGAGACGTCGAAGAAGTTGATGCCCAAGTCCAGCGCCGCGCGCACCGCCCGAATGCCTTCGTCCTCCTCTATCTCCCCGAAGACGCCGCCCAGCGGAGAGGCGCCAAACCCCAGCGCGGAGACGCGCAGCCCCGTTTTGCCCAGCGTTCGGATTTGCATAACCTAATCCCCCATCCCCCTTCCCAACAAGGGAAGGGGGTGTCGGAAGTTTGTACCTCTACCTTGCTCTCCTCTTGCCCTCTGGTTCTCTTCACCTTCCAATGAGAATAAAGATAGAGCCAAGCTATGGAAAAGACAAAACTGGCATGAGACCGTACAACCTCTCTCCACCCCCTTCCCTACAAGGGAAGGGGGACGGGGGTTAGGTCACAGCCCGGCCAGGAAGTCATAGATCTTATCGTTGACGCCCGGCAGGCCCTCATGGCCGAAGTCGGGGTAGAGGATCAGGCTCTTTTTCGACCGGATCTTGTTGAACGCGGCGAACTGGGTTGAGGGCGGGCAGATGGTGTCCATCAGGCCGACCGCCATCAGCACCTCCGCCCGAATGCGCGGCGCCAGGTGCTGGTTATCAATATAGCCCAGCGTGGTGAAGGTCTCTTGCTCGCGCTCGTGCAACGGGTCGAACAGGCGGAAGTAGATGCGCAGCTCCTCATAGGCGCCGGTAGCCAAATCCATCTCCCAGACGCGCTGATAGTCGCAGAGGAACGGAAAGACGGGCGCGGCCCGCTTGATGCGCGGCTCCAGCGCGGCGCAGGCGAGCGTCAGGCCCCCGCCCTGCGAGCCGCCCGTCGCGCCCACGCGCTCGGCATCCACTTCGGGCAGGCTCATCACGATAGAGGCCAACTGCGCCGTATCCAGGTAGATCTGGCGGAACAGCAGCTTTTCGGGCGCGTCCTCCAATCCCCGGATGATATGCCCGCGATGCGTGTTGCCCTTGACGGCGCCGCTATCTTCGGAGAGGCCGCCCTGCCCCCGGCAGTCCAGCGCCGCCACGGAATAGCCCCGCGCCACATAGTTGAGCTTATCGCTCCAGTCGCCGCTGTTGCCGGAATAGCCGTGGAACATCAGCACCGCCGGATGAGGCTCGGTCGCGTTTTTGGGCCGCAGGTACTTGGCGTGGACGCGCGCGCCGCCGACCCCGGTAAAGTAGAGATGGAAGCATTCGGCAAAGGGCGCCTCCAGCGTGTGGGGCACCAGCTCCACCTGTGGGTCTACCGCCCGCATCTCCGCCAGGGCTTTGTCCCAGTAGGCGTCAAAATCGGCAGGGCGCGGGTTGCGGCCCTGGTAATCATACAACTGCTCCAGCGGCATGTCTATGAGGGGCATCGTTGGTTTCTCCTGCTTCGGAAATCGTCCACTGACCCGATTCTATGTCTCTACAGGCCAGGCGGGGAATTGGCGTTGTCGAGGGCGCCGCTAAGCGGCATGGCACCTATTAGCTATTGGCGCGGGATTTCGCGAATATAGATGTTCTTAAACCAGAGCGGGCCACCGTGATGTTGAAGCTCGATCTGCCCGGTGGGATAGAGGGGTTTGTCGCGCTCCCAGTAGTTCTCCATCGTCTGGGCGTTGACCACCAGCACGTTATTGAGATACACGGTCACCCTGTCGCCCACCATCAGGATACGGAAGCGGTTCCACGCCCCAATCGGCTTATCGGCCCTCTGGAGGGGATGAGTCGAATGCTTCTCGTTGTTGTAGAGGCCGCCGGAGCCTTCGCCGTGCTCCTGCGGGTTGCGTTCCGGGTGGTTGTCCGGGTCCCATATCTGTACCTGTGGGCTGCCGCGCAGGTAGATGCCGCTGTCGCCGCCCGGAGGGATCTTCCAGTCTACCAGCAACTCGAAATCCCCGTAGTCTTTGGCCGTACAGAGGTTGTTGTTCTTGCCGTCGTAGACGATCTGGCCGTCCTCCACTTTCCAATGCTGGAACGCTTCCCGGTCGGCTTTCTGCTGTGCGGCGGCAAGCTCCGCCGTGGACATCTTCGCGCGCGTGGGCGGGTCGGCGACCAATCCCTTCCAGCCCTTCAGGTCTTTGCCATCGAACAGGGCCGCAAAGCCCGGCGGGGGCGTGTTGTCGCGCTCCGGCTTTGAGAGGTCTTTGATCCAGACATCGCGGAACTGTACTTCGCTGGGGCCGTGTCCGAGGAAGCCGATATGCCCCTGGTCGCGCAGCATACCCGGATGCTCCAACAGTGTCTCCGGGTCATGAACGTCGTTGAGGCTGGCATCCACGATGGTCTTGCCGTTGAGGACAACCTTGATACGCCGCCCGATGGCCGTGATCTCCTCCGCGTTCCACTCGCCAACGGGCTTGAGCGCGCCGCGCTTGGCCGGCAAAACCTTATAGATCGAGCCGCAATACTGGCCTGGCAGCAGGTGAGCGTACTCTGGCGCGCTGTCGTCGAGAATCTGGCACTCCATGCCGTTGTAGGCGGCGTCGCCCTCCAGCGGGGCGCGCAACCCGACGCCGTTGTTGCCGGCCCGGTCCAACTTGAACTGAAACCGGAAGATGAAATCGGAATACTCTTTTTCGGTCATCAGCTTGCCGCCGCCGTCAGCGGGGCAGATGAGAACGCCGTCTCTGGCGATGTAGCCCGGCCCCACGCCGCCGACCAGCGTCCAGCCCTGAAGGCTGCGCCCGTCGAACAGGCGGATAAAGCCGTTGCGCTCCTCCGCTCCGGCATGGGACAGCAGGCCGCACAGCATAAGCGCGGCGATAAGCAGAACTCTATTCAGCTTCTTAGCGTGCATACTTCCTTCCTGGGATTAGGAGAGTGCACGGGCATCCGCTCTGCCCGGCCCTAAAGGACCGGGCTTCGGACGGCAAGCCCCATCAATGGGGCTGCCAGAGGTGGGTTAGTCCCCTTCGGGGCTGCACGAAGGGTGATTAGCCCCCTTCAGGGGACTTGTAGCCCACAGCCCGGTCCTTTAGGGCCGGGCAGAGCGGATGCCCGTGCATTCTTTGGGAGTTTGAGGGTCGTCCTGATGTGAACCTGCCGGGACATTTCGGCGTTCGGGAGTCGGTTTCCTCTCTAGCGGGTCACCTCCATTGGCCCATTTTCCCTCTTGACAGACAGAGCGCATTCGGCGTATACTAAAGCGGAAGTTTTAACCAGGGTTAAAATAAAATGTGCATGAGGTAAAATTATGAGCGACACCGGCGAGCGCATCTTCAGCCAGGCGGTGGAAGACTACGTTAAGGCCATCTATAAACTGCAAAACGAGGGGCAGTCCGTTTCGACGACCGATCTGGCCAAAAAGATCGGCGCGACGCCTGCGGCGGCGACAAAGATGATCAAGCACCTGGCCGAGAATAGGCTGATTGATCACACGCCCTACTACGGCGTTCGCCTGACGCTGGCAGGCGAACGTGTCGCCCTGGAGATCATCCGGCATCACCGCCTGCTGGAGCTCTACCTGCACCAGGCGCTCGGCTACGGCTGGGACGAGGTAGACGCCGAAGCCGAAAAGCTGGAGCACCATATCTCCGAGGAGTTTGAGGAGCGCATAGACCGGATGCTGGACTACCCGCGCACCGACCCGCACGGCGATCCCATTCCCACCCGTGATGGCCTCATCGAGCCCAACCGGGGCAAGCCGCTGGCCGAGTCGGAGCCGGGCGAAACCTTGATGATCCTGCGCGTCCGCGACAGCAGCCCGGAGGCGCTGCGTTACCTGGCGAGCATCGGGCTGCATCTGGAGGTGGTGGTCCGGGTCAAGGAGAAGCAGCCCTTAGACGGTGCGCTGACTTTGGACGTCAACGGCGTGACGCGCTCCGTCGGGCGTGAGTTAGCCGGATATGTCTTCGTGGAAGATCGCAAAGCCAGGGAGGAAGTGAGCGTGCCATGACGACAGGGGAGGCTCAGATCGGGAAGGACGGACGGGCTGTGCTGCCCTCCTTACCGGAAGTCTATCGCAGTGTGCGCGTGCCCATACGGGTGGGCTGGCTGCGCCGGTTCCTGGCGTTTGCCGGGCCGGGCTACCTGGTCAGTGTCGGCTACATGGACCCCGGCAACTGGGCGACCGACCTGGCCGGCGGCTCCAAGTTCGGCTATACGCTGCTCTGGGTTATTCTCGTCTCGAACTTGATGGCGCAACTGCTTCAAACGCTCTGCGCGCGGCTGGGGCTGGTCACCGGGCGCGATCTGGCGCAGGCGTGCCGCGACTACTACAAGCGGCCTGCCGCCATCGCCCTCTGGCTGCTCTGCGAGATCGCCATCATCGCCTGCGACTTAGCGGAGGTCATTGGCTCTGCCGTCGCCCTGAATCTGTTGTTTGGACTCCCGTTGGTCTGGGGCGTGCTGATTACCGGCGCGGACGTCTTGATGCTGCTGGGCCTGATGCGCTACGGCTTCCGCATGCTGGAGGCCATTGTTATCACGCTGGTCACTACCATTGCCGCCTGTTTTGCGGCGACGATCTTTATGGCGCATCCCGATTGGGGCGGGGTCGCCGCCGGGCTGTTCACGCCGCGCCTGCCGAACCTGGAAGCCCTCTATATCTCGCTGGGCATTCTGGGCGCGACGGTCATGCCGCACAACCTGTACTTGCACTCCTCTATCGTGCAGACCCGCGCCCACGACCGCACACCGGAGGGGCTGCGGCAGGCCATTCGCAACAACACCGCCGATACTATCCTGGCGCTGAGTGCTGCTTTCTTCGTCAACGCCGCGATTTTAGTGCTGGCGGCGGCGGTCTTCCACCGGACTGGGATCGTCGTGGAGGAGCTGCAGCAGGCGCATTCCCTGCTGGCGCCGCTGCTCGGCGGGTCGGCGGCGACCCTGTTTGCCGTAGCGCTGCTGGCTTCTGGGCAGTCGTCCACTATCACCGGCACGCTGGCCGGGCAGATTGTGATGGAGGGCTTCCTGAATATTCGGATCAAGCCCTGGCTGCGCCGCCTGATAACCCGCAGCCTCGCCGTCGTCCCGGCCATCTTTATGATCTCTGCCAGAGGCGGCAAAGGAACGGTAGAACTGTTAGTGCTGTCGCAGGTCGTCCTTTCGATGCAGCTTTCGTTCGCCATCTTTCCGCTGCTGGTGTTCACCTCCGATAAGCGGAAAATGGGCGAGTTCGCCAACCCGCTCTGGCTGAAGCTGACCGGCTACGTGGTCTGCTACATCATCGCCGGGCTAAACGTTTACCTGCTCGTTCAGACGGCGTATGAGCACTTCCAGATGCGCGGTGTCCTCCTGTTGGGCATGCTGGCGGCGCTGGCGCTTGGCTTTGCGCTCTGGGTGAAGTTCGGCTACAAAGAGCGGGCGCCCGTTCCTGAAAGCGTAACAGTATGAGGCGAATGAGGGAAGGGGAACGAGAAGCTAAGTCAAACGGGAGAAGAGGATGCAGCCGTTGGTCGGTGTGATCATGGGATCAAGGTCGGATTGGGAGACGATGGCGCACGCCGCGCAGACCCTCGAAGAATTGGGCGTGCCCTACGAGGTGCGCGTGGTGTCGGCGCACCGCACGCCCGACCTGCTCTTTGAGTACGCGGCGGAGGCAGAAAGCCGGGGATTGGAAGTGATCATTGCCGGGGCAGGCGGAGCGGCCCACCTGCCGGGCATGGCGGCATCCAAAACGACCCTGCCGGTGCTGGGCGTTCCGGTGCAATCCAGAGCCTTGAACGGCCTGGACTCGCTGCTCTCCATTGTGCAGATGCCCGCTGGTATCCCGGTCGGAACGCTGGCTATCGGCAGAGCGGGCGCGATCAACGCGGCGCTGCTGGCGGCAGCCATCCTGGGCAGCAAGTATCCGGAGTTTCGGGAGGCCCTGCATCGCTATCGCGCGGCGCAGACGCGGACTGTCCTGGACCATCCTGATCCGAGGGAAGAAGCATGATCGTCGGCGTACTGGGCGGCGGGCAACTGGGCCGCATGCTGGCTTTGGCGGGCTATCCGCTGGGCCTGCGCTTCCGCTTTCTTGATCCATCGCCGGAGGCTCCTGCCGGGCACCTGGCCCCGTGCCTTACCGGCAACTATGACGACCAGGAGGCATTGGAGAGCTTTACGTCGGGCCTGAGCGTAGTCACCTATGAGTTTGAGAACGTCCCGGCCTCTTCCGTGGGCTTCCTGGCCGAACGCCTCCCCGTCTATCCGCCCCCGGAAGCTCTGGAGGTCGCGCAAGACCGCCTGAGCGAGAAGACCCTCTTCCGGAAGCTCGGCATTCCGGTACCTCCCTTCGCCCCAATAGATACGCCCGAAGACCTCCAAAGCGCCCTGGAGCGCATCGGCCTGCCCGCCGTGCTCAAGACGCGCCGCTTCGGCTACGACGGCAAGGGGCAGGTGGTGCTGCACCGGCCAGAGGACGCCGCGCCCGCCCTGCACGCCCTCGGCGGCAGGAACCTGATCCTGGAGGGCTTCGTCGCCTTCGAGCGGGAGGTATCCATTCTGGCGGCGCGAGGCCGTTCCGGCGCCACCGTCTTCTATCCGCTGGTGGAGAACCAGCACGCGGGCGGGATTTTGCGGATCTCCCTGGCACCGGCCCCCAACCTCACGCCCGAACTTCAAGCTCAGGCGCAGGACTATGCGGCGCGCGTACTGGAAGCGCTCGATTACGTGGGCGTCCTCGCCATTGAGCTTTTCCAGCGGGAGGGACAACTGCTCGCCAACGAGATGGCCCCGCGCGTCCACAACTCCGGCCACTGGACGATTGAGGGCGCCGAGACGAGCCAGTTTGAGAACCACCTGCGCGCCGTGCAGGGCCTGCCGCTCGGCTCGACGGCGGCGCGTGGGCACGCCGCTATGCTCAACCTCATCGGCACGACGCCGGAGCCCGCCGCCGTCCTCGCCGTGCCCAACGCCCACCTGCACCTTTACGGCAAATCGCCCCGCCCCGGACGCAAATTGGGTCACGTCACCCTGCGCGCCGACGACCCCGCCTCGCTGGAGGCGCACCTGACCGAACTGCGCCGCCTGATTCCCTGAGGCAAGTGGCCCCCACCCCCTTACCCCTCCCCCAAGAACAGGGGAGGGGAGAGGAGAAGCCAGTATTCTCTCTGCCCGCGTAGGTGTCGCCAGGCGGAGGGCTGTGGCAAGGCGGAGGCAGGGGCCCTAACCCTGCCGACGGCCAGTATTCGCAATCCTTCCACCTTGATGTTGATGTCGCAAGGCGGAGGCAGAGGCCGTAACCCTGCCGACCCTGGCAGT
>DASRGZ010000132.1:0-28202 GCA_035650735.1 Chthonomonadaceae bacterium
TGAGAAGCGTCCCCATCCATCGCTGGGGTATCGCCCGCCCGCCGAAGTCTATTTCGGCACCACTCAAGAAGACGAGCTGAAAGGAGCAGACCCTAACTTACAAAATGCCTGTCGGGTGTCTTGACAAACTGGGCCACTATAGAGAGCAGGCGAACAGGTCTGCTGTGGTTTCGATCCGCATATACGCATGATGCGGCCCCACACTACTGGCTTGTTTAGGAAAGGAAAAGCATGATGAAAGCTTGGAGGTTAGAGAGTTTACCTGATGTGTTGACAGTCGAAGAAGCCGCTGCCGTGTTGCGCGTGGGCCGCAATACAGTGTACGAGGCCATTCGCTCAGGCGAAGTACCCTCCCTGCGGATCAAGCGCCGCATCCTGGTGCCGAAGTCCGCCCTCCTGCACTTGCTGGGCGGTCATGGAAGGGGTTCCGAATCGCCCTCCCCCCGCTGAAGCGGATCGGCAGGCACGGTACAAATACCGTATGACCTTTTTGGAGAGCGCCAGACCACCAGAAAACTAGGCGTTGCACTACTTCCGTCAACCGGAGGGAGATGCCAGACGCAGGGAGGGAGCCAACAACGATGAAAGGCCACATTGTCAAACGTGGCGAGGACACCTGGTCGTTGGTGTTTGACCTGGGGCGCGGGGAAGACGGCAAGCGCAAGCAGAAATGGGTCACCGTACGCGGTACCAAGCGGGAGGCGGAGAAAGAATTAGCTCGCCTCCTCCACGAGGCCCATACGGGCACATTCGTGGAGCCATCCCGGATGACGCTCGCCGAATACCTGGAATACTGGCTGGAGAACTATGCGCAAACGAAGGTCTCGCCAAAGACGTTTGAGAGCTATGCGGAGTTCATCCGGCTCTACATTATCCCCAAGCTCGGTCAGCACAAACTGGCAAAGCTGCAGGTAGCCCACATCCAGAGCTACTACACGCAGATGCTCACCTCCGGTCGCCTGAAGCGCGCAGGAGGCTTGTCGGCCCAAAGCGTCTTACACCAGCACCGGATTCTTCGGCAAGCGCTCCAGCAGGCAGTGAAATGGCAGTTTCTGGGAAGAAACCCGGCTGACGCGGTCGTGGCGCCGCGACCAGACCACCGCGAGATGCGCGCACTGACAGACAGAGAAACCGCGCAGTTGCTGAAAGCGGCAGAAGGAACCCGCTTGTATATGCCCATCCTTCTGGCGATCACGACCGGCTTGCGGCGCGGAGAACTCCTGGGCTTACGCTGGGCCGATATGGACCTATCCACCGGCGTTCTTTCCGTTCGCCAATCGCTGGGCCGGACCCGCAGTGGTATGGCGTTCAAACCGCCTAAAACCGCCAAAAGCCGTCGCACCGTAACCTTGCCAGCCTTCGTAATTGAAGCTCTAGAGCGCCATCGAGCCGTCCAGAATGAGGAACGCCGCCTCTTGGGAGGAGCATACCAGGATCAGGATCTAGTAGCAGCAGAACCGGACGGTCAACCTCGATCTCCAGGAGCACTCAGCCGGGCGTTCAGCAAACTGATAATTGCAAAACGACTACCGCAGGTTCGCTTCCACGACCTGCGCCATAGTCACGCGACCCAGCTTCTGAAGCAGGGAGTACATCCAAAAATCGTCAGCGAACGGCTCGGTCATTCGACCATCGGCCTGACGCTCGACACCTACAGTCATGTCTTACCCGGGATGCAGGAGGAAGCCGCCAAGCGCGTGGATACGGCCCTGCGGGCGGCACTGGAGAAGGAGGGAACCGACCAACCGTAAAACGACAGGCTAGCATGATGCCGAGCCTGCCGAGGCAGCAAAGAAGTTTGTTAGCAATTGGTTAGCAATTCGACGTCCTTCGCTCTAGTACAAGAGAGCGGAGGACGCTTTTTGAGAACGGAGAGGACAGGATTCGAACCTGCGCACCCTTGCGGGTGTCCTGTTTTCAAGACAGGTGCCTTCGTCCACTCGGCCACCTCTCCCTATTTTCCCTGTTTTTAAGTATATCCTATACCAGCCCGTTCGTCAATGCGAATTCTCACAGTCCTTACCACAGGGCCAGCTTCTCCTACTGCACAAACGGCGTCTGCGCCCGCCCCCATCCGAAGACTGAATACCATCTCCATGCCAAAAACACAATCAACGAATGCCTTACCTTTCGTAAGCTGTTTGCCACTTGGCTAACGGAAATGTGGCCTTTTGCCGTCCAAACCTGCCAATGACAGTGACGCTGATCTCTTTGTCCTGGCTGGTGATACGCGGAGCGCCATCAGCATCATATAGGTCAAAGGCCACCTCGAATTCTCCTTTGTACCAGGTGTACTCTTCTCGTCTTGGTATTTCTATATCGTACGCTCAAGCTTCTCCTTACCATTCTCATCCCTGATCTGGCGGTAAGAAGGGATTTTTTCGGAAGTACTGGATGGCCTTGTGTAGTTGAGCCGGAACATTGCCGGGTTGAAGTACAGGCTGATAGACACGGTTACCGACCTGCATATCCACGCGAACTCCATGCAAATCCTCAGGATTAGCTCTCCGGTAAATACCTTCCGCGCTAAAATTGGGATAGATGCCCAACTCACAGTAAAATCGGACTTGATGCAGACCTCGTTGGGCTATCTCGGCGAGCTTGGCGCGAGGCTTCCTGTTGTGCTTCCGACAGATTGAGTTTGCGCGCGTTAAAGCCTGCTTCATAGGCGAGTAGGCGTGGATGCTGAAAGGTTACCCAACTCACGGTCTCATGGTTAATTCTGCCAATGCCTCGCCGGGCGAACTTGAGCGATCCATACAAGCTCTTGTCGCGTTTAGCCCGCTCGTAGCCGTTGTACCAGACTTTCTCCAGAACTTCCTGTGATGGCGCTAGAGCGGGATGCAACGGCAGCACAGCAAATTGCAGGAACACAATCATAATGTACAATAGAGCGTTCATTTATTTGCTCGATGCTGAAGGCATTGGGCTGTGTCCACCTGGACACAACGTTAGTATCAGCCAGATAAGGCAGTAGATGCCTTTCCTCTTACGGAGCTAGACTTTGACCGCTAGGTAATACAGAGAATGGGCTAAAACGTCTCACGATGACTCATTAAGCGCTCGGCAAGCTTTGTGAGGCCGTTTGTCGTTAGCGTCTCAATATATTCGTCTGCCGTTTTGGGCGGTCGCTTCAACGAGGCACGGTGTTCCTTCACAGCCGCCAAGAACAATTCTGGCGCATCATCAAAGAGAGTGGTGAGATACTTATCGGGGTGCAGGGCCCGAACGTTATATGGTTTTAGGGCCGAAGTTGGAAAATCCGACAGATTAAACGTGACAATAACCGAAGCTTTGGCTTCTATCGCTGCTGCAAGTACATGGCGATCGTCCGGATCGGGTAGGGTAAGAGAAGAAAGATGCTTGTCATAGCCCGTCACCAGGCTTTCCTCATTTATCGCATCCATTAACTTGCGAGTACGCTCTAGCTGGGCAGAAGTGATCTCAGGATTGTCTGCAAGAACATTGCGCATCCCTTCTGCATGAATCTCTTCTGTCCAGTGCGGTTGATAGACAACACCCACCGCAAGCCACATGAACAAATCACGCAAGGCAGGAGGGTAGAGAACGCAGGCGTCCAAAACCACATTGATCACTTATAGAGGTCCAGCCGCTCAGTTTCGGCTACTAGCTCCCCCATGACTTTCTTGCGCTGCGCTCGCTCTGTTTCCAGATAATGCAAGACATCCTCATAGCGAATACGTCTATGTGCGCCGACCCTTCGGTAAGGCAATTTGTTTTCATCGAGCATTTTGATAAGCGATGGGCGAGAGACGCGCATAAGCTCTGCTGCTTGCTGTGTGGTTAGCTCGGTATCTATTGGCAGCAAGGTAACCGAATGGCCTTTTGCCATCTCCTGAAGCGCCGAAAACAGAATGCGCACGGCAGAGATGGGTAAGGTGATTTCGGTTCCTTGATCGCCTTCGGTGCAAAACCGAATACGCGCCTCATTGGCTGCATTGTCTCGAAGCAAAGGAGCAAGGGCTTCGCTTGATGTGCGAGCGATCTCTGTGTCCTGGTCGGTAGGTGTTATGGCTTCGTTTGGTGTTTGAACAAACATAGTGGCCTCTAATATAAAATCAGCCTCTCACCGTATAAGATACCCCATAAACGAAGCATACGCAAGAATCGAAGCATACGAAAAGTTTGAAAAAGATTGGAACAGTTCTTTCCGCCCTGTGGCAGTCAGCATATCAGGGATCATTAGGCAGTTATAACATACCGGATTCGTCAAGCTTACCAGTTTATAGGGTAGACGTTGATGCCGGTGAAGCAGCCGATGAGCGTGGTGAGGCCGCCGGCCAGAAAATCGCCGAGGATGACGCCGTAGAAGAAAGGCAGCGATTGGCGGTAGAGGCGAATGCCGCCGTAGCGCAGGACAAGCGTTTTTATCAGCCAGGCCAGGAAGAAAGGCAGCCAGACCTGGTTCATCGTGGCCGTGTTCGCCATCGCGTAGCCGACCGGGTGGAAGACCCACCAGGTAAAGCGCGTCCGCAGCACCATCAAGAGCGTCGTGATAAGGAAGCCGGCGCCGACGGCCAGCGTGCCGGGCAGGTCGGTCTTGACGGGGGTTTTGAGCGCGTCGGCCAACTGATCGAAGGGCAGGCGGCCCATCTCGGTGCGCCAGCTATCGGTCTTGGCGCCCGCGCCGTAGGCATACCAGATCATCAGGGCGATGGCAAAGGAGATGGCGATGCCGAGCACAATCGCCACCACCAGCGCGACCGTCAGACGCCGCTTGTTGGCGTTGAGGGCGTCGGCCATCTTGTAGGCGTCGAACTGGTTGGGCATGGAGGGGCAGCGCAGGTCGAAGTTGGCGATGGCGTTACGGACGTAGGCGAGGATGGTCAGGTCGGCGGGCGTGTAGACGGTCGTGCCGAAGGTCGTGGTCATCAGGTGGTAGGCGTCTATGTCCGGGCCAAACAGCCAGGCGTTGCCGGTCTCGGCGCGTATGCGCGTGGCCGCGATCATGTAGAGCAGCGCCAGCACGATCAGCGTGATCGCCACAAAGCCCCGCATTCCCGCCACAACGCACCAGGCCACCAGCAGCGCCAGGCAGACGCCCAGGCCGAGGAAGGCCAGACGGTAGGGCATCGGCTCGTCGGCGTCGGCGGCAGGAGACGCGCCGTTGGCGGCGCGGCGCGCAAAGGCCAGCCTCCACACCTCGCCGAGATATCGGCGCGACAGCCACAGGCCGACGAGCGTAAGGGCCAGGAAAGCGCCCGCGCCCTGATGCCCGGTAAAAGGCCACGTGCTCTGTCCGCCCGCGCTCGCCCCGGACGTGATTCCCGACGCCGCCCCGAAGACCGCCTCCAGTTTGGTCACCAGCCAGAAGAACCAGCAGCTAAAGGTCATCTCCACCGACAGCAGGTAGGCGATGGCAAGCACGAACGGGTAAAAGGAGATGGGCGTCGAGCCGATGGCGTTCCAGGGCGGCGCGCTCAGGAAGGTGACGAGGTCGGGCTGGTCGGCGGTGCGCGTGGGGATATAGGGCACGGGCGGGATGTTCAGATGTACCGTGTTCATCACGTCTATCAAGAACGGGATAGCAAAGCCGATCCAGAGCAGGCGGTTCTTAAAGAAGCTTTGGCCCTCACGGATCATCTCCACCGGCACGGCGACGGTCGGAAAGGCCAGCCGCTCACGGTCGATCCACTGCCGCCGCAGGATGACGACGATGCAGAGCGTGGCGATGGCAAACAGCGCCAGGAAGCCGATCCAGGCCAGCATCGGCACCTTCCAGGCTTCCCAGGGGACGCGCGCGTTGCCGACATAGAACGCCCGCAGCGCGTCCTTATCCTTGAGCGCGATCCAGTCGGGGATATATTGGTGAAACAGCCCGGCCCAGCCGTTGCTGGAGCTGGCGTAGTAGAAGGCGGCGGTGATGCCCGGCACGACGAAGTGCAGGCCCCCGGAGGAGGAGAGGACGGTCGAGACGGTCATCATCGTGTAGATGACCAGCAGTTCGGCGGCGGTGAAGGCGAGCGGGCGCAGGAAGCGGGTCAGAACGAGGTTGACGACGACCAGCAGGAACAGCACGTTGAACGCGCCGACGGGGATGCTGGTATTGGCGAGCGCCGTGTGCCCGCGCCCGCCCAGCACCAGTTCGGCCCAGTGAATCCAGAGGTCGGTCAGCGCCGTGAAGATCAGGCCTAATATCAGTGCGCGCCAGGTCAGCCCGGAGGCGCGGCGGGCCGCGCCAGCGATCTGCAACCCGCTCTCGCCGGTGGATGGCGCGACCGCTCCCCTATTCCGTTCCTGCGACTGTGCTGGCTGCGCCATCGTTGTTTCGTGCGGCCTCCTCAAAGCGCCACTGTCGCTTCTTCCTGGCGGTGGGCAAGCTTTGCCGCTATGGGGCCTATGATCTGCTGCCCAGGAACGGCTTCCAGAGTCCTTCCATGCCTCCGACTCATCGGTAGAGTACACTCAAAATTACCTTAGCCAGGGTGGGTCTTTCACACAAAGCTCACCGGGCTGCAACTGCACTGCGATAGCTATACATTCACCCTGATACTTCAAAGGGATCTTCAGTTTCTCTTGGCTGATCACTAATGTCGGGTACCTCTCATGAACAATATGCCAGGCCTGTTGATTTAGAACTGTACGACCGCCTTCTACGGACGAGAGTCTAGATGCATACACGACCGGAGTTCCTACCGCTATAAGTTCTTGCCCTCTAATAGCGAAGTGAACCTTTCCGAAATCCACTCCTATCCCCAGGGCGGCATCTGCAAGAGTGACTATAAAACAATCTGCCTTCTGTGCATAAATCTTCTCGAACTCCCTATGACACTCTGCCGCTGTTTTAAGGCAGAGAACTGCAGCATCTTCCCCCGAATAGAATAGAGGGAAGTGAGCGACAAGACCATCTCCAGTAAATTTGTCAATAATGCCATAGTTCTCCAGTATTCTACTGCGTAGGCTATCTTCGAGCGCGTGCATAAACTCCACATACTTCTCCGGAGTTTTTGCCAGCAGCATTAGATCTGTCGAGCGTCGGATGTCGACTGCCATTACGAAGCAATCGCTATGAGTTCCATTGAACTTGCTCAAGAACTCCTGGTTATTGAGCATGACATGGGCCGACCGGTTAATCCGATAATAGAGACCTGTTTTTTCCTTGCGGTTACTCTCCTCTCGGCGAGCATTAAGGATGGCAAATGCAGCTGCCTCTGCGAAGGCCTCCAACGCGTCCGTCTCGTCGATATTAAAGACATGCTCCTGCCGATAGTTGACGAAGAGAACACCGACGAAGTTCTTTTCATCATCGTTTTTCTGATGGATCAGTGGGAGTGCCGCAAGAGATCTGATTCCTTCCCGCTTACAGAAACGTTCCCTTTCTGGGTGTTCTTCATTTTTTCTGAGGACCTTTGAAGTAAGATCGACGCCGTCGGTGTCATGGCTCTGCACATTCGGGATGTATACCGGAACCTCACGCTTGAGTATTTTCCACGGTACGTCCGTCGGATAAACCGGATTGTTCATATACTGTCGGTAACGCAACTCACCCGATATGATTGGTGTCCCATCCCGCGTACGGATAAATTCTTGGAGTTCGTGGTCAAACTGATAGAGAATAACGACATCTGCGCCCAAAGCTGCTTTTATACTGTTAGTTATCCCGATTAGGGTCTTCTCGATGTCACCATATGTGGTATCTCTGGTGAGTTCTGCCGTGATCTGCCGAAGTGCCTTCGGCAGACTTATCCTTCCAGCAATGATAGGGCCCACATCACAGGCAAGCTGCGCCAGGTCATCCTTATGCTGATCGGTGAAGTAGCCTTCATGTTCATGATCTGCATTGATAACCCCTAGAACCTCGTTCCCTGCCTTAATCGGTACAGACAACAGTGATCGAAAAACAGGAGGTTCTTGTCTGGTTTGCAGGAAGCTCGGATCCTGATTCACATTGGGTGAGATGGATGGTTTACCCTCGCGGGCCACCTTGCTCGCGATGCTGTTGTCTTCTACCTTGAAGACTGGTTCGTGTGTTCTCCCCTTTCGGGGAGGACCCAGCCTCGCCTTAATATGCAATTCCTGCTTGCTCTGGTCCAGCATCATAATGGAACCAGCAGAGGCATTTACGGTGACCAGTGCCGCGTTGAGGACGATATGGAGCAGGTCATCTAAGGTTTGACCTTGATCAAATTGGTATGCCATCGCTCGCTCCGCTGCAAAAAGACTCCTGACCATACCTCATAATTTGCCGGATTATAACGCTCTATGCGGTCTTATGCCGAAGAGGTTGAACGGTAGCGTAGTTTTTCTAGGTGCAGTAAGTTAGTTCCTGCTGTCCGTCTCCTGCGTTGCAAATCGCGTAATCGGGGTATTCTCTATTTCTACCGGGAGCCATTGATGCGATGTCAGATCGACCAGTTCTCCGCATCTAGATTAGGATATTATAGGGAAGCGGTTTAAAGGGCGACGCGGTACTTCGCTATTGCGGGCTCGTCTACTTCGATGCCAAGCCCCGGCCCCTGCGGAACCTGCATCGTGCCGTCCGGCTCCAGCGCAATCGGGTTACGGATGACTTCGCGGAGCATGACGTTGTTGGAGACATTATACTCCAGGAACAGGCTGCGCGGCAGGCAGGCGTTGACGTGCAGGCTCACGGCGGTCAGCAGGTCGGTCAGCCAGGCGTGCGGGGCCATGTCAATCCCGGCGCGCTCTACCTCCCACATGATCTTGCGCACCTGAGACAGCCCGCCGCACCGACTGATGTCCGGCTGCGCCACATCAATCTTGCCCCGGTGGATGAGGTCGTGAAAGCCCCAGGCCGTCGCTTCCTGCTCGCCAGCGGCCAGGCGGGTCTTCACGCCGGCCTCCTTGACGCGCGCATACCCTTCGTAGTTTTCGGGGTGCAGGAAGTCCTCCAGCCAGTAGATGTTATACGGCTCCAGGTCACGGAGCAGCTCAATGGCGTCATAGGCGCTGCGGTTCACCTTCCAGCCGGGGTCAATGAGCAGGTCCACGTCCGGGCCGATGGCTTCCCGCGCCGCCCTGACCAGCGCGATATCGCGCTTTCGATCCTGTCCGAAGACGCCCCAGCCGAACTTGATGGCCGTAAAGCCGCGCTCCAGATATGCCTCACAGGCGCGCTTCATGGCGTCGGGGGTCGGACGGAAGAGCGTAGAGGCGTAGGCGCGCACGCGATCCCGATAAGCGCCGCCCAGCAGTTTGTAGAGGGGCCTGCCGATGGCCTTGCCGATGATGTCATGGCAGGCGATATCGAAGCCGGAGAGCACCTGGACGGCCACGCCGCGCCGTCCGTAGTAGATGCTGCCCCGGTAGACTTTGTCCCAAAGCCGCTCCACGTCGAAGGGGTCTTCGCCGACCACCAGCGTCTTGAGCCCCTCGAACATCTCCATGCCGCTCGGCGGCGCGTGGACCGCCGCCACAGCGACATGCGGGGCCGTCTCGACATCGGCCCAGCCGGTAATTCCCTCATCGGTGGAGACCTTGATCAGTAGGCAGCGCTTGATGCCAACCGGCTCCTCGCTGCCCTCCGGCGGTCGGTTCTCTTGCGGCGTTTCCAGCAGAATTGCCTCGACATCGGTAATTTTCAAGCCCTCACCCCCGCCGCCTCTCCGAAAGCAATGCAGGAAACAACGTACAACCTGCCGAACGTTCTATTATCCGGCCCTATAGGAGATGCGCGTATGCCACTGTCATCGTCGCAAAAGCATGGCTGCCTTTTCATGCGCCTTAACGGAGAGTAACACAATGTTGAGATCAAGGAAACAGGTGGTTCTCCGGGTGGTATGGCGGTTAGTCGCGTGTATGTTTCTGGCTTTTCTCGCCATGCTTATCTCTATATCGGCCACAGAAACGGATCCGACATTACTGTACTTTGTTGCCTTTGCGATTAGCTCCATAATGCTGCCGCTCGCTTGCATCTGGTTCGTGAAGGTGGGCGAAAGAAACTACTCGCTGCCCCTGCGTCTGCTCTTACCATTGGTCTATTTCGGTTTGCTCTTTTCTATACCGATGACTGAATGGCCTCTGCGCTTCACCCTGGCTATATATCAACTATCCACGAACGCATCCGAAACCGCCGCCATGATTTTGCTCTGCGCTTCACCCTGGCTATATATCAACGCCCTCTACAGCGATTGGTAGATCGAACCCTGGCAGGTTCTACGGTGACCTTTCCACAAAGGATAGGCCCTTTTGTGATTTACAAGACTTCACGGGAAGATCCTGGAATAGCCTCCTTGTGGCATAGACTCAAAGGGCCGTTCTTTTTTGGCGTTCTGCTCGCCAAACCAGGAACAACGATTTTTTCCGGGAGCTTTATGGTGTTGCAACCGTATTAATGGGCAGTGGCTGCTCGTCTCTGATTGGGATTAGGTCTCTTCGTGTAGATCAGTAATGCCGCCATAAACACAGGTACCGGAGGTCGCACAAGTCCCCGCGCTTCGGCAAGAGCCGACAAATTCCGATAGCCTATAGCTAAGCGCCACCTTCCTTGTGCGGCCCCGGAGGGGATATTATAGCTGGCTGAGGTCGGGCGAGGGGCCATCCGGGATGGCATCCAGGTAGCGCTGCATATAGACCCGGAGCGCCGGCGGCAGCGAGTCGAGATACCTCGGCTGGCCTATCCAGGCTTCCTGCCCGCGCTCGTGGACGGCCACAGGCTGCGAGGCCCGCAGGAAGGCATGGTGCATCGTCCAGCGGAAGGCTCCCGTCGGATTATAGCCCCGGTGCAGCAGGTTGGGATAGTAGAAGACGACATCCCCCGGCTCCATCTCCACCATCATCTGGCCCGGTATATCGCCGACCGGGTTGCTCTTCAGCGCTTCGCGCTCGGCCTCGGTCGTCGGGCGCAGGTGGCTGCCCGGCACGATGGTCAGGTAGCGGTCGGGAAAGAGCGGCGCGTTGGTCTGTACGACGGTTCGAAAGCCGCGCTCCAGGATGGTCACCTGATGCTTCCCTTCTACCGGGGCGATATCGCGATGCCAGGCTTGAATATAGGGCTTGCCGTCCCCGCCCGCCAGCATCCCGAACAGGCTATAGCGCACCGGAGCGCCTAAAATCTGTTCGCAGATTGGGAAGAACGGACCGTTTACCAGCGAGTGAGTGAAAGCCGGACGGATAGTTTGCGGGCGCAGCAGCGAGCCGAGGCGTTCGGGAACGCGCTTTTCCTGATTGATCCAGGGAATTTCCGGCCCTTCGCCTCTGGCCGAACGCTCGACCAGATCCCGAATATCGGCCTTCAGCGCGTCTAGATCGGCCTGCGGGACGATGCCCCGCTTGATGAGATAGCCATCACGCCGGTACTGTGCTCTCTCCTCGTCGGTAAGCGTGTAATCCATCCATTTAGCTCCTTCTTCGCCGGCTTCACCGTGCGGCAAACACTTTCGGGCGAAACGCGGTCTGTATCTCGTAGATCGAGCCCTGCCGTTCCGGCATGGGCAGCGGAACGCGCATGTCCATCTCTTTGACGCGATAGCGGCGGGTGGGCATGCCACGCAAAATCTGCGCGTCGAACGCTTCCAGATCGCGCACGCCCATTACCGGCCAGGCGTCTACGGCGGTATACTGGATGAGGAAGAGGCGGCGCGGCTTCTCGGAGGTGTTGGGAGCGGAGGCGTGCAGGGTGCGGCAGTGGTGTAAGGTGATGCCGCCCGCCCGCACCGGCACCGGCACGGCGCGCGCCGTCTCCACGCGCTCCTTCGCCACGTCCACCGCCCCGACAAAGACGCCCTCCTGATGGTGGTCCAGGATGGGGCCGCGATGTGAGCCGGGGATCATGAGCATACAGCCGTTTTCGAGGGTGCAGTCGTCGAGGGCGACGCCGACCGCCAGCAGGTCGTCGTTGGTATGGGGATAGAAGGCGAAATCCTGGTGCCACTCGACCGGCGAGCCGAACGCCGCCGATTTCATGTTGAGCTTGCTGGCCTGGTAGCGGACGCCCGGCCCGATCAGCGCCTCCACGCAGTCGAGGACGGCCTGGCAGCAGCCGATCTGCTGGAAGATGGGATGGATGGCGCAGGGCTCCTTGAGTCGGCGCACGCGCGGCTCCTGAGCGGAGTGGCCCGGCTCCAGATCGTAAACGCTGTCGTGATCCATGACGGCCCGCGAGCGTTCCACGAAGTCTTCCACTACCTGCCGTGCTTCCTCGATCAGCGGCAGGGAAATTACGCCCTCCACCGCCAGGAAGCCGTTCTCCTTATAGAACTCGACCTGATCCTGACGCAGCATCTTCACCTCTCCTCTCCTATCGGCAGCCATCAGCGCAGGGAGTTCACGACCGCAAACACCTGCGCGAGCTTTCGCACATCAAGGCGCTCGGCTGTACGCACTCCACTGCATATATCCAGCCCGTAAGGCCCTACCTCTTCCACAGCCTGGGCAATGTTGTGTGGGTTCAATCCACCGGCGAGGAAAACAGGCACGTCTACAGCCTCCCGAATCCGCCGACTGAGTTTCCAGTCGTGGACCCGCCCTGTTCCTCCGAGTTCTTTGATTGGGAGGGCCAGATTGCCGGAATCCAGCAGCAACCCGTTGACGTAGGGCGCGACGGCCACAGCCTCTTCTATAACTTCTGGTCCCGTAACGTGGATGACCTGCACGATAGATATGCCCGGCATGGCGTCGTGTAGGTCTTCGTATGTGCCGTTTTCCAGTCGGTCACAAATCTGGATCGTGTTGGCTCCGGTACGCTTTTGCTGGGCGATAATGGATCGCGTGTCTTGCTGGCTCGTCAGCAGGAACGTTGCCACACCAGGGGGCACTTTTGCAGTAATCTCGGCGATGCGGTCTTCAGATATCACCCCCGGCCCACTCGGCATGTGCGACACCAGCCCCAGCGCGGAAGCTCCCTGATCTATGGCCTCCCGTGCCTCCTCCACACTGCGGATGCAGCATATCTTGATGCGCGGCTTGCTTGTCGGCTTCATACGTTCCTTGCTTAATTGCTTTCGCGGGAGAACGCTTCCGGCGGCAGGACAGGCAGACGCTCGGAGCCTTCCGATAACGCACGCATATCCGCTTCCCATGCCTCATCATCGTCAACGTTATCAGGCGAGGTCGGCAGTAAGCTGTTCTCGATCAGACGGCGGGCATACTCAGCAGCATCCAAGCTCTGACGCCGGACTTCCTGTTGCAGCCGGGCCTCTACCTCCGGCGAGAGTTCTAATATAAGTGTCACGCCTTAACTCCCCTCCTTTGCCCTGCCTTGACGCAGCCTGCGTAATTCGGCCAGCATCTCCTCTAAGGTCGCTCCCCTGTCTATTAGGCCGTCACGCAATTCATTGCACAGGACATCAATTCGGGATTTATCTGGGCTGAGAAGTAACAGCCCGTCCCCTAAATCATGCTCAGATGTATCTTGGGTCATTGGTTTCTTGCTCAATTCCAGGGCTTACTCAAACACGACCAGCAGGTCGTCGGTGTCTATGCGGTCGCCGGGTTTGACCAGCACCTCTTTGACGACGGCCTTGATCGGGCTATTGATGTATATCTGGACTTTCATCGCTTCGATGGCAACCAGGAAATCGTCCTTTTCTACCGCCTGTCCCGGCTTGATCCCGACCTCCACGACCGCGCCGGGCATGGGCGCGCCGACATGGTGCATGTTGTCCCGGTCGGCTTTGGGGTGGCGATGTACGGAGGCAGCCATCGCCCGATCCGGAACTTTGACCTCGCGCGGCTGGCCGTTGAGTTCGTAGAGCAGCGTGACCATGCCCTGATGGTCCGGCTGGGTGCGGGCGATCAACTTGATGAAGAGCGTCTTGCCCTCCTCGATAGTCACCGCCGTCTCCTCGCCCGGCTCCATGCCGTAGAAGAAGACGGTCGTGGGAACCGGGCTGACATCCGAGAACTCGCGCCGATGGGCGGAGAAGTCGGTGAAGACCTTTGGGTACATCAGGTAGGAGAGCACGTCTTCCTCGGAAGGCTTCCGGTGAATTTTGGCCTCCACCTCCGTGCATTTTGCCTGGAAATCCACCGGGGGCAGTACTTCGGCCATGCGCCCCTGCACTGGCTTGCGGCCCTTAAGCACCGCCTCCTGAAGCTTCGGCGGGAATCCGCCCTCCGGATAGCCGATCTCGCCCAGGAACAGGCCGACGACCGATTCCGGGAACTGTAGCTCTGGCGCGCGCTCCAGCAGCGTCTCCGGCGTGAGGTTATGGGTGAGCATGAAGAGCGCCAGGTCGCCGACGACCTTGCTGGAGGGCGTCACCTTCACGATGTCGCCCAGCATTTCGTTGACGACCGCATACATCCGCTTCAACTCCGGCAGCCGGTCGCCCACGCCCATCGCCTCGGCCTGCGGGCGCAGGTTGCTGTACTGCCCGCCGGGAATCTCATGCAGATAGACGTCGCCCGCGCTGGATTTCAAGTCGCTCTCAAACGGCGCGTATTGCTCCCGGACGGCCCGCCAGTAGTCGGCATGGCGCATCAGGGCCAGCAGATCCAACTGTGTATCGCGCGGCTGGCGCTGGAGGGCGGCGACCAGGGCCTCCAGGCTCGGCTGGCTCGTCAGCCCCGACATGGAACTGATGGCCGCGTCCACCACGTCCACGCCCGACTCGGCGGCAAACAGCAGCGACGCCACCTGCCCCCCGGCGGTATCGTGCGTGTGGAAGTGGACCGGAATGCCGACCTCCTGCCGGAGCGTCTCCACCAGCTTGCGGGCGGCGTAGGGACGACACAGGCCCGCCATGTCCTTGATGCCGAGCATCGTCGCGCCCGCCGCCTCTAACTCCTTCGCCAGGCGGACGTAGTAGTTGAGATTGTATTTGGGCCGGGACGGATCGAAAATGTCTCCCGTGTAGCAGATGGCGGCCTCCGCAATCGCGCCCGCCTCCCGCACCGCCTCAATCGCGGGCAGCATCGCCGGGACGTAGTTGAGCGAGTCGAAGATGCGGAAGACGTCTATCCCGTCGCGCGCCGCCACCCGCGCAAACTCTTTCACGACGTTGTCCGGGTAGTTGGTATAGCCGACGGCGTTGGAGCCGCGCAGCAGCATCTGAAACAGGATGTTCGGGATGCGCTCCCGCAGGACGGCCAGCCGCTCCCAGGGGTCTTCGGAGAGGAAGCGCATGGTCACGTCGAAGGTGGCCCCACCCCACATCTCCAGGGAGAACAGGTTCGGGAAGTCGCGCGCGATGGCCCCGGCGGCGGGCAGCATATCGTAAGTTCTGAGCCGTGTCGCCAGCAGGGATTGGTGCGCGTCGCGCAGCGTCGTGTCGGTCACCAGTAGCCGCTTCTGCTCCCGCACCCACGCCGCAAACTTCTCCGGGCCGAGCCGCTTGAGGATGTCCCGCGTGCCCTCCGGCACGGGCGAGTCCTGATCGTAGGGCGGCACGACGGGCGGCCTGAGCTTTTGGGGCCGGCTGTCGGCGGGAACCTGCGGGTTGCCGTTGACCGTGATGTCGCCGATGAACTTGAGCAGCTTGGTGCCTCGGTCGGCGCGCTCCGGGAAGTGAAAGAGGTCGGGCGTCTCCTCAACGAAGGTGGTGGTGCATGTGCCCGCGCGGAACGTCGGGTTATTAATGACGTTCTCCAGGAACGGGATGTTGGTCTTGACGCCGCGAATGCGGAACTCGCTCAGCGCCCGCACGAGCTTGTTGCAGGCGTCCTGGAAATCCAGACTCCACGCCGAAACCTTGACGATCATCGAGTCATAGAAGGGCGTGATGACCGCACCGGTGAACGCCGTGCCGCCGTCGAGCCGGATGCCGAAGCCGCCCGCCGAGCGGTAGTGGGTGATGCGGCCATAGTCGGGGATGAAGTTGTTGGTCGGGTCTTCGGTGGTAATGCGGCACTGGATGGCGTAGCCGCGCATCTGCACCGCGTCCTGGTTCGGCAGGCCGATGGCGGGGTCGGAGAGCGGGTAGCCTTCGGCGATGTGAATCTGGCTCTTGACGATGTCAATCCCCGTGATCATCTCGGTAACGGTATGCTCGACCTGGATGCGGGGGTTCATCTCGATAAAGTAGTAGTTGCCGTCCTGGTCTACCAGGAACTCGACCGTGCCTGCGTTGCGGTAGCCGACGGAGGCGGCCAGCCGGACGGCGGCGGCATAGAGCTTTTCGCGCAAGGTCTGGGGCAGGGAGATGCTGGGGGCGATCTCGATGACCTTCTGGTGGCGCCGCTGCACGGAGCAGTCGCGCTCAAAGAGATGGAGCGTGTTGCCATAGGCATCGGCGAGAACCTGCACCTCAATATGCTTGGGATGGCGCAGGTACTTCTCCAGGAAGATGTCCCCGCGCCCGAACGCCGCCTCGGCCTCGCGCGTGGCGGCGATGAAGTGATCTACTAACTCCCTTTCGTCGTTGGCGACGCGCATCCCGCGCCCGCCCCCGCCAAAAGAGGCTTTCAAAATCACCGGATAGCCGACCTGCGCTGCCCAGTCCGCCGCTGTCTGCGCGTCGGGGACCGGCTCCGCCGTGCCGGGCACGACCGGGATACCCAACTCCTGGGCGTTGCGCCGGGCGGCGGTCTTATCTCCCATCGCCTCCAGAATATCCGACGACGGCCCGATGAAGACGATCCCGGCAGCTTCGCAGGCGCGAGCGAAGTCGGGGTTCTCCGCCAGAAACCCGTAGCCGGGATGAATGGCGTCTACCGCATGGCGTCTGGCGATACGGATTATCGTCTCAATATCCAGGTACGCCTTCAGCGGATCGCGGCTTTCGGGCAGCGGGTAGGTTTCGTCGGCCTTATAGCGATGGAGGGCGCCGCGATCCTCTTTGGAATAGATGCCGAGCGTGCGGATGCCAAGCTCCGCGCAGGCGCGGAAGACACGGATGGCGATCTCGCTGCGGTTGGCAACCAGAACGCGGTTAAAGGAGCGGACAGGCATGGGACGAGCTTTCTTTGACAACGTTGATCAAGATAGGTAAGCAAGCGCGCTTCTCGCTTCGGCGCGATAGCGTAAAATCGGTCTCTATTACATTCGCGACAGGAAGCGCTATCCCCTGCGCGAACAAGTTAGAATTGATGGAAGGCGGCCCAGGACTTCTCCTGCCGACTTTGCAGATTATGTGACATCGTTTGTGAAGCGAACAGAGTGCCAAAAAGCAGAGATCTGGCATTCGTGCCGACCTACCTGGCGCGTAATCTCCATCCTCATCTGCTGAAGCGCCGCAGACTGGGCTTGCTCTCGTAAAAGCAGAGCACGCCAACGCCCGCCCTCTGAGCGAACGCATTGGGCGCGGTACGGACAGGCCGACAAAGGTCATCTCAAAATAAATTCAAAAAATTTCGCCGTACTGCAACAAACGATCCTAGGAGGCGTATAATTAGATAACATACAGTAAGGCGGCAAACATAATGAGAGACCCATTCCATACGACTTCGAAACGGGGAGCCATACTTCAGCAGGCGTTGACTCGATTTCCTGATCTCAATGTTAACGCGATCGAAGCCCACGTAGCATTAGAGAACACCGCGGAAATCGCCGCTACGCTCACATTTACGCCACTCGAAGAGCACGGTATCTCGCGCGGAAAGTTCCATATTCTCATGTACCTGACCATGGAAGAGATGCTGGGAAACGAGGCGCCAAGTCCCTCCGCCATTGCCGGGAGCCTGGGGGTCACACGGGCAACCGTAACACAACTCCTGGATGGACTGGAGCGCGACCGCTTTGTCGAGCGTCGGAACGTCGGGCATGATCGCAGAGCGCAGGCCATCCACCTGACGGAGGAAGGAAGGCGTCTATTCGATGTACTCGTTCCCTCGATCAGCCGTAAAATCGCCCGGTTTTACTCGCCGCTCAGTCCGAACGAAAGGCAGACTCTGATAAAGCTGCTCACAAAGCTGGCGGCACAAAACTCGGAACTCGCAGGCCGGTAGGACGTAACTCCCCGGCATCTGTTCCGGGTGACTTATGCCCATTTAGTTAGGTAGCATACAGTATCTCGCCTTATAGTATGGCGGCTAAAATACCGAGACATTCCATCAGGCTTGTCCTGCAAAGAGGAACATGAGTAACAATCCGCCGTTCGGGGGATGTCCTTTATTGCAAAAACGGCTAGACTTCCCACAAGGCGCTTATGTTCTTCTGCCGCACGGATAGGGTCACTTCACTTAGCGCAGGCTTGCGAACAGAGCAAGCCCAACGAAAGGAGACGCAGATGAGAAAGTTCATTGTGGTGATTTTCCCGAACGAGACCACCGCCTATGAGGGAACGCGAGCGTTCAAGGAGTTGGATGCCGAAGGCAGCCTAACTCTCTACGGCATGACGGTGGTCGCCAAGGAGACCGACGGAAATCTGTCGGTCAAACAGGACGCTGACCAGGGACCTCTGGGCCTGGCGGTCGGCACGCTCACCGGCGGCCTGATCGGCTTGCTCGGCGGCCCGGTGGGAGTCGCGATTGGCCTGGGCGGCGGCGCGCTGATCGGCAGTGTGAGCGACCTGTTCAATCTGGGGGTGAGCGCGGACTTCATCCAGGAGGTTTCGCAGCACCTCATCCCGGGCCGGCTCGCGCTCGTTGCGGACGTGGACGAGGAGTGGATCACGCCCCTCGATACCCGGATGGAGGCGCTCGGCGGCATTGTCGTGCGCGAGTGGCGGGCCGATGTCGAAGACGAGCTGTACCTGCGGGAAGTCAACGCGCGCAAGGCGGAGTTGGCGCAACTGAAAGCGGAATTCGCTCAAGCCCGCGAGGAGAACCGGGCGAAGGTGAAGGCGCGCATGGAGGAGGCGCAAGCCAAACTGGACGATGCTTTGACTCGCGCCCAGACCTGGCTCGATCAGCGCAAAGCGGAGACGGAAGCGAAGGCCAACGCGCTGCAAGAGCAGGCCGCGAAGGCCAGGGACGAGACCAGAGCGAAGATCGAGATGCGCATCACTGTGATGCGCGAAGACTACCACCGGCGCGCGGAAAAGCTGAAGCAGGCGCGGGAACTGGCGAAAGAGGCGCTCAGGCCGTAAAAGCGCTGGCGGCTTCGGTCGCGGGGCGTCTCCTCTCCCGCTCAGAGGAGACGCCCTGCGACCGAAGGCCTGGGAGGACGGCGCGCTCTACGTCGGCGCGGGTTTCACACGGAGCAAGACGTTTCATTATGCAAGACGTTTTACCTGGGAGAAAGGAGAACGATCATGTTGACACAATTAAGCCGCTACTGGTGGGTGATCGCCCTGCGGGGCGTCGTGGCGATCCTCTTCGGGATCATCGCCTTCAGTCAGCCCACGACCACCCTCGTGGCCCTGGTCTGGCTCTGGGGAGCCTATGCCATCGCCGACGGGGTCTGCGCCCTCTTCGCCTCGGTTCGCGCTGCCGAGCAAGGCCGGAACTGGGGGATGCTGCTGCTGTCGGGCCTCTGCGGGATCGTCGCCGGGATCATCGCCTTTGCCTGGACAGGGATAACCGCCCTGGTGCTGCTCTATCTCGTCGCAGCCTGGGCGATCGTGACCGGCATCTTGGAGATCGCGGCGGCGATAGGACTGCGGCAAATTATCGAGGGCGAATGGCTGCTGGGTCTGAGCGGCGTTCTCTCCGTTCTGTTGGGAGTGGCGCTCATAGCCAACCCCCGGGCGGGACTGGTCGCCACCGTATGGATGATCGGCGTCTACGCCCTGCTCTTCGGAGTAACGATGCTGGCGCTGGCGTTCCGCCTGCGGACGCTGGGCCATCCTTCCGTTCCGCATTCTACGACGGCGTGAGCCGGACGCCGATCTCCCGGAGCGCTCCGGGAGATCGGCGTCCTCCTGGATTTTGTCCCGAAAAACAGGACTGTCGCCTGAAAGGAGCAGCCCTGTTTCCATTACGGTCTGTTCGCATCCATGCGACGGCTTCTATGAGAAGGTTCAGCGATGCTAAAAACGATCTCAAATCTGTCCCTCTGTGCGTTGCTGGTTCTCTTTATTTCCTGGCCTGTCGGCGGTCAAGAGGCCGGAACGTCCAAACCGGCCGCCCAGCAACCCTCCAATGTGCAGGAACTCCTGGCCTGCCTGGAACGGGCCGCCGCCGACTTGCAGGACTACACCGTGACCGGAACGACCGAGGCGCACGGAAAGAAACAGACGTTCAAAATGGCCTTTAAGCGGCCCCACTTCGTCCGCATTGACACGCCCGACGGGCAGGTCGCCGTACAGCCCAACAGCGAGATCAAAGGCCGCCTGGGGCATGGCCCGCTTGGGAAGATCGCGCAGACGTTGGGCCGCCGCGACAAGCGCCTCCAGGATGCCGAGGGCATTCCTTTCTATGAGTCGGACTTTGTGTCCATGCTGGCGCGTGTTCAGGCGCAGATCAAAGGCGGCGCTGCCGCAGCCATGCAGGCGAGCGCGACCTCCTACCTTCTGGAGATCCGTTCCGGCGACACAGCCTGGAAATATCGGCTTGCCAAAAGCGACTTTTCCCTGCAAGAGAGCAGCCGCTGGGTGAACGGCAAGCAGGCGGAGATCACGCGCTATGCGGATTTTCACGCGAACACGGGAATTAAGACCGCCTTTTTCAGATTTTGAGCGTACTCTGCCACTACGTTGGCAGGAAGGGTAATGCAGGCGGTCTACGCGAATCGAAAGGAGGAGCAAATGCCTGATCTGGCGAGAGAGGACTCTGCGGCCCCCCGCGCGTCCTCCGATCTATCCTCACTGGAGGAAGCGCGAGCTGAGGACGCCCAAGACCTGGCAAACGCTCGCCTGGATGAGGGGGACGAAGGCGCAGAGAGACCCTGGTGGCGCAGCATCGGTCCGGGCCTGATCACCGGCGCGGCGGATGACGATCCCTCCGGCATCGGAACCTACTCGGTCACGGGCGCGCAGTTCGGCTATCGCCTGCTCTGGCTGGTTCCCTTCTGCCTTCCCTTGATGATCGCTATCCAGGAGATGTGCGGGCGGATTGGCGTCGTCACCGGCAAAGGACTGGCGGCAGCCATCAAGGAACACTATCCCAGGTGGATGCTCACCGGGGCGATTCTGCTGCTGATCGGGGCCAATGTTACCAACATCTATGCTGACCTCAACGTCATGGCGGCCTCGGCACAGATGCTGTTTCACGGCACGTTCGTCTTCTGGCTGACGCTGCTGGCGGCAGGGATCATCGGAATGCAGATCGCCGTGCCGTATCGGCTCTATGTGCGCTGGCTGAAATGGCTCTGCCTGGCCTTGCTGGGGTATGTCGTGACTGCGTTTATGCCAGGCACGCACAACGACTGGGGACAGATCGCCCGGCATCTCTTCATGCCGGAGTGGCAGAACAATCCCCGGTTCCTCCTGACGGTGGTAGGGTTTTTGGGAACGACGATTTCGCCCTATCTGTTCTTCTGGCAGGCCGGTGAGGAGGTCGAAGAGGAGATCGAGGCAGGCAAGGAGGATGCGCCCGGACACCGCATCGCTCCCGCCGATGACAGGGAGATACGCAGCCTGCGCCTGGATACGATCATCGGGATGTTTGCTTCTCAGGCCGTGACCTTTTTCATCATACTCTGTACAGCCACGGACCTGCACGACAAAGGCATCACCGACATCAACACCGCCCAGGACGCCGCGCGGGCGCTGCTGCCTCTGGGCCGGGCGGCCTATTGGCTCTTCGCCCTGGGTATTCTGGGAACCGGCTCACTTGCCATACCGACGCTGGCCGGCTCGATAGGTTATGCGGTCGCCGAAGCCAACGACTGGCGCTATGGGCTGTATCGCCGGTTTGCACGCGCACGCGCGTTTTACCTGGTCATTGCCGCGGCGGTTGTAGGCGGCTACGCGCTGAACTTTGTCAAGAGCATCAGTCCGGTCAAAGCGCTGCTCTATTCGGCGGCCATGAACGGCGTGTTCGCGCCGCCGTTGATTGTGATCCTGCTGCTCGTCTGCAATAATCGCAACATCTTTGGGAACCGCAGCAATGGGCGGCTGTCTAACATTTTAGGCGCGATCACGGTGGTATTCATGGGGGCCGCAGCGGCGATCTTGATCTGGGCGCTCATCACGGGGAGGGCCGCAAGTTGAGCACCGATGCCGTTCTTCACCCGACGATGGGCTTGCTCTTTTCACAGCCGCCGTGAAGACCGGCTGCTTATGAGCAGCGCTGATAGCCCACAAACCAGAGAAGGGAAGGAGTTGCTTATGTTCCAGGTCAACGATGCCCTGCTTGAATTGTTCCAGGCGCATGACATCCATGCTACCCTTCATGGCGAATGGATCATTTTTTCCGCAACACCATACACGAGCCAATGCCTCGATTGTTCGCGAGCTCAGGCAACAGGCTGCGATATCTGTCCAGCTAGACGTGCGATTTGAGATCGCGCCGGGACGCACTATCATCGAATCGTTCTCGGGGGTTGGCGAGACAAGAGAGAAGGCCGTCTCTGATGCCTTCGACAATTTTGCCCTCAATTCATTCCATGTGCTTCTTGCGGCCTTTCTCGACCCAAACGATGATCACGTTTCCGAGGAGGAATGGATAATCGGCGGCGAAAAGAGACGCGTGACGTTGGGCAACATTGGGGTTCGGGGCAAGCCGCCCGTTTCAGGGGAGCAGTTGGGCGGCTGGTTCGAGCCGTTTGAGCAAAAGATCAAGGAGAAATCTCTCGGTCCGGAGACGTACTGGATGCGACTGTACTATGGACAGAGACAGGGCAAGACAATGGCCTGTGAAGTTCTCCTGGACAATACGGTGTGGGAGGAGATGCAGACGGCAATAGCCGCCCTTGACTGGCCGCCTGGCGAAGAGTTCTACAGTGTCCGTCTCTTCCTGGTCATTCACGGCCAGAATGGAGATGCCTTGACTCCAGTAAACACAACTTCGCTTCACGGACAATCCACGCCCAAAACCCAAGCCTCGGATGCAAAAGCCCGCCTCCCCTGGTGGCGGTTCCGGCGTCGCTAAGGCGATAGGATAGCAGCGCGGCGATGGATGTGTCTGGGGTTGTTTTCACAATCTTTCAAGATGAATAGGGAGTGTCCCTTGAGAAAGCGACTACGCAAGAAAAAGCATATCGGCGAGTTCCAAGAGCTTGGCTTCCAGGTGGAGTGGCGTTGGTCCCAGCCGCTAGATGTGGATGCATTTGAGCAGTTCTGGGAACGATTCCTGGCGTTGATTGAAGCGAAAGGCTTGACTTTCGGCGGCGGCAGTGATGCGGAGCATGGCTCCGGCTTTATCTGTAGCGCGCGCCCTGGGTCGGCAGAGGAGCAAGACCGTTCCGAGGTTAAAGCCTGGTTACTGGAACAGCCGCACATAGCTCAGGTTGATGTCGGCCCTTTGGAAGATGCCTGGCATAGCAGCAATCGTCAGTATGCCCAATGTGAGCGATGGCTGACACGAGAGCATAACTCAACAACGGAACCAGGAACCGTTTTGCGTCAAGAGCGAGTGATGATACCGCCGGTGTATGGGAGCCGAAAGTATACTGCTCATATTCGCTGTGTGCGGTGGTACTGACGTGTTTCCATTGGCTGAGTGCGTCTCTTAACATTGTTCGCTTATCAGGCGTGCTATAATATAGGCAATATAGGCAGACTTTAATTGCGAGGGGGACCATGAGCGAACTGGTGAGCATTGTCTATAAGCCGCAGGATGTAGACGAACCCGTTAGCGGCTATACGCGCGTGCCGTTGCAGGAGGCGCGGCTGATCGAAGGCTATGGCATCGAGGGCGACGGAAAGGGCGGCGTTTCCGGACGGAATTTGAACCTCATGTCGGCGGAGTCGGTGCGGGGGCTGGCGCAGGAGGGCTTTCGTACCGGGCCGGGACAACTCGGCGAGCAACTGATCATCGGTGGGCTGGACGTGGATGCGCTGCCCGGCGGGACGCGCCTCCAGATTGGCGAGACGGCGTGTGTGGAACTGACGAAGCCGCGTACGGGCTGCGCCACCTTTGAGCGGCATCAGGACAAACTGCGGCAGGAGGCCGCCGGACGCATGGGCATGATGGCGCAGGTGATTGTAGGCGGCACCATCCGGGTAGGCGATCCGGTGCTGGTTCTAGATTAATAGGATGGCTCACGTTCTGGCTTCCCTCCAGACCGGCAATGCGGCGATGTTGAGATGCCGCGCCCCATCGAGCGGCAGCGCGGAGGGGCCGACAGAGGGGAAATCAGCAGGCGCTTCCATCTGTACGGTCTGTACGGCGGCGCTGTCTCCGACGATGTCCGTCGGCTCCTGTGCCCGGCCCGCGATGGTGTTGCCCGCGAAGTAGATGCCTGTACAGCCGGCGGCGACGGAGAGTGCCGGGCCTTTGCCCGGCGCAAACGTGTTGTCCAGGATGGCGATGTTATGCAGGCCGCCTGCAATGCAGATCTCATATTCGGCGTCGCCGCGACGAGCCGTCGTGCGGCCAGGTACGCCCCGGTGAATGCGTGCAATGCCGGTCTCCTGTTCGGCGGCGCCGCGACAGTTGGGGCCGATAGTGTTGGCTTCGATCCGTATCCTGTCGCCGCCTTGCACCGCGGGACGCCGAAAGGCGATGCCCTGCAATTGGTTGCCGACGATCCGGTTCCCGCGAATCAGATGATCCGTATCCCGCTCCCCGATGGATATGCCCGCCGCGCCGTTGGCTTCCAGCCGGTTCTCCGCGCAGATCGAGTGCGTGGTGCGCAGGCAGTAGAAGACGCCGAAGCCGCCGTTGTCATGAACCGCGTTGCCCTCCATGACGTAGCGCACCGAGCCGCTGCCGGGATGCAGGCCGCTTCCGGTGTTGTCGTGAAGGTAGCAGCGGCGGATAAGAATGTCGGCGCACTGCTGGAAACTGATCGCGTCCCCGTTGTAATGCCGCACCTCGATGCCTTCCAGCCGCACGCGCCGGCACTGAAGCAGAAACACGCCCCCACCCCGGCAGCCGTTGAGCGCGCGCGTCTCCTCCGGGTTGCCGTCGAGCGTGAGGTTTTCCACCGCTGCCTCCGCAACGTTCCAGCCCTCAATCAGCGGGAACAGGCTCGTCACCCGCCCATTGTGCGAGGGATGGTAATCGTGGTTGAGCATCCGATCAATAAAGAAGAGGTCCCCCTGACGCGCGATGATCGTGGCTACCGTGTCATAGAAGCCGTTCGAGTGGTCGTCGTGGATATGGACGCCCATGCCGACGCGGAACGTCTCCGGCTCGGTCACAGTGAACTCGTAATGGCCGTAGCCGATATAGTCGAGCAGGGGGCTGGTGACGCTGGGAATCTTTTGCAGCACCGTCCCCGGCTCCCCCACCAAGCGCACTCCGTTGCGCAGATGTAGCGCATCCTGCATCCGGTAGGTGCCCGCCGGGATCTCCACGACGCCACCTCCGGCCTCTGCGACCGCATCCACCGCCCGCTGGAGGCTCTCGTTCGTTCTGTCCTGGTCGTGCCGGACATTTACGGTAATTCCTTTGCTCATTGGCGTTTCCTTCTCTGCTCGCAGTCCTCTTCGCTCTCAGAGTGTTTACGGAACCCGGTTGCGCCCGGCCCTAAAGGACCGGGCTGCGGACGGCAAGCCCCATAAATGGGGCTGCGCAGGGTGGATCGGTTCCTACCAAAGGCAAAGGAATCCACGCGCTCCGCCTGGAGAGCCTCTCGCAGAGGCTAACCAACCTCTCGTAGCCCGCTGATGATCCTTGCCCTTCTGAATCGGTCCTTGCCCGCGTAGGTGTCGCTAGGCGGAGGCAGGGGCCGTAACCCTGCCGACCCTTGCCGTCCATTGCAGGCCCGACCCTGGCAGTCAACCTTAAGCGCCGCTTCTACCAGGCCGAGATAATATCCTTGCCGTCCATTGCAGGCCCGCCCCTTGCCGTCAACGGGCCGCAGGCCCCACAGCGGCAGGGTTTAGCCTGCCGGCAAAGCCAGACGTTACCGATTTAGGTTGTCAAAGGTCATCAGGGGGCTTGCCGTCCGCAGCCCACTCGTTTACGGGTGGGCTGCTAGCAATTACCGTCCCGCTAGGAGCCTCCGTAGTGGACGTGCCGCTCCGAGATTTTCAGGGAAATCCGGGTCAGCACCAGGATGATCACGAACATGATCCAGCCCATCGCGCAGGCAAAGCCCATCTTGTGATAGATGAAGGCGTTATCGAACAGGTACATCGTGTAGAAATAGGTCGAGCGGGCCGGAGAGCCGCCGGGGAACATCACGTAAGGTACGGTGAAGACCTGTAGCGTACCGATGATGCCCATGATCAGGTTGAATAGGATCACCGGCGAGAGCATCGGCAGGGTGACGTGCCAGGTCTTGGCCCACCAGCCCGCGCCGTCAATCTCGGCGGCCTCGTAGAGCGGCTGCGGCACATCCTGCAAGCCCGCCAGGTAGATCACCATCGCCTGCCCCGCGCCCCAGGCGCCCATCAGCACCAGCGCTGGCTTCGACCAGGCCGGATCGCCAAGCCAGTTCGGGCCCTTGAAGCCCAGATGCTGGAGCGCTTCGTTTAAGATGCCGTGTTCGCCGTTGAAGACCCAGAGCCAGAGCACCGCCAGCGAGACCGACGGCAGCAGGGAGGGCACGAAGAAGATGGCGCGGTAGAAGGCCATGCCGCGCACCTTCGTATTGAGCAGCAAGGCCAGAGAGAGCGCCACGACCAGGCCCAGCGGCAGCGCCATCGCCGCGTAGACAAGCGTGTTCCAGAGCGTGATCCAGAACACCTCGTCATGCCAGAGCTCGCTGTAGTTGGCCGGGCCGATCCAGACCGGCTTGCGCAGCACCGAGTAGTCGCAGAAGCTATAGTAGATGGAGGCCAGCAGCGGGTAGAGCAGGAACACGCAGAACCCGATGATCCAGGGCAGCAGGAACAGGAGGGCCGTCCGTGCCTCCATCTTCGCGCTGCGGTTGCGGCGTGGAGCAACGACCTGTCTCATTGGCTCTCCCCTCGCTGGCGCAGGCGTTCCAGGTATTGATCCAGTTTGGGCTGCATGCGCGCCTGCACGGCATCCAGCGCCTCTTTCGGGGTCTTTTTCATCAGCGCGATCTCGTCAAAGGCATTGTTGAGCTCCGCCCCGTATTCCGGCCAGATTCCAAGCTTGGGCACGGCGAAGGTGTTCTTGCCGCGTGCCAGATCCGCAAACAGACGAATGTAGGGGTTCGGGTGCTGCTTCCAGAACGATTCGCTCACCTGGCGCAGCGGCGAGTGCTTGCGCTGGCCCAGGCAGAGCATCTCCATCCCCTTCTGCGACTGGACAAAGGCGATAAACGCGAAGGCTTCCCTGGGATGCTTGGCCCCGCGCGGGATCACCAATATATCTTCGTCTACGAAGGTAGAGTTGGCAAGGTCGGGGCGGTCGGCGGGATGCGGGAAGGGCGCCGCCTTCCACTGAAGCTGCGGAGAATACTGGCTGATGTAGTTATACATCCACACGCCTTGAATCTCCATCGCCACCTTGTTATCCAGGAAGGCGTTTTGCGGGGAGGAGAAGTTGCCGAACCCGCTGCGGAAGGTCTGAAGCTCGGCGGCGCCATATTTTCGGGAATAGGACTGTATCCAATCGAAGGCGCGCACGTTCTCCGGGGAGTTGGCGGTGATGCGGGACCTGCCATCCCAGAGGCGCCCGCCAAAGAGATAGCCCCAGCCCCAGTTCCACCAGCCCGGTTCCGCCGGCATAAACCCGGCCACGACGATACGCCCATTCTCGCGCTTGGTCATTCTGACCGCGTCGGCGTCCATCTCCTCAAGAGTCTGCGGCGGGTGATCGGGGTTCAGGCCGGCCTGGCGGAACATCGCCGTGTTATAGTGCAGGGCCGTGGAGGCCGGAGTGGTCGGCAGAGCGTAGACGTGCCCGTGATAGTAGCCGATGTTCCAGTAGGCCGGGATATAGCGGTCCGCGGTGATGCCGTGGCTCTTGCAGTAGTCGTCGAGAGGCAGGAGGGCGTTGTCGTCGGCGAACTGGGCCACGTTGGTTCCCCAGAGGCCGGCGACATCCGGCGGATCGCCGCCCGCCGTCGCCAGCAGCGTCTTCCTGTCCACGTTGCTGACGGTCAGCATATCCACATGGACCCGGTTTTGCGAGCGGTTGAAGGCATTGACCACGTCCCGCATCGCATCGGCTTCAAAGCCGGTCCACTTCTCCCAGTAGGTGATGTGGACGGGGCCGGGCGTCGGGTGCGGCGCGGTAAGGTCTTCGCTATAGAGGATGGTCGCTACAATGCCGACGACCATCAAGGGTATAGTAAAATCGCGCAAGCGCATTCTTAAACCTCAAGCTGCAATAGAATCTAGACTATTGTGGGCGTTTTCCTTTCGGGCGGCTAATGACCTTTGACAATCTAACCGGATAGTGTTGAGTTAGAAAAACTGCCCCCTTAGACAATCCAAGGTCATCAGCCGCAGCAACAAAGGCACCAAGTCCGCCTTCGCGGACTCCTTTCT
>DASRGZ010000133.1:0-48841 GCA_035650735.1 Chthonomonadaceae bacterium
AGGGACTACGAACGTCTTGATGAGACCTTAACGGCTTACCACTTCGTAGTGTTTGCTATCCTGATGCTCGTCAGGGCGGCAGTCCTGCTCAATAGTTCATAACACGCTCTAGGTAAGCCGCAAGTATTTTTGCGCCAGGCCGAAGGAGGTTTGACCGCCAGCCTGGAATCCTTGTGCATCTGCTCCCTTCATCGCAGCGAGGTCACCATGGGCCATATCAACGTCGCAGATCATCCCGTCCTTAGCCTCTTCTCGAAGCTTCTGGCCGCGCCCTCTCCGTCGGGATGCGAAAGTCGCCTCGCGCAGGGCGTCCGCGAACACCTGGAATCCTGGGGCTATAGCCCTCAAACGGATGGGGTGGGGAACCTGTTCGTTCGGCTAGAAGGCCGCAACGTTGATGCTCGGCTCTGTTGTCTGGCCGCTCATATGGATGAAATTGGCGTGGTCGTGACCAGCATAGAGCCGGACGGCTCCTTACGCGTAGACCGCTCCGGCGGGCTGCATCCCTGGAAGATCGGGGAAGGTCCTCTCGAGATCCTGGGCGAGGAGCGGACCGTCGTCGGCGTCCTGTCTATGGGATCGGCCCATGTGTCCGGAGCCGCCAACCACAGCCTCTCCTGGTCGGAGGTTCGTGTCTTGACCGGCCTGTCCCCGGCGGAACTGAGAGCGGCGGGCGTGCGGCCCGGTTCGACCGGCGTTCCGCTGCGCTCTCTGTGCGGCCCGGTACTCTTCGGGGATCCCGAGGACCCTCTGGTCGGCGCCTGGACCTTTGACGACCGCATGGGCGTCGTGGCCCTGATGCGTCTGCTGGAGACGATCCAGCAGCAGGGACTGACACCGTACCATCCCACCCTCGTCGCCTTTACAGTCCGTGAAGAGATCGGTGGACAGGGCGCCCTGGTGCTCGCGCAACGCGAGAGGCCGGAGATTTTCATCGCCATTGACGGCTGTCCCATGCCACCCGGCACGCCTTTGCAGCTGGACAGTCGGCCCGGCATCTGGAGCAAAGATTCGCGGTCGCACTATGACCAGGGATTGATACGGGACTTGTGTCGGGCGGCGGAGGACGCGGGGACGCAGTTGCAACCCGTCGTCTATGAGGCCGCTGCCAGCGACGCCAGCTTGGTCTTCTCCGCAGGCGGCGCGGCGCGGGTCGCCTGCTTTGGGCATGTGCGCGAGAACAGCCACGGCTATGAGGTGGCACGGTTATCCAGCTTTGAGAATGTATATCGGACGCTGGTTCAGTTCATCACCGCCTGGGAAGGCTGAATCAAGTCGCCTGTTTGGCAGAACGGATTTAGGAGCACCGCATGAGGAAGAACGTCATCTACGCTCTGCTGATGCTGGCCTTCTGGCTCGCTCCATGCCAACTGAAGGCCGCCCCAAGCCGAATCGCGCGGATTGGGAGCAGCGCCCGGATAGACCTGGACAAGGGATGCTGGATCCAATCCTCCGTGAAGGTGCCGGAGAAGGGCGACGTCATCTCAACCAGCCAGTTTCAACCCCACGGCTGGTATTCCGCCCATGTCCCTGCGACGGTACTGTCGGCCCTCGTAGCGAATAAGGTCTATCCCGATCCCTACGCCAGCATGAATCTCCGCTCGATTCCGGGAACCAGCTACCCCATCGGCCAGAACTTCTCCAATAGCCCTATGCCGCCGGACAGCCCGTTTGCCGTGTCGTGGTGGTATCGCCCACAATTTAGACTTCCGGCGTCGGTGAAGGGCAAAAGGCTCTGGCTGCACTTTGACGGCATCAACTACCGGGCCAATATCTGGCTGAATGGGCATTCGGTGGCTAGCTCAGACCAGGTCGCAGGCATGTACCGCATGTTCGAGCTCGACATCACGGACCTGGCCCTGACCGGCGACGTCAATACGCTTGCCGTCGAGGTCTTTCCACCGACGCCGACCGATCTTTCGATCACCTTCGTGGATTGGAATCCCCTGCCGCCCGATAAGGACATGGGGCTTGTGCGCGACGTCTATCTCCTGACCAGCGGCCCGGTGGCGGTGCGCAATACACAGGTGATCACCAAACTGGACACGCCTTCGGAAGGAGCTTTGCTTACCCTTGCCACCGACCTGCGGAATGCGACAGGTCGGGCCGTCGTGGGGACGCTCAGGGCCGTCGTCGGAAACATCGTCCTGGCGCGCAAAGTGCGGTTAGCTCCCCGCCAGGCGGCGCGGGTGGAGCTCACGCCGGCAGATTATCCGCAACTCCATATCTCGCATCCGAAGCTGTGGTGGCCCTATCCGTTCGGCCCGCAGACTCTCTATCGCCTGCGCATGGAATTTGAGACCGGCGGGCAAGTTTCCGACCGGCAGGAGGTCCGATTCGGCATTCGCGAGATCACCTCCGAGATCGATTCCCAACAGCACCGCCTCTTCAAGATCAACGGCAAGCCGATCCTGATCCGGGGCGGCGGGTGGACGCCCGATATGATGCTTCGCTTCTCGCCGGAACGCGAGGAGAACGAGCTGCGCTACGTCCGCGACATGCACCTGAACACCATCCGTCTCGAAGGCAAGATGATGAACGATCACTTTTTTGAGACGTGTGATCGGTACGGAATCCTGGTAATGGCGGGCTGGTGCTGCTGCTCGTATTGGGAGCGATGGAGATTCTGGAAGCCTATAGACTACACCATCGCCGGTGAATCGCTGCGGGATCAAGTTCGCCGTCTGCGCAATCATCCTTGCCTGCTGGCCTGGCTCTACGGCAGCGATAATTCTCCCACCCCGGAAGCAGAGGCGGTTTACCTGAAGGTCCTGCAAGAGGAGCACTGGCCCAATCCCTACGTGTCCTCCGCCGCCGAGCGGACCACCGTGGGCGCTGGGCCGACCGGAGTCAAGATGACCGGGCCTTACGACTACGTCGCCCCGAGTTACTGGCTGCTCGATCAGTACCGAGGCGGCGCGTTCGGATTTAATACCGAGACCAGTCCGGGACCTGCTATTCCGGAGATGGCGAGCCTACTTGAGATGCTGCCCAGGGAACATCTCTGGCCCATAGACGAGTTCTGGAACTTTCATGCGGGCGGCGGCGGGTATCGGAATGTCCAGAACTTCACCGATGCGCTGGAGGGCCGCTATGGGAAAGCCAGAAGCCTGGAGGATTACGTCAAGAAAAGCCAGCTTATGACCTATGAGGGCGAGCGCGCTATGTTTGAAGCCTTCGGTCGGAATAAATACACGGCCACCGGAGTCATTCAGTGGATGATCAACAACGCTTGGCCTTCCTTGATCTGGCACCTCTATGACTACTATCTGCGGCCCGGCGGAGGCTACTTCGGCACGAAGAAGGCCTGTGAGCCCTTGCACGTGCAATACTCTTATGACGACCGCTCGATTGTCGTCGTCAATTCTTACTACCGCGCCTTTCCAGGCTACAAAGTGACCGCCAGGGTCTATAACTTTGACCTCACCGAGAAGTTCTCGAAGGATGCGGCGGTGGATATTGCCCCGGATAGCTCCACGCGAGTCCTTGCGATTCCCGACCTGTACGGGCTTTCTCGCGTCTATTTCATTCGGCTCACCTTGCAAGACGAGGCTGGAAAACCGGTCAGCTCGAATTTTTATTGGCTTTCCACGCAGCCGGATATTACCGACTGGTACGCCGCAAACGGGCACCACACGCCTATCCAATCGTATGCGGACCTTACGGACCTGGAGAAACTGCCGGAGGTAACGGTCACAATTACCTCCCGGTCGGAGCGCCGGGGCGCGGCTCAGATCGAGCACATGACGGTAGAGAATCCGACCTCCCATCTCGCCTTTTGCGTCCACCTGCGCGTGACGAAGGGCAAGGACGGGGCCGACATCGCGCCGGTCTTCTGGGAGGACAACTATTTTGAGTTGATGCCGGGGGAAAAGCGCGAAATTACAGCGACCTATCCGCGCAAGCTGCTCGGCAGTGCCCGACCCTTTATCCAGGTGGAGGGATGGAATGTAGCGCCCGCTTCGATATCCCGGTTCTTCCCTCATCGTTCGTAGGAGCAATGCCCATGCCTTCGCTTTCGCAACCATCCTTCGATTCGCAAGCCCTGGATGCGCTCGTCCGGGCTGCCATGGAGGCGTGCCAGGTTCCCGGCGCGTCCGTCGGCATCGTTCACGGCGAGGAGGTCGTCTATCTCAAGGGGTTCGGCGTCAAAGAGGCGGGCAAGGAGGACGAAGTTACGCCGGATACCCTGTTCGCCATCGGCTCGACCACCAAAGCGTTCACCACGACCGCAATTGCAATGCTGGTGGACGACGGCAAGATGGCCTGGGATGACCCGGTGCGCAAGCATATTCCGTTCTTCCGGCTGTCCGACCCGCTGGCAGATGCGAACGTGACGCTGCGCGATCTGGTGACCCATCGCACCGGCGTTAGCCGCCACGACCTGCTCTGGTATGGCTCCTCCCTGGATCGCGAGGAGATTCTACGGCGTATTGGGCTGGTCAAGCCCAACACTTCCTTCCGCTCGACCTGGGAATATAACAACATCATGTACCTTGCCGCCGGGGTCGCCATCGGGAAGGCTAGCGGGGGCACCTGGGAAGCGTTCCTTCAGCAGCGCATCCTGGACCCGCTGGGAATGACCGGAGCCTGCTTTAGCGTCAAGGACGTGCAGCAAGCGCCCGACCGCGCTACCCCGCACGAAAAGGACAAGGAGAAGAACCTCAAGACCGTTCCCTGGCGCAACCTGGACAACGTGGCCCCGGCAGGTTCCATCAACTCTGGAGCGCGCGACCTGACCAAATGGGTGCGGTTCAACTTAGGAGACGGCACCTTTGCGGGCAAGCGGCTGCTCTCCGCCGCCAGGCTGGCCGAGTTGCACACGCCGCAGATGGTCGTGGGCCGGGATGAGCAGGCGCGAGCCTGGGAGCCGGAGACCAATATGACCAGCTACGCGCTCGGCTGGGGCGTGCAGGACTACCACGGCCTCCTGATGGTCCATCACGGCGGCGGCATTGATGGGATGCGCGCGCAGATCAGCCTGATCCCGGCGGCGAAGCTGGGCGTCATCATCCTGGCGAACGTGGGCAATACCTGGATGCCGGAGGCGCTGCGCAACAGCCTTCTCGATACCATCCTCGGCCTGCCGCAGCGGGACTGGAACACTCTCTATACCGAACTCGCCGATAAAATGGAGGCCGAGGAAAAGAAGAAAGAAGCCGAGCGGGATGCGAAACGCCACAAGGACACGCGGCCTTCCCGCGAGCCTGCCGCCTATACCGGAGCTTACGAAGAGCCTGCCTATGGGACGGCCCGCGTCTCGCTGGAAAATGGCTCTCTCGTGGTGCAGTGGAACTGCTTTCACCTCCCGCTCGAACATTTCCACTTCGATACCTTCCTGGCGAAGAAAGACGATCCCCCGCGCGTCAATGAGCTGGTGGCCTTCACGCTGGATGCCAACGGCGATGTGGATACCATGATAGTCCTGGGTATCGAATTCAAGAAGGCCAAGCCCAACCCTGGTGATTAGAATCCACAGATTACACCGATTAAAAAACAAAGACAAAAGCCTTTGGACAGGATGAACAGGATTTACAGGATTACACAAAGGCAGAGAAGCAAGGCTTGTCCGTGTGGTTGAAATCCGGTTCCTCCCGTTAATCCTATCTAAAATCGTGTCTTTTTCGGTGTTAATCGGTGTAATCTGTGGATTCTATCGGGCAATTTGTGAAAAAAGGTTCAAAGGGAAGCGTGTGAACCTGGCACTTAATAATGAAAACATCTCTGGCGGGAGTTCACACCGAATGGAATTGGGGACACTGGTCTCTCGAATCAGGGCGGGCGATATCTGCGCGTTCACCGAACTGGTGCGGCGCTATCAGGATATGGCTTTCGGCTATGCGTTTTCTATCCTGCATGACTTTCAGCTTGCCGAAGACGCCGCCCAGGAAGCCTTCCTCGCCGTCTATGCCGATCTAGGCGCTCTGGCGGCGCCGGAAGCGTTTCCCGGCTGGCTGCGCGGGATCGTCCGGCATCAGTGTCAGCGGATTCTGCGCAAGCGACGGCTGCGCGTCGTTCCGCTGGCGCAGGCGCGCGACATGGCGGAGTCGGCGCCGGGGCCGGAGCGGCAGGCAGAGCGGAAGGAGATGCAGGAGCGCGTTCTAGCCGCCATCCGTGCGCTGCCCCGAGCGGAGCGCGAGGTGACAACCCTGTACTACATCCAGGAGTACTCCCAGCAGGAGATCGCCGCGTTTCTGGAGGTGCCGGTTTCCAAGGTCAATAACCGGCTGCACGCGGCGCGCGCCAGACTGAAACGGAGGATGCTTCCCATGGTGAAAGAGACCTTTCAAGAACACGCCCTGCCGGAGGATTTCGCGGAGAGAGTCGGCAGGATCGTGCAGGTGCAGGGGCCGCTTGTGGACGCGCAGTTCGCGCCCGAAAAACTGCCGGCTGTCTTCAGCGCACTGACCGTCCAGGACCCGGCGCACAAGCAGCCGGTTACGGTGGAGGTCGCGCAGCATCTTGGCAACGGTGTGGTGCGCTGCATCGCTCTCGCTCCCGCCGCCGGGCTGAAGCAGGGCATGGAGATCATCAATACCGGCGCTCCGGCCAGCCAGCCGGTCGCTTCGGAGACACTACATCAACTTGCCCAGGCGCTGGGCAAGGAGCGCACGGAGAAGCCGGAACTGCTGGAAACGGGAATCAAGGCGCTCGATCTGCTCTGCCCCTATGCCCGTGGCGGCAAGGTCGGGCTGTTTGCGGAGTGGGGACTGGGGCTGCTGGTTCTCATCCCGGAGATCATCCACAATATCGCCACACACCAACCGGGCGTTTGGCTGTTCACCTTCGTGCAGCCGATGGCAAACCCGAAGGACTGGCAGCAGGTGACGGCTGAGATCGCCGTGCCGGAGGGAGAGATACAGACGATCTATATTCCCACCGCCGACCCTAACGATCCCGTTATCCCCGCGCAGTTTGATTTTCTGGACGCCAGAACGTACCTGGCCCGCCATCGGGCGCGGCAGCGTCTCTATCCCGCGATAGACCCGCTGCGCTCAAACTCGCGCCTGCTTGACCCGGCCCTTGTCGGCCAGGAGCATGTGGAGGTGGCGAACGGCGTCCGGCAGCTTTTGCAGCGCTGCCAGGAGCTACAGCCGCACCTGGAATCCACCGGCAGGGAAGCGCTCTCGGAAGAGGAAAAGACGCTGGCGGCGCGCGGCCGTCGGGTAGAGCGCTTCCTGACGCAGCCGTTCTTTGTCGCCGCGCCCTTTACCGGTGTGCCGGGCCAGTATGTGCCCGTCCAGGAAACCGTGCGGGACTTCAAGGCGCTGCTCGCCGGGGAGTACGACGCCCTGCCGGAAGAGGCGTTCCTCTATTGCGGCACGCTGGCCCAGGTCGTCGAAAAGGCGAATGCCGCCCGGTAGAGCTTGCCGGCTGGCGCCGGCGTCGCTCAACGGCTTGCACGGGCGCGATGGGCGGCGCTCCCCTTTGTTGACGCCGAAGCGAACCAGGTGCTATACTCCCTCGAAACAACATCGCGCCGCCGGTGCGCTCTCCGGCGGCGCGAACCTTTGCCATCGGGAGGAGTTAAAAGGGAATGGAGCGGACTTTTGTCATGGTCAAGCCGGACGGCGTACAGCGCCGACTGGTGGGGGAGATCATCCGCCGCTTTGAGACGCGCGGGCTGCGGTTGGTCGGCTTGAAGCTGTTGCAGCCGTGCCGGGATCTGGCCGAGGCGCACTACGCCGTGCATCGCGAGAAGCCCTTCTACGGCGAGTTGGTCGGCTTCATCACCTCCGGGCCGGTCGTGGCGATGGTCTGGGAGGGCAACGAGGCGATCCGGCTGTGCCGGAACATGATCGGGGCGCTCAAGCCGGTGGAGGCGCAGCCTGGCACCATTCGCGGCGACTTCACGACGGAGGTACAGACCAACCTTGTGCATGGCTCCGATGCGCCGGAGACCGCGCAAAGCGAGATCGCGCTCTGGTTTCGCCCGGAGGAACTGCTGTCCTGAGCGCTCAGTCAGAGGAACGGCGTCGTTCTCCGCGAGGGAGAAGCGCCGACAGGACTCTGCGCGCGTGTCTAACGGCTCTCTGCGGAGCGGCGGCTTATCGGCTGCCAGGCGCGGCTGACTTCGGCCCCGCGCCCATCGCCCTTATAGCCGCGCTGCTCGCTCAGGCTTACCCAGAGTAGGATAAACGTGCCCAGGCCCACCACGCAGCAAAAGATCAGGTGCAGCCCGGACATAAAGCCCGGGCCGATTGGATCGGCAGCCGTCCGCAGTATCTCGGTGTCGCCGGTGGCGTAGGCTTCATTCTGGGCGAACTCCTGGCCTGTCGTGGCCCAGACCGCCGCACCCAGCAGACCATAGAGGAACAGCGCGATATAGCTCCACACCAGCGCCGTGCGTCGGTTGCTGCTGTAGCGTGAGCAGGTCATGCCCAGCAGCACGTACAGGCTCGCCGACAGCAGCAGCTTGAGCGTCACGGTGATCATCCACCAGCCCGGCTCCGCCGCCCAGCGGGAGCCTTCGCGCAGCAGCATTAGCAGCATCGCCGGCACGCAGGAGAACACCGCCAGCCCGACGAGCAGCAGAGAGGCGCAGAACTTACCGATAACCACCTGCGCGTTGGTCAGGCGGGTCAGGTAGAGGTCTTGCCAGGTCTGCTGCTCATATTCTTTGGCGAAGGCGCCGGCGGCAAACGGAGGCACGATCAGGGGCAGCGCGAAGGCGGGAATCCAGGATAGCGGATAACGCGCCAGCCCGGCGAACTGGGACAGCCAGATAAGCAGCGCCGTCACCAGCGCCCACAGGCCGATAGCCAGCAGTGGTTTACGGCGAAAAAGGCTCTGGCGGAGTTCGTTCAAAAAGACCGGGTTTTCCATCGCCGCCTCCTCAGAGAACCATGAAACCTCATCCCTCTCCCGCAGCGCGGATCGCTAGGCGGAGGCGCGAACCATTGCAGCGCCGCCCCTGGTAGTAGGCCGGGGTGAGGTCTTTAGCCGCCTGTAAAGCTGCCGCCGGCTATCTCGTAAGATACAGACACCGGCGGCGCGGCAAAGGGTTCATAAAGATTCACAAGGTAGGCGTTGGCTCAGGGAAGGTAGTCCTGGCGGGCCGGGGTGAAGCAATCGAGCACGACGCTGGCCTCCAGTGCTACGGCCTCATGCGCCACGTTCCCGAGGATGACGAAGCTCTCGCCCGTGCTTAACTCAAAGGGCGGCTCGTCGGCGATGGTGAAGCGGAGCCGCCCGAAGACGACATAGACCAGTTGTTCGTGCGGGTGGGCGTGGCGCGGCAGCAGCGCTGCCGCCTCAAATTGGTGCTCCACCAGCATTATCTGCTCGCTATGCGCGAGCACGCGCCGCTGCACGCCCGGCAAGACGGTCTCCAGCGGGCTATCCAGACGGCGGACAATACGCGAGCGGTTCATATTACAATTTGAGGACTAACGTTTAAGGCGCACCGTTATCGGCGTCCGGCGCGTTGGTCTGCGCCGATTCGTCAGTCGGCTTCACGCTGGGCACGGCACGGCTAGCGTTCAGGCGGTGGCTGGCGGTGTTGAGCTCCCGGCGGGCGTCGGCGTGCGCGCCCTTCATCGTCTCTTCCGCATGGATGTCGTTATTGGCCACGTAGTCCCGGAACAGGCTGAGCGATTGCAGCAGAAACGCCGCTGCCTGCTGATAGTGCGCGTGTGTCCCATCCTGCCCCGCGCCCGGAGGCAGTTTATCCAGGTAGTCGCCGGCAGCTTCGGCCCGCAGGCGCATATCCGCCACCAGACGTATCAAATCCTCGCGCGTGCGCTTTCCGGTCAGCGCCGCCTGATAGGCCGCCTGTAGTTCATCCAGCAGATCGCTCAGGCGTCCCGTCATCAGGCGCATTAGCGCCACGTAATCTTCCTGATAGGTCTCCGTATCTGTCGGCGGTATCAGCGAGCGGGCCGTCTGTATCTCCGCCAGGCTCTCGGCGTAGCGCGCCGGGTCAGCGGCGGCGCTGCGGGCCAGGGCACGCGCCTTATGGCGGTGCGGCAGCGGGCTTTTGGGGTCGTTTTTGGCGGCGACCTCGTAAGCGCGCATCGCCTCGCCGTACTGGTTGTCGGCCAACAGCGCATCGCCCAGCGCTACCTGCGTCAGCACATCGCCGGGATCGATCCGCGCGGCTTCCTGATAGGCTTTCAGCGCCCCCGCCGCATCCCCCTTAGCCAGCAGCGCATCGCCGGAGAGACGCCGCAGGCTGGCATCGTTGGGCGCCAGTTGCAGGGCACGGTTTACCTCCGCCAGAGCAGCATCGGGCAGTTGCCGGTCCTGATACGCCTGGATTAGTTGGCGGCGCAGGCCCATATCGCGCGGCCGCTCGTTGATGGCGCGGCGAAGGGAGGTAATGAGGTTGGCAAGGTCGCCGCTCTGCCGGAAACGCAGCGCCAATGCCTCGTAATCTACCTTCGGGGCCGCAGACGCTCCGGCGTGATCCGGTGCCCCGTCGGGAGCCAGATCCGCCAGCGGCGGATTCCCGCCGGGCAGGGGACGGGCAGGCCCGACGTCCTGCGCCGCTGCTTTGCCGGGCTGGCTCGTGGCGGGTTTCTTGTTGGTGTCGGTCTTATCGCCCTTTGCGGCGGGCGGCGGGGTCGGGAGAGAAGGCTGGGTTGGCTCTGTGCCCTCGCTGCCGGGCTGCGCTGCCGTGTTGGATGGTTTGCTTTCCTTATCGTTCTTCGGAGAGGCCGAGTCGGGCGGCGTTTTCCCCTTCTGAGGCGCTTTGTTGAACGTTTTAGACGGGCCGGCTGTATTATCTCCATTATTATTGCCGGTCGTTGCGGTAGGCGGCTGCGTCTCGGCCCGGCTTTTTTCGCCCTGGGAGGCGGCGCCGGCCCCAGTCTCCTCGATATGGAGATTTGCGGCCAGGCGCGCGGGCAGGTTCATGCGCATCGCGAAGGTATCCACCGTGAGGCGGATCATGTCTTCGCGTTTCAGCCGCCGCTTCCCGCTGGTTGCCGGGATGGCGATCTGTTCGCTGAAGAGGGTGCGCCATTCTCGCTGCCCCATGCTCTCCTGCAGCAGCGCGTCAGTCCGCAGGCCGTTCTTGTCGGCGTTAGCCAGGAACGAGAGGACAAAGTGGGCGCCCAGCGTGCGGCCTAGAAGCTGGAGCGTCTCCGGCTTCATCGGCTCGATGAGATCCGCGGTGGAGAGCGTCCCTTCCAGCAGAGCGCGCCGTACCGTCGGGTGCTTGGGCGCGTAGAGGACGACATGGAACCGCCCGGAATCGCGCAGCATCCCGCTCAAGGTCGTCAGGAGCTGGATGTTGGGGTCGTCACGGCGGACGGTCGCGGGCGCAGGGCGCTGCACCACGATCAGCACCGTCGGCAGTTCCGCCGCCTGCGTCGTGCCGGTTTGCGCCTGTAGCGGCGCGGCCTCCTGGGCCAACGTCCCCAGTTGCGGGCCGGCGATCAGCGCCAGCAGGATCGCCGCCAGCATCCCGACCGCGCGTGCAGGGTGTAGGGTGCAGGGTGTAGGGAGCAGGGCCCTCATTCGCTGCCGCATAGCTTGATCCCTCTCTCGCAGACCCGGATGCCGTCGCGCGCCCGGTCTGTCCGCCGCCCGCCGTCTATCAATTTCTGATACTCGTTGATGGCGCTCTGGTAGTTGGCGATGGCAGAATGCTTGTCGCCCTTCTGCTGATAGCAGACTGCGATCTGCTGGTAGATCAGGCCGCTATCGTCTCCCGCCGTCGGCAGCGCTCGGCGATAGGCGTCAATGGCGGCGTTGTAGTTGCCTTTGAGCTTGAGGTCGGCGGCCATCGCCATCAGGGAGTGGGACTCCCCGCTGACGGGCCGGGTTGCGCCCCCGTCATTTCCGGCTGGCCCCTGGCTGATTTTGATGACTGGTGGCGGATTGTTCTCGCCCTCCTTCGCGCTGCTACCTTTGGCGGGGCCGGTCGCCGCCGCATCCGTGCCGCCCCGGCCCTTGCTGCCCTCATCGGTGACGCGAATGATGTAAGGCTGGCTATCGTCCGCTCCCCCCTCGCCCGGCAGCAGAATATGCGCTCCTCCCCGGCTCGCTCCGGTCGGACGGGAAACGGGATTAGCGTGGATAGCGGCCAGGTGTCGGATGCCCAATGCCGGGCGCGGCGCCTCCGCAGTCTCGCGCTGGGCACGGCCGGAAACCCGCGTCGGCGCCAGGAGCGGAGAGGCATAGTAGGGCGGGGGGAAGTAGTAGGCCAGAGAGTTAGGCGCGTTGGCCTCCGCCTTCTCCGCTGCGGCGGGCGGCTTACTAGAGGTATCGTTTTTCCCGTCGCTCTGGGCAACGCCGACAGCCGGGTTAGCATTGGCGGCAGGAACGACGGGCGCCGGGCTTATCCTGACCACAGTAGGATGGGAGCGGCCCAGCAGCGCATACAGGCCGCCGAGCGCTATCGCCAGCGCCGCCACACCCACCATCGCGCTCCAATGCGGGCCGATGGGGCCGCGCCGGCTGTCCAGCAGTGCCACGTTCGGCGAGACGATCTGATGGCGGGCGGGCGCCCTGCCGTCGCGCAGCTCGTCGAGTTTGACGCGATCAGCGATGCTGCCAGGATTAAGGCGCAGCACCGCTTCTAATTCACGGATGGCGTCCTCACGCAGCCCGCTCTGCTCAAAGAGCCGGGCCAGCAGCGAATGCGCGGAGGTGCTTTCCGGGCGCAGGCGCAGCGCCTCTTCGCAGAGCGCGATGGCTGCCGCCATGTCGCCTCCAGAGCGCGCCCGATAGGCGCGCTCCAGCAGTGCGCTTACCTGCTCGTCCTCCGGCAGGGCGCGCTCGTAGTCCTCCTCGCGAATTTTGGGGGAAACAGCCTTTTCCAGCTTCTGACCGCACTCGCGGCAGTAGTTGCTGTCGGCCTGGTTCCGGGTACCACACGCAGTACAGTACATGGTTTATCACCTATTTTGAGTTACGCACTATGCGTCCCGCAAGAGGCAACAATGGACGGAGACGGGGCGCAGTTGGGTGGAGTCGGGCCGGCAGAGTAGAAGCGGCGAGGCTTATCCCCGGCGCGGCGCACGCAGGAAGGCGGAACAGAAGCAGCCAAAACATCGCTCTATTATAGAGGAAAGCGCCGCTTTTGGCAAGCAAAACCTTAAGAGCGGGCCGGAAGCAATTGACAAAATTGCCCCTGGCGACTATAATGACGCTGGGTGAGTCGGCAGAAAGTTCGCTCCTGCCTCGCCTCTGTTTGCCGATTGCAATGAAATAAAACGATACAACCGTTGTGCGTTTTCGTTACGTATAGGTAACTCAAGTTGCTACCTTGCCTCTTCGAGAAGGCAAACGGTGATGCAAAAGCCGGTTTCCAGAGCGATTCTCTCTCAAACGTGTTCCTAGGTAGCAACTTGGGTTAGGTAGTTATCTGGCGAGTGAGTTGAGCGCCCTCTTCCCGGCGCCGCCTTCTACCTGCCGCATTATCTATACCGCACCGCCGGCCGCTCCCCTGGCCCCGTCGTCAGCGGCCTGGCCCCTGTGCGGAGAGAAAGTTCAGAGTGTCTATGTCCTCTACGGTGCCTGACGTGCAGAAAATCGTCGTCAGCCTCTCCACCCCGGAAGTCGTCATCGAGCCCGGCAGCGTCGCCCAACTGGTGGTCACGATGACCAACCAGCAGGAGACGCCCGACCGCCTCTCGCTGGAGGTTGAGGGCGTGGATGTGGAGTGGTATGCCATCCCCGTTCCCGCCGTCAACGTCGCTCCGGGCACCCATGCCAGCGAGCGCATCCTGTTCAAGATAGCCCGCAGCAGCGAGAATCGGGCCGGCACCTATCCGTTCCTGGTGCGCGTACAGGCGATGGAGACCGGCGAGATCGGGGTGGCGCAGGCGACGCTAGTGGTCAAGCCCTTCAGCGCGCTGCAAGTCGAGCTCAACCCCAAGCGGGCCGTGGCGACCTTCTTCCACCCGCTGCAAGACTTCGACGTCGCCGTCTCCAATCTGGGCAACGTGGACGAAACGCTGGATCTCTATGCCAGCGACCCGGAGGACGGCTGCGCCTACGAGTTCGATACGGACCGCATCACGCTCAAGCCGGGGCAGTCCCAGGTGGTGCCGCTGGCCGCCCGTCCCCGCACGATGACGCTGCTGGGGGGGATGCGCCTGTATGGGTTTACGGTCTCGGCGCGCTCGGTGGAGGATAGCTATGTCTCCGCCAACGCGCACGGCCAGATCGAGCGGCATGCGCTGATCTCGCCGCTGCTTGGCATCTTCCTGCTGCTGCTGGGCTTTGGCGGCCTGGGCTGGTGGATCTTCCACCCGCGCCCGCTGCCGCCTGTCGCCATCAATGAGTTTAAGGTCTCGGATACCCACGTCAAATACGGGCAGGACGTGACCCTGACCTGGGACGTCTCGCCCTACGCCCGCCAGATTATCCTGTTCAAGAGCGGCAAAAACGGGGTCAATGTCGCCGTGCCGCCCGGAGAGCAGCGCAGCCCGGTCAATAGTCTCCAGGACAAGCCGGAGTACTGGCCGCAGACGACCTACACGCTGGTGGTGCGCGGGGATGGCGATAAGCGCAACGAGGTTTCTCGGAAGGTGACGGTCACGGTGGAACCGCCGCCGCGCCCCAAGCCGCCGCGCATCGAATTCTTTAGCGCCGACCCGTCGGTGGTGCATCAGGGGGAGCCGGTCATGCTCTCCTGGAAGGCGAGCAATAGTTCTGAATTTATTCTCGATCCAGGCAGCATCCGCCTGAGCCAGTACGAGCAGACGCATCAGGTGACCCCGGATCAGGATACCACCTACACGCTGCGCGCCCTGGGCCAGAACGAGCAGACGGCCCCGGCGCATAAGACGATCTCGGTGCATGTCGTCTCCAAGGATACCCCGCTGGCTAAAATCACGCGGTTTGTGGCGTCCCCGGAAACCATCTATATCGGAGATCGATTCCGGCTCAGGTGGAAGGTGCGATCTGCTAGGGGCATCCGCATCACCAGCGATAAGGGGGAGACTATCGGCACGGATCTGCCCGCTTCCGGCAGCCTGGAGGTCCCGAATCCGATCAGCGATCCCACCACGTACACGCTGACGGCGACCGACAGCCTGGGCAACCCCACTACGCAGGCCATCACCGTCACGCCCAAGCCCAAGCCTGAGCCGCCGCCACAGCCGGAGACGCCGCCCTCGGAGACGCCCAACGGCGCCGCGCCCGCGCCCGACCAGGGCGGGCAGACCGGGCAGCCTGCTCCCACCACGCCCACCAGGCCCTGAGACCTTCTGGCAGCCACCCCTCAAGGGCCGGGCCGATTCATGACCCGGCTTGCAACATGGAAGACACCTTTTGTATCCCACCGGAGGAGAAAGCCTCTCGATGACCATACCCCCTGCCGACACACCCTCGCCTGAAACCCGTCTGGCTGTCGCCGAACCGCCTAAGCCGCTGGATGGCTTTGCGCCGGAGGAGTTCCAGGCACGCCGCAAGGCGCTGCGCGCCGCCTGCCCCGACGGGCTGATCCTGATACGCGGCACCACGGAGGACGAGGTTTCCGCTTCCGCCGCCACCTATCGCCAGAATAGCGCCTTCTTCTATCTGACCGGCGTGGACACGCCCGGTGCCTACCTCGTGCTGCTGCCGGAGAGCGTGCCGGCCAACGCCGGGATGCGCGACCTCGCGCCCGACCTGCGTGAGATCCTCTTTCTGCCGGCCCGCAACCCCTCGGGAGAGACCTGGACGGGCCCCAAACTCGGCCCCGGCGAAGAGACGGAGAAGCTGACGGGCATCCCCAAAGTGGCGGAGGCGGGCGGACTCTGGAACGCGCTGACGGGCTGGCTGCGCCGCAATCCCCTCCTCTACACGCTGACGCCCTACGGCGAGCGGGCCAAACTGACGCGCGAGTACGCCCTGATGCAGAAAATTGCCGACGTGGCCCCCGCCGTTCAGTTCCGGGACTGTTCGCTGGCGTTAGGGCAACAGCGCGTGGTTAAATCCCCTACCGAACTGGAGCGGATACGCCAGGCCATCGCCATCACTGCAGAGGGGCAGCGGGCAGCGCGGGCCTTCATCGCGGCAGGCGCGGGGAAGTGGGAATATGAGGCGGAGGCGCGCGTTTTCGAGGCGTTCCGCAGCCGGGGCGCGACCCTGGCGTTCGCCTCTATCGTCGGCGCAGGACAGCGCGGCACGGTGCTGCACTACGAGCACAATCAAGAGCAGATGCAGGATGGGGAGCTGGTAGTCGTGGATATTGGCGCGCGCTGGGGCCACTACTGCGGCGATCTGACCCGCACCTATCCGGTCGGCGGCGTCTTCTCCTCCCGACAGCGCGAAATCTACTCCCTGGTGCGGGAGGCGCACGAGCGGGCTGTCGCCGGATATCGGCCTGGCGAGGACACGCTCAAGAGCCTGAGCGACCGCTGCAAGGAGTTCCTGAAGAACTCGCCACTACGCGCCAAAGATGCCGACGGCGCGGAACAGACCATGGATGTCTTCATGCCCCATAGCCTGAGCCACTATCTTGGTCTGGATGTACATGATGTCGGCGATCCCCTGCCGCCCATCCCCCCCGGCAGCGTCATCACCGTCGAGCCGGGCATCTATATTCCTTCGGAGGGTATCGGCGTCCGCATCGAGGACGACTATCTGGTCACGCCTGCTGGCCTGGAGCGACTCGGCCCACCGCTGGAAACGGATCCAGATGCCATTGAAGCCGCCATGCGCCGGACAGAACTCTAGTAGTCCATCCAGGTAGAACGTTGGCATAGCCTTGAGATAGACGGAATGCTAGGCTTATCTCATTACCCATACAAACTTTCTACCTGGATGGACTACTAGAGCACCGAGGGTTGAAAACCTCCGATCCGTGCCGGGCACGGAAAGTACCCGGCTCAGGGGCGGCGTTGCCGCCAACCGTCCTTCGGACGGGAAAACGGGCCTATCGGCAGGTGGCTGCCTTCGTAGAGCGGGAAGAACCTGCCGCTACGGAGCGTCCGCCAGTCGCAAGGCAGAGGCGCGAGTATCGCCAGGCGGAGATCGCCAGGCAGAGCCGCGAACCGTTGAGCGGCGTCCCTTGCAGTCGCTTGGCCGTAGGCCCTAGAGCCGGGTACTTTCCGTGCCCGGCTAGGGCAGGGTGCGACTTTTCATGGGTTTCCCTCTTAGCTTGTCAACGGGCGAATCGTGTTGAGAGTTTCTTCGCCTGTCTCTGCGCTTGCTGTAGAAAGAGAAGGTGCGTGCGGTGGCTCTTCCAGGGCCCCTTGCGGCGTGCTGGCGCGAAGGAGCTGCTCCGGCGCGGTGCTGGAAACGCCGCCCTCCGCAGGACGCAGCAGCACATCGGGCGGCGTTTCGGCAGCGTCCGCAGCCCGTAAGAGCGTTTGAGATGCGCGCTGCTGCGCGACTAGCTTTTCCAGGTAAGGCAGGCACTCCTGCGCTGCCGTGCGGATAGAGGCATCCTTCGCAGCCCGGCCTTCGCCCGCTGCCAGTTTTTGCACGAAGGGCAGCGCCTTCTCATCGCCGACCTGTTCATAGGCTTTCAATATGGCCTTGGCGAGCGCGCCATTTTTGCCCTTTAAGGCGCGGTTCAGGCAGGCGCGCTGCTCCTCATTTAACAGGGACGCATCCGAGGCTTGCAGGCGAGGAAGCAGCTTGATTAGCGCGTCCTCGGCAACAGCACGGATGTTTTTATCCCCAAACTCTAACGCTTCTGCCAGAGGCCCGACCACGCGGATGTCCTCGAACTCTGCCAGCTTTTTCGCGGCATTCCTCTGTGCCTGTGAGACTGCAAACGCCGCTCCAATCAGTCCGCTCATGCTGCCTATCGAGTTAAACAGGGCCGGATCGAGCTTTCCCTCAAAAATTATCGCCATACCAAGTACGAACACGATATAGCAGACAATGATGGTAACGAAGATTCGCCGCCTCTTCTTGCGCTTAGCAGCCTCTTGCTTGACCAGGGCGAGAAGCGAGTCGAGGGCTTCCGGCCCCAACTGGGCAAGCCGGGCCTCCGCCTCCAGGCGTTCGCGTTCCTTCTTGCTGCTTAACTTTTCTACCACTTTAGCATCCAGTTGTGGCGTATTTTGTTCGTGCGGCTGTGGCTGCATCCTCTACTCCATTTCATTTGTGACGGTAAAGGGTAGACGGAAGCGCTGGAGGATTTCCTTTGCCAATTCGGTTGCGCGCTGCTTCTTGGCCTCGCTTTCTGCCCTACCGGTGAGATGAACGACGTCTCCTTTCACGGACGCATCTATGTAATTGAGCGCACTGGCTTCATTGTCGGAGAAACCCTCATCCGAAAAAACGATGTGGTGGGTGACAAAAGCACTGATAGCGCCGTTTGTATCAGGAACATCGATCCCTTGCAGAACGCTCGTGGCTCCTTCCGCCGCCGCGCCATTCGGTGTGTAACCCTTGATAGGCGATGCAAAGGATGCAAACGGTGATGCAAAGCGGTAGAGAGGCAGCTGTATGGGCACGACATTGGCGGAGGGCAGCCAGGCGGGACGGTTGGAGAACACGGTCGCCTGCTGGTTATTGCTGGATTGTAGCGCTTGATCCGCCCTGGCCCACGCGCGGACAGAGAGCAGGTCTTCTGATTTGACGATAGTCCATTCGTTATTGAACATGCCGCTGCGCCGCCCTCTCTCGCCCATATCCGGACGTGTATCTACGAAAACGAAAACTTTATCCGGCGTGGTATCGCCGGAAGCTAAATTGATGAGCATCGCAGAGTCGATATGCACAGGAACATTGTCGGGAACGAGGGCAAGGGGTTGAATGGGCAGTGTCGCAGGATGAAGCGCCCGATGCAGCGCGCGCAACTGGATCAACAAGCCCGCGAATACGCCTGCTATCAGGAGGCACACCAGGGATAGTACCAGCCCTCCCATGAACAGGGCCCGGCGATAGTGGCGCAGTTTGCGCTCCTGTTCCTTTTTGGCGGCGCGTTCGGCGCGAATGGCCTCTACTTCGGGACACAGCTCTTCGGGCGTGACGTTTAAGCCAAGCTGTTCAATCGCTTCTTCCAGGGGCAGGGTCTTCTCGCGCCAGGTATGTTCCGCGTCACGCTTGCTTTCCAGAGACGCTGCGGCCAGCGCCAACTCCTCCGGAGTGACGCGCATCGGTTCGTGCTTCGCATCGGCAGAAACAGAAGGGTTCGCAGGCGCGGAATCGGTACTTGGTGTTACATCTAATCCCCGTTGGATCACATCTAATCCCCGTTGGATCATGCCCGTTCTCCTATCCGAGCGCGCAGAGCTCCACCTGGACGCCCTGTTTGGGGCGCAGCGTCATCGCAGGCAGCGGCGTAACCGTCTGCCCAGGTTGTAGGCGCATCTGCCATCGCTGCGCGATGGCCGCCAGCAGCAGCACGGCTTCCGTCATCGCAAAGGTATTGCCGATACAGATGCGCGGCCCCCCGCCAAAAGGGAAGTAGGCAAAGCGCGGCAGCGTCCTGGCAAAGTTATCGGCCCAGCGCTCCGGGCGAAACGCCTCCGGCTCCGTGAAAAAGCGATGGTCGCGGTGCATGACGTACTGGCTCAGGATGACGGTCGCGCCCGCAGGAAGGGTATGCGCGCCGAGCATATAATCCGCGAGCGCCGTGCGTCCAATGGCCCAGGCGGGCGGATAGAGCCGCATAGCCTCCCGGATCACCTGTTCGGTATACTTGAGCGACGGCAGATCGGCAAAGGTCGGCATACGGCCGTTCAAGACCGTGCGCAACTCGGCCCGCAGCGTCGCCTCCGTTTCGGGATGCTGCCCCAGCAGGTACCAGGCCCAGGTCAGCGCCAGCGCCGTCGTCTCGTGGCCTGCCAGAAACAGCGTCAGCGCCTCATCCCGCAACTGCTTATCGCTCATCTGCCCTCCGTCGTCCTCATCCTGGGCCAGTATCAGCAGCGAAAGCAGGTCGCCCCTATCGTCTCCACTCGCCCGCCGGCTGCGGATCAACTGGTAGACGATGGCATCCAGTTGGCGCACCGCCTGCGTCAGTCCGGGCATCGTCGGGGTCGGGCACCAGGCAGGCAGCAAGGTAACGTAGTGAATCCAGCGCGCGAAGGCGTCCTGCGCCACTTCCAGCGCCTGCGCTACCTGCCAGCCCGCCTCCAATTCCGCCCCAAACAGCGTGCGGACGGCAATCTGCAAGGTAAGCTGCATCATCTCCGCGTGAATGTCGCAGGTTTGCCCCTCTTGCCAGGCCGTCATCCGCCGCTTCACGCAATCGCTCATCACCTGGCTATAAGCCTGGATACGCTCGCGGTGGAAGGCGGGCTGGGCCAGCTCGCGCTGCCGCCGCCAGAAATCGCCTTCGCTGGTCAGCAGGCCGTTGCCGAACACGCAGCGGCTGCGGCGCAGGGCCGGCCCTTTGATGAAATTGCGGTGGTCCGTCACCAGGATCTTCTCTATGCTGGCCGGATCATTGACGAAGAAGGCGCGGCGCGTGGCAAAGCGCAGGGGAACGAAGTCGCCATAGCGGCGGGCGCATTGCAACAGGAAATCCAGGGGGTCGCGCTGGAACGCCGGAAGATGGCCCAGAAACCTGTGGCCTGGCGGCGAGGCGGGAAGAGCAGCAACAGCCATGACGCGGCTCCTTTGGAATGGGCTAACTGGAAGGGGACGCGCTGGCGCGCAGGATCTCCCGGATGCGCTCGGCCAGCACGCGGTTCTGGTAAGGCTTCTGCACGATGCCGACGACGTTGGGCGGCAGGGAGGTTCCGGCACTCTCGGCGTCATGGCCGGTGGCGATCAGCACCGGCAGGTCCGGCTGGCGCTGCGCCAGGATCTGGGCGATCTCTATGCCATCCATGAGGGGCATCATCATGTCGGTGATCACCAGCTTGACCGCCCCGGATTCCGCCGCAATGGTATCCAATCCAGCCTGGCCGCTGGTGGCCGTCAGGACGCGAAAACCCTGTCTGGTCATAAACTGGCGGAACAGCTCGGTCATGAGGGGATCATCGTCTATCATGAGAAGGGTGGGCGGCGTGGCTTCCAAGGTATCTCTCCTCCAGGGTCTGGGCTGCGTCGAAGGCAGCCGGTTATGCGCTTCCGAGCCAACCATCCGAGGCTTCGCTGCCTCAAGATCAATTCGGTTGCTTTTGGATCTTAATTCTACCTTGTTTTAGGGCTTTGTTGTCGGATGTGCCAAAACCGAGCGTTGGATCACACCGAGACCTGGTGACTTAGCACCCTGGCACCCTGATCCCTAAGTTTGCTTAGGCATCAAAACCGAGTATCGAACCGCGCCGGAGGATCGCAGAACTTTGCGCCTGCGGCTGCGTATAAATTCTGGCGTATCAGCTTACTCTACCCTGCAATATAAGCGCAACATCACCGTAATATAGTAATAACCCAAGTTGCTACCTAGGAACACGTTTGAGAGAGAATCGCTCTGGAAACCGGCTTTTGCATCACCGTTTGCCTTCTCGAAGAGGCAAGGTAGCAACTTGAGTTAGTAATAATGCCGGGGCCTGTTCCGCCAGGGAAGGGCGCGGCGTACTCATCACGCCCTGCTTTTTCGCCACGCGGCCTGGAGCGGCGTCTGGCTTAAGCACCTGTCTGTTTAGATTTCCCGATAAACCGTTTTGAGGACCGATTATGACCGTTGAGACTGCGACTGCGCCTTTCGCGGGAGACCGCTCCCAGCCTGCGCCTTTTACCGCCGCCGCCTATGGCACCCCCAGCTTTGGCCCGCGCTCCCATATCTCGCTGGATGGCGAATGGACGTTCCAGTTCGGCGATGAGACTCCGGGCACCATTCTCGTTCCCGCGCCCTGGGAAAGCCAGCGCCACGATCTGCACAATCGCGCCGGCACCGCCGTCTATGAGCGTCGGTTTACCGTCCCGGCGGAGTTTGAGGGGCGGCGCGTGCTGTTGCGCTTCGGCGCCGTGGACTACTTTGCCGAGGTCTGGGTCAACGGCATCCTCATCGGCACGCACGAGGGCGGCTATACCCCCTTCGCCTTTCCCATCGAGCACGCCCTGCACGGCTACGGGCCGGATGTCGTGCATACGGTGCTGGTGCGCGTTACCGACGCGACCGTAGACCAGGACGCAGTCCTGCCCAATGGGGAAGTGCTGCGTTTCGCCGAAATACCCCACGGCAAGCAGAGCTGGTACACCAGCGTCGGCGGCCTCTGGCAGAGCGTCACCGTGGAGGCCCGCGCCAGGACCAATATCGTGCGCGCCGCCTTCCATCCCGATATTGATGCCGGCATGGTGATCACCTATATCACCCTGGAAGGGATGCCGGAGCGGCCGGATGCGAGCTGGCAGGTGCGCCTCAACGTCAATGGTCCTACCGGGGCGGTGGCCGTGGAGACCTTCTGCATTCCGGTCTCCAGCGGCTCTCGCAACCCGGATGGACAGACCACGCTGATCTCCACCTTCCGCATTCCTGACGCCCTCCTCTGGAGTCCCGATCAGCCCAATCTCTACACGGCGGTCGTCAGCCTGGAGGAGGACGGCGAGATCGTGGACGCGATCTCCCAGCGCTTCGGGATGCGCAAAATCGAGACGAAAGAGGGGCGCGTCTGGCTCAACAATCGCCCGATTTTCCTGATCGGGGCGCTGGATCAGGCGTTCTACCCAAAAACCATCTACACCCCGCCCTCGGAGGAGTTCCTGCGCGACCAGTTCCGCAAGGCTAAAGAGATGGGCTTGAATCTGATGCGCTGCCATATCAAGGTGCCCGACGAGATCTATCTGAATCTGTGCGATGAGATGGGCCTTTTGGTCTGGTATGAACTTCCCAACGGCGCCCGGCTCTCGCACGCTTTTCGGGAGCGCGCCCGCCAGACGCTGCGGGAGATGTGGTGGCGCGACGCCAACCATCCGTGTATCGTCATCGTCTCTATCATGAACGAGTCGTGGGGCATTGACCTCAACGACGGCGAGCAGCGCCGCTGGCTGGCCGCTACTTACCGCTGGATGAAGGAGATCGCGCCCACCTGGCTTGTCGTGGATAACTCAGCCTGTATTCCTAACTTCCATGTCATCAGCGACCTGGATGACTACCACGTCTATTTCAACATCCCCGACCAGGCGGAGGACTTCGCTGAGTGGATGGACTCGTTTACCATCCGTGAGGCCGGAACCTACACGGGCTATGGCGACGCGGAGCATCAGGCCAGCGAGCCGCTGCTGATCTCAGAGTTCGGCAACTGGGGCCTGCCGCGCGTGGATAAGATTCTGGAAGCCGAAGGCGGGCAGCCTTACTGGTTCAAAACGGGGGACGGCCCGGCCCGCCCGAACAAGGTGCTGGAGCGTTTTGAGATGCAGGCGCTGGGGCGTGCCTTTCAGGACTACAATGCCCTGGCCGAGGCGTCCCAGGAACAGGAGTGGCTCTCGCTCAAGTGGGAGATCGAGGAGATGCGGTTGCACCCGCAGGTCGCCGGCTACGTCATCACCGAGTTCACCGATATTAACTGGGAGTGCAACGGCCTGCTGGACATGGGCCGCAACCCGAAGGTCTTCTATCACCGCCTGAAGGACATCCAGGCCCAGGATGTGCTCATCCCACGCCTCTCGCCGCGCACGGCGTTCTGGGAGGGGGAGACCGCCGCGCTCATGGTCGGCTTCTCCTGCTTTAGCGGCTGTCCCGTTGCCGGCGGCACGCTCGTTTGGGAGGTGGAGGGCTGCGCGGAGCTGGGCGGCCAGGAGCCGGTGCATCTCAGCCCCCAACTAGACACGGAGCCGCAGTACGGCTCCTACCAGATAGCCCAGATCTGGATTACCGCCCCGCCGGTCGCAGAGCCAAGCAAGCACGTTATCCATCTGACCCTGAAGGATGCCAACGGGAAGCCTATCGCCCACACCACCCAGAACATTGTGTTCGTTCCCACCCGCCTACGCGCCGCCGGACGCAGCCAGGCGGTCTGGCTCTACGACCCGCTAGGCACCGCCATCGGGCTCTCTTCGCTGCTGACGGGCATCGGCTACCGCGTGGTCTCGCAGCCGGAGCCGGGCACGCTGGGCCTGGTGACGCGCTGGGATCCGACCGTTTCGGCCTTCCTGCGCGGCGGCGGCAAGGCCGTGCTGGTGGCGACCCATCCCAAGAGCATCACCATCGCCAGCGGCCTGGGCGTGCGCCTGCTGGAGCGCAACACCAACGGCTGGTGGGGCGACTGGTGCACCTCTAAGATATGGTTCGTGCCGGAGTATTTCCCCTACCTGCCGGATACGCGGCGGTTCGATTTCGAGTATCAGCCCATCGTGCCGGCGCGGGTTCTCACCGGCCCGCTGACGGAAAACATCGTGGCGGGACTGTTCGTCGGCTGGCTGCACAATCCGGCGGCGCTGGTGGCGCGGCTGCCGATTGGCAAGGGCGACCTGATCGTCACGACCTTCGACGTCCTGCCCAACATCGGCAACGACCCCATCGCGACCCTGATGCTGCATAACCTGTTCACGATGCCGCCTGCCGTCCGCACGGAATAGCGCCGGGAGCCTTCGCCCTCTCTCGGCAGGTTAAACCCTGCCGCTCGGGGGCGCAAAGCGCCCGCCGACTGCCAGGGTCGGCGCTGCAACGGTTCGCGCCACTGCGAGGGTCGCAACTGCGCTCGCTCGTTCCTCCGCCTAGCGACACCTGGCGACACCCTTGTGGGCGAAGCTTTCTGCCCGCGTAGGCAGTGCCCATAGAGAGTGATCGTGACTATTTGGTATCTCATTGGCTCTTCTGCCTGCGTAGGCAGGCAGCGAGCCGTAGGCCCCACAGCGGCAGGGTTCAGCCTGCCGCGAGAAGGGCCTTCTAGAGCGTAAAGTCCAGGCCGAAATCCAGGCCGATATGCACAAACGCAAGGGTTCAGCCTGCCGCGAGAAGGGCCTTCTAGAGCGTAAGCGATTGACACTAATCGCGCAAAATGGTACAATTGCCGCCGTATATCGCGCGGGTAAGCTGGGAGGCTATCGTGCCCGTCACGTCGGCGTCGGCGCGGCGTTGTGATAAGGAGGGGAAACCAGGAGGCCCTACTTTCACGCGCTGTCTCTCCGGTGCCGGCAGGTCTGGAGCGCTCGCCTCTGGCCGCCGCGCACTAGCTCGGATGCGCCAACAGCGTGCGCGGCGTCATCACTGACGCGGTGCCCTGCGCTTGCGCGTCCCTAAAGGGGCTACTATCGCATGTATGAGTTGCTATCGCGTATTCACAGCCCCGCCGATCTGAAAAGTCTCACCCGAGACCAGCTTAAACAGGTTGCCCGAGAACTCCGTCAGGCCATCATCGACAACCTATCCAAGACCGGCGGTCACTTCGCGTCCGACTTGGGCGCAGTAGATTTGATCCTCGCGCTGCATACCGTCTATTCCGTTCCGCAAGACAAGATCATCTGGGATACCGGCCATCAGTGCTACGCGCATAAGATGCTGACCGGGCGACTGGATCGCTTCCACACGCTGCGCCAGTACGGCGGCCTGAGCGGTTTCCTGCGCCGTGAGGAGAGCGAGTACGACCTGTTTGGCGCAGGGCACGCCGGGACCAGCATCTCCGCCGCCTACGGCTTCGCGGTCGCCCGCGATATGGCCGGGCGCACCCACGACGAAAGCGTGCTGGCCGTCATCGGAGACGCCTCCATGACCGCAGGGCTGGCGCTGGAGGGACTGCATAACGCCGGCCACAGCGGGCGCAACTTCACCGTCGTCCTCAATGACAACGAGATGAGCATTGCCGAGAGCGTCGGCGCGCTGGCGACCTACCTGGCCAAGCTGCGTGTTTCGCGCCTGTATCAGAGCATGGAGGCGCAGACCCGCTCCGTCCTCAAGCGCGTTCCCGGCACGCCGGGCCGTGCGCTGACCAAAGCCGCCGGCTCGATGCTCAAGCACAACCTGACCCACCTCGTCTCCACGGATCAGTCCGGCGTGCTTTTTGAGGAGTTGGGCTATGAGTATATCGGCCCGGTGGACGGCCACGACCTCGACCTGCTGATAGACCTGTTTACGGCCATCAAGCAGATGAGCGGCCCCGTTTTTGTCCATCTGCTGACGGTCAAGGGCAAGGGCTACGACCCCGCCGAAGCCAACGCGCGCAAGTGGCACGCCGTCACGCCGCCCATGTTCCAGGAGGCGGTCGTCGGCGCGGGCGGCCCCAGCAAGTCCAGCGGCACGACCTGGACCAACGTCTTTAGCAAGACCATTATCGAGCTGGCCGACACAGACCCCAAGATCATCGGCATCACCGCCGCCATGCCCGACGGCACGGGCCTGAATAAGTTCAAGGACGCCCATCCCGACCGCTATTTCGATACCGCCATCGCCGAGCAGCACGCGGTCTGCTTTGCAGCGGGGCTGGCGGCGGAGGGCATGAAACCCATCACCGCCATCTACAGCACGTTCTTGCAGCGCGCCTACGACATCATCCTCCACGACGTCGCCATTCAGAACCTGCCGGTGCTCTTCTGCCTGGATCGCGCCGGCCTCGTGGGCGACGACGGCCCGACCCATCACGGCGTCTTCGACATCGCCTACATGCGCTCCATTCCGAACATGGCGCTGCTGGCTCCCAAAGACGGCGAAGAGCTGGCGGCCATGCTGCGCTACATGGTGCAGGAGCATGTCGTCGGCCCGCACGCCGGACCCATCGCCATCCGCTACCCGCGCGGCAGTGCGCCCAATATAGATTGGGGACGGGAGAGCGATCCCATCGAATACGGCAAGGTGGAAACGCTCTTTGCCGGCGACGATATTGGCCTGCTGGCCTATGGCAACATGGTCGCGCCCGCTTTCGAGGCGGCAAAGATGCTGCGTCAGGAAGGCGTGAGCGTGGAGCTGATCAACCTGCGCTGGGCCAAGCCGCTGGATGAGGAGACGATCCTGGAGGTAGCGCGGCGCACGGGGAAGCTGGTGATCATGGAGGAGGGCGTGATCGCGGGCGGAGTCGGCTCGGCCATCCTGGAACTGCTCGCCGCGCACGGCTTGAGCGATGTCAAAGTCAGGCTCTTCGGTGTTCCCGATCAGTTCATCGAGCACGGGGCCATCCCGATCCTGCACCGCCTGTGCATGCTTACCGCAGCGGACTTCGCCTCGGCGGCGCGCGACCTGCTCGGACGCCCGCAGCCGGCACCGGAGCCTCTCGCGCCGGTCAACCGCGAATCGCTGACCGCATAACTTTTCGCAGAAAAGGACGGGCACGGGGGGCTGTCGGCTTCTCTTCGACTCGAAAGCCTCTATGTTATAATAGAGTCATGAGGGAACCGGAGGTGAAGGAGATGGTACAGCCCCAAGTGTTTGAAGGAACTGCGGACGAGATCGCGGAACAACTTCGCAGGAGCAAACTGGCCGGACGGCTGAGAGCCGTTGTGATGCCTGAAGAGATATAGGCGCCTCAGCAGAATGGAATGGGGGAGACCCTCGATAAAGCACTTGCGGCCTTGATTGCCGAGGCCGATAGTGGGGAGCGCGAAGCCCCCGTTCCTCATGCCGATCCCCAGGAAGCTGCCTTCGGAGAGATGGTCACCGAGAAGTACCGGAAGATGGGATTCAAGCTGTGACCCTCACCGATGCCAGTCCTCTGTTTGCCCTCGTGGACAAAAATCAGGTTCAGGCCCGCGCCCGCTGTGAGGCCGTCCTACCCAAACTCTCGCGTCCATTGATAACGACCTAGCCGGCGTTTACCGAAGCCATGTACCTTGTTTACCGGGAAGGAGGATGGCCGTTGCAGCGGGTCTTATGGCGATACGTTCTGTACCCAGTCCACATTGATGGCCTGGCTTAGCCGCCCTGCGCCCAATCCAGCCCGACATAGCGACGATAGTTGTAGCAGCGGGCGATGTGGAGGAAGCGTATCGGCTCGTTGTAGAGCGGACGCCGCCAGATGGGAAGCGGCAGCTCCCACTCCACCCTCTCGAAAACCTCCCGCAGATCGCGGTCGTCCACCTCGCCATCGTTGATGAAGATGGCATCCTGCCCCAGCCGCTGTTTCAGGCGATCCACGTAGGCGGCGTACATGGTCAGCCGGAAATGCAGAAACATATCGTAGGTTTCCGGATGGTCGGGCAGGTAGAAGGCCATCAGTGCCGGATACTGGTAGCCGTTGCCCGCGATAAATACCTTCCGGCGTCCTCCCCGCTCCATCTCCTGACGCAACTGCTGCACGCGCGCCGCCAACTGCCGCCATCCGTAGGTCGTATTGGAGAGGTCGGCGCCTGGAGGCAAACGCAGGCCAAGCCACAGCCGCAGGTGCGGAAAGAGGATCACGGCGGTCAGGAGGCCGCTCGTGGCAGCGGTCAAGGCAAAGAGACGCGCCGCCTTCTGCCTCGCCTGCCTGCCGCGCCCTGCCAGCAGTGTCAGCCATATCGCCCAGAGGATGGTTGGCGTCAGCCAGGCATTGGGCGCCCAGTTGGCCTGTACCTTCGACTTGAAGCTCATCAGGCAGAAGAAGCCCAGCACCGGCAGCCCCATGCAGGCCAGAAATAAGAGCGGGGACGTGGGAACCGGGGAATGGGGAGGGGCGGCTCTTTTGCCTGATAGGGCCCCTACTCCCGCCCAGAGCGCTCCGAGAAACAGCACGGGGCCGAACAGTAGCGCCTGGGAGCCGAGGAACTCCCCCAGGCGGCTCAGGGGCGTGCCGGGAGTCTTGCCGACCAGGATCAGCAGATGCCCGAACGTCCACCAGTGATGACGCGCATTCCACCAGAAGACGCCGCTGTAGAGCAGCAAGGTAAGAACAAAGGCGAGATAGGGTTCCGGGCGGAGCAGCCAGCGGCGGTGCGGGGGCGACAGGAGCAGAAACAGCAGCAGGCAGGGCACGATGAGCAGCATGGTGTGCTTGCTCAACAGGCCCAATCCTGAGGCAAGTCCCGCGCCCAGCCACGCGCTCCGCTGCGTACGTTCCGAGGCAGCAAACAGGGCGCGCTCCAGTGCCACGAGAGTCAGCGCCCAGAAAAAGACCATCGGCGGATCGTAGGTGGCGATGACGCTGCCGATAGTCAGCATCGGGGTCAGGCCCAGCAGCACGACGGTCAGAAAGCCGGCCAGCGGCGAGGCGATCCGCCGCGCCAGCGCGTAGCAGCAGAGCAGCGTGCCCAGAGAGGCCAGGAGCACGCCAAACCGCACGCCCAACGTATTGGTGCCGAACAGGGCCGTCGTCGCCCGGATGAGATAGGCGATCATCGGGCCCTGATCGTAGTAGCCGAGGGATAGGTGGCGCGACCAGTCCCAGTAATACGCTTCATCGGGCGCAAGCTCCAGCGTGGGAAGCTGGAGCAGCCGCAGGAGCGTCGTCACGGCCAGGAAAAGGAGGGTCGCCCTGTGCCAGCGGGGATCGCAGGCGAACGCCGGGAGCCAGGGCGAGATGCCATCAGAGGATTCTGGCGCCGTGCTGCTGGGTGTCGGAAGGGCCTGGCGGTTGACAAGCGCGCGGTTCGGCGTTTGGGGAGCGCGCTCCTGCGGCGGCAGAGGGGGTCGTGGCTGCTTATTCCTCACGGCTGGATCGCAAACAGGTCCTCAGAGAGCCCCTGATTGACCTTCACGTTGTCTACGGTGGTCGCCGCCGCCGTCTGGCCGTCGGCGTTCTGGACTTCCATACGGCCTGGCATCCAGACGCCTTCCGCCACCTCGTGCGGCTGCTGGTAGTAGAAGGTGGCACGCAGTTGGTTGCGCCGGTCGTACCACTCCCGCTTGCAGGTGATGCGCGTTTTGGGGTCCACCCACACCCGATAGTGAGCGCCAGCCTCGATGCCCTGATAGGTCATATCGAAGACCAGCACGGGCCGCCCTTCCAGGCTCTCCTCCCGCACGAAACGCCCCTGCATAAACTGTAGAGTATCCGGGGAAAGCAGTCCGCCATACTCCAACAGCGACAGCCGCCGGGAGGGCGTCTTTTCCAGGTCTTCCACTTTCTTCTCGACGCGCGGCACGTTGTAATAGCGGGTCGCGCCATTGACAATCATGACGGCTTCTCCGAGCACCGGAATGCGGCCGGAGAGCCGAAGCTTGTCGGGCTGCTTATACTGGAGGGTCAGATGGGAGATCCGGTAGGTGACGCCGAAATCCTTGCCGATCTTCTCCATCTCCGCGCGGTTAAACCGGGTGACGTGGATGCTGGCCTGGAGATCCTGGATTTCGGTGGTCAGCCTGGCGATATCGTGGGGCGCGAGGCTGGCGTAGACAGGCTGCGCCGCCGGGCGCGGCGCCCATCCCGCCAGTCCTCCCGCCAGAGCCAGCAGCATCCCTGCCAGCATGCCTCTCCGGCCTCGCCGCGCGCGCCGGTTTCCGGGCCTGGACTGTTCCTGTCGCATCTGGCGCTTACTCCTTGACGTGGGATGAAGTAGGGTATACTAGCCTCGGAAGCGCTTTCCTCTCAGGATCGCTGAGTCAGGAGCCTATCGCTTCGTGCTTGGCGCGCTCTTGCCGCACCGTAGGCAGTATAACCGAAAGTCAGCACAAAAGTCAAAGCCTGCTTCACGAAAGAGAAGCGGTACGGCTCTTTCGTTTCTAACACGTAACCGAGGCTGTTTGAGAACCAGAAGGCGGCACAAAAGTCAAAGCCTGCTTCTGCCGAAAATCAAAGTAGCCGAAACTCCGTGTTGCGCCGCCAACGTATTGGCTATTAGTACGCAACGCACCTATTGACTCTGACTCAGCCTGGCTTGTGTCGCTTTTCCCGCGATGGTAGAGCGCCTGGAGAGAACGCGCTTTGCTTGATAATCCTTCCCCTATTTCCACTTCCTCCGGCGTCGCTAACAGGGCAGCCGGGACGCAGTCCCAGGAAGCGGCTGCGGCCCCGCCTGTTCTGGAGGAGAGGACACTTGTGGCGGCCGGCCCGGCCGGGCCGGCCTCGCCTCTGACCTCGCCGCCGGTCTATCCTGTCTTCTACGACGAGCGGCGGCGGCGCTGGCCCTGGTTCTTACGTGCCGCGCTGGCCGCCTCCTTGCTCTTTGCGGTGGGCCTGATCCTGCTGATTATCAGCCTGATCGCCCTGCCGTTGATGCCGCGCACCCCCTTGCCGAAAGTGGCTGTGCCGCTCGACCTGGGCAATCCCGACCCGCTGCTCAACGACCACGAGCGCCGCCAGCTTGGATTCAAGCAGGGACAGGATAAGCAGCGGCTCAGCCAGCTCGTTCAAAAATGGAACAAGAGGAAGGCCCAGCGCGACCGCATGGCCGAGGAGTTCGTCAACGCCGCGGCACGGGTGACGCTCCTGGCAGCGCCCCGGCCGTCTGCTGTTACTGGCCGCAATCCGGGAAAGGGAGCGACGACCATTGCGCCCGCGCCCGTGCTCGCCAACGCGCCCCCGGTCGTCGCCGGGTTCTACGTCAACTGGGAGGAGACCTCGCACGCCTCGGCCCATCGCAACATCGACTTCCTGACCCACTTCATTCCCGAATGGCTGCACCTCAAGCCCGCCGGCACCGACTACGCCAATCCCAGCCCGAACAACCGGCCCTTTATTGATGCGCGGGAGCCGACCGATAAGCAGGACATCACCCCACTCGTACACTCGCACCGCGTCGCCATCCTGCCGCTACTGAACAATTTTACCCGGCCCAAAGGGCAGGAGGAAGGCACCGGAGATTGGGATACGCGGGCCGTGCATGAGATTGTTTCCAATCCGCGCGCCCGCGCCAATATCGTTCTGCGCCTGCGCGACTGGCTGCTGCGGGAGCGAATGCAGGGCATCAACATTGACTTTGAAGAGGTAGATTCCGACGACCGCGACAACCTGGTCCAGTTCATGAAAGAGCTATACGCCGCGCTGCACCCGCGCGGCCTGCTGGTCACCCAGGATGTGCAGCTAGAGTCCGAGGCGTTCAACCTGCCGGAGCTGGCCAAGTGGAACGACTGGCTCATCCCGATGTTCTATGATGAGCATACGGGCGGCACGCCGCCCGGCCCCGTCGCCGGGATTGACTGGACGCGGCGCAACTTGCAGCAGCTGCTCCGGCAGGTTCCGGCAGCCAAAATCGTCATGGGGGTCGGCAACCACGCCTACGATTGGCGCAAAGGCGATAACCGCGCGGAAGACCTGACCTATCAGAGCGCGATTGTCCGCGCCAAAGAGAGCCAGCCGGACGCCGTGATTCATCTCGACTACGCCAGCCTGAATCCCACCTTCTCTTATTCCGATACGGTACGCGATGCAGACGGCAAGGAGCGCGAGGAGGAGCACGTCGTCTGGATGCAGGACGCAGTGAGCGTCTACAACCAGTTGTGCCTGGCCAAGCCGCATGGCATTCGCGGCGCGGCGCTCTGGTTTATGGGTTCGGAAGATCCGAGCCTCTGGAGCTTCTACAGCAAGGCTCATTGGAACGACGATTGGAAACAGATGATCGAGGGCGGCGCGCTCAACCTGATCACCTACGGTGGACAGGCGGAGGTGGACTTCGAGAACGATGGCGAGCTATTGCAGCCGTTCGCAGGCCCGAGCGACGGACACCGCACGGTCACGCTCGATCCCAAAACCGGGCTGATCACCGCGCAAGCCTACGTGAAAGACCCACAGACCGGCCAGCCGATGCTGCCCTCCTCGTTCGTGGTGCGCCGCTACGGCGGCAAGGAGGGCAACCCGGACAAGAAGATCGTCCTGACCTTTGACGACGGCCCGGACCCGCTCTATACGCCTCAGATCCTGGACATCCTGAAGCGCTATCATGTTCCGGCGGTCTTTTTCGTCGTCGGGGAGAACGCGGAGGCCAACCCCGACCTGGTACGCCGCATGTGGGACGAGGGCCACGAGATAGGCAACCACTCCTACACGCATCCCGACCTGTTCCGCGTCTCGCCGGAGCGCCAGCGCATCGAGCTAACGCTGACGCAGCGGGTTATCCAGTCCATTACCGGCCACTCCACGCTGCTGTTCCGCCCGCCCTATGGAGGAGATACGGAGCCCCAGACCGGCGCGGAAGTGGTGCCGATGCTGCGCGCCGCCGACTTAAACTATATCACCGTCGGCGAGAAGAACGACCCGCAGGACTGGCGGCTCTATTTCACCAAACCCGGCACGGAGGCGATAGACCACAAGCGTCCGCGTACTGCCGACGATATCGTCAAGAGCGTGGTCGTCAACCGCGATTTTGGCAGCGTCGTCCTGCTGCATGACGGCGGCGGCGACCGTACCTTGACCATTGAGGCCCTGCCTCAGATCATCACGCAGTTGCGTCGGCTCGGCTACACCTTCACCACCATCTCGGACATCAGTGGCTTTCCGCGCGGGCGGCTCATGCCTCCTCTGACCGGCAAGGACACGCTGCTTGTCGGCGCCGACCACTACGTCTTCGAGGTCACCTACTGGTCCCAGCGCATACTGACGACGCTGTTCACCCTCTCGGTGATCCTGGGCGTCTCGCGCGTGGCGTTCCTGATGGTCTTGGCGCTGATCCAGCGGCGCAAGGAGAAGCGGCAGGTGTTGTCGGACGGCTATATGCCCTCCGTCTCGGTGGTGATCGCGGCCTATAACGAGGAGAAGGTGATCGCCAGGACGGTGCAGGCCCTGCTCGACAGCCGCTACCCGAACCTGGAGATTATCGTCGTGGACGACGGCAGCCGCGATTTCACGGCGCAGGCCGTGGAGGAGGCGTTTGCCGGGGAGCCGCGCGTGCGCCTGTTGCGCAAGGAGAACGGCGGCAAGGCGTCCGCGCTGAACCTGGGCATTCTGGAGGCGCAGGGCGAAATTCTAGTCGCGCTCGACGCCGACACGCTGTTTGCCCCGGACACGATCTATCGGCTGGTGCGCCACTTCGCCGATCCGCGCGTGGGAGCCGTCTCCGGCAACGTCCAGGTGGGCAACGCCCATAATCTGCTGACCCGGTGGCAGGCCCTGGAGTACACCACCAGCCAGAACTTCGACCGGCGCGCTTATGACCTGCTCAACTGCATCACGGTCGTGCCCGGCGCGGTGGGGGCGCTGCGGCGCACGGCGGTCATCGGCGTAGGCGGCTACACCCACGATACCCTGGCCGAAGACACCGACCTGACCTGGAAGCTGCGGCGGGCCGGCTGGCGCATCACCAACGACAGCACGGCCATGGCCTATACGGAGGCGCCGGAGACGCTGCGCAATCTGGCCAAGCAGCGGTTCCGATGGGCTTTCGGCACGCTGCAATGCCTGTGGAAACATCGCGAAGCCCTAGGCCAGCACGGCGCGTTCGGCTGGATCGCCCTGCCGAGTCTGTGGCTCTACCAGATGCTGTTCCCGGCGGTCTCGCCCTTCATGGACGTGGCGATGCTCTGGTCGTTTTTTGCGGGCAACTGGGCACAGTTGGGCGCGTTCTACCTGCTGATGTTTGCAATCGAGTTCGTGGCCGCGCTGATTGCGACCCGTCTGGGGCGGGGCAATCCGCGCCTGCTGCCCTGGCTGTTCTTCCAGCGGTTCGTCTATCGGCAGTTGATGTACTACGTGGTGCTCAAGTCGCTGGTGGCGGCCATACGCGGCGGGGCAGTCGGCTGGAACAAGTTTGAGCGCACCGGCACCGCCCGCATTGAAAGCAATCCCGTCTGAGATTTGCTGAGGCGGCGGCTCGGTCTGCCCAATGCCTGAGTGCCGTCTTCCGGGAGCCCCTTCAGAAGGAGGCAAGAGCATGACCTTGATTATTGAACTTACGCCAGAGGAAGAAACGCGCCTGCAAGAAGCGGCGCGGCAGCACGGCTTAGAGATTCAGGAATATGCCCGGCAACGTCTGGGCCTGGTAGAGCCCAGGCTCACAGCGCCGGATGCAGAGAACCAAGCCTTGATCGACCTGATGCGCCAGTGGATGGCCGAAGATGCCACCGACGACCTGGAGGAACTGGAGCGGCGTGATGCGGAGTTGGCAGAGCTAAAGGCCAACCTGAACGCCAATCGCGCTGCGGTGGGCGCGGAGCCGATCTTTCCATGATTCAAGCCGTCTTCCTGGATGAAGGACCGCTCTCCCTCGTAACTCAGCGCCGAGGCAAATCATCAGAGGTAGATGCCTGTCGCTTATGGATGGAGATGCTTCTTGCCAACGGCCTGCGCGTCTACGTGCCAGAAATCACTGATTACGAAGTGCGGCGTGAATTGATCGGAATCAGGGAAGACCGCTAGTATTGCCCGGCTGGATAGTCTAAAGAAGTCGGCACGCTATCTGCCTATTACCACGGATGCTATGCTGCTGGCTGCTGACCTATGGGCGCAAGCGCGCAATCAAGGGATTCCGACTGCTGATGCACGAGCACTGGATGCTGATGTTATCCTCGTGGCCCAGGCTTTGACGGCAGGATTACCAGCTTCCGAGATCATCGTCGCTACCTCCAATATCCGCCATATCGGGCGCTTTATCGCTGCCGATCTATGGAGCAACATTCATCCATGAAGGAAAACTCGTGGAATGGCTCCTATGTTATAATGGAAGGCAATCGAACCGGAGATGAGGAAGAGGATACAGACCCAGGTATTTGAGGGCACGTGGGAAGAGATTAAACTTCACGAGCAGGAGCTTATCGGGAAGCGCCTGCGCGTCATTGTCGAGCCAGAGGAGAGGAAGATGCCTGCGCGGAAGGGAACTCAGGCACAAGGCTCGGAGCGTCAACCTAAGAACCGCGAGCGACCCTCCATCCTGGGCAAGTACGCCTTTGTTCCTGGCGGCTCAGAGGAGTTTATGCGAGAGAAGCAGGAAGAGATTGCGCGCGAGGATAGACCGCGCTCATGAACCATGCTTTTTCCTCACCTTCATCCTTTAAGGGGAGCCGTCACGCCTGTTGCAGCGCGCGGCGGGCCTGCAAAGCCATCTGGCCGTTGGGAAACAGACGCAGCATCTCCGCATAGATGGCGTGCGCGTAGGGGTGGTTGGCGTAGACGCGCTCCATCAACTGCCCCAACCGGAAGAGGGCCATTTCCGTATCGGGCGCCGTAGGATAGAGGTCATAGACGCGCCGGTAGATCTGACAGGCTAGCTCGTTGGAGGCGATCTGCTCCAGGCGGGAGGCCAGCCGCAGATAGAAGACGGGCGGCATGCCTCCGACGGTGACGGGAAGCTGCAAGAGAATCTGGGCCAGCCGGTTGAGGTCCGCGCGCTCGATGAGCGTCTGGCCGTAGTGGTTCAGCACCGCCAGGCAATGTTCGGTACGCCCGCTGGTGAAGAGGGCCGCCTTCTCGCAGTAGGCCAGCACGAGATGCATGTCTTCGGTGGGCGTCTGGAGTAGGGTTTCCAACTCGGTCAGGGAGAGCAGTGCGTAGTCTTTCATCTCGGCGCGCACCGCCTGGATGTTGGAAACGTCCACGCTGTCCCGGCGCGAGCGCAGCAGGAAGGCGTAGAGGAAGCCGGTGGCGAAGCCGCCCAGGTGCGCCAGGTGGCCGACCCCATCCTTGCTGCCGAAGAGGAAGACCGACAACAGGTCCATGCCGACATAGAGCAAGACGACATAGCGGGCCTGCCACTCCACCACCCCGCCATAAAAAACCGTCAGCCGCCAGAAAACGCAGATGGTAGAGTAGGGGAAGAGATACAGGTAGGCCCCGGCGACGCCCATGATGGCCCCGGAAGCGCCCAGGCTGGGAACGTTGGGGTGCGCTGCGCCCCAGATAAGATCCTGTAGAATCCCGCCCGTCAATCCGGCCACAAAGTAGATAGCCAGGTAGGGAATGGGCCGTACCCGTCCCTCCACGGAGGCGCCAAAGATCCACAGGAAGAGCATATTGCCGGCAAGGTGGAGGAGGTGGGCGTGCAGGAACATAGCCGTGATCAGCCGCCACAGGGTCAGGTTTTCGTGCGAGACGGCATAATTAGCCACGACCGGGCGCTGAATGATGAGGAAGTACTGGCTGGTCAGCGCGAAGATGAGCGTGTTGAGGGCGATCAGGCCAATGGTGACAAAGGGGAAGTGATCCGGAGGGTTTTTGGCGCGGTAGGGTAAGAGCATGGCAGCCTCCTGATAGGTCGGGCCTCCGCCTTTTGCCAGAGAGCACACGATAGGCGCAAGGGACACTGCCGAAGGTCACTCTGCGGTGGATGCTCCGTGACGATGGATCTCCGCGGAAAGCAAGAGCGCAAGCGTTGATACTATTCTACAGGCAACCCCGGTAGGCGTCAAGACAACCGCTCAAAAAGGCGCGGGCATGCGGAAGAAGCAGCCCGGCCCTAATGCTGTTTGAAAAACTGGCGCGGTATTGAATCCAGCGTCTATCATTACCGAAAGAGAAATTCAAAGAGCATTGAGACCGAGCTACGCATAGAAAACCCGGTTCTTCAGGGCCGGGCTATTTACCCGGAGACCTCCAGCAAGCCCAGGCTGGAAGCGCGCTTGATAGCCTGCATCCGATTCGAGACCTGGAGCTTCTCGTAGATGTTATCCAGGTGGAAGTCCACCGTGCGCTTGCTGACAAAGAGCATCTCCGCCACCTTTTTGCTGGGATGGCCCTCCAGGATGAGGGAAAGGATTTCCAGCTCCCGCTTGGTCAGCCGCACCGTTTCATTAGATGGAAAGCCCTTCTGTTCCGGCATAGTTCGATCCCCCTGCATAGATGTTTTCCTATTCACTCCAGTGGCTCCCTTGCCATCTCGTAACGGCCAGAAGCGTCGCAAAAGCCGGCTTCCAGAGCCGTCCGCTCTCAAACGCGCGCACAGGCAGCCACTGGAGTTGTTATCCATAGGCCTGTGCCCATCGGACGGAACGGCGCCGTGAAGCACTCGATTGCGCGGCGCCTGTCAGGTATTTCTTCCATAACAGGCGCCTTTTTATGCAGGGAAAATTGCGGGTCTGGGGTAGGGGCGGCTCACTCGCTCTTGCGGAGCACGTACAGGCCCAGCAAGAAGAAGAGCACGTTTTGGGACCAGGCGGCTACCGGCGGGGCCAGCAGCGGCGCGCTGCCTTCCGGGCCGGGCGAGCCCAGGATGCGCGCCAGCAGCAGCGTATTCCAGTAGACGAAGACCAGGCAGATGGAGAGCAGCGTGCCCATAAACCCGCCGCCGCGCGCAAATCGCAGGGCTAAGGGCGGGCAGCAGATGGCCATCACCAGGCACGAGAAGGGGACGGAGAGCTTGAAATGGTAGTCCAGCAGCGCGTAGGAGTCCAGAAAGCCCTGGGCGCGCTCGCGCTTGAGGTCTTCACCCAACTGGGAGAAGGTGCGCGTGGAGGAGTTGGCCATGGTGCCCATCGGCATCTGCATCAGGAAGCCGCTCTGAAACGCCTGTGGGTCCACCGTGATATAGATGGTAGCCTTGCCGGGGCGCGCGGGCAGCAGCTCCTTGCCGTCCAGGCTGTAGTAGAGCAGAAAGGCGTTCTCCAGCGTCCAGATCCCGTCCTTATAACTGCCCTTATCGGCGGTCATCAGGAACGGTTTAGATTGGCCGCCGAAAGCCGCTTTCGGGCTGCCGATGATCTGGACGCCGTGCAGCTCAATGTAGCCGGGCCGGGGGATCATGGTTTGGACGAAGAGCGCAAAGGATTGGTCGGTCGAGATGATATATTGCCCGGTCTGAGGCGTCAGGCGTTTGATGTGCAGGGGCAGTTCGGCTCGGACGGCGTTGAAGCGATTCATCGAGGCGGGGACGACGTACTCCCCAAAATAGAAGTCGGCCAGGCTGGTCAGCAGGCCCACCACGAAGATGGGCATAAAGATCCGTATCAGGCTGACGCCGGCGCTGCGCAGGACGGTGATCTCCGAGTCGCGTCCGAGGCGGCTGATGGACAGAGAGGCAGCGACCGCCATCGCGACCGGCATGGTCATGTGGACGAGGAAGGGCAGGAAATAGAGCACCAGACGCGCGACATCCGCCACGGGAACCTGGTGCGCCAGAAATAGCTCGGCGTTGTTGTAGAGGACGGTTCCCGTCAGCATCAGGACAATGGCGGCCTGCCCGATGAGGAACGGCACGACCATTTCGCGCACCAGATAGCGATCCAGTAACTTCATCTATATTTGAACCACCCGCTGCGCTAGAGGCACAGAGACACGGAGGAAAAGCCAATGCCCAACAGGATTAACAGGATTTACAGGATTACGGATAGAGACAGAAGCAGGGATTGGATTGGTTTGTAGAAATCCGGTTAATCCTGTTAATCCTGTCTAAAATTGAGGTTAGCATAGCATAGGTGGGCCTTCGGCATTTGCCGGGTAGAATAAGAGCGTGCGGCGAAAAAACGGAGAAGGCGGTCGCCGCGCTTCTCAGAAGGTGCACGAACACCCTCTGGGCGACAACCGCCCCCTAGAAAGGCGGGGCACATGGCAGGCCAGATCTACCCATGCGCTGGAGGGGCTGTTTTACGCGGCTGGAGCTGCGTATTATCTAACAGCCCTCTACTTGCTCCTCGCTGACCGGCGCAAGCTCAAGCAGCGAGAGCTAGGTAAAAACAGCGACGCTGGCGCAGACTCATTCGTCTGCGTCGGCGTTGCTCCCCTTTAATATACCACGAAGGGCGGGACAATGGCAAGCGCGGCTACATTATCAGAACCGCTTCATTATGACGCAACGCTGAGCCATCGCTTTCATCATCGGGTACTTTCGCCATAAGGAGGGCGCTAGAAGATGTGCTGGTGGATGCCCAGCGTGTCGCAGATCATGCGTATCTCGTGCTGAGTCAGGCCGTCGGCGAGGCCGTGATTGGTCAGATTCAGGTACTCGTAGCGGGCGCCGGTCTCCGCGTATTCGATCAGGTCGCACGCCTTCTTGACCGAGCTATCCGAGCGCACGATCACGCCGTGCTTGGCCCACAGGACGATGCGGTGGTCGCGCATGGCCTTGACGGTAGAGAGCATCAGTTCGGGAGAGCCGGGCAGCATGAAGCGCAGGAAGCCGATGCCCTCCGGGATGTTGACGACGGTTTCCGGCTGCCAGCGCAGGACGTGCCGGCTGAGGTAGAGCGTGTCCTGATAGCGCGGGATGTGGCTCAGGTAGACCAGATGCAGCGGCTGGGCATGGATGATGGCGTGGAAGTTGAGGCTGTTCCGGGAAATCTGGTCACGGTGAACGGCCAGGTGCGAGTTGAATTCGCTGGTAGGCTGCTTAAACAGCCGGTTGGGCGAGGTGAACAGCGTTCCCGCCCTGCCGCCGGGCTCCACGCGCACGAAGCCCAGGTTTGCCTCCGGGCTGCGGGCGATCTCGCGCAGGCGGCGGCCCGCTCCGGTGACCAGGAAGGCGTTCCCGGCCAGTTCCGGCGCGGCGGTGGGCAGCGTGTAGGGCTCTGCGATGGGAAAGTAGGGTTCCGGGTTTACGTCCCAGCCTATATAGACGGAGATGTTGCCGGCGGCGCCCTCGCTGGCTTCGATCTCGGCCAGGCGCTGCCCGGTCTCCCCGATGAGACTCATAAGCTCTTCGAGCGATGGATAAGGGGGCGAAATAGGCATGTAGCTTGCTCCTGGGTAGACACTCCCAGCCGTGTGGATCAATCTCACGCAGCCTGCTGCTGAGGAGATACGTCAACACCGTTGGGAGGGATTACCGCTCCTGCTGCATCGCTAAAATTCGTAATCCAGGGCCAGCACATCGGCTTTGATGGGATTGATATAGTTCTGTACGACGCGCTGATGTATCGGGTGGGGGCCATACGCTTCGAGGGCCGCACGGTCGGCAAAGCGCACGGCCTGGTCGTGCGTAAAGCCCTGAGAGCGGGGAGAGAAGTTCTCGCCGCAGGAAAGATCGAGGATGCCCTCAATCTGGCCTTTCAGTCCACGCAGCTCCTTCACGACCTTGTTGATGGCTTCCGGCGTCGCCGACTCAATCCACTTGAACAGCACAACATGCTCGACCACGGGCTTCGCTCCTTTTGTGTCTTTCCTCTCATTTTACCTGGAAGGCGGGAATTTCTGTGTCGCGCGTCGAATGGAACCATAACTTCACTTGCAAGGAAAGGAGAGGATGCCGATGTCTCAGCCTGCCTATAAAGTGGTGCCGCCCGGTTTCACACCGGAACAGTGGGAAGCGTTCGACCGCGATGGTTATTTGATCTTCGAGAATGCGCTCTCACCCGAAGAGGTGCGCCGGTACATCGAGGCCATTGATCGCGTCGTCGCCAAACATCCGGACTACGTGGCTGGCAAGCCCTTCACCCCATGGAGCGGCGTGGCCCACCTGGACCCGGTGCTGACCGAACTAATCGACCACCCGCGCCACGTCGGCTACGCTTATGACCTCTATGGCGAGCTCCTGAAGCTGCATAACTCCCAGGTCTTCCTGCGCCCGCCGGGCAAGTCCGGGACGAAATGGCATAACGACGGCGCGCGGGCCGTGCCCTACACCGCCTACGCGCCGACCATTCCGCTTCAGTTTAAGGTCGCCTACTGGCTGACCGACCTGCCGCACGAGCACATGGGCAACCTGGTCGTGGCGCCGGGCAGCCATAAGAGCCCCTATTTCGACGCTTACACCCAGCCGGTAGACGTGCCCGGCCAGATGGCTGTCTGCGTGCCTGCCGGAACCATGATGTTCATGAATGGCAATATCTTCCACACGGTCCAGGATAACGAGAGCGACGTCACCCGCTACAATATCTTCTATACCTACTGCCCGTCCTGGGTATGCGAGGCGGATCGGCTCTGTTGCGATGAGGCGTGGCTGGCTACCTTGACGCGCGAGCAACGGATCATCATGCGCTCGTATAAAAATCCCTATGACCGCACCAAGCCTCCGGCAGAGGATTTCCCGCTCTATCTGGATCGCGATACGGGTCTGGATCACGACCTCGACGCCGATCTGGAGGTGCCGCTGGCTATCCGCAAGCGTCGCGTTCTACACGAGAAGATCGGTAAGTGAGGGCTACCGAGAGAGAGGCCGGGGGTGAGGTCTCTTTCTCCCCTCTCCTTTAGGATTGACAGAAAACAGACCTGCCGCTATACTTAACTTGCTGGCAATTGATTTCGAAGCACTTCTGCTTGCACTCTTGCCCGCCATCGCCGCGCGCTGGATTTGCGGCTTTCCGGGCAGCCAGCGCGCCGCGACCAGAAAGAAAGGAACGTCGTGGTATGGGAGCCTCGGTACATTGGACGTTGCTCAATATCGGCACGCTGGGACAGAACCGGCTCTGGGGCGAAACCACCCGCCGCCGCCCGCATATCTGCACGATGACGGCGCTGCGCTCCGGGAACCTCACCATCCTCGTCGATCCCTCTCGCGATCCGAAGGATATGCCCCGCTATCTGGATAACGCCTGCGGCATCGCGCCCGCGCAGGTAGATTTCGTCTTCCTCACGCATTTCCATGGTGACCACAGACGCGGCATTGAGGCGTTTCCCAGCGCCACCTGGCTGATGGCCGACGACGAGATCGCCTACTGGTGGGAGCACACACGCGACGATACGCCGGAAGGCGCGCTGCTGGATCGCCTGGAGCGCGCCGACGACCGCCTGGCCGACGGCATCGAACTGCTGCCCACGCCTGGCCACACGCCCCACCATACCGGCCTGCGCGTGGAGGCTGAGGACAGCCTACGCGTCATCGTCGCGGGCGACGCCATCCTGTCGCGGGCGCACTACCTGGCACGCCAACCCTACGCCGACAAAGCCCACTGGGACACGGCCCTGCGCACTATGGATCAGGTCGTCGCCGATTCGGACATCGTTATTCCGGGCCACGATAACTACTTCTGTACCCACCTGCTGCCGCAAAATCGGGCGGAGGCTGCCCACAGCCTCGCCGGAGTAAAGAGAGGCTAGATAACGCCCCGCAAAAAGAGAACGCCTCCTGCACACAGGATGGATATAGCAGGCTCTTTGTGGGCGAATACCGCAGGCACTATGTAGAGTCGCGAAGGGGTCAGGAGGTGGCGGCGGTGAGGGAGCGGCTACCGGGCTCACGGATGGGGAGGCCCTGCGCGCAGAGCGGACACTCCTCCGGAGCATAGGTTTCAGCCTCCACGGTAAGCAGGGCTTCCTGGCGATAGCCTAAATCCACCGTGCCGCCGCTGCGATCCACCAGTACCGCCGTCCCCACGATATGCGCCTTGCGCGCCTCCGCCAGCGCGATACATTCCCGCACCGCCCCGCCCATAGTCATGACATCATCCACGATGAGGGTGCGGGCGCCGGGCTCCAGCGCCAGGCCGCGCCGCAGCATCCGCTGGCCTTGCTCCTTCTCCGCGTAGAGGGCGCGCACGCCCATCTGGCGCGCTACCTCGAACGCCAGCAGAATGCCTCCTGTGGTCGGCCCCAGCACGACCTCTACGTTCTCGTTCTGATACCGGCGCGCGATCTCAGAGCACAGTCTCTCCACGCTGCGGGGCCATTGCAGCACCCAGAACTTCTCCCAGTACTCGCCGCTGTGGCGTCCCGAGGAGAGCCGGAAGTGGCCTTTCTGCCACGCCTGGGCCTCCAGGAAAATCTGTCGCACCTCTTCTTGGGTCAGCAAAGTCTCTCTCCTCCGCCGCAAGCCGAAGAAAACGCAAAATACAAAGGGAAGGCTGACAGCCTTCTACGTCCTCTCTGCGGCAAAGTATAGCGCGCCGACGATGCAAATGTAAAGGCTGTCGTATGGCAATGGGATTTTCAATGCCCGGCGGGCTGTTGCCCACCCACGGACTGCGCGATCAGCCGGTCGAACTCCTCGGCGCTCAGGATGCCCTCCTCCAGCACGACCTCCTTGATGGATTTGCCTTCCGCTTGGGCGCGCTTGACCACCCTGGCCGCGTTGATGTAGCCGATGACCGGGTTGAGCGCCGTTGCCAGCCCCATGCTGTGCTCCAGATAGTAGGCGCAGCGCTCGGAATCCGCCGTAATGCCCGCCACGCAGCGGGCCGCAAACAGCCGGGTCGCGTTGGTCAGGATGGTCAGCGATTGGTTTAAGTTGTGGGCCATGACCGGCATCATGACGTTGAGTTCCAGCTGCCCGGCCTGCGAGGCCATGGCGACCACCGTATCGTTGCCGAGCACCTGATAGCAGACCATGTTCAGCATCTCCGCCATGACCGGATTGACCTTGCCCGGCATGATGGAGGAGCCGGGCTGCACGGGCGGCAGCTCGATCTCAGCCAGGCCGGTATTCGGGCCGGAGGAGAGCAGGCGCAGGTCGTTGGCGATGCGGTTAAGATCGAGGGCGAGCGTGCGCAGCGCGGCGGAGACGACGACGAAGGCGTCCGTGTTCTGGCATAGCTCGATCAAGTCTTCGCCGGAGTAGAGGTTGAAGCCGGTATCCTCCATGAGGGCCTGTGCCATCCGTTGCGGGAAGCCGGGCTGCGTGTTAATGCTGGTGCCGATGGCATTGCCGCCGATTCCAAGCTCCTCTAGCTCCTTCTGCGCAAGTTGCAAGCGCGTCAGGTTCTTGCGCACGGTGACGGCCCAGGCGTGAAACTCCTGGCCTAAGCGCATCGGTACAGCGTCCTGCAAGTGCGTGCGCCCGGATTTGACGATTTCGTGGAACTCCTGCCCCTTGGCGTCGAACGCCTCCGCCAGGCCGGCCAGCGCCGGATACAATTCCTGCAGCAGCCGCAGCGCCGCCAGCCGCATCGCCGTCGGGATCACGTCGTTGGTGCTCTGGCCCATGTTGACGTGGTCGTTGGGGTCTACCAGCGCGCGGTCGCCCGGCTGCCCGCCCAGGATCTGGATGGCCCGGTTCGCCAGCACCTCATTGACGTTCATATTATGCGAGGTGCCTGCGCCGGCCTGGTAGACATCCACCACGAACTGCTTGCCGTAGACCGCGCCGTGATTGTCGGTCAGGTCGCGCATAATCTCGTCCGCCGCCTGGATGATGGCGTTGGCAACCTCATCGGGGTTGCGCCCGCGAAAAGCATCGGGGTTGCGCTCCTGGCGGGCGCGAAACTCGCCCAGGTCGCGGTTGACGCGCGCCGCCGCCTTCTTGATCGCCAGCGTCGCCCAGAGGAAAGCCGGGTGCGCGCGCATCCCGCTGACCGGAAAGTTGACGACGGCGCGGGCGGTGCTTGCTCCATACAGCGCATCGGCAGGAACCGTCATCTCGCCCAGAGAGTCGCGTTCGATCCGTGTCTCCATGCTCTCCCTCCTCTTCTATAACCATTTCTATTTTGCCCATAACCATCTACGCAGCGGCGCGGTGCGCCGTGCGCAGCATTCAAAACGGCCCCTGGCCAATGGTCGCATGGGTTCCCGAGGGCACCCGGTCAGGCTCTTCGCGATGAGAACGGCGATAGGAACGACGAAATTCTCGTGCGGATAGCAGGCGGTTTTCTCTATTGCCTGGCTCCAGGGAGGTAGATTTTTGGTACAATGCAGTCATCTACTGTGAATGAGAAGCGAGGAAGATCATGAGCATAATCCGCTTTGAGCTCCAAAAAGGTTGAACCCGGAGGCGCGCTTTCGCTGGCCGCAGCCTTCGGGCCATTGGGTTTAATGCAACAAGAGAGGCGAGGAGCAGATGAGAATTCCTACCAACAAGCGTGCATCCAGGATGCACATCGGGGTCGGTTTCTACCGCCGGGAGGAGGAGTGGGAATGGCTTAAGGCGATCAGTATTGATAGAGAAGCATTGCACGCTTCCTATGATGAGTGGCAGCGCGATTTCGAGGCGAGACTTTCTGACTTACAACGCCAGGGTGTGAAGGCCAAGAAGGTAGAAGTGGAGGTAATGGAACTTCTGGCGTGGTGTGAGCAGCAGGCACGCCCTGTCTGTGCCGAGACACGCGCTCAGTTTGTCGCTGTTAAGCTCCAAGAGGAGGATGTGGCAAAATAGGCAGTGAGGAGGAGCGCTATGCTACGAAATTGCGTGCTTCTGGTGTGTGCCCTTACGGCAATGGCATTCGCGGGAGCGCCGGTTCCTGCCGCAGAGCAGGGGAAGGTGCGTCTGCTCCACCTGCCTCCAGAGGCGCATGTGTACGTAGATGGTCGGCCTGTGGCGGCGCAGAAGGATGCGCTCCTCCTGGCGCCCGGCTGGCATGAGATCCAGGTTGAGACGTTGCAGGACCGGCTGGTATCGGCCTGTCGTCGGCGCCTGCACATCGCGGCACGCCAGATCCAGACGCTCACCCTGACCATGCTGCCGGTTCGCCAGCCGGCCATACATCGCGGTGAGGAAGTTCTGCTGCCTCCCGGACCGCCCGGCGCCGTCGGGCCCGCCCGGACCGCCCGCGCAAAGCCTCGCGCTCTCTTCCTTCCGGGCAGATACGCAGGCGTTAAGCCAGCCGCTGCGGAAAGCCCTGCTGGCCCTGTTGGGCGAGTTAAACGCGCGGGCCACCGCTATTGAACACAGGCTGTTTTACGATATCCCGCAGTTCTACTGGTACAGCCCGGCAAAGCAGATTGCCTTTGGGCCGCCAGGCAATCCTGGGCCTCCCGGACCGCCGGGCGCTCCCGGACTGCCCGGCGAACTCTGGCTCATTCAGGACGACCGGAGTCAGCCGCTGCTGGAGAGCTTGAAAATGCAGCTTGGAATGCGCTCCGTTGCCGCATCGCTGGAGGCTCTGGAATCGCGCGCCGCACGGCTGCGCGGGAGGGGAATTGGCGGCTGGCGCATCCAGGTGCTGACGCCGGAGTGGAGGGCTATGCTAGACTGGCAAAGGCAGCAGGCTCTGGCGCAGCCACAGGCTCCGTTTCCTGGACCCGACGATTTCGGATTGGGCGGCTGCGTGGGGTTGCAGGGACCGCCGGGAGCGCGCGGTGAGGATGGGCACGCGCCCGCTAATGCGGAGCCTGTGCGCCTGACGCCGGAGCAGTGGAGGCAACTGCGGACCCTGCTGAGCCAGGACAAAGCAATCCAGGAAGGGCTTCAGGGCTTGCGGGCGCAGAGAGCAGACCTCTCCTTATGGGTGGCTGAGGCCGAGCACGAAAGCAACAGCGAAGGGAAGCGGTGAGCTTTAGCCGGTGAGTGCGTTTCCAGGCTGAAAAAACTGTAACCACCGGCGAAGACGGCACTCTATAATAACTGTACCTCCAACGAGAAAATTCGCTGCTCTGGAGGTACGACCGGAGTTGCGCATACACCTGACCACTGGCTGCTGACCACCGTTGGAGGTAAAATTGGGGTTGCGCGTGCACCCTGCGAGCGTCGTCTGTTTGTGAGCCTTATCTATGCCTGTCTTGCCTGATATTCGCATACGTCCTCAAAAATCGTTCCTGCTTCGGCTTCCTCCCTTGCTTTTACCGGCCTTATTGCTGGGCGCGGGATTGGCGCGCGGCGCGGATACGCCGCCAGCGGCCTCGAAACAGGCGGCCTATGAAAAACAGATACGCCCGGCGCTACAGCAGTTCTGCGTGGGCTGTCACGGCGGGCCTAAGCCCAGCGGCAGCATTAACCTGGCTGCGTTCGCGGATGTGACGGCCATTCAGCGCGATCAGGCCACCTGGCGGAAAGTCCTGACGCAGTTGCGCGAGCGGACTATGCCGCCGCGTGGGATGGCCCAGCCGACCGCCGAGCAGCGGGATCGCCTGATCGAGTGGCTGGCGCACACGCTTAATAACGCGGATGACAGCCTGCTGCCGCAAAACCCCGGACGGGTTCTTATCCGCCGACTGAGCCGCACCGAATACAACAACACCGTGCGCGACCTGTTCGGGATACACTCGAAACCGGCGGATAGCTTCCCGGCGGACGGCGGGGGCGGCGGCGGCTTCGACAACAACGCGGATACTCTCTACGTTCCGCCGATCCTGATGGAGCGCTACCTGGAGGCGGCGGGCCAGATCTTGCAGGAGGCCCGTCCTGAGCGCCTCTTCTTTGTCCGGCCCGGCAAGGGAGTCTCCAGGCGCGAGGCGGCGCGCATGATCCTGGCGCATTTTGCCCTGCGTGCCTATCGGCGGCCCGTCGAAAAGGCGGAGGTAGATCGCCTGATGCGCCTCTACGATCTTGTCTCCAGGCGGCCGGAGTCCTTTGAAAACGCCGTGAAGTTTGCGCTCAAGGCGGTGCTCATCTCACCCAACTTCCTGTTTCGCGTGGAGAAGGAGCGGAATACGACCCAACCGTATCGGATCAGCGACTACGAGCTGGCAAGCCGCCTTTCCTACTTCCTGTGGGCCTCCATGCCGGATGAGGAGTTATTTCGGCTGGCCGGGCAGAACCGCCTGCACGATCCTAGAGTGCTGGATCAGCAGGTGCGGCGTATGCTCCAGAGCCCGAAATCCTACGCGCTGGCGGACAGTTTCGCCGGGCAGTGGCTGCGGGTGCGCGACCTCTATACCTCCGCCCGGCCTGACCCTCGGCGCTATCCGGGCTTCACGCCCTCGCTGCGCGATGCGATGTACCAGGAGACGATAGAGTTCTTCTATTCGCTTCTGCGCGACGATGCCAGTCTGCTCAACCTGTTGGACGCCAATTATACCTATCTTAACGAGGAACTGGCCCGGCACTACGGCATTGAGGGCGTACAGGGGCCGAATATGCGGCGGGTCTATCTGACCGACCACCGCCGGGGCGGGGTGCTGACGATGGCGAGCGTGCTGACCCTGACCTCCTTTCCGCAGCGCACCAGCCCGGTGCTGCGCGGCAAGTGGGTGCTGGGCGAGATCCTGGGCGCGCCTCCATCGCCGCCGCCGCCTAATGCGGGCGGACTGCCTGCCGACGACGCGCCCAAAGAGGGACTGACGTTCCGGCAGCGGCTGGAAAAGCACCGGGAAAAGCCCCAATGCGCTTCCTGTCACAGCCGCATGGACCCTATCGGCTTCGGCCTGGAGAACTTCGACGCTATCGGGCGCTGGCGCACCGACATTGGCGGGCAGCCCGTGGACTCTTCCGGCGTGATGGCTACCGGCGAGAAGTTCAGCGGCCCGGTGGAGTTGAAGCAGCTTCTCTTAAAGCAGAAGGACGAGTTCATTCGCAACCTCACGGAGAAGATGCTGGCCTACGCGCTGGGGCGCGGCCTGGAACCCTACGACCTTCCCGCCGTACGGAAAATTACGACGGCGGTCGCCACAGACGGATATCGCAGTTCCACGCTCATTCGGGAGATCGTCAATAGCTATCCTTTCCAATATCGGAAGTGAGTAGACCTCACCCCCGATTAAGGCCCCCATCCCCTTACCCACTGCCAGGCGGAGGCCCGAACCATTGTAGGCCCGACCCTGGCAGTCAGCGGGCCTGGCTAGGCGGAGATCGCCAGGCAGAGCCGCGAACCGTTGAGCGGCGTCCCTGGCAGTCGAGCGAGCGCAGCGCCGACCCTGGCAGCGCCCCACAGCGGCAGGGTTTAGCCTGC
>DASRGZ010000134.1:0-9659 GCA_035650735.1 Chthonomonadaceae bacterium
TCGGCATCGTGCTTGCCTTGAGATGCACCGTCAGCGTTCCGCCGCCCTCCGGGTTAGAGATCCACTCCGCGCGCGTGACCTGGGCCTCCAGCGAAGGCGACGTAGCCGGGATGGGGCGGACAAGCCGAATCAAATATCCGAGCGGATTGAGCGTGGCGGGCCGGGTCTGTACGGCATCGGCACAGGCCAGAAGCAGCACGGCTGCCGCCGCGCCGAACGCGAGGGCGCGCGGGCGAAACAGGAGGCGCCAATCCCAGAGGGCGCGTTTACGCGCAGCGGCCTCCGCCGCCGCCTGCGCGACCTCCACATGGCTCATAAGGCGCTCATGGAAGAAAGCGGGCGGTTCCACCCGGGGCGCCTGATCCAGCGCCGCCCAGACATGGCGCAGTCCCGCCAGCTCTTCACGACACGCCGCGCAGTCCGCAAGGTGATTCTCCAGGCTGACGGTCAGCGCGCTCTCCATCGTTTGCGCTATATAATCAGAAAATAGCTCCTGCGCATACACACACTTCATCGTTCTCTACCCCGTCCCGACCAGCTATCGATTTTGGTCCTATGTCTCCGACGACATCAGATTCCGAATTGTTCCTTTAGCGGCTCCAATTTTGCGCGCAGGCAGAGACGAGCGCGGTTCAGGCGCGATTTGACCGTGCCGATGGGCAGCGCCAGGATCTCGGCGATCTCTTCATAGGACTTCCCTTCTGTGTGATAGAGCACGATCATGGCGCGCTGGTAATCGGGCAGCGTCGCGATGGCCTCCTGGAGCAGATCGTAGCGCTCCCTCTCTTCCACGATCCGATCCGGGGTCGGCGAGGTATCCTCGATCTGGCGGACTAGGCTGTTCTCCTCCATCTCGATGTACTCTTCCAGGGAGAGATGCTGCCTGTTGAGCGTGCGCTTGCGCCGGTCCAGATAGACGTTGATGACGATGCGAAAAAGCCAGGTGGAGAAGTTAGCGCTGCCGCGGAACAGGTGGATTGCCTGGAACACGCGCACAAAGGCGTCGGAGCTGATGTCGTTGGCCTCATCGTAGTTGCCGCACATCCGGTAGGCAAAGTTATAGACGCGCTTTTCATAGGCGCGCATAAGCGCATCAAATGCGGCGCGCTCGCCGCGCTTGCAGCGTTCTATCAGCAGCCGTTCTTCCGTGTCGGTCATTGTGGCAGTACGTTCTCGCGGTGTAACAGGCGCAGAGGCCGCCCTCAGCGCAGGGCAACCTCCCGTAAGGCGCGCTCCTCTTCTTTAGAGAGCGCATGGCTGGACCGTCCGTTGTGGATGGCTTTGGCATAGACGCGCACATCCATGCGGCTGTATACGCTGGTCAGTACCACGCCATCGCCATTGGCGTCCAGCAGGGCCAGCGAAAAGCTCTGTTCGCCCCCCACATCCTCAAAGGCATCATAGCGGACCAGGTTCGCAAAACGCAGGCAGGAGGGCATCTGCGCCTGGAGCACGCCGACGGCCTGCTCCAGCGCCTCCATGCGGCGTATCGTCTGCTGAACGGTCTCCAGGTGGGCCGCCAGCACCTGCTCCAGGCTGCCCGCCTCCACGCCGCCCGTGAGCGCGGTGAGTCGACGGTTGAGGCGTCGCAGGCGCAGCGCCAGGATCAGTCCCCCGATCAACAGCAGAATGACCAGCGCCGTCAGTGCGATCAACAGGATAGTGGCAGTATCGCCCCCAGGGCGGAGGCTGGTGCGAATTACTTCAGGCACAGAACAGACCTCGCTGGTTCCAGGAATGGCTCATAGATACACGGGAGCAACGTCGTTCCATCGCAGTGTGCCGGATACTGAAAGCACCCGTCTCTAGGGCGGCTACGCCGCCAACCGTCCGGACGGACGGAACAACCTAGCTTGGCAGGGCGTCCGAAGGACGCTTGGCCGTAGGCCCCCACGCCGGGGGTTTTCAACCTCCGGCATTTAGGGTAGGCTCCTGCGGCGGCGCTTGCCTTCGCTATTCCACTATTGCAGGTATACTGCAAGGCATAGAATCGGTCACGCGCGCTCGGCTCCCCTGCCGAAGTCGCGAAGGAATACGAGGCCCCGGAAGGAGACTGCCACTGTGTCGCCGGATACGCGCCGCCAGGCTATCTTTGTTGCCGTATTTCTGATCGTCGTGGTTATGTTTGTGCTGACGTTTCGCCTGGGCGTGGTTCACGGCCAGTCCATGGCGCCCACCTATCAGGACGGCCAGGTCGTGCTGGTGCGGCGGCGCAACCTCTGGAGCGGTCCGCTTCACCATGACGACGTGGTGCTGGTGCGCAAGGATCGGGATGTGTTGATCAAGCGCATCTATCTGCTGCCCGGCGAAGAGTTGACCAACCCGGCAATCGTGCGGGCGACGTTTGTAAATAATGTCGCTGACTACTATGAGCAACAGATCACGGACACGCCGCGCGGTCCCATAACGCGCCTGTTTGTGCCGGAAGGCTTTATCGTCGTGCTTGGCGACAACCGCCGCGTTTCCGATGACAGCCGCCAGTTCGGCCCGGTTCCTATTCGGAATGTGCTAGGGGTCGTAGTCGGCTCGCCGCCTCCGCCCACGCCCGCAGAGCGGGCGGCTGCCGGCGGAGAACCGTCGTCTCGATTAGGGGCCAGATAAGCCCCTTATTGTAGCACGTCCGACGTCTCATGTAAACCGCGTCGAATCGGGAAGCGTCAACACGGCTGCCGGTGTCTTTGCGGCCTAGCAGGATAAACGAACTTACCTGCAAGAGGTTAGACGCTTCCGTACCGATAGTCTGCCCATGCCGCAATCACTCAATGTTCCCGCATTTCCTACCGTAACCTGGGGAGAGGATCAGGTCACCTTTCTGCCGGAGGGCGTTCCCCTGCCGGCAGGGATGCCAGCGCCCGCCGCCCTCGTCTTCGCCCTGCTCGGATCGCGCTTCGTCGTCGCCGACATCCCCGGGCGTGGCTGGTGCATTCCCGGCGGTCGCCTGGAGCCGGGGGAAACAGCAGAGCAAGCGGCCCGGCGCGAAGCCCTGGAAGAGGCGGGAGCGCACCTCAAGATGCTCCGTCCCCTGGGCCACTATCTCAAGACGAATGCGGCCACCGGAAGCGCCCTCCTGGCGGCGGCGTTCGTTGCGGAAGTCGCCTACCTGGCTCCCCTGCCCTCCGGCACCGAATCGCTGGGCGTTCGTCTGCTCTCGCTGGAGGAATTGCCGCATCGCTATTATATGTGGGACGCACTTCTGGAGGCCGTCTTTACCTATGCCTGGGAGCAGGCAAAAAGCGTGCCAGAAGAGGATAGGCACTGAACTTGCCCGGCCCGGGTCATGCCTCGTCCTTGACGCCTCCGAGGCCCTGCTCCAGCGCATAGACGGCAAGCTGTGTCCGGTCGGCCAGGGCTAGCTTCTCCAGCAGATGGCTGACGTGGTTCTTGACCGTCTGGATACTGATGCCGAGCCGGTGCGCGATCTCTTTATTACAAAGCCCCTGCGCGATCAGCGAGATGACGGCCCGTTCCCGCTCCGTAATGGCGGCTGCCGGCGTGCTTTTCCCATTCGGCCCCGCTTCGCCCGGCGACGTGCAGCCCGCGGCGCTATCCTCCGGCGGCGCCGCGTCGCCCTCCACATCCGCGCCGCCACGGGCCGCCGCGACGGCCCGCAGCGCCCGCAGCAGCTCGGCCCGATCCAGCTGGACGTGCAGGTAGGCTGCCGCCCCCAGCCTAAGCGCCCGGCGCCGCTCAGCCTGCGCGGCCTCCGGTTCGGCCTCCTCGGCGGCAAGCGCCCCGGCCTCGCCGAGCACGACGATGGTCGCCGTGGGGCAGCAGACGCGTAGCCCGGCGATCACGGATAGACTATCCTCTTCCCTGTCTTCCAGCAGCGCCGAAGCCAGCAGGATGAGGTCCGGCATGGCATGAATGCAGACGCGCCGGGCCGCATCGGCGTCCGCCGCCTCGCCGACCACCTGAAAATCGGCTTCCGCATTCAGCAGCGCGGCCAATCCCTGCCGGAACAGCGTGCGTCCCTCGGCAATGACTACCCGCACCTTCGCCATGTCCAGCCTCCTTCCTGATTCCTGCGGCTTTTGTTTTCCCCGCACCAGGCCGCTGTTGCTTTCCTCTTTGCCAGGCGGCTCAAACACAACGCTTCACGCTGGGTGTCCCTGGCTAATTTCGGAGCCGCGCGTTCCGTCACCGGCCTATCTAGATCATACGCGGTTTCCCGCTCAGAGGCGCAATGTTTTGCCAATTTCTCACCGCTGGCGCGGATTCAACAGATTTCCGATGCGGCTAACGGCCCTCCTCCTGTCCGGATAGCTTACCCGGCGCCTTTTCGATTTTTTTCTTCGCACTTTGAAAGAAGCGAGAGAACAAGCCCTTAAAAAGGGCTTGACTTTTTTCGCTATACTGCTTAGAATGGAATTTGTCCTTGTGTTTGAAGCAAATAATCAGTTGCTCGACTTCTAAGGATACTCCTCCGTTTTGACGACCCGCATCATCCTGGGATAGCCCTTTTGTGCGTCCCTTTAAGGAGGTGATGTGCCGCACCGAGAAGCCGTTTGCCGGTGGATTACACGTCCACCTATCGCCTTGTCTTCCAGGATTTTCTTTTTGTTTTTGGACCGACAGTACCGAACCGACAGCAGCGGCAGGTACAACGTGCCTGCTCCTGCGGTAAGGTTGCATTTAGGGTTCCATTTTAGGAGGGTCTGATGAAAAACCGAACGCGTTTCGGATTTACCTTGATTGAATTGCTCGTGGTGATAGCCATTATCGCCATTTTAGCCGCCATCCTCTTCCCCGTATTCGCGCAGGCGCGCGAATCCGCCCGCAAAACAAGCTGCCTCTCCAACATCAAGCAGCTCACTCTGGGCTACCTGATGTATACCCAGGACTATGACGAGCAGTTGATCGGCGAAAAGCTCTGCAGCTACGGCGACAGCGGCTGCGCCAATCCCGAACCCGGCCAGAAGAGCGCCTGGGTAGATACCTACCCGACCGGCGACTCCGCGGGTTGGTGGTTTGGGCGCATCCAGCCCTACGTCAAAAACTATGGGTTGTTCGCCTGCCCGGATGATGCGCGCGGCCTCAGCGACAGCAACGGCTGGGGCCAGGCCATCAAGCTGGGCCGCAATTACCAGGAGCCAGGCGACGACAAGTACTTCAAGGAGAGCTACGGCCTGAATGAGTGGCTCACCTGCAACCCCAGCGGTTCGGGCAATCAGGCGCCTCCGGTCTGCGGCATGGCCCAGCTCACCCAGCCGGCTTCTATGGTGCTCCTCGCCGACGGCATCGGCCAGTTGATCAACGACTGGGATCTTCAAGGCGGGCAGTGCTGCAGCGGCTATATGCGCGCCTGGTATGCCAATACGACCTGGGGCGTCTGGGACGATGACTTCCTGAACTTCGAGAAGTATGACCATTACGCCCGGCATACCGGCGGCGCTAACTTCTCGATGGCCGATGGTCACGCCAAGTGGGTCAAAAACTCTGGGACGATCCGGCCCCCGGTGGACCCGAATCCGAATAACCAGTGGAACCCCGGCCCGTCGTTCCCGTGGTATGATCCATACAGCACCCCGGCCAAATAGCCCAGGGTCCTTCTAACCTTGATGCTCCGAGTACCTATCTGCCTTACATAACGCCGTAAGGTAGAATGTAGGGCAATAGGTACCACCTCTCGGAGCGGATTCTGTGTCGCATGGGGACGGCGCATTTTGTGCTGCCCCCGCCCTCAGAGCAACGCACGCAAACTTAGTCAATGAAGGAGTAAGGACCCATGCAAGGCAAAATTCCGCCCTGGCTGGCCATTGTCATCATCGTTGTGATCGTGGCGCTCGTCGGGTTTTTCGGCTATAGCCAGATGAAGTCCAAGGATACGGCCAAAACGCCTCCGCCGCCCTGGATCGATCCGGTCACGAACCGACCGCGCAAAACCGGAGTCGGCACCGGCGCGCCGTCTAATAACCCTGCGCCAGGTGCGCAAACGCCCGCAACGGCTCCTGCCGGGAACGGCCCATAGACTAGAATCCTTCTGGCCCTCTTGTTACCTAACACAACCATCCAGAGCATCAGGGGCGGCTGCCGGCAGCTTCCGCAGCCGCTCTGTTGGAATAATTTTAAGCAATGCTATCCAGTAAGCCCTCTCATCCCGTTGCGGCAGGGACATCCCAGGTTGCCTCGCGTTCCTCCGGCAAGCAGGGGGAGCGCCGGGTTCGCCTGCTGCTGCTTGCCGGACTGGTGATCAGTCTCGCCGTCTACTGGTTTGTCATCGGCGCGCCGCGCTGGCGTGCCAGGCGCCTAGCGCAGATGAATACGGCGGACCTCACGCGCGCCTGCTCCCAACACGACCTCGCCGCCTGCACCCTGCTGGGCAACCGGCTGATCCGCGCCCGCCAGGCCGAGCGCGCGGTCGCGCCGCTGAAGGAGTGCCTCAACGCCATCCAGGCAGGAAGCGTTCACGCCTCCACCGCCGAAAAGGCCCAGGTGCTCGGCGTTCTGGGCCTGGCGCTGGCGCTCAGCAACCAGGTGCCGGAATCGGCCTCCTATTTCCGCCCGGCCATCTACCAGGATTTCAACTGCGCGCCCGCTCACCTCGCCTTCGCCTTCTGGCTCAACTCCAATAACGCCTACGCGATCGCCCTCAAAGAGCTGGATACCACCCTGACGCTCGATCCCGACAACGATCTGGCCTGGTTCCTGAGGGCGCATATCTACAACAATAACAAGGAGCCGGAAAAGGCGCGCGACGCCGCCCAGAAAGCCATCGCCCTCAACCCCAGCTTTCCCAACTCCTGGCAGGAGCTTGGCGACGCCTTCGGCTATTCGGGCCGCTATGAGGAGTGCCTGCCCTACTATCAGCAGGAGCTCAAGCTGGACCCTGACTCGCCGACCGCGCAGGCCGACGTGGCGCGCGCCCTGGCCCTTGCCGCCAAGGACGAGGCGCAGTATCAGGAAGCCGTACAGCGCATTACAGACGTCCTGAACCGCAATATTGTGGAGGCTGGCCCCGGCTATACGCTGCTGGGCCAGCTGCACCTGCGGTTTGGCCGGTACAAAGAGGCGCGTGCGGCGCTGGAAAAGTCGCTCAAACTCGACGATACCGTGCCGGAAGTCTATTATAGCCTCTCGCAGGCCCTGCGCCTGACGGGAGACATAAAAGGCGCAGAAAAGGCGACCGCGCAGTACAAAGAGATGGAGCGCAACTTCCGTGAGGCGCGCACCCTGCAAAAACAGCTCTCCGAGCACCCGGACGACCCGGACCTGCATCTCGCCCTGGCGAAAAAGTGGGAGCACTACAAATCCTGGTCCAATGCGCTGCGCGAGTACCAGGCGACGCTGACGCTGCGCCCTCAGGACCGGGTCGCCAGAGCGCGCGCCGCCGCGCTGGCGCGCTATAGTTCACAAATTCGGGAGCCGGTGGCGAAGAACTTTGCGATGGCCCGCCTGCTGAACGCCAACGCCGCCATTATTCTCTCGCCAAACCAGGGCCGCGCCCCGGCGCTGATGGCTCCCTCCGCTGCACAACCATGAAATCTCGGCACATCTTGCTTTACCTGGCGGGCAGCCTGCTGGCTGCCGCGCTCCTGGCGCTTTGGGGCTGCCAGCCCCATTCCGCGGTGCGCCTCACCCCGGCCGCAACGGCGCAGTCAGGCCCACAGACGGGCATCTTTGCCGATCAGCTCCCCGCTTCCGGCATTGATTTCCACATTCATCAGCAAAAATCGCCCATTACCATTCTGGAGTCCGTCGGGCATGGCGCCGGCGTGATTGACTACGACGGCGACGGATTGCTGGACCTCGTCTTTCTAGGGTCGAACCAGATCAAAATCTATCACAACGACGGCAACTGGCATTTCCGCGACGTTACCGCCAGCATGGGGCTGCGGCAGGAGGGATATTGGCAGGGCCTTGCCGTCGGCGACTACGATAACGACGGCCATCCCGACCTCTACGTCTGCGGCTACGGCTGCTCCGCGCTCTACCATAACGAGCATGGGCAGCGCTTCCGGGAGGTGACCCAGGAGGCCGGATTGCAGGCCAATCCGCCCGACAAGGACGGCAATGCTGACTGGCGCACCTCGGCGGCGTTCGTGGATGTGGATAACGACGGGCGGCTCGACCTCTACGTCTGCCGCTACGCCAAGTTCGGCCCCAAGACCATCCAGCTTTGCGGCGATCCCGGCAAGAAGCTCTCCTGCTCCCCCGAAATGTACAAGGGACAGATCGGCAGCCTGTACATAAACCTGGGAGGGGGCCATTTCCGCGATGAGACGCAGGCGCGCGGCCTGAGCACCGCCTCCGGGCGTGGCCTGGGGGTCGCCGTTGCCGACTACAACGAGGATGGCAATATAGACATCGCCCTCGCCAACGACGAGCTGCCCGGCAACCTGTTCAAAGGCATCGGTAAGGGCCGCTTCCAGGATGTGAGCCGGGAGAGCGGCACGGCCTACGACAGCACCGGCAAAACGCACGGCGGCATGGGCATTGATTGGGGCGACTTCGATGGCGATGGCAAGCTAGACCTCTTCGTTACCACCTATGAGAACGAAACCAAAACGCTCTACCGCCACATCCAGACCGATATGTTCATGGATGTAAGCCAGATTGCCAACCTGGTACAGCCGACGTCCCTCTGGGTCGGCTGGGGCACGAAATTCCTGGACTACGACCGCGACGGCCACCTGGATCTCTTTATGACCAGCGGCCATGTCATGGATAACATCGCCATCCTGGGCAAGGGCGGCCTGTATGCCCAGCCGATACAGTTGTTCCACAACGAGGGTAACCGGTTTACCGAGGTCAGCAAAGAGGCGGGGCCGGCTTTTCTGAGTAACCTGGTAGGACGGGCCGCCTGCCTGGCCGACATAGATAACGATGGCCGGCAAGACCTGATCGTCAGCAACATTGAGGGCAAGCCTCTCCTGCTCCGCAACGTCTACGAGTCCCCCAATCACTGGCTCGGCCTGCAATTGGTCGGCAAGCAGAGCAACCGCATGGGATTGGGTGCGGAAGTGCGCGCCGATCTAGGCGGTCACAAGCTGGTGCGCATCTGTACGACGACGGGCAGCGTGCTCAGCGCCAGCGATCCGCGCGTCTATTTCGGCCTGGGCGCGCACACGACCGTGCCGCGCCTGACCATCCGCTGGCCGAGCGGCAAGACCGATACCTTTGCCAACGTGCCGGTAGACCGCTACCTTATCGCCACCGAAGGAGAGAAGGCCCTGGTTCCGGCTGCCTACAACGGCCTGGCCTCCGCGAGATCGGAGTGATCGCCCTTAACTACAGAGCAGGAAACCATAACGCACGCAGTATGTCAGCTTACCATTGGAGGAGAGACCCATGCTACAAAAGAAGGTAAGCCCGGGGGTCGTGATTGTAGCCATCATTCTTACGGCCATTTTCGTGATCGCCCTGGGCTCGCGCACCTTGCAGGAGAAGCCGACCGCCATTGGCTTTATGCACGGCAAGCCGATGACAAGAGAGCAGGGCGAGGCTCTCGCCGCGGCGATGCGCGGCCATTCCAGGCCCCCTGCCAACGCCGGCCAGAATCAGAAAAGGTAACTCTTTTTCCGGCAGGCTAAACCCTGCCGCTGTGGGGCGCTGCCAGGGTCGGCGCTGCGCTCGCTCGACTGCCAGGGACGCCGCTCAACGGTTCGCGGCTCTGCCTGGCGATCTCCGCCTAGCCAGGCCCGCTGACTGCCAGGGTCGGG
>DASRGZ010000135.1:0-24561 GCA_035650735.1 Chthonomonadaceae bacterium
CGCCAACGGTATCCCTACCCTTATAAGCCCCCCCGGCCCCCTTCCCTGCGAACGTAGTGAGCGCATCAGGGAGGGGGGGACCCGGCTTCGCTTCTCCCTTCTCCCTGGCAGGGAGAAGGGCCGGGGAGGAGGTCTCTCCCCTCTCCCGCAGCGCCGGGAGAGGGGCCGAGGGTAAGGGCCACAACCATATCCGGTCGGGTCCCTCCCTTCCCTTGTAGGGTCGCAAGGCGGAGGCCCGAACCATTGCAGGGCCGACCCTAGCAATCCGTTGTAGGCCCGACCCTTGCAGTGGGGGCTGGGGGTTAGGTCAGGAAGGGCCGGGGGTGAGGGCGATTTTCACCTCCTCACAGCCGGATACGGGAGGCGAATTCCGGCACGCCCTGAACGCCCTGGCGCAAGCGGAACAGCGCGCCGGCCCCCGGCCCATCCGTCTCCTTCTGGTCGCCGCCCGCCGTCGTGACATACATATCGGTATAGTCTTCTCCGCCAAAGGTGACGCTGGAGACCTTGCGTGCCGGGAAGGGAATACGCAATACCTCCGTGCCGTCCGGGGCGTAGCGCACCAGGCAGCCCCCATCCCAGAAGGCCGACCAGACGTAGCCTTCCGCATCCACCGCCATGCCGTCGGGCAGCGCGCCCTCTTCTCCCACACGCACGAAGAGCCGCCGGTTGGAGAGGCTGCCGGTTGCCTGGTCGTAGTCGAACAGATAGATCTCCTGCTTCAGCGAGTCGGTATAGTACATGCGCTTGCGGTCGGGCGTGAAGCCCATGCCGTTAGAGCAGAGCACGCCGTCGAGCAGCTGGGTCAGCGTGCCATCGGTGTCCAACCGGTAGAGCCGTCCCGTCGCGTTGCCCTCCTCGCGCGGCACCGTCCCGCAGAAGACACGGCCTGCCGGGTCGGCGATGACGTCGTTAAAGGTGGCTTCGCGCTCTGCGGGGATCTCCTCCACGAGCGTCGTCAATTCGCCTTCCCGCCAGAACTTGATCGCGCCGCCCCCCATGAAGAGTAGCAGGGCGCCGTCGGCCTGCACGGTAAACCCGCCCACGGATGCGCCCTCGTAGCACTGTTCGTGCTGGCCCGTCGCCGGGTCGTAGCGGAACATGCGGCCCGTCGCGATGTCGGTCCAGTAGACCCGTTTCTCGTTCGGGTGCCATAACGGCCCCTCCCCCACAACACATTGATAGTCGGCAATCAGTTCCGGTTCTGTGTTCATCTCGCTCACCCCAAAGCCTCCGCTAGAAGTCCCTATTTGCTCCCTTGCAGCGTGGGAAGCTCGTCTACCCGGCACGCGCGCCTCGCGGGGGGCATATTTGCTCCCTTGCAGCGTGGGAAGCTCCCTTAACCACCTAGCTACCTAGAACCGCAGCACCTAGAGTTCCTTATTGCTCCCTTGAAGCATAGGAAGGATAACATGCCATATTTGGTGTGTCAAGTTCCTCTGTGCGTTTTGCGGTCTAACTTTCCCCAAGCCAGCCGCTGAGTCTCAGACTATGGTTAAGTGAGGCGCTGCCGGTTGGCATGTTTCTTGCAACAAACTCCCGTACAGGCTACCTTGCATACGGCGCGGAGTTTTTGCACGCCTGCACCACAGGAGTCTCCAGAGTACTGTAGGCTTCCTGGCGAGAGGCGCGCTTGCGGGGGTGGGGCGCAGCAGAACTCCAGTCTCCAGAGTACTGTAGGCTTCCTGGCTGAAAGGAGAAAGCATCATGACTTGTGGTAAGGGCAAGCCTCTGCTGTTCCTCCTGGCTCTCACGCTCGTCAGCCTTCCGCAGTTTGCGGTGGCCCAGACCCCCTACGTCGGCTCGGAATCGGGCAGTTTTACATTGAGCCTAACGTCTGCGACGACCGCCCATGCCAACGCCACTGCTACCGGCTCAGACAATTTCGGCAGCTTTACTTCCGTCATAACTGCCGACCTGGACCTCAGCAATCCGAGCTTGAACATCGTCTCCAACGGCACCTTTGATCGCACCTATGTCGACGGCACGATCTTCGGGACCTTCACTGGAACCCTCAGTCCCACCAGCGCGACAACAGCCACTTTCACCCTGCCTTTCCTGGTGACGGGTGGCACAGGCCACTTCGCCGGGATCACAGGAAGCGGGCTTGAAGAGGGAAATGCTACCTTTACCGGCCCGCTCCGCGCCGATTTCACGTCGAGCTTCCGCGCGACCGTTGTGCCGGAACCGGGCACACTGGCGCTGCTGGCAGGCAGCCTATTCACGGGCAGCCTGATGTCTTTACGGCGTCGGCGCCATCGCTAGTTCGCTTTTGTCCTCCTTTCCCAGAGCCGCCTGAGGATTTCCCACCGGGCCTTTTCAACGCGACTCCAGTGCGTTGGGAGAACAGAATGAGAGCACGTCGGGGCCTCTCGCGCCGTGAATTCATGCAGGAGGCGGCCCTGCTGGCCGGAGGCGTGGCGGCAGCGCCGTTGCTGGAAAGCGAGAGCGGGAAGCAGCCTGCGCCCGCTGCGCCGGATTCTGCCGCTTCCGAAGACTGGCCGATGCCCCGGCATGACCGCCGCCTGACCAATCGCTCCGGGCTGAAAGGCGCGCTCCAGGACGCCCCCCGCGAGCTATGGCGGCTGAACACGGGATTCTGGACAGGCGACCTGGAGGTTGTGGCCGCGCCGGAGGCGGGCACGGTCCCTCGGAACATGACGGTCGGGGCGGCGTCGGAAGCGCAGGCAAAGTCGGCGGAGGGGCGCAGGCAAGTCCTGTGGCACAGCCGAATGCTGGACGTGGCCGGTTCCGGCACGCCGGTTGCCGTGGGCGCAGGCTACTGGGGCGCGCTCCTGCCGGGGCGGAAGGGCCTACAACGGGTCGCCTGGACGAGCGTCTGGGGAGATAGCCCCTCGCAATTGCAGTGCTTTTCCTACGAAAACGGCCTGGAACACCCCCGATTGGAGTGGGAGACAGCCCCGGAAACAACGGTCTATGCCCCGCAGACCCTGCTCGCGGACGTGAACGGCGACGGCAAGAGGGAAGTGGTGTGTGCCATGCACTACCGCATCCTCATCTACGAGGGGGCGACGGGCAGAAAGCTGCACGAGCTCCGCTACCATCGCCTGCGCAACTACGGCTTCTTCGGCCTCTTTTTCGAGCCGGGCGACCCCTACGCCAAGTTCGTCAACATTAGCGATTTCGCCAACCACTTTGATGTCGTCAACTTCGATGGCGGGGGGCTGCTGGTGGCGTTCCGGCGCGACATCGAGGGAACGCAGGACGGCGGCATCGAGCGCCACACTAAAATCGTCCGGCCCGGCCCGAACCCTCTGGAAGACATTGACGGCGACGGCCACGCCGAGATGACCTTCAACCTCTTCAATGACGAGGGCGACGGCAAGTGGCATGTCATGTCCTACCAGCCCCTCACCGGCACGGTCAAGCTCAACCTGGCGGGACACTATCTCGTCGGTATCTATGACGTGGACGGCTGCGGCTTTCCCGAACTGCTCTGCCAGACGGTCTCCGCGCGCCACATGACCGGCTGGCACGGCCTACGAATCGTCAAGCTTCGGAACGGCAGCATCCAGGATCTTTTCGCGACCAAGCGCGCGCGCTTCGGCACGTTCGACCTCGCCTACTTGCCGCCGACCGCCGACACGGGCGCGGCGGGCGGACGCACAACGGCAGCCGCCGGGCGCATCGGCCCGCAGGGTGAGCCGGGATTCGTTGTCTTACGCCCGGACGCGGACTTGCAGCCGGCACGCGCGGAGGCTGCCATCTGGCGCGATGGCGGTTTTGCGCCCGGCTGGGAAGTCGCTGCGCCGAGCGGCGGCGCGATAGCGATACAGGGAGTGCAGGGCCGGGAGTACGGTGAGAGCGTGCCGCCACACACGCCTGCCCCTGTGCTTCTGAATATCTCCAGCCCGGCCTCAACGGCAGTCGTCACGGTGCAGGGCGCGAGCGTCCGCACGTTAAGCTGGCAGGCGCGAGCAGTGCTGGCTCCGCTCCCGGTCGTGGTGACGGCAGGCAAGCGCAAAATCCTGGTCACAGAGATGAGCAGCAATCGCGTTGCCGCGTATGCGCTCTCCTCGCAGTCGGAGCCGCCCCGGCTGCTCTGGGAGCGTCCGGGCCGGGGTATGGCGACGGGAAGCGGGCGCCCCGGAGGCATTGCCGCCGGAGATGTGGACGGCGATGGCCGCCCGGAGGTCGTCTTTGCGGCGCAGGATGGACGCACGGGCGCGGCGGCTCTTCTCGCCGTGGACATGAACGGCCACACGCGCTGGAAGCGCGTCTTCTCCGGCTTCGACAGCGACCGCCCGCAGTGGAATATGGGCGGGCTGACCCTCTGGACTCTCGCGCATCTGACCGAGGCCGGGCGGCTCGACGTCTATGTCAACACCCGCCGCAGCACCATGCACAGCGATGAGAGCGTCGTTCTCCATGGGCGGACGGGCGCGGTGGTCTGGGCGGGGGATGCCGTGCCGGTGAACGATGTGCCCAAATGGGGATTCGGCGGGACGCTGGTGGCCTGCGCGGACTTGCAGGGCAGCGGGTTAGAGCAGATCATCTCCGAATACCCGGTGGTCTACTATGTCGTGGATGGGCGCAGCGGTCGCTTTCTCCGCACGGTGGATTTGGCGGCGCAGACCGTGCTGCCCGGATGGGCCGCCTATGGGGTTCCGGTCGTGGCGGACTTTCTGGGCAGCGGCCAGTGGCAGGTGCTCGTGCCGTCGCCCTATGTCTACGGCCTTCTGACGCCGGAGGGCAAAGCGCTCTGGAGCGCACCCACGAAACGGGACGGCCTGCCGGATGCCGGTGTCAGCGGCTGTGAGGTAGGCGACTTCGACGGCGACGGGCGGCTGGAGGTCGCCCGGTTGTTTATCTCCGCGTCGGCACCGGAGCGCACCCTGCTGGAGCTTCTCGACGGAGCGACCGGCAAGCCAAAAGGAAACCCGTTCCTCCATGCACAGGCCCGCCTCCAGGGGGCGGTTGTCGCGGACCTGAACGGCGACGGGGCGGACGAGCTCCTACTGCGAACCGAGCCGAATACCGTGGGCGCGTTGAGCATGAATCGCGGAGAACCGAGATTGGTGTGGCAATTTCGGCTGCCCGCCGAGCCGGTACGCGCGATTGTTGCCGATGTCAACAGTGACAGGATCGGTGAGCTGGTCGTTGGCTGCGCCGACGGCGCTTTGATCGCCCTCGGAAAATGAGAGTCACCAGAGCGCTTGTGCAGGTTGCTAACTCGCCTCAAGTGATTCTGGGTCCCAGGCGGCGCGCGGGGTGAAGCGCGAGGGATCGAAGGCAAATCCCAGGCCGAACGGCGAATCGACGACGCTGCCGACCTCAAGCCTACCCTTCTGAATAGCCAGCGTCGCGTAGCCGCGCTCGTGGCGGCGGTACAGGTCCGGGTGATGCGCCAGCACCTGCTCCTGCACCTCTGCGGGCAACATGCTCAGGCCCGTGAAGTAGTGATGCCCGTTGCGCTCGACATGCTCGATCCCCAGGCAGGCCATGACCGCCAGGTCCTGAAGCAAGGCGACCGGGCCGACATTGGCCAGGTCCTCGCCGCTGAGAAGGTAGCGCCCTTGTGGATCGGTGCGCTGGCGGTGGGCGATCAGGCAGGCATTGGCGATCCCCTTGAACACCCCTTTACAGTTCTTGTGGCTAGTGCCGATATAGCCCAGAGCGAGCGCCGTGCGCGCGCTGTCAAGCTGCCCATCTGATTCGTCAATAAGGAGCGGGGGACGATGTGGCCAGCGGGCCAGAGCGCGCCCGACCTCCTCGGAGAGCGCGATGTCGCGGTGCAGGGGCTGCTCGACAAACAACAGATGGCTGAGGAAGGGCGCCAGGGCCGCATCGTGGATCAGCGCGCGCCAGAGCGCCTGGAACGGCTCGACGGCGTGGTACTGCTCGTTGCCGTCGAGCGTGAAGGCATAGTTCGGGACGGCCTGGCTATCGAGCAAGGAGGCGATGCGCTGTAGGCGGGCGCGGTCTTTCTCCAGGTCGCCATGCAGCTTGATCTTGAAGTGGGTCAGCCCGTAAGCCCGGATGCAGGCTTCGAGGGACTGCGGCAGGCCATCATCAATCCGCTCGGCGGCAGGGATATCCTCTTCGCGCAGCGGGTCCCCCAACCCGACGGTATGCCGGGCGATGAGGGTGCGGCGCGGCCGCTCCGGGAGGAGGCCGGCAGGCGCATGCTCGGCCAACTCCGGGTGTATCTGCCCCAGACGTATCCCCAGCAGGTTCCGGCGTACCGCCGTGGAGAAGCTGACGCCCTGCGCGCGGCAGAACGCCTCGATTAGCGCGCGCTCAACCAGGCTGACGCCAAAGCTCCACAAAAGCGGCGGATAGGTTGTTCCCTGCGCCCAGCGCTCCTGCGCCTGATACGTCTGCTGCCACAGGTCGAACACCGTGGGGGCGCTCTCGATCTGCCGTGCCAGCGCACAGGCCGACTCGGTGATACGCAGCATATCGGCCCAATCGTCGCGCAGCGACGTGGCGGGATCCTTGGTGAACCACTTGGGCGCCAACCCGTCCGCCGCGACGCCGGAGTGAAGTTTCCCGTTGATCTCCAGTTCGCAGCGGACGAACAGGTGCGGCAGCGCCGTCATGGAGACGATGCCATAGCGGAAGGGCATGCGCGTGCGCATGTTGAGCACGTACAGGTCAGTTTGGCGTAAGCGCAGGCTCATGGATGCTCAGAACGCCTCCCCGCCGACGGTCGCCAGTGCCTCCGCCACCTGGCCGTAGGGATGTCCCTCTGCCACCAACTCCACCGCGAACGGCTGCCGTCGGCAGGGGCCGGAGGGCTGGATGGAGAGCGTACAGGAAACCTCTGCGTGGGCCGGAGCCATCAGCGTAGCCGCTTCGCCCTCCCATCCGGTCGGGCCAACCAGCCGAACCTCCAACGGCGCGCTCCGGGGCAACGGGTTGCGCACGGTTACCTGCACTGTGATCGGCCCCGCCTCTTTAAGATGGGTCCGGTAGGGCCAGATCCATCCGCCCCAGCTATCCAGGTTGAAATGGGCCTGATCCGCCTCCAGCGGCATAATCAGGCGATGCAGTTCCGCGTAGTCCCGGTTCCAGCCCTGGATATGCGCGAAGAAGTGGGAATCGGTGAACATCGGGGGCTGGTGCCCCTGGAGCACGATGTCCGGCCGCCAGTCCAGCATCCAGCGGCCACTTTGCGCATAGCCATCCAGCAAGGCCCCGTTGCGATAGACGTGGTTCTGCGACCGCGCATTGTTCTGGAAGTCTTCCACCCCATTGATAAAAAAGTACTGGTCGCCGGTATGGGCGAAGCGCCTGCCGTCGGCCTCAAAGCCGATCAGCGCCGAGAAGCGCGTGTGCCCGTTCATCGGATGCAGGTGGAACGTGTACTCCTCCCAGGTGAACGGCTCCTCCAGCGGCAGGCGGCGATCTATCCGCGCGGGCACAGGCCAGTTGCAGGGAAAACAGTGGGCCTGTGGATAAGCGAGCAGGTCGGCGAAGTTGGCGGCAGCCCAGCATTGGGTGCCAAAGACCCGCTGCAAGACCGGGATGCCGCAGACGTGATCATCGTGGAAGTGGCTGACCAGCACCACGTCAATTCTCTCAATGCCGAACTGCTGCTTGAGGCCTTCCAGCCCGTGCAGCAGGGCGCGGCGGCGCTCGGGCTTGGGATAGCCGGACCAGGCACAGGTGATTGTGTTGTAGCCGTAGTCAATGGCAAGGGCTTTGCCGGAGTCGCTGAGGAGATACCAGGTATTGGCCATGGAGTGGGTATCCAGCCAGACATGATCGGTCACCTTTTGCAGGGAGGGCGTATCGAGCTCCTGCAACTGTTCGGCCATGCCCGGACGCACGGCGACGAGCTTGCGCAGGTTCTCCTGCAACAGGGCCAGGGCTTCGTCGGCGTTCTGGCAGATGGGCTCACCCAGGCTGGGCAGCAGGGCGTCAGGCTTGTAGGCGCGCAGGAGGCGGGCAGAGTAGTCGCATTGCACGACGCCGGAGAGGTCGTTGTAGTTGTATTGCAGCGGCGCGACGCGGGCCAGCCGCCCTGGCGAGTGGATGGCCTCCCCGCAGAAGACGACCCGCTGCCCGTTCGGCAGCGTGATGCCAAGCCCGGCCTGGGTCAGCGTCACTCCCGGCAGCGGGATCACTTCCACGTCCAGGCCGGCCAGGCTCAAACGGTCGTAATCGCGCAGCACTCCGGTCACCGGCACGCCCTCGATGGGCGCAAACAGATCCCAGAGGTTGTCGTAGAGGATATAGGTCTCTCGCTGGCGGAAGTGCTGAGCGGGATCGGCGAAGATAGCCTGCTCTCCCGCAGGCACATAAATGGGGATGCCTGCCTGGGACGCCTGGAGTGCCCCGGCGGCATGGTCGCGGAAATAGTGCGTACAGGCCAGGGTACAGGGCTTGTGGGGCAATTCCTCCAGGTGCGAGAGCCACCGGCCCGTGCCCGCGTTGATGATCAGAAGGCCGGTCTGGCCTTCTACGGCGTAGACGTTGCAGCTATCGCGGAATAACCACACGCCAGGCAGTACCGTAATCCATTTCCTAGGGCCGTTCTCTTCCATGCGTTAAGCCTCCTGTTTAGAGGTCGCGCCCCGATACGTCCGGAAACGGCGCGTTCACAGCGTCGCCTGCCACTTTCGATACTCTTCCATCACCTGCTCGCGCGAGCAGCGCGGTCGCAAGACGGCCCGTGCCTTGAAGCCATACTCCTGGAGTACTTCGTACTTGGGCACGATGAACTGAAAGTCCCAGGCGGGGTTCGTCGTCTGCCGCGCCGCGTTCAGACCGCCGCATTAAGCCCGGCAACGGTCGGTACGAAGAGGCTCCGGGAGCCAGACACATGGCGAAGGCTCCACAGGCCGTTGTAGCCTGCGCGATGATCCTCGTGGGCCTGGTTGTCGCCTATTACCGCGACAAGATCACCCGCCTGGAAGGTTGCATGGGCCATGAATATTTTCCCTCCCTGCCTGCCGATCTGCCCTGCCCAGCAAAACGGTAAGTATATAACCCAAGTTGCTACCTAGGAACACGTTTGAGAGAGAATCGCTCTGGAAACCGGCTTTTGCATCACCGTTTGCCTTCTCGAAGAGGCAAGGTAGCAACTTGAGTTATATACCCTGATGCCAATCGGGTTCCCTTCTGAAGATGCAACAAAAATCGGGCAGGAACTTCCAGAGAGGTCGCGAAGGTTATCTCTTGAGCCTGTTGGCGCTTTGCCACAGCAAACGTGAGCAGGGGACAGTCGTGCTTTAGCCGATAGGGAACTGCTTCTCCTGCTCAGACGGGCCTGCACGCGCCAGTACGCATTCATAGCCTCGCCAGCCGCTCCTGAATCGGAGGCGGCGACCAGGGAGCCGGCAAGCCGAGATCGGAGAGCAATACCTGCGCACAGTTGTAGCCCGGAAGCCCGGTGATGTTGCCGCCCGGATGGCAGCAGGAACCGCACAGATATAGCCCCTCCAGATGACCGCGATAGTGACCGGCTCCCGGAAAAGGACGGTGGTAACCAGTCTGGCCGTGTGTTAAGGCGCCCACAAGCAGGTCTCCCTCGCGCATATTCGGCAAGCCCTGTTCGGTATCCAGTGGGCTGCGCGTGAACCCTGCCAGAACGGCCTCCTCCAGGTTGGGCGCAAATTCCTTCCAGAGCGCCAGTATCCGCTGGCCGTGCCCCTCCTGGGCCTGCTCCCAGTTGCGGGCGTCCCCATGCAGCCGATAAGGGACTTTCTCCCACACGAAGGCAGTATGTCTGCCGGGCGGCGCCTGCGAGGGATCGAAAAGCGTGGGGCAGCTTCCCCACAGGACGGTCGGTGGGAATGTGCCTGCTTCGTGATGTGTTACCATCTCTTCGAATTGCCCAATATGCTCCAAGCCCAGGATCACCATGAATGCCTCCTTGAGCCAGGGCTGGTCGTGAGCGGCTGTATATTCGGGCGGCGCACTCAAGTTGAGATGCAGGGCGAACAGGGGAGCGAGCAGGTTATATCGGTACTGCCGCGCCCTGTCCTGCCAGTCCGAAGGCACCACCTGCGGGTCCAGCAGTTCCAGGAACGTCTGCTGCGGATTGAGTCCGGAGGCGACAAAATGGCGGGCCGGAAATATCTCCCCGTCGGTAGTCTCCACAGCCACAACGCGACCGTTCTCCACGCGGATGCGCCTGGGCGTGGTTTGCAGCTTGATTTCGCCGCCGCTTTCCTGGACGGCGGATACCAGAGCGCGGGCGAGATTGGCTGAGCCGCCCCGGCACATCTGGGCCTTGCCGCTGCTGGCCAGCAAAGCGGGAATATGATGCCCAAAGCCCGGACAGCGCATATCCACTTCCCGCAGGCCGTTGAAAAAGAGCAGCCCGGCCTGGATAACCGGATGCTCAAACTCCCTCTGAACAAATTCCAGGGGCGAATAGGCGCTAACTTCCAGCAGGCGACGTCCGTGCGGGCTGCGTGCGAGCAAAGCGTTGCGAAGGTCGGGAGGAAGCGGAGGCGATTGGCTCTCAGGGATCAGGATTTGGTCCACGATAGGCAAGAACGCCTCCCGCCACCGCCGGAGCGTATCGGCGTCTTTGCGGCTGAAACGCGCGAAGGATTCCACCGTCCTGTCGAAATCGGTCCACCACGTAAGAGTCTGGCCGCTGCGGAGGATCAGGGCGACGTTGAGCGCGGGTTCCAGATAGACGGCGCCACGGCGCTCCAGTGCCAGATCGCGGTACCAGGGCATATGGTTGAGAGCGCGGTGATAAAACGAGTGCGTATTATGCAGAAAGCCGGGGTAGGCCGGGTCTTCTATCGTGGCCAGGCCGCCACCGGGCGTATCCCTTCGATCCAGGCAGAGGACCTTCAATCCGGCCTTGCCGAGGTAAGCTTGCAGGATCAGGCTGTTGTGGCCTGCACCGAGAATAATGCCATCATAATCGTCCGTGTGCATGAAAATCGCCTTTCTCTGTTCCGGCTTTGGTTTACGAGGTATTTTCGCTGGATACAGCCTCCGATGTCAAGCTACTGAGCCGGGCCTCGCTTTCTCAAGGCCCTCTGCGTGCCTGAAGCCAGCTTGGAAGGCACACGGGAGAGAAATCTGGAGAGAGGAAGGCGCGCATCTGGTTATTTTTCAAGCCGAGGGAGGAAATGGTGATGTCACAGGGGATTGTCAAGCCCTACGTCTACCCGGAAGAGGTAGAAACACAGGTCTTCGACTGGGGCAGTATCAAATGGCTGAGTGAACCGCGCGTGACCGGCACGGAGCGGTTCACGATGGGCGTGGTGATTCTGGAGCCAGGGAAGGGGCATACGCGCCACAATCATCCGGGCGTCGAGGAGATTTTGTATATCGTGTCGGGCGAGGGAGAGCAGATGGTTGAGGTTCCCGATGGGCAGGGCGGGATGCATCCGGAGCGGCGACCGGTGCGTGCGGGTATGCTTGTTCATATTCCCGCCGATGTCTACCATGAGACGATCAATACCGGCTGGGAGCCGTTGAAACTGGTCGCCGTCTATGCGCCGCCCGGCCCGGAGGCCATTCTGCGCGCGATGCCGGGATGCACAGTCGTCCCGGCAGGACAGTTACCGGGCCGCACTTCCGCCTGAAGGGAGCCTCAGCGATGGACGAGAAGGTTGTGGCGGTCCTCGGCACGTTGGACACCAAAGGGGTGGAGGCGGCCTACCTCAAGGAGTGCGTGAGACGCGCGGGACAGCCAGCGCTCCTGATAGACACGGGCGTTCTGGCCGAGGCGTTGGTTCCCGCCGACGTGGCGCGGGAGGCGGTCGCGCAGGCAGGCGGAACAAGCCTGAAGGCGCTGCGCGAGGCCGGGGATCGCGGACAGGCGGTGGTGGCGATGGGCCGGGGAGCCGCCGTCCTGCTGGCCAACTTGCACCGGGCCGGGCGGCTCGTCGGCGTCGTCGGTTTGGGCGGTTCCGCCGGAACCAGCATTGCCGCGACCGCCATGCAGGCCCTGCCGGTCGGCCTGCCCAAGCTCATCGTCTCGACCATGGCTTCCGGCGATACGCGCGCCTATGTCGGCGTCAAGGACGTGACGCTGATGTACTCCGTCGTGGATATTGCGGGCCTCAACCGATTTTCGCGGGAGGTGTTGGGGAACGCCGCCGCCGCTATCGTCGGGATGGCCGCTCGCTATGCCGGACGTGAGGCGGCCTCTTCGGAGGAGAAGCCACTCATCGCGGCGACCATGTTCGGCGTGACGACGCCCTGCGTGACATGCGCCAGGGAATATCTGGAATCGCGGGGCTATGAGGTCCTCGTCTTTCATGCGACCGGTACCGGCGGGCGCGCGATGGAGGGTTTGGTGGCAGACGGCTTTATTGACGGCGTCCTCGATGTCACGACAACCGAATGGGCCGATGAACTGGTCGGCGGTATTCTCAGCGCCGGGCCGCACCGCCTGGAGGCGATAGGGCGGCGAGGCATCCCGCATGTGGTCGCTCCCGGCGCGCTGGACATGGTGAACTTCGGCCCGCGTGACACCGTTCCCGCCCAGTTCGCCAGCCGCCTCCTCTATCAACACAACCCGCAGGTCACCCTGATGCGCACCACCGTCGAGGAGAACCGGCAGCTCGGCCAGATCCTCGGACAGAAGCTCAACCTCGCTCCGGAACAGGTCGAGGTCTTTTTGCCGTTGGGCGGCGTGTCGGCGATTGACCGGGAGGGCCAGCCCTTCTACGATCCCGCCGCCGATGCTGCCTTTCGCGACTCCCTGCGCGCCACGCTGAACCCGGCCATACCCATTCACGAGATGCCTGCCCACATCAACGACGAAGCGTTCGCTCTGGCGATGGCGCGCAGGCTGGAGGAAATGGTGCAGCAGCGCCGGGAAGGCCAGGCGGTTGCAAGTCAGCCCTCCATGCGCGAGGCGCACCACCGAGCATGAAAACGCCTCTCCCCTCTCCTTGCGAAGGAGAGGGGGCGGGGGTGAGGTCTATTTTGCCCTCAGGAAGCGAAAGGAATGTTGTCATGAGCGAGCCAGCGCAAAGCCGGGAAGCGATTCTGGAGCGCCTGCGCGCCAAAGGCGCACAAGGCCAGCCGATCATCGGGGCGGGGGCCGGCACGGGGATATCGGCAAAGGCTGCCGAGATGGGCGGCGTGGATCTGCTCGTCATCTACAATTCGGGCCGGTATCGCATGGCCGGGCGCGGCTCGCTCGCCGGATACATGCCCTATGGAGATGCCAACGCTATCGTGATGGAGATGGCGGGCGAGGTCTTGACGGTGGTGGAGCAGACGCCCGTGCTGGCCGGTGTATGCGGCACCGATCCCTTTCGCAAGATGGACTATTTTCTTCGGCAGGTGCAGGAGATTGGCTTTGCGGGCGTGCAGAACTTTCCCACCGTCGGCCTGATTGATGGCCTGTTCCGGCAGAACCTGGAAGAGACCGGCCTGTCCTATGCGCTCGAAGTCGCGATGATACGCCAGGCGCACGCACGGGGATTGTTGACGACGCCCTACTGTTTCAACGAGCAGGAGGCCGAGCAGATGGCGGACGCCGGAGCCGACATCCTCGTAGCCCATATGGGCCTGACGACCAAAGGGGCTATCGGCGCGCGGACGGCCTTAACCCTTGATGAAGCCGCCGTGCGGGTACAGCGCATCGCCGACGCGGCGCACGGCGTCCGGCCTGATGTGTTGGTCCTCTGTCACGGCGGGCCTATCGCCGAGCCGGAAGACGCCGCAGTTATCTTCGAGAAGACACGTAATATTGCCGGATTTTATGGCGCGTCTAGCATGGAGCGGCTTCCCACCGAACGCGCTATCCGCGATCAGGTCCTCCGCTTTAAGAACCTCAAAATACCTGTCTAAGCGGCGCATCCAGTAAGTCTGCCGTCCTTTGTGCGGCAGGCTAAACCCTGCCGCTGTGGGGCCTACGGCCCGCTGCCTGCCTACGCAGGCAGAGGTCATGCTGACTGCAAGGGTCGGCCCTGCAATGGTTCGGGCCACTGCAAGGGTACGGCCCTTGCCTCCGCCTTGCGACACCTTGCGACACCTGTGCGGGCAGGAAAAGGCGCCTCCACGAAAGGGCAGCGAACTTGCCGGAGGCGCCACTTAGCCAACAGCGTAGCAGGCTATAAGGAGGAGTGGAAACCTCTGCTGTCGAATAAGGCATTCAACGCTATAATGGCGAAAATTACCGTATAATGAAAAAGAACATAAATTAAACTGGCAGCAATCCAGAGGAATACTGGTGTAGGAGATACGGGCATGACCTTGCAGACAGAGTTGGCGCAAACCGACGTCGTGTTGCGCCTCGTCGGGGAATCCGGCGAAGGAACCGTCAGCCTCGGGGACCTGGCGGTGAAGATGTTCGTGATGATGGGGCTGGATATCTACACGTTCCAGACGTTTCCTGCCGAGATCAAGGGCGGCACCGTTATGTACCAGATTCGGGCGCGGTCCGGTGTCCCACTCTCACACGGCGATGCCGCGGATGTCCTCATCGCCCTCAACGATGAAGGGTTTGATCTTTTTGGTGAGGGGCTGCGCGAGGACGGCATTCTGCTCTATGACTCGGACGTCTTTACGCCGACGCCCTGTCCAGGCCGCACGGACTATGGCCTGCCCATCTCCGCGCTGGCCCGCATACAGAAGGAGGCGGTCCGTCACGAGGTCACGCCCGAACAGCTCAAGCGCCTGCCCGCGCCCAAGAATATGGTCGGCCTGGGCGCGCTGCTGCGCCTCGTGAACGCCCCTCTCCAGCCCGCCGAGCAGTATATCCGCGACCTGTTCGGGCGCAAGGGCGAAGCCATCGTCCAGATGAACATCTGCGCGCTGCATACCGGCGCGGATCGCGTTGCCGAACAGATCGGCAGCAAGCGCACGCCCCGCCTCTTCCCCGTGCCGCGCACCGAACCGATCATCACGATCAACGGCAATCAGATGCTGGCGATGGGGGCCATCGCCGCCGGGATGCGCTTCTACGCGGGCTATCCCATTACCCCCGCCTCCGAGATCATGGAGTTTCTGGCCAAGGAGCTGCCCCGCTTTGGCGGCAACTTGATCCAGGCCGAGGATGAGATGGCCGCCATCGGCATGTGCCTGGGCGCCAGCTACGCGGGCGTGAAGTCCATGACCGCCTCTGCCGGTCCGGGCATCAGCCTGATGGTCGAGCAGATCAACCTGGCCGGACAGGCGGAAATTCCCCTCGTCGTCGCCGACATCCAGCGCGGCGGCGCAAGCACGGGTATGCCGACCAAGACCAGCCAGGGCGACCTCAACCTGGCCCTCTACGGCGTCCATAACGAATCGCCTCGTATCGTCCTGGCCGCCGCCAGCGTGGAAGACTGTTTCTGGACGACCCTCGAAGCCTTCAACCTGGCCGAAGCCTATCAATGCCCGGTCCTCCTGCTCTCCGATCAGGCGCTCGCCACCCGCAAATGCACCCTCCCGCCGCCCGATCTGAGCCAGGTCAAGGTGGTCAACCGCCTCACCCCCACGCCGGAGGAGCGCGCAGCCGGCTATAAGCGCTATGCGGATACCCCGACCGGCATCTCGCCGATGTCGGTGCCGGGCATGGAGAAGGGCGTCTATGTCAGCACGGGCATCGAGCACGATGAAGAAGGCAATCCCGGCTACACCCCGGAACTGGCCAGCAAGATGAAAGCGAAGCGGTTCCGCAAGCTAGAGACGCTGCGGCGCGAGCGCGCGCATGAATTCGTGCGCCTGTGGGGGGATACGGGCGATCTGGACGTAGGCATCATTGCCTTCGGCTCCACGGAGGGCGTCATCCGCGAAGCGACCGATCGCGCACGCGCCGAAGGGTATAAGGTGGGCCACCTGCACCTGCGCATGCTGAACCCGCTTCCGGTGGAGTCCGTTCAGGAGTTCGCGGCGCGCTGCCGGCAGATCCTCGTGCCCGAACTCAACTTTACCGGCCAGTTGGCGGGCTGGCTGCGCGTTAACACGGACATCCGGTTCCATCCTTTCCATAAGGACGAAGGCATTCCGTTCCTTCCGAATGAGATTTATCGTCAGATCACGATGCTGGCAGGGCAATAGCAGGAGCGCCTGCGTCTCCCGCCAGCCTCTCCTGGAGAATTCTAATGGCTACCGCCCCGATACAATTGACCCCGAAAGACTACAAGAGCGACCTCAAACCGATCTGGTGCGCCGGCTGCGGCGATTTTGGCGTGCTGAGCGCGCTCTACAAGGCGCTGAGCATCTGCAACTACGACCCTGAGCAGACGGCCATCGTCTCCGGCATCGGCTGCTCCTCGCGCCTGCCGGGTTTTGTGACGACCTATGGCTTTCATGGCGTGCATGGCCGCGCCTTGCCGATTGCGACCGGCCTGAAGTCATCGCGACCGGAACTCAACGTCGTTGTCGTCGGCGGCGACGGCGACGGCTACTCCATCGGCGCCGGCCACTTCCCGCACTGCGCCCGCCGCAACCCGGACATCACCTATCTCATCATGAACAACAACACCTATGGCCTGACTAAAGGCCAGGTGTCACCGACCTCGATGATACCGCTCGCCTCCAACGATCCCAAGATAGACCCCAAACGCTGGAAGACCACGCCCTACGGCATGACGGAGGACTCGCTCAACCCGCTTGCGCAGGCCATCGCCTGGGACGTTTCGTTTGTGGCGCGCGCCTTCTCCTACAAGCCCAACCAGTTGACCGACCTGCTCGTGCAGGCGCTCCAGCACAAGGGTTTCGCGCTCCTGGACGTCTTCTCGCCCTGCCCGACCTTCAACTCCGACCAGACCGAAGACTACTATAAGGAGCACGTCTTCGACGTGCCGGAGGACCACGATCCCACGGATCGGGTGAAGGCGTTCGCCTTGTCGCTGTGCATGGACGGCTATCCCATCGGCGTGCTCTACAAGCATGAGAATAAACCCAGCCTGCTGGATGAGCAGGCGTGGCTGCGCCAGCGCTTCACGCAGGAGCCGTCCGCCGCGCTGGAGGCGCTTTTCCACACGTTCGACTGACGCGCAGGGCGAACGCATAGAGCGCCTTGTCCCTCTCTCGTGCCGGACGCCCCTGGCTTGCAGGAGAGGGAAATGCGTCTGCCCTGGATTAACGCGGAGGCGAAGAAAGAAGGAGGGCTGACAGAACATGAACACCGCTCCGCTGATTGGCGTGGGCTACCTGCCCGTTGTGATCTTCGCGCTCGTCGGCTTTGCCTTTGTGGGCGTGAACCTCTTTATCGCCCGGCTGATCAGCCCTTCCGCCCCGACGCCGGAGAAACGCGATACCTATGAGTGCGGCGTGCCGCCTGTCGGGGATGCGTGGCGGCAGTTCAATCCGCGCTACTACCTGTTCGCGCTGCTGTTCGTGGTCTTCGACGTGGAGGCCGCCTTTCTCTATCCCTGGGCCGTCGCGTTTCGGAAGGTCGGCGCGTATGCCGTCGCCGAGATGCTGATCTTTGTGGCGCTGCTCGGCCTGGGGCTGGCCTACGCCTGGCGGCGGGAAGCCCTTCAATGGGAGTGAAATAGCCCTCACCCCCGGCCCCTCCCCCAAGAACAGGGGAGGGGAGAGCAGAAGCCAGCATGGCCTCTGCCCACGCAGGTGGGCAGCGGGCCGCAGGCCCCACAGCGGCAGGGTTTAGCCTGCCGGAAGAGCAGAAGCTAGGTCCCTCCCTTCCCTCCCAGGGAAGGGGGACGGGGGGTTAGGTGGAAGTCTGCGCAGAAGAGGGCTGATGTGTCAGGATGACAAGGTGATCTGGGTATGGCAATAATCGGGAAACCCCTATCTCAAGAAGAGGTGGACTCCTGGCGCGTGCCGGTCCCCGGCGGGGCCGCTGTCATTGCGCCTCTGGATCGCCTGGCGCAGTGGGCGCGCAAGAATTCGCTCTGGTCGCTGACGTTCGGCCTCTCATGCTGCGCCATTGAGATGATGGCGACCGCCGCGCCGCGCTTCGATCTGGACCGCTTCGGGATGTTCTTCCGCGCCACGCCCCGGCAGGCCGACGTGATGATCGTGGCCGGGTGGGTGACGGTGAAGATGGCCCCCTTCATCAAGCGGCTCTACGACCAGATGCCAGAACCGAAATACGTGATCGCGATGGGCGGCTGCGCGTCGGCGGGCGGGCCGTACCGCGACAGCATCACCATTGTCAAAGGCGTAGATCAGTTCCTACCGGTGGATGTCTACGTCTATGGCTGCCCTCCCCGCCCGGAAAACCTGATCCATGGCATTCTCAAGCTTCAGGAGAAAATCCAGCAGGAACACGCCCTGACCCGGCGCGGCCAGCGGCCCCCCGCAAAGGAACCCATCGTCATCGAAGGCTGAAACATAAGATGACGACAATCCATCCGCCGATGGATTGGGGACTGAGAGGAGGATTTAGGATGGTCAAGATGGAGCGCGGGCTGGAACTGCATGGGCGCTCGTGTCGCGGAGAAAGTCTGGAACGCGCTGAACTGAAAGCCTGGTACGCGCAGATGGATGCCGCTGAGAAGGGAATGCTAAAGGCCACCGAAGAGGAGCCGTCCGTCGAAGCGCTTCGTATCCAACTGGACTCAGAGGTGCGCGCCCTTCGGCAGACCGTCGAAGAGATTCAGTCCATCTATGCTACAAATGCTGCCTTACGGCAGGAAATCGCCGCTCTAAAACGCCGGTTGGCAGAAAAGCAGACGCTGCCCGTTAAATGAAAATCTCGCAAAGGGACTTCGAACAAGTTCGCGAGCGTGCCGGGCGCGTATGCGAGTATTGCGGTGTCAGCGAGATAGATTCTGGTGGTTTGCTGACCGTAGATCACTTCCAGCCACGCGCGAGTTCCGGCAGCGATGCACTTGATAATTTAGTCTATGCTTGCTTTCAGTGCAACAACTATAAGAACGCCTATTGGACTGGTAAAACCGCACTGGCAGATATATGGAATCCACGCACGGACCCTGCCTCTACCCACTTTGTAGAACTGGAAGATGGGCGGCTTCTTGCGCTTACTCCTGTGGGCAGTCGAACCATTGAGGTTCTCAGGTTGAATCGTCCTCCGCTCGTGGACTATAGGCGTGTAAAACAGAGGAATAGAGCGCGTGATGCAGTCCTGGCGAGAATCATCGAAGTCATCCGCCTGCGTCGGCAGGCAGAGCGCGAGCGCAGTCAGGCGATGAAGGATCAGACCGACCTGCTGAAAGAACTCCGGGATATTCTTGCGGCTCAGGATATGATAGAAACAACGGAAGCCCCGATGCTTTCTGCGGATCGCGCTTTGAGCATTGCCCAGGCAGATGCGATCCAGGCTTACCGCGACCTCTCCCTATATCGTATTCGCCTGGAACTTGAGCCAGACGGTTGGCATGTGGATTACGAACCTAAAGACCCGAAAGTCAAAGGAGGCGGACCCCATGATGTGATTGACCGATTCACGGGGGCTATCGTCTCCAGAAGGTACGAACAGTGAACTCTCCCATGAGTGAACCAGGCAGCGGAGAAGCCGTCGTGAGTGAAGAGAGCGAGGGCTTGCGCGGAATTAAGGAGCGGTTTGGGGAGGCGCTGCTGGCGGCGGAGGAGGCGGACGGCGAACTGCGCCTGACCGTCGCGGCGGGGCGGCTGACGGCGCTCTGTGCGTATCTGCGCGATGAACCGATCCTTGCCTTCGACTATCCCGCCGACCTGACGGCCCGCGACACCGGCGAGCAGTTGATTCTCTGGTATCGCCTGGTCTCCATCGCGCACAACCGGACGGCCCTGCTGCACGTCGAACTGTCCCGCGAGAACCCCGCCGTCGCCAGCGTGACGTCCATCTGGCCGGGGCTGAACTGGTTCGAGCGTGAGTGCTTCGACCTGTTCGGCATCCGTTTCCCCGGCCATCCCGACGACGGCGACCCCGCCCGTATGCGGATTCTGCTGCCCGAAGACTGGGAGGGGCATCCCTTCCGCCGCGACTACGAACCCGTCTTCAGCGGCGACCCTCTGCACGGCCCGCAGGAGAGAAACTGAGACTGCACGCGCCCAGGAGAAGCGATGACGCTGACCACCACCGAAATCTCCAGCCCCGGCATGACCCTCAATATGGGGCCGCAACATCCCTCCACGCACGGCGTTCTCCGCCTGGTGGTGGAACTGGACGGCGAAGTCATTCACTCCTGCCGCCCGGTCATCGGCTACCTGCATCGCGGCCTGGAGAAGATGATGGAGGCGCGGCCCTATCGGCAGAACGTCCCCTTCACCGATAGGCTGGACTATCTGGCCTCGCTGAACTGCAACCTCGCGATGGCGCAGGCCATCGAGCGAATCGGGAACGTGACCGTGCCGGAACGGGCGCAGTATATCCGCGTGCTACTCTGCGAGCTCAACCGCATCGCCAGCCATCTGGTCTTCCTCGGCACCTTCGCCACCGATCTGGGCGCTACGACCGTTTTCCTCTACAGTTTCCGGGAGCGCGAGAAAGTCCTCGACCTGCTGGAAGCGATGACGGGCGCGCGCCTGACCTACAACTGGATTCGGGCTGGAGGCGTGGCGGCGGACCTGCCGGAGGGCTTTGCCGAGGGCGTCCGGGCCTTTCTGGAGGAGTTCCGCGTGGCGCTGGACGAGAACGACCGCCTCCTGACCGGCAACCGCATCTTTCGCGCCCGCTGTGAGGGCGTCGGCGTGATCCCGCGCGAAATGGCAATAGCCTATGGCGCGTCGGGGCCGGTGGCGCGCGGCTCCGGCATTCCCTACGACATTCGGCGGGTCGCGCCCTACGATGTGTACGACCGCATGGAGTTCGATGTCCCCGTCTTTTCCGAAGGGGATTGCCTGGCGCGGTACTGCGTGCGTATCGAGGAGATGCGGCAGAGCGCGCGGATCATCCTGCAATGTCTGCGGGAGTTGCCGGAAGGCGAGACGACGACCAAGCTGCCCAAGATATTCAAGCCGCCGCCCGGCGAAGCCTATTCCCGTACCGAGTCGCCGCGCGGTGAATTCTCTGTCTATCTGGTCAGCGATGGGTCGCCCAACCCGGTGCGCGTTCACATCCGCACGCCTTCGTTCGTCCACCTGGGGCTGCTGCCTGCACTGCTGCCGGGCGTCAAGGTCGCCGACGTGATCGCGATCCTCGGCAGCCTGGATACCGTTCTGGGGGAGGTGGATCGTTGAGCATACAGACGACCGCCCCGAACCGCGCTTCGCAGGCCGGACAGTGGGCTGCCGGAATATTGATCACCGTCCTGCTGGTGGCGATAGTGAGCGCGCTGCCGCTGCTGCCCTGGCAAAAGCTGGAGCCGGTGACGCGCTTCTTCGGCGAACACCCGCTGCTCAACGCCCTGATCAAAGCCGTCCTCGTCGCCACCGTCATCGCCCTGCAATGCCTGTTTCTCATCTGGCTGGAGCGCAAGTTCGCCGGCTGGATGCAGGCGCGGCTGGGGCCGATGCACGTGGGGTGGAAAGGCACCTTGCAGACGCTGGCGGACGCGCTGAAGCTGCTGACGAAGGAGGACGTCATCCCGGCACAGGCCGACCGGGCGCTGTTTGCCCTCGCGCCCTATCTGGTGTTCGTGGCCTCCATGCTCACCTTCATGGTGCTGCCGTTCAGCCTGACCTGGGTGGGCTACGACTACAACCTGGGCGCGCTGTTCGCCCTCTCCATCTCGACGGTGGGGGCGCTGGGCATTCTAGCTGCCGGGTGGGGAGCGAATAACAAGTATTCGCTCCTGGGAGGCGTGCGGGCCGTCGCTCAGTTACTCTCGTATGAGATTCCGATGATCCTGGTCGTCCTGTCGGTCGTGACCCTGGCCGATACGCTGTCCCTGACCCGGATCGTGCAGCAGCAGGCGGGCCTGTGGAACATCGCAGCCTATCCGCTGCTGCTGATCCCCGGATTTCTGATCTACTTCGCCTGCGCGCTGGCGGAGGTCAATCGTGCCCCGTTCGACCTGCCCGAAGCCGAGTCCGAGTTGGTAAGCGGTTTCCACACCGAGTATTCGGGGATGCGCTTCGCCATCTTCTTCCTGGCCGAGTTCGCGAATAACTTCTTCACCGCCGGGTTTGCCGTCGTTCTCTTCTTTGGGGGCTGGCAGGGGCCGATTCTGCCGCCCGTCGTGTGGTTTACGATCAAGACGCTGCTGCTCATCATCCTGATGATGTGGGTGCGCTGGACGCTGCCGCGCCTGCGCATTGATCAGATGATGGGCTTCTGCTGGAAACTGCTGGTTCCGCTCGCGCTCGCCCTTTTCTGTGCGACCGCCGTCTATTTGGTGCGGTAGAATGGAGGCTCTTTGGTGACAACGACACGCCCGAAACAGAGTGCGGTGCGCGATTTCTTCTCCGGTTTCGCCAGTTTCTTCCGGGGGATGGGAGTGACGGCAGTCAACCTCGTCGCACGACGCAAGATCACGGTTCAGTATCCCTACGAGCGCGTGAAGGTGTCGCCGCGCTACCGGGGCCTGTTCTACCTGCCGTATGACGAGGAGGCGAAGCGCCTGAAATGCACCGGCTGCACGCTCTGCGAGCAGGCGTGCCCGACGAACGTGATCTCGATGGAGAAGCTGGGCGCGGGCAAGCACGGCGGCGTGAGCGAATTCACGATGGACCTGGGCCGGTGCATGTTCTGTAATCTCTGCATTGAGGCGTGTCCGTTCGAAGCTATCTACATGGGGCCTGCCTATGAGCTGGCCTCTTACGACCGCAACGCCAGCGTCTTCCGCATCACGGATTTGGCGCAGGGCGGCGCGGCGGCGGTGGAAACCAATATCCGCACCATCACGGACGCACTCGCGGAGGAGGCGGCAGCCAAGGCCGCAAAAGCCGCTCTTGCCGCCGAGAAGCCCGCGCGGCAGCGGCCAGCCTCCCCAGAGACGGCCATCGCGAAGGCCGGGGAGACGCCCGCATGAACGGCCTGGCCGCGCAGATCGCGTTTTACAGCCTGGCCGCGCTGACCCTGATTCCGGCGCTCTGCGTGGTGCGGGCGCGCAGCGTTCTGCACGCCGGGTTCTGGCTGCTGCCCTGCTTCGTCGGCATCGCCGGATTCTTCGCCCTGCTGGAAGCCCATTTCTTTTTCGTCGTGCAACTGCTCATCTATGCCGGGGCGATCCTGGTGCTGATGCTGTTCGCCTTGATGCTGACCCGCGACGTGATGAACCCGCAGGTGCCGCAGAGCAACCGCCTGGGGCGGTGGGCCGGGCTGATCTGTGGGGCGCTCGGTATCGCGGCAGCGGCGATTCTGGCCCGCCAGACGTGGCCCCTTACAGACGCGCGGCCTGCCGACGCGAGCGCACAGACTCGCGCGCTCGGTGAGGCGCTTATCGGCCTCTATGCCGTTCCCTTCGAGGTCGCCTCCCTGCTGCTGCTCGCGGCGCTGATCGGGGCGGTCGTCCTGGCGAAGTCGGAGCGCGGGCCGGTGCCGGAGACGCCGCCGCTCGCCGACACAGCCCCACTCACGCGCGAAGTGGCAGAAGTGGTCGGCATGCCGGATTAGGTATTGCCTCGATCTCGCGGCAGGCTGAACCCTGCCGCTAGGGAGCCTTCGGCTAGCTGCCCGCCTGCCCAGACAGAACGTTCCGCCCACGCAGGTGGGCGACGGGCGCTCTGCGCCCCACAGCGGCAGGGTTTAGCCTGCCGGGTTTGCCAATCGCCCTGAGGGAGAGGAAAATGGGACTGACACATTACCTCGTTGTCGGCGCGCTGCTATTTGCTATCGGCGCGTATGGCGTGCTGACACGCCGAAACGCCATCGCTGTCCTGATGGGCGTGGAGTTGATGCTGAACGCGGCGAACCTGAACTTCCTCGCCTTCTGGCGGTTTCTGCATCCGGCCTCGATGGAGCCGCAGGTCTTTGTGCTGATCGGACTGACGGTGGCCGCCGCAGATGCCGCCGTTGGATTGGCTGTGGTGCTGAATATCTACCGGAACTTCGGCGTCATTGAAGTGGAGCGGATCAATACCCTGAAAGGATAGAAAGCCGCCCCGATGAACAGTCTCCCTCTCTGGCTTATCCCGCTCGCGCCCGTCGTCGCGGCGTTCCTGGCGGGCCTGCTGGCCCTGACGCGCCGCGCAGAGAAGACGGCCCCCTACCTGACCATCGCCGCCACCGCCCTTAGCGGCGTGACCGCCCTGGGGCATCTGCCGGACAGGGCGCGCATGGCCGACGGCCAGGTCACGGCGGACTGGCTGACGATCCCCTCCGGTTTGCAGGTTGCGCTGGGCGTGCATCTCGACGCGCTGGCCTGGACGATGGCGCTGGTTGTCTGCGTGGTCAGCCTGCTGGTGCAGGTCTATTCCATCGGCTACATGCGGGGCGAGAGCGGGTACGCGCGCTACTTCGCCTATCTGGGCCTGTTCACCGCCTCCATGCTCGGTCTCGCCGTCGCGGACAATCTGTTCCAACTCTACGTCTGCTGGGAACTGGTCGGCATCTGCTCCTATCTGCTCATCGGCTTCTGGTGGTTCAAGCCGTCGGCGGCGAGCGCGGCGAAGAAGGCGTTCGTGGTGACGCGCTTTGGCGATGTGGGCTTCCTGCTCGGCGTGCTGCTGCTTGCCGCAACAGCTGGCTCGTTCCAGTTCGATACCGTCGCGCAGGCGGTCGGGCGTGTCCAGGCCGGGGCGCTGTCGCCGCCGCTCGTCTCGGCGCCGACCTTCCTCTGGCTAGCGCCGCTCCTGCTCTTCTGTGGAGCCGTCGGCAAATCGGCGCAGTTCCCCCTGCACGTCTGGCTGCCTGACGCGATGGAAGGCCCGACGCCGGTCTCG
>DASRGZ010000136.1:0-6952 GCA_035650735.1 Chthonomonadaceae bacterium
GTTGCAGGCAAGTTCTTGCCTTGACTGCACAGAACCGCACTCACCTGCAAGAGGTTAGCCACTCCCTTTTAGCGAGCCCAAAGCGGTCATCAGCCTCAAGGTCTTCTCTCGAAGCAGGCAAAAAAGGGCATACACCCTCTAGAAAGCGCGCCAGGATGGCTATCCATGCTGCCGTCACTTTGCGGAGGGAATGACCCTATTCTGTACGCTATTGGGAGCCGTCTGGTTCAGGGCGTTGCGGCCTCTTCGTCGCTAACCGCATCAACAGACGAGGTTAACAGGAACGAAGTTGTCTCTCGCGTGGAAGTTCCTTACTAGGGCCGTCTCTTGCGGCGTTTGCCAGGCCGATACGTGCCCTCCTGCTTTACCTCATGCGTATCTTGAAACTCTTGCAGTCGTTCGGACAGCGATTCGAGGCTGGCAACCTCACGGGCATCTTCTTCGATGTGCCGGGCGTGGGCGCGCACCATAGGGCTGGGGTCTTTTTGCAGCCGTTTGGCCGCTTGCCGTAATCGGTAGAAAACTTCCCAGGGCATCCGGCAAGGACAGATCTGCCGCACCGCTTTGGCGCGGGTGACTTCGTCGTCGGACTGCATATCGGCCAGGATGCGCTCCACTTCGGCTTCATCGAACGGTTGCGACCGTAGCCTTTCAACTTCGGCGAGCTTCTGCTCCATGTGTTCCTTCTGTGAAGGCGACAGGCATAGCTTCGTAGCCATTTTTCCTCCCCTTTTCTGATGGGTAGCCCTGCATTCCACCGTGGTGGGAGATTGGGCGTTCGAGAGGCAAGCACCATTTTGTAGGGCGCTGCCCCTTACGGACTACTCCTATCCTATATCCATTTGAAGAGGGAATTTGCTAAAGCAGCGTCCTGGTACGGAGCAGGAGGGAGCTAAAGAGACCGTTAAAAGAGCTAGATTCCGAGCCGTCTAAGCATGTTCAAAGGTAAGCCGCTTTCCGTAGGCGGCCTCCGTAAATGCCTCAATGGCGGCGCGCAGGCTCATGGCCGGGAACTCCATTTTGTCGGGGCTGGTCTCGCCCAGCCCCAATCGGCTTGCCTCCCAGAGATGGCGCACGGCCTGCGGCCCGAAGCCCAGCAGCTTAGCGCCGACCACGTCGGCAGCCAGCGGGTCGGTGCTGGCGATGACCAGCCCCGTCTCGACGACATGGCCGCCGAGCGGCCCGGCGCCGATCATGGCCGGATGGCCGACGGTGATCGCCAGGCGGATGGGGAAGCGCTTTGCCATCGCTGCGATGAAGGAGTGCATATCCGCGAAAAACCAGTTCTCGTGCTTCTTCGTGGAGCGGGGATGGCCGTAGTAGTCCGCCGCCGGGAAGGACATGGCGATGTTCTTGAGCGCCAGGGTAACGGTGGCTGTCTCGTGCAGCTTCAACTGGCTGAGGGAGATCAGCGTTTCATACTCCAGCACGCGCGGGTTGACCATGATCGACCTTTGCGGGCCTTCCACGTCTTTATTCGGGGCATACTTTTTTAGCTGGGGGGGAGGATCGCCCCCCCCCAGTTTGGCCTTCCACGTCTTTATTCGGGGCATACTCCAGCGCGACTTCCGTAAACGGCGGGCGGTTGTGATCGAAGAAGGTCGCTCCTTCCTGCTCGACGACCTCCATCAAGCCGGCAATGCGAAACACATCTTCCGTCTCCGCGGCGCCAGCGCCGCCGCTGACGACGAGCTCGCGCGGGCCATAGGCTTTCAGACGGCGCAGCACCGCGCGGAGCGTGTCTGGCTGCGTCACGCCGGTCTTGTCTTTTTCCGAGGCCCAGGTATCGTTGGGTTTGACCGCGACGCGCTTGCCGCGTACCAGCCCCTCCAGGGGAATAGGGTCCAGCGCGGCGTTGATGGCCTTCTCAATGGCATCGTTCTGGGTAATGACAACGGCAGGCATCTGCTTCTCCTCGCTTCTTACATCGAGATTTGGGAGGCTCGCAGGCGGCGCGGGTGGACACTAAACTACTGCTGCTCCTCGCTTCCTGAATCGAGATACCGAGCGCCGATCTGCGGGTCGGGCCGGGAACAGGACGGCGCATAGAACCGTCCTGTTCCTCAAGAATGGGCTTCCATCACCGGAGTGTCGGATCGGTTGCCGTTATCTTTGCGTTCTCGCTGAATAGAAGCCAACTTACCTGCAAGCGGTCAGATACTCCCGTTACGAGATCTGGAGGGAGGTGCGCGCCATGCTGCTGGCGCTGCTGGGGGATGTGATGCTGGGCCGGGGCGTGGGGGATGAGATCGTACGGCGGCCCCCGCAGAGCTTCTGGGGCGACACGCTGCCGCTGCTGCGTGAAGCCGACCTGGTGCTGGCCAATCTGGAGTGCGCCGTGACCACCTATCCCCATCCCTGGTCGCGCTCGCCAAAGGTCTTCCATTTTCGCGCGCCGCCCGGAGCTATAGAGGTCCTGCGTGCTGCCAACATCCGCCTGGTTTCCCTGGCGAACAACCATACGCTCGATTTTGAAGAGCAGGGCCTGCTCGACACGCTGGCCTATCTGGACAGCGCCGGCATCGCCCATGCCGGAGCCGGGCGGAATCGGGAAGAGGCGCGTCGTCCGGCTATCGTGGAGGCTGGCGGCCTACGCATCGGCCTGATCGCCTGCACCGATAACGAGCCGGGTTGGGAGGCGGGGCCGGATCGTCCCGGCATCAACTACCTTGCCATTCGCCGCGACCCCGTAACCATGCGGCTTCTGACCGAGACGATTGCGCAGGCCCGTGCGCAGGGCGCCCAATTTGTGATCCTCTCGCTGCATTGGGGGCCAAACATGCGCCTGCGTCCGCCCGTACACTTTCAGGAGTTTGCCCACGATGCGTTGGATTTTGGTGCCGATCTGATCTACGGGCATTCGGCGCATATCTTCCAGGGCGTCGAGATCTACGCGGGCAAGCCCATCCTCTACGATACCGGTGATTTCCTGGACGACTATGCCGTAGACCCAACGCTGCGCAACGACCAATCGCTGATCTTCTTTGCCGAGGTGGATAAAGGCGGCGTTCGTGCGCTGCGCATGGTTCCCGTACGCCTGCGCTACGCGGAGGTCAACCGGGCCGCAGGGCCGGACCTGGCGGAGATCTGCGACCGGATGATCGCGCTCTCGGCAGAGCTCGGCACGCGCGTACAACGGCAGGATTCCACGCTATTAGCCGGGCCATGAATGACCCGTCTGTAGGGCGGCTACGCCGCCAACCGTCCTCGCGGACGGAACAACCGGCCTATCGGCAGGGGGATTGCCTTCGTAGAGCGGAAAGAGCCGTCCGCAACGGAGCGTCCGCTAGTCGCAAGGCAGAGGCGCGAGTATCGCCAGGCGGAGATCGCCAGGCAGAGCCGCGAACCGTTGAGCGGCGTCCCTGGCAGTCGAGCGTGCCCAGTCCCGACCCTAGCAGTGGTAGCGCCGTCCCTTGCAGTCGCCTGGCCGTAGGCCCCTCAGACGGGTCATTCATGGCCCGGATACGTCCGGGTGGGTAAGGGGAGAGATTTATGCGGAATGCCGCGCCCCTCTTCGATGCACAGGATGCGGTCGGGGGCGATGTGCCGCAGGGTCTCCTGATGGCCATCGGGCCAGCGGATGGTGAGGCTATCCAGCGTGGCGGTCTGGCCTAAGCCGAAGTGGATTCGCGGATCGCTGGAGGAAAGATAGGAGGAGGCGGGGGAAACCTGACCGACCCACTGATCCTTGCCGGCGCGCGCCACGACCTGCGCGCCGTAGGCGAAGCGATTGGGACTGCTGCCGCGCAGATCGAGCGTGATCCAGTGGTTGGGCGTCTGGGAGACGTTGTGGAATAGAAGGGGCTGGCCCTCATAATCCACCGCCAGGAAATCCATGCGGCCATCGTTGTCGAAGTCGCCGGTGGCCAGGCCGCGTCCCAGGATAGGCGTCGCCACCTCCCCGCCCATCTGGGGCACCAGGTCGGTGAACTGGCGTCCGCGCTCGTTGTGGAACAGCATCATGGGCTGCCGGAAGGTGGAGAGCGGATCGATGTCGTGGACGTTATCGTAGACGTGGCCGTTGACGAAGATAAGATCGGGCCAGCCGTCGTTGTCCAGATCGATCCACTTGTCGCCGAAGCCCAGCGGCTTGTAGGTCGGCCCGGAAAGGCCCGTCTCGTCGCTCGTCTGCTCGAAGAACCCCCTGCCCACCGCCCGATACAGCGTGTAGGACTCATCGGAGAAGCCGGAAACCGCCAGGTCGAGCCGTCCGTCTCGATCATAATCGGCCCAGTCCGCGCCCATTGCCGCCATGGGATGGGCCAGCGCGCCGTAGGCGACGTTGCTGCGCAGCGCGACGTTGCGGAAGCGCAGGCCGCCCAGGTTGAGCATCAAATCCGCCGGCGTGCCGTCGTTGCCGATGTAGAAGTCCATTCGCCCGTCGCCGTTCACGTCGGCAAAGGCCACGACCAGCGCCTTGCCGTGCGTGGCCTTCATGCCGGAGGCGTCGGTCACGTCCTTGAACTTCCCGTTGCCCAGGTTCTGCCAGAGTTCGCCGAATTCGGGCCGGTAGCTGCTGGGCGGGCAGCCACTGCGCACGCCCGATCTCATCTCGCAATACTGCGGCTCGTGCGGCCCAAAGATGACGTAGTTCAGGAGCACCAGGTCGAGCCTGCCGTTGCCCTCTAAGTCCATAAATCCGGCGCTGCTGCCCCAGTGCCCGCGATTGTGCGGGTCCAGGCCGGCGGCGGCAGTCACATCCTGGAAGCCTTTGCCTCCCGCGTTCTTTAGGAGCGCCAGCCGTCGGAAGCCGGTCAGCACCAGATCCAGATAGCCATCGCCATCATAATCCCCGACGGCACAACCCTTCCAATCTCCCTGCACGGCGGCGAGGCCCATCGCCTCCGACACCTCTTCGAACTGGCCGTTGCCCTTGTTGTGATAGAGCAGGACGTGCGGCGCGGTCACCAGCAAAATATCCTGCCAGCCATCGTTATCGTAGTCCAGGAAGGCGCACCCGCAGCCGAAGGCTTCCAGGTTGCGCAGCGGGCGCGGCTGTTGGGGCCAGCGATAGTGCAGGCCCGCCTTCTCCGCGACGTTCTCAAAGCGGATGCCCTGCACGGCCTGTGCGGGACGCGCGTAAGGGTCTGCGCTGGCCGCTTCGGCGGCTTTGACGACGGGCACGGTAACGGAAGGCGAGCGGTGGCAGCCCGCCAGGCCGCCCGCCAGCCCTATCCAAAGCGCAGCCAATCCGAGCGGCGCGGGGAGCCGGGATGCTCGCTTCAGGATGCGTAGGAGGAAGCAGATACGGTGGGATGGAGAGGACATGGGCGTTCTGGCAAACAAGGGAAAGCATGTACTGCCCAGCGCGAAAACGGCACAAAAGCTTGCCTGTCTCTGTCTACCTATCTCTCGAAGGCGTCGGGTAGAGTTATTCCTTACGGGTGGGCGTTGGGGTTCTCCATAGCAAGCCCTTCGGCTGTTGCTGCGATGTTCAGTTCCACATCGGCGGAGATGAAGAGGATGGCGGGAAACCCTGCCGCTATGTAGAGGTTGTTCACCTCCAGGCCGGCGGCCAGTTGCACCGTATCGTAGCCCCGCAGGCCATGCGTTTCGGCAAGGGTCATCGCTTGGGCAACAAGCGTGTCGGTCGCTTCGATGACGAGATAGCCGGTAACTAGGTCGGCACGAAAGTCAGCACGAGCGCGGGCCGCATCTGCTGGCGTGAGCGTACCGGCCCGCTCGCGGCGGGTGATGGCGGCGATGAGTTCCACCGTCGTCATGCGAACGGTATACGTTTCATTGCCGGTAGGCAGGCCGACCATGCCGCGCAGCCACGCCGACCCGCGTTCCAAGACATAGCGTTTGGCGAGGGCGCTGGTGTCGGCATACAGCACCGCCACTAGCGGCGTTCCTCGATGATGGTCTCCGATAAGGGCTTGCCTTCGATGGTTGCCATCGGGCGATCCAGGGTGCTCTTCCCTGTTCGGAGGGAACGTGCTTAAGCAGTCCCGCCTGCATCAGCGTCTCATGCGCGCGCTCTTCTTCCGGCGTATATCCCTTTCAGAAAGTTCCTGCTTCGCTTGTGTCTGTGCCAAGTCCCCTTCTTCTTTCGCAGCGGCTACATCCATTGTACCACGTTCTGATTTGCTTGCTGCTAAGGTTAGCCCTCCAGCAGCAGCGTCTCGGGGTCTTCGATCAGTTCTTTGACGCGCACCAGGAAACGCACGGCCTCGCTGCCGTCCACGATCCGATGGTCGTAGGAGAGGGCCAGGTACATCATGGGCTTGATGACCACCTGCCCGTTCACGGCCACCGGGCGCTCCTCGATCTTGTGCATACCGAGGATACCCACCTGCGGCGCGTTGAGAATGGGGGTGGACAGCAGCGAGCCGAAGACGCCGCCATTGGTGATAGTGAAGGTGCCGCCCATAAGCTCCGGCAGCGACAGTTTCCGGTCGCGGGCGCGGGCGGCCAGGTCGGCGATCTCGCGCTCGATCTCGGCAAAGGTCTTGCGGTCGGCGTCGCGCACCACCGGCACGACCAGCCCCGCCTCCGTGCTGACGGCGATGCCGATGTCGTAATAGTACTTGAGCACCATGTCCTCGCCCTGAATCTCGGCATTCAGGCGCGGGAAGGCTTTGAGCGCTCCGACGGTCGCCTTGGTGAAGAACGACATGAAGCCCAGGCCAACGCCGTGCCGCTCCTTAAACGAGTCGCGGCGGCGCTTACGGACCTCCATGACCGCGCTCATGTCCACCTCGTTGAAGGTGGTGAGCATGGCGGCGGTGTGCTGGGCTTCGACGAGGCGCTGCGCGATGGTTCGTCGCAGCGGCGACATGCGCACGCGCTCTTCCGGGCGCTGTTCGGTGACCGGAAGGGACGATGGCGCGGCAGGCCGCTCGGCGCGCGCCGTCGCGGGCGCCGGTTGGGCGGGCGGCGGAGCCGCCGCCGGACGCTCGGTAGGGCGTTCTGCCGGAGGCACGGCCACCGTGCGCTCCTGGGGCGATTC
>DASRGZ010000137.1:0-6498 GCA_035650735.1 Chthonomonadaceae bacterium
ATCCTCGGCTGCACGCACTATCCGTTCCTGCTGCCCACCCTGGAAGCCCTTGCGCCCGCGCTGGATTTCGTGGACCCGGCGCTGCAAACCGTGCGCGCGCTGGCCGACCGGCTGGCCCACGCGCAGCTTCTCGCTTCCCAACCGTCCGCAGAGCCTCCCCGCCACCGACTTGCCACCACCGGCGACCCCGCCGCCTTCGCCGCACAGATGCGCCGCTTCCTGCCCGAGGCGGCGCAGGCTGCGACTATCCTCGGCGCACGGTGGGAGCAGGGCGCTCTGCGCCTGCTTTCGTCTCCCCTCCCTTCTGTCGCTCCGTAATTCTCTGTTCCAACCGCGCCCCTAACTGTGGAATATTCTGGATGAGCGGTCGCTCTATCCTGCCCGCCTGGCGGCAGGATCGCGCCCGCTATCTGCCTGAGAGCCGCAGACGTCTCTTCAGGCAAAATCGTAGAAACTCGGAGACGAGACAGAATGCCGCGCGACCTACCTGTTTGCAACGGGAGCTTGCTGGTTGCCTTTGACGAAACGTATAACCTGCGGGAGCTCTACTATCCCCACGTCGGGCAGTACAATCACACGCTGGGCTATCCCTGGCGCTTTGGCGTCTGGGCGGAGGGGCGCCTCTCCTGGACCTCCGACGACGGCTGGGAGCGCCACCTGCAATACGAACCCGATACGCTGGTGACCAACGTGCGGCTTGTCCACCGGGAGATGCAGATCGCGCTGACCTGTCACGACTGCGTGGACTGTAATCTGGACATCTTCCTGCGGCGCGTCGAGATAGAGAACCTGGGCGGCGGCGAGCGGGACATCCGGCTGTTCTGGCATCAGGACTTCAATATTGCCGGCTCGCGCGAGGGCGACACGGCCTACTACGATCCGGCCCGCCGCGCGCTCATCCACTATAAGGGCCGCTTTTGGTTTTTGGTCAGCGGCACCAACGGGCGCGAGTGGGGCCTTTCCAGCTACGCCACCGGCATCATCGGCCACCACAAGGCGCAGGGCACCTGGCGCGACGCCGAGGACGGCTCGCTGGGCCGCAACCCCATCGCGCAGGGCAGCGTGGACTCGGTAGGCCGCGTCATGGTGCACGTCCGGGACCGGGCCGTCGCCTATTACTGGATCTGCGCCGGGCGCGACCTGGCCGACGTCAGTCACCTCGACCACGAGATCCGCGAGGTCGGGCCGGAGACCATCTTGCAGCGCGTCCGTACCTACTGGCAGTTCTGGGTGACCAAAGGCGACATGCCTACCGACCTGCCCGAAGACATCATTCGGTTCTACCGGCGGAGTCTGCTCATCCTGCGCACGCAGATAGACAACGGCGGCGCGATTCTGGCGGCCAACGACTCGGAGGTCCTGCAATATAGCCGGGATTCCTACTCCTATATGTGGCCGCGCGATGGGGCGCTGGTGGCGCAGGCGCTCGACCTGGCCGGGTATCACGAAGTCACCCGTCGCTTCTTCACCTTCTGCGCCGATATTATTGACCCGACTGGCTACTTCTGGCACAAGTATAACCCGGACGGCAGCGTCGGCTCCTCCTGGCATCCCTGGGCCACCCGCGAGGGCCATCTGCAACTGCCCATCCAGGAGGATGAGACGGCGCTGGTGCTCTACGCGCTGGGAGAGCATTTCACGCGCTGCTGTGACGTGGACTACCTGCGCAGCATCTACCGCACGCTGGTGGAACCGGCGGGCGATTTCCTGGCCAACTTCCGCGACCCGACCACGCGCCTGCCCGACATGTGCTGGGACTTGTGGGAGGAGCGGCGCGGCATCCACACCTTTACGGTGGCCAGCGTCTGGGCGGGGCTGATGGCGGCGGCGCGCTTTGCCGACATTTTCGGCGACCACGACCGCGCGCGGCGATATCTGTGCGCGGCGCAGGAGGTACGCGAGGCTGCGGATCGGTATCTGTTCGACGTGGTGAAGAATCGGTTTCTGCGTGGTCTGCGTGTAGAGCATCGGCACATCCACTGCGATGAGACGATAGATGCGAGCCTGGCCGGGCTGTTTGTGTGCCGCTTCCTGGAGCCGGACGACCCGCGCCTGGTCGCCACAATGGATCAGTTGGCGTCGCGCCTGTGGGTCAAGACGCCCGTGGGCGGCGTGGCTCGCTACGAGTGCGATTACTATCACCGCTGCACCGATGATATGGAGAATGTGCCGGGCAATCCCTGGTTTCTCTGCACGCTCTGGCTGGCGCAGTGGCAGATCCAGCGCGCCCGCTCCCCGCGTGACCTGGAGAAGCCCCTCGAGCTGCTGCGCTGGTGCATCGCCCACGCGCTAGAGTCGGGCGTCATGGCCGAGCAGATCCATCCCTACACGGGCGCGCCTCTCTCGGTCTCGCCCCTGACCTGGTCCCACGCGGCCTACGTGGCGACGGTCTGCCAGCTGCGCGACAAGCAGCGCGCCCTGCTGCTGCGTCGGGCCGAGCAGGCGAAATGGGCCGCGGAGATAGATGCTGAAGCCGTTTTCAATCACCCCTAACAGGATTTCCGGGGAGTCGCGTCGAACGGTGTCGAGTCAGGAGGCGAGAATATCACCTCAACGGCAAGGCGGAGAAGCCCTTCCCGACAGGCAGGCTGGCGAGGAGTCCCCGCAGCCCTGCCGGGAGGGGGCTTCGACGGAGGTACGGCGATGTTACAGCAGGGCCAGCAACAGCAGGGGGAAGCGCCATACCGTTACGACCCGGAGATGCTCAATAAAGTAACGGCCCTGGCTTCCCAACTCCAGAACCGGCATCAGGAGACGCTGACCGCGCAGCAGATGGAGGCCATCGGCGCGGAAGTCGGCCTGGAGCCGGCCTTCGTTCGGCAAGCCCTGGGGCTGCTCTCCGAGAAGCGGGCCAGGATAGAGCGCACCAGGACGCTCTGGAAGGAGTTCTGGTCGCGGGAGAACCGGCAGAAAGCCGCCGCCTTCCTCTTTCCTCTGCTCTGGGGCTTACTGACCTTCAGTATCCCCTACACGGCCCTGAACGGAGCCTGGCCCTTGACGGCGCTACCGGTGGCCGGGGTGCTGGGGTTTCTCGCCGGTCAGAAGAAGGTCGGTTTCGAGGTGGGGGCGGAGACCCTGCTGATCCTGATTCTGGCAACCCTGGTCACGTCGGCGGCGCATCCCGACATTGCTGGCAACCATGATTTAGGATGGACCATCCCCGTAACGGTCGTGCTTACGCCCATCAGCGGCCTGTTTGGGCTGTGGGGAGCCTCCATCCGCGCCCGCTTCTTTCCGCAGCGTTCCGCGCCATCCTCCCTACAAACCATGTCCCGCCAGGAACTGCTCGACCTGTTCTTCACTTTACAGAGGCAGTTGGTGGGACAGAAACAGCATCGCGCCTTTCTGAGCGTGGATGTGGTCGGCTCGACGGAGATGAAGCGCGACGCTCCGGAACTGGAGGTCGAATACTCCTTATGGTCAATTCCGCCGCTGGGTGGAGGAGATAGTGGGGCGCTGCGGGGGCCAGGTGCAGAGCGCGGCGGGAGACGGCATGATGTGCCTGTTTGAAACGGATGCCGGGGCCGTGCGCGCGGCCCGTCTGCTACAGGTGGGGCTGGCGCAGTTCAACGCCGGGCGAAACCGCCTGCCCATGCCCTTTCGTCTTCGGTGCGGGGTGAGCGCCGGGGAAGTCGCCATGGAGGAGGGAGCCAGCATCGGATATCTGGATAGCCCGGTGATAGACCGCGCGGCGGCGCTGCAAAAAAGCGCGGAACCGGGGGATATCGTCGTCAGCGGCGAGGTCGCGGGGGTCGCCCTGGTTGAATTGGGAGGGTTGGCGGCGCTGCCGGAACCCATTCAGGGCCAACCCGCCTTTTCCTGGAAGGCCGGCCAACGCCAGGGACAGAATGATCCCGCCTGATCCGCCCGCTCCCAGGTGGCCCGGTAAGCGAACCTGGCGTTGCGGTCGCTCGGCCTTTTGTTCCAAGATTTGAGTTCGTCTCCGTGAAGTGGTTGTATCGTTGCGCGCGTCGGTACGTAATACTAGGGAGAGAGCATTGAAGAGGAACGGAGGGCCGAACGATGATTCTGACCTTAGATTTAGACCCCAAACTTGAGAGCCAGCTCTGCGAGCAGGCCGCAGCGAAGGGCGTGGAATTGGAAGCCTATGTGAAGGAACTGCTCAAAACTGCCGCACAGCGAGAACGCAACCAGGCAGCTATTGCAGCGCTGCGTTCCTGGCGCGAAGAGGGCGATGAGGAGGAACAGCGCGAAACGTTTGAAGCTTTGAAACGCGGGCTGAATGAGAGCCGCAGAGGATATCGTGTGCTCTTTCCGGAGGATGGAGAGGAGCAAGCATAGTGGCCCAGGTTATCGTGCTTGACTCCTCCCCGCTAAGTCTCGTTACGAATCCGAAAATAACACCGGATAACCTGGCTTGCCGACAGTGGTTGCGAGGCTTGCTGAGGCAAGGACGGCGTATCATTCTTCCTGAAATCGTGGATTATGGGTAATTCCTCCCAACCGTGTTGACGCTTCTCATGGAGCGCACGCTTTTGAGATGTATCCACACGATTGGGGGCGTCTACCGGATTATGAATTACGTCGAGAATTGCTCCGAGCAAATAAGACCGCTGGTATCGCGCGGTTGGATATAATGTGCCAGACGTTGGAAGACCTGCCGATAACGACGCCGGCCATGCGGCAGGCGGCGGCCTTCTGGGCGCAGTCGCGTCAGTTGGGACGCCCGACCGCCGATCCGAGGGAACTGGATGCCGGCGTAATTCTGGCGGCGCAGGTCGTGACGCTGAACGAACCCGACACCGTCGTCGCGACCACCAATGTAGGGCACCTGAACTGGTTCACAGCGGCGGATACATCGCGCAATATTTCTTGAAAGGGAGATAGAGAGTTTTATGCCACGAGTGGATGGACGCGGCAGCAATCAGATGCGCCCAACGCGCATCACACGCGGCTTCATGCCCAACGCCGAGGGCTCCTGCCTGATCGAGATGGGCAATACCCGCGTGATCTGTACGGCCTCGGTGGAGGAGAAGGTGCCCCCATTTCTGAAGGGACAGGACCAGGGCTGGGTGACGGCGGAGTACGGAATGCTGCCGCGTTCGACCAATACGCGCACGCCCCGCGAAACGAAGAGCGGCCCCAGCGGGCGCACGATGGAGATCCAGCGGCTTATCGGGCGCAGCCTGCGGACGGTCGTGGAAATGCCGGTGCTGGGCGAGCGCACGATCTGGCTGGACTGCGATGTGCTTCAGGCCGACGGCGGCACCCGCTGTGCCTCCATTACCGGGTCGTATGTCGCGCTGGCCGAAGCGTGCCGCAAGCTGGTCAACGCGCGCCTGATCACGCGGATGCCGCTGACGGGCATGGTTGCCGCCATTAGCGTCGGCGTGGTCGGCAGCGACGAACTGCTCGACCTGTGCTATGAAGAGGACTCGCGCGCAGCCGTAGATATGAACGTGGTCATTACCGACAAGGGCCGCTATATTGAGGTGCAGGGCACGGCGGAGCAGACTCCTTTCGACCGCAATCGCCTCAACCGCCTGCTGGACCTGGCGCAGACCGGGCTGGATGAGCTGTTCCGATTGCAGCGGGCGGCGCTGGAAGGGGTGCTATGACCTACCCGCGCAAGCTGCTGATCGCCACCACCAACCCCAAGAAGGGCGCGGAGATGGCCCAGATTCTCGGCGCAGCCAATCTCGGCGTCGAATTCGTAACGCTGGCCGATTTTCCCGAAATGCCGCCTGTGGACGAGACAGGCGCGACCTTTATGGAGAACGCGCATCTCAAGGCCGCGGCGGCTGCCCGGCATACGGGCCTGGTCGCCATCGCCGACGACGGCGGGCTGGTGATCGATGCGCTGGGCGGCCTGCCCGGCGTGCAGTCCCACCGCTTCCTGGGAGAGAATACGCCGTTTCCGGAAAAGATGGCCCGTATCTTGGAAAAGATGCAGGAGGTGCCGGAGGCGCAGCGTACCTGCCGTTTCCAGTGCGCCGTCGTTGTCGCCACGCCCGATGGGCGCGCCTATGAGTGCGAGGGCCGTTGCGAGGGGCGCATCGCCCACGAGATGCGCGGCAGCTATGGCTTCGGCTACGATCCCATCTTCCTGCTTCCCGAATTCAGCAAGCACATGGCCGAGCTTCCTCCTGAAGAGAAGCACAAGATCAGCCATCGCGGTAAGGCGCTTGCCTGCGCCATCGCAAAGTTGAAGGAACTATTCCCGCAATAGGTCGTCCAGATAGGAAGCGGGCGAATGAATTCGCGGCAACAAAGGCACGAAGTCGCCCTGCGGCGACTGCCCTCACCCCCGGCCCTTTGTGTAGGGTGTAGGGTATAGGGTGTAGGGTGTAGGGTATAGGGTGTAGGGTGTAGGGTATAGGGTGTAGGGGGTAGGGGGTAGGGTGTAGGGGGTAGGGCCGCCCTCATCCCCGGCCCTTCTCCCTTGCAGGGAGAGGGGAGAGCAGAAGCCGGATCACTCCCTTCCCTGGGAGGGTCGCTAGGTGTCGCAAGGCGGAGGCAGGGGCCGTAACCCTGCCG
>DASRGZ010000138.1:0-19843 GCA_035650735.1 Chthonomonadaceae bacterium
CCCCCTGATATTTTGTCTTAAACACAGGGGACAATCCAACGGCTGCTCGCAGTCCGTTACGCTAATTGCTCAATTGCGGCCAGCCCGCGTCCTAGCCTTTCCTTGAGAGCCTCAGCCGCCTCTGGAGGCCACTTGTAGGCCCCCTTGCCAGTCTTTACTCCTAGCTCCTTACTCGCCACTTTCGCCTCCAGCCAGGCCAGAGCCTCCCGGGATCCTTCCAGTGTCGGGAACAACTGGGAGGCAATAGCCAGCCAAACATCCAATCCAGAGTTATCCAGCACCTCGAAGGGGCCGGCCACAGCCAGCCGCCTGCCGAAGCCGTTCTTCACCATCGTGTCCAGGTCGCGGGCGTCAACGACCCCCTGCTGCACCAGGAAGAGGGCTTCCCGCAGAAGCGCGGCTTGCAGGCGGTTGGCTACAAAGCCGGGTACTTCTTTGTGGAGCAGGATGGGGCGCCTGCCTACCCGGGTGAGCAGGTCGAACATGGTGGTCAGCGTCTCTTCGGAGGTCTGCTCGCTCCGCACCAGCTCCACACCCGGAAGCAGGTAGGGAGGATTGAAGTAGTGGGCTACCAACACCTTGTCAGGCCGCCCGGTCGTCGCAAAGAGGGCGCTCGGCATAAAGCTTGAGGTATTACTGGCCAGCAGCGTCCGCTCGGGACAGAGAGGGCTTAGTTCCGCAAATACCCGTTGTTTCAGTGCCAACTCCTCCGGTACGGCCTCGATGACCACATCGGCCTCTTCGGCGATCTCCGGGAGGTGAATACTGGCAGCGATCCGCCCTGGCGCCGCCTGCGCCTGCTCCGGCTGGACCAATCCCAATCGTAATAGCAGCTTTAAGTCGGCCTCGATTGTCTGGAGGGCCTGCTCCAGCCTTTGCTGGGTGCAGTCGTGCAAGCCGACCTCATAGCCGGCAACGGCAAATTCGAGGGCGATAGCGTGCCCCATCAAACCGGCTCCGACCACCCCGATACGTCGTATGGCCTCCGCGTGCATCGCCTCCTCCTTTCTCCGGAGCAGAAAGCCCCCTGGCCTCTTTGCGCTTCTTCAATCTAGCGCGTTATAGCATTTATGGATGAGCGGGTAGGTGATTTCTTCGACAAGGACACGCCGGTTCCTGCTGTTCCTCCACCGAAACACCGAAAACGAAAGGACCCTATGCATCCGTAAGAAATGCAGGGAAGCGCCAGATGTATAGGGAATATCTGGACGCCATGAAGCGTCCGGCCTTTTCCTGAGAGGAAAGGGATACGGATCGCCTGCATAGGCTATTTCAGCGAAGGAGTGAAAGTCATGTCACGACGCAAGACCGTTTGGCTGGTAAGCCTGTTGCTGCTGGTAATGACCGTTGCCGCTTCCGCCCAGATCGGCAAGATTTTAAAAGGCGGCGGCATCGCCTATGCCATTTCACAGTTCGGCCCGGAGATCAACCGCTTCATCAACGGCCTGACCAAGACCAGCAACGCCAGCCCCACCTACGAAACGAAGGTCGTGCCCGTGCTATCGGCGGGTACGGGCGCGTATGTGGGCGGCGTGCAGGTCATGGGGCCGCGCAGCGCCGTGGATAAGGTGCAGGCTGTGGTACAATTGGAAGGCAAGTTCAATCCGCTGGGAATGCGGGTGCGCGCCCTGGTTCCGGTCGCCACCAAAAGCGTCACCAATATCCGACGCATTCCCGGCGTGGGCATTAGCGGGCTGCTGGATTTCAAGCTCTAAGGTGGGAATAGCCCTCACCCCCGGCCCCTCTCCCGCAGCGCGGGAGAGGGGAGAGGCGCTTTCGTGCGAGGGGATGCTCACGCAGGGAGGGCTGAGTTGGAATGCTTACGTTCGTCGCAACCCCCATCGGCAACCTCAACGACATCACCCTGCGGGCGCTGGAGACGCTGCGCGAGGCCGATGTCGTCGCCAGCGAGGATACCCGCAAAACCGGCCTGCTCCTCAAGCACTTCGGCATCCAGAAGCCGCAAATCGCCTACCATGAATATAACGAGGAGCGGGCCGGCGAGCGCATTATGGCGCTGTTGGCGGAGGATAAGAAGGTGGCGGTCGTGACCAACGCGGGCACGCCAGGAATCTCCGACCCCGGCTATAGGCTGGTTCGGAAGGCCATTGACGCCGATATTCCGGTGACGATGGCTCCCGGCCCAACTGGATTAGTCATGGCGCTGGTGCTCTCCGGCCTGCCCGTTCACAGCTTTACGTTTCGGGGGTTTCCGCCGCGCAAGCCCGGCCCGCGCCGCCGCTTCCTGGAGGTGGATAAGGACTCGCCCCACACGCTCATCTTCTATGAAAGCCCCTACCGGCTGGAAGGGTTCTTTGCGGACGCCCTGGCGGTCTATGGCGACCGACAGGCGGCGCTTGCCAATGAGCTAACCAAGAGGTTCGAGAAGGTCGAGCGCGGCACGCTCTCCGCGCTGGCTCAGGGCCTCTCCGGAACGAAGCCCCGAGGAGAGTACGTCATCGTGATTGCGGGAGCGGGCGATGCGTAACGGCGTTCTTTCCCTGGCGCACGGCGCCCTGCGCCTGCCGGCCTTCCTGCCGGACGCCACGCTGGGCGTCGTGCGCGCCGTCGACTCCGCCGACCTGGAGGCGGCGGGCATCCAGGCGGTCGTGATGAACGTCTTTCATCTCATGCAGAAGCCCGGCTCCTCCACGATCCAGGCGCTGGGCGGGCTGCACAAGATGGCGGCCTGGCCGCATCCCATCGTCACCGACTCGGGCGGCTTTCAAGCGTATTCGCTCATCCGTCAGAACCCCAAGTTCGGCAAGATCAGCGACCAGGGCATTACCTTTCAGCCCGAAAGCGCAGACCGCAAGTTCCTGCTGACCCCCGAAAAGAGCGTTCAGCTTCAGATGGCCTACGGCGCGGACATCGTTATCTGCCTGGACGACTGCACCCACGTAGATGCTCCGCTCGCCGAGCAGCAGACCTCCGTGACGCGCACTATCAAGTGGGCCAGACGCTGCAAGGCCGAGTATGAGCGGCAGTTGGCCCAGCGCAAGAAAGAACCGGAAAAACGGCCTCTGCTGTTTGCGGTGGTGCAGGGTGGGGGAGATGTGGCGCTGCGACGGCAGTGCGCGGAGGCGCTGCTGGAGATCGGCTTTGATGGATTCGGTTACGGCGGCTGGCCGCTCGACAGCCAGGGCAAACTGCTGGAGGAGATCCTGGCGGCGACTCGCGCCCTCATCCCCGCCGAATTTCCCCTGCACGCCCTGGGCGTCGGCCACCCGGAAAACGTGCTGGACTGCGCCCGCCTAGACTACGGCCTGTTTGACAGCGCCCTGCCGACCCGGGATGCGCGCACCGGGCGGCTCTATACCTTCACCGCCAACCCGAACGCGCCGGATTTCCGCCTCTGGGGCGACTGGTTCGCCTACCTCTACATTGACGACGAGAAGCACATCAAGGCCGATACGCCCCTCTTTCCGGGCTGCGACTGCCACACCTGCCGCAGCTACGCGGTCGGCTATCTGCGCCACCTCCATAAATCCGGCGATACCCTCTTCTTCCGGCTGGCGACCATCCACAACCTGCGCTTCATGACGCGCCTCATGGACCTGATCGGGAGCGGCGCATGAGCGATTCTTCTCAACTGCTGGAGCAACTGCTTGCGGAAATAGGCGCCGGCCCGAAGTACCGGCACGTCAGCGCCGATCTGGTACGTCGTATCGGGCAGCGCGAGCTGGCGGCGCGGCGCAGCTTCAATGAGGCCGTGCACGCGACCCGGAACAAGCTCCACCAGATCGCGGGCGCCTATCTCGGCGGCAGGATGCGCTATACGAAATGGCTCGATCTGCTGGCTGCCGCCGCGCCCAATGGCGATCCGGCGCTGCGGGATGCCTGCGCGCAGATCATGGCCTATCACGCTTCGACGCGCGAACGCCTGTCCATTCTCGCAGAGTTCTACCGGACGACGCTCGCGCAGATAGCTCCCATTTGCTCCGTGCTGGATGTCGCCTGTGGCCTCAACCCGCTGGCGCTGCCCTGGATGGGGCTGGATCGAGACGTCGCCTACTATGCCTGCGACATCTACGCGGACATGATGGACTTCCTCAACGGCTTCTTCGCCATCGCAGGCGTGCCCGGCTGCGCCGAGGTCTGCGACGTGGTCGGCGGGCCGCCCGCGCACTCGGTAGACCTGGCGCTGGCGCTCAAAACGCTGCCGCCGCTGGAGCAGGTGGAGAAAGCGGCGGGATTGAACCTGCTGAAAGCCCTCCGCGCGCGTCATATCCTGGTCTCCTTCCCCACCCATAGCCTCGGCGGACGCGATAAGCAGATGCGGATTAACTACGAACAGCGCTTTCGGGAGATGGTGCGCGCCGAACGCTGGACCTTGCAGCGGTTTGAGTTTGCCACCGAGCTTTGCTTTCTCCTTTCGACCTGATACCTCTTTCAGATTTGCTTGCTGGACTCCCCTTTACGATGTATAATGGATCGAGAGATAATTGTTGACAACTGCCTATTAAAAAGGCATTCCATCCGTGCAAGATAGGGCAGTCGCACGGCAGCTAGAGCGGAAGGCAGGTGGCGAAGATGCTCTTTTTTCTGGCTCTTATGGTAGCGGGCTTCACCGGGCTGATCTTTCTGGCGCTGCCGGGAATGCTGCATCATGGCATGGGGTCGCAACATGCCGGGCATACCGGACATGATGGAGGTCACATCGGACACGGCGGTCATGCGGGACATACGATTGGCAGTCACCATGCCGGGCATCTTGCTCACTCGGGCCAGCACGCAGGCGGACATCCTACTGGGCATGCCGCGCATGGGCACGGCGCCCACGCCGAGGAGACGGCAGGAACGCCGGTAAAGAGCTTCGGCGGACTAGTACCCTCCCCGCGCGTTATCTTTACCTGGCTGGCGCTATACGGTGCGTTCGGCTATGGGCTGGTCGGGGGCGCGCACTGGACGCCGCTGCTGGCCGGGCTTGCGGCTCTGGTTCCCACCTGGCTGGTGGATAGACTGCTGGTCACGCCGCTGTGGAACCTGCTGTTCCAGTTCCAGGGCAAGCCGGATTCGCCTCTGGAGAGCCTGGTAATGGGCGATGCGGAGGCGGTGACGCCCTTCACGAACGGGCGCGGCATGGTCAGCGTCGTGCGGGATGGGAGACTGGTGCAGTTTTGCGCGCATCTGGCCGACGCGCAGGCCGGAATGCGCGTCCGTGTCGGTGATAAGCTGCGTATCGAAGAGGTGGATGCCGAGAACGAGCGCCTTACCGTCACCTTGCGTTAGTATTGTGGGGCCGGACACGGCGCGTTCGGCGGAGGCAGCGCGGCAACCTCAGCATCCGCGCAGAAAGAGAGACCAAGAGTGGAAACATTGCTGATTGTGGCCGGGGCCGTCGTAGGCGTCCTGATCCTGACGTCGATCATCATTACGACGTTCCTGCGCAGCGTGGATGCGGGCGAGATTTTGCTGGTAAGCTGGTTCGGTCGGGGGCGAGAGCGGCAGATTTTTCGCGGGCCGTGCAAAGCCTTTGTCGTGCCGCTCTTTACCCAGACGCGCGTGATCCCGGCCCAGGCGATCAACGTGGACATTGACATCACCGACCAGACCGCCGACGTGGACGCCAACGGCAGGCCCGCGCCGGTCAAGGTCACGGTCAAGGCGTCGGCCATCGTCAGCGTCGGAGAGGACGATGCGATGGTCAACACCGCCGCCAACAAGTTCTTCTCCAAGCCGCCGATGGAGCAGCTTGGCACGCTGACGGACGTGCTCTCGTCCGCCGGACGACGCGCCATCAATCTGCTCAAGCACGATCAGTTGTTCAACGCGCGCACGGGAGGGCCGACCGGCACGGCGCTGGCGGTGCCCGCGCCGGGCACGGCGACCGACCTGGTGCGCCAGCAGGACGATGATGAGCTCGCCGTCATCATCAAGGAAGCCTGTTCTCGCGAATTGCAAGACCTGGGCCTCTCGTTCAACAGCCTCAACATCAAGGCCGTCTTGAGCGAGGTCGCGGAGGCCAGGCGGCGCGAGTCGGCAGCCCGCGCGAAGGCTAGCGCCGATGTCGTGCAGGCCCAGGAGGAGCAGCGCGCCCGCATCGCCCAACTGGAGGCGCAGCAGAAGATCAACGATCAGGAGCGCGCCCTGAACATGCAGATCGCCGCCAACGGTGCGGCCATCGCCCGCGCGGAGGCGGAGCGGCAGGCCGCCGTGCGCGAACAGCGTGAGGCCGAACTAACCGCTAGCCAGATCACTCAGGCCCGTGCCGATGCCGAGCAGAACGTCATCCAGCAGGAGGCGGAAGGTCGCGCGCAGGCCGCGCGTATCCGTCTGACCGCCGAGGCCGAAGCGGATGCCATCCGCAAGAAGGCGCAAGCCCTGGCCGAGGCGGGACAGGCCTATCTCGACCTGCGCCGCCTGGAACTGGCGCCAGAGCTAACGCATGAGGTCGCGCTGGCGCTTGCCCGAGGCCAGTTCGTTAACTTCGGCTCCGGGGGTGCGGGCGGACAGAGCGCTGCCGCTTCCGGCTCCGACGATGTGATGCGCGTCGTCCAGACCTTGATGGCCGCTCAGATCATCACCAACAACGGACGCAGCGATGGCTTGCGGCGTGAGACTGGGGAGGCTATCGCAGCCGTTCCGCCGTCCTCCGAGCAGGCGGTCGTCACGCCTGCGCCCGGACAATCGGGGCAGTCGGCAGCACCGTCGCAACAAAGATCGGCCTTCCGAAAAAGCTGATCGGAGCGTGCGGCCATGGCCGGGCCATGAAAATACCTTAGGGTCTACTGCCGTTGCCGGGCACGGAAAGTACCCGGCTAGGGGGCCTAACGGCCAAGCGTCCTGGCGGACGCCCTGCCAAGCCAGGTTTTCCGTCCGAAGGACGGTCGGCGGCGTAGCCGCCCCGGCACTTTCCGTGCCCGGCTGGATTGACCAGACCGGTCCTTTATGGCCCGGCAAAACCCAATTGGTAAGATTCGTAAATAAGATGCAACCTCTGATTGGAATAACGACTCAAGAACTAGAAGCTGTCGCTCAGGAACTGGGCCAGCCGGCCTATCGCGGGCGGCAGCTTGCCTCCTGGATTTATAAGCGAGGCGCGACCTCCTTCGACCAGATGACCGACTTGCCGCACGACCTGCGCGCCCGCCTGGCCGAATCCTATACGGTCGGCACGTTGAAGATAGCGCATAAAGATGCGGCGGCGGATGGAACCATCAAATATCTGGTCGAATTGCCGGATGGCGAGAAGGTCGAAAGCGTCTACCTGCCCTATCCCGACCGCGTCTCTGTCTGCCTGTCTACCCAGGTCGGCTGCCCTGCCGGGTGCACCTTCTGCGCGACGGGACAGGGCGGGCTGGCGCGGAACCTGACGGCGGGCGAGATCGTCGGGCAGTTTCTGCTCATGCAATCCGGGAGCGCGCGGCGCATCACCCATGCGGTCTACATGGGCATGGGCGAACCGCTCTGGAACTATGAGGCTGTCGTGAAGAGCCTGCGCCTGCTGGGCAAGGAAGTCGGCGTGTCGCTGCGTAATCTCACCGTCTCCACGGTGGGCGTCGTTCCGGGCATCCGCGCGCTGGCCCAGGAAAACCTGCCCATCACGCTGGCGCTGTCGCTGCACGCCCCTGACGACGCCTTGCGCGCCCAACTCATCCCGACGGCCCGCAAGTGGAAGCTGGATGAGATCCTGGACGCCTGCAAGGAGTACGCAAGCAGCACGCACCGCAATCTGACGTTTGAGTATCTGCTGATCGGCGGCATCAACGACAGCCCGGAGCAGGCCCGCGCCCTGGCCGCGCTGCTCAAAGCGAAGCAGTTGCCCGGCAACGTCAACCTGATACCGTTCAACTACGTGGAGACCCCGCAGGGCTTCCGCCGCCCGTCGCGGGAAAGCATTCTCCGCTTCCGCGAGGAGCTGGAGAAGGCGGGCCGGGTCACCACGCAGCGCATGACGCGCGGCCACGCCATCTCCGCCGCCTGCGGGCAGTTGCGGCGCAGCCTGACGCCGGGGGCCACGGCGCGTCCGGCCTGCCTGCGGGGAACGATGCTGGCCCTGACTCCGCGCTGACCGCGCTGAGAGGCCGCGCCGGCAGCCATCGCGCAGGTAAGCAATTCCGACGACGTAGAGCCAGACCTTGCATGAGGTATATCCTTACATGGCCTCTGCCATAAATAGGGGGATCGCTTGCAGCCTGGCGCTCGCGCTGCTGCTTGTGGGCGTTGGGTGCGGCGGAGCGCGCGTCAAAGCGGCCAAAAAGCCGGAACCGACCGGCGCGGCGGAGACGCAGCCCAGCCTGCCCGGAGGCATTACCGGGCAGGAGTGGCATATTCTGTGGTCCACCCGCAATCCTACTCAGCCGAACGGCAAGCCGCTGCCCGTCGTGGACGCCCATGCCCGCACCGGCGAGCTCATGGACCGCGCCGAGGGCGATACGATCCTGCTGCATGACGTCCATGCCCGGCTCTATCGCAACGGCAAGCCCGCCGCCATTATAGATGCTCCGCAGGTCACGGCGAACCAGCGGGACCGTATTCTCGTCGGGACGGGCGGCGTTACCCTGATCTCTCTAGCCGACCCGCCGGATACGACGGTGAAAGCCAATAAGATCACCTGGAATACGCGCACGGATGAGATCGTCGGGGTCGGCAATACGCATATCGTTCGGCGATTGCGGGACGGAACGCCCTTTGAGCAGATCGGCGGGCGCGTTACCTATGATAGCAAGGCGAAAGATTTCAATATTGAGTGATAGGGCTGCGGATAGCGGTCCCATAAGACCGATCTCCCCAGGCAGGTTTTCCCAGGATGGCAGAGCGCCTGAGGGGATAGGCTTTAAGCGCATGGAGACCTTCAGGACAAAGGAAGTCGAATGAACCGTTTCGAGGACAGGAGAATCCTCGCCGCAATGCTGGTCGGCCTCGGCCTGCTGGGGCTGCTAGCCGGCCGGCCAGCGCGCGCTACCCAGCCGCCCGCCGCCGTACCGAAATCTGAGCGGCAGCCGGCCCGCCCCGCTCCCCAGAGCGGCCCGAAGATATCGCGCTTCGGCAAGGACGTTACCATTACCGGGTACACCCAACTCAAGGCCAAAGCCGATGGGTCCGGCGTCACCATCCTCGGCCCCAACACCCTCGTCGTCCTTCAGGATCCGCGCAGCCGCTCCACCCTCCGCCTGCACGCCGATACCCTCACCTCTCGAAAGGAAGGTACGGAGCTGCTGGGCCGGATTGATTTGAGCGGGAACGTGCGCTACACCATCACGCAGCGGACGGAATCCGGGACCCAACGCACGGTGGAGGGCACGGCGGGCCATGCCTTCTATCGGCGCGCGACCAACCGCTTAGAGCTGACCGACGGCGTGCGGGCCGCTCTCCTCGATCCCGAGCGTCTCAGCGGGCCGGGCTCGCTGTTGGCGGGCCGCGTCACGGTCGAGATCGGGCCGGGGCCGTATCGCTATATCATTGAGGGCAGCAACAACGATATCCGCTTTACGCCGCGTGAAAATGCCGGAAGCGCGGGCAGGCCGCAGCCTGGCGAAGTCCATATCTACGGCTACGAGTCCGGCGAGTTTGTGGTCGGGCAGAGGGCGCAGTTCTCCGGCGCGGGCACGACGGTAGATTTCGACAATCCGACGGATAAGACGCATACCCGCTTCCAGGCCAATCGCATCGCCGCCGCCTTCACGCCCGACCACGCCGCCTTGAGCCGCGCGGAGGCCGAAGGGGGCGTCCGCTATGCGATTGAGCGGCCCGCGCCGAGCGGACAGGGCCAGCAGGCTGTGAAGGGCACCGGTGCGCGCGTTACCTACGACGCTCAAAGCTCCCAGGTCGTGTTGCAGGGGAGGGTGCGCGCCGACATCACGGACTCGGAGGCGCTGCTCAGGCCGGCGCGCATGGTGGCGGATCGGGTGGTCGCCTTCCTGGGAACGGCGGAACAGCCCACGCACTATAAAATGACGGGCGAGGCGAATCAGACGCGCCTGCGCTTCACGCCGCGCCCGCCCGCCGGAGCGGAAACGGTTGGCAGCGAAGGGCAGCCCCGCAACTTTCCTATCGGTGAGGTGGAAGTTGTCGGCTTCACCGTCGGGGAGTACTATCCAGGTCAGAGCCTATCGCTGCACGGGCCAGCAACGACCTTCGGCACCTTCGACCGGGCCACGCGTACGCGCACGCAGTTCCAGGCCAGCCACATCCTCGCGGCCTTTGCCCGGAATCGCAACGTCACTAACGTCGAGGCGACAGGAAATGTCCGCTTTTATGTCGAACAACCTTCTACCGCCACCGAAGCTTCCGGAGGCTTGAATAAGAATCTGGAATCGGTGACCGGCACGGCCCAGAAAGTCGTCTTTACGAATACGCCGGAGGCGAAGAAGGTCGTGGTGCAGGGCAAGTTTGTCGCGCACGTACGCGACCCGGAAAACCTGCAAGGGCCGGGACTCATCCGGGGCGAGGCAGGCGGCACCCTCGCCGAGGCCGATACGCTGACGCTGGATCTGTCCGCGCGGCCCTATGAGTTCGATATCTCCAGCCCCAAGCAGACGGCCTCGATTGAGTTCCAGCCGCGCGAACGAAGCCAGGCGCAGGGCACGCCAGCAGGCAAGGCGCCCGCCTCCTCGAAGCCGGGAACAAAGAAACCATAAGACTTAACCCTGGGGAGATCAGGAAGCGCACGATTGGAAATTCGCACGGAAAATCTGGTTAAAATCTACCGCGGGCGTCGGGTCGTCAACAATATCAGCCTGGAGATCCAGGAGGGCGAGGTCGTCGGGCTGCTGGGCCCCAACGGCGCGGGCAAGACCACCACGTTCTACATGATCGTCGGGCTGGTCAAGCCCAACAGTGGGCAGGTGCTGCTCGACGGGCAGGACATCACGCGCCGCCCGATGTACAAGCGGGCGCGGGCCGGCATCGGCTACCTGCCGCAGGAGGCGTCCGTCTTCCGCAATCTGACGGTGTGGGAGAACCTGTATCTGGTTCTGCAAATGCAGCCGCTCTCCCAGGCCGAGCGCAAGGCGCGCGCCGAGGCGCTGCTGGAAGACCTGCATATCACCCACCTGCGCAATCACTACGGCAAAACGCTCTCCGGCGGCGAGCGGCGGCGCGTCGAGATCGCCCGCGCCCTGGCCGCCTCGCCACGCTTCATCCTGTTGGATGAGCCCTTTACCGGCGTAGACCCCAAAGCCATCGAAGACATCGAGACGATCATCTACCGCCTGTCCAAGCGGGACAAAATCGGCATCCTGATCACCGACCATAACGTGGAGGCGATGCTGCGGATCACGGAGCGCGCCTACATCATTGCCGATGGGGAGAAGCGAGTCTCCGGTCCCTCCCGTCAACTGCTGCACGACCCGGAGGCGCGCGCGGCCTACTTCGGCGAGCGCTACGGCCAGAGGCGCGACCTGGCGCGCGAGGCCGCCGAGGCGGAATTGCAGGAGAGCCTGGGCGGCGATTGGAGCGCGGAGACGCCGGAAGAGAATGGCGACGAGGATGAGGGAGGAAGCGGCAACGATGCGTCTGATTGATAAGCTGGTGTTCATAGACCTCATCGGCCCGTTCCTCAATGGGATGGTAATGTTCCTGACGCTGCTGTTCGCCGCCACCTACCTGTTCCCGGCAACGGAGCTGCTCGTGCGCGGCATTCCGCTGCTCACCGTCATTCGGCTGACCCTCCTGCTGCTGCCGAGCATCCTGACCCAGACCTTTCCGATGGCGATGCTGCTGGCGGGCCTGCTGGGCCTGGGGCGCATCTCCGCCGACCACGAGGCGGTGGCGATCTTTGCGGCGGGCATCAGCTTTCCCCGCGTCGTGCGGATCGTGCTGATTACCGGCACCCTCGTCAGCCTGATCGCCTTTCTCTGGAACGATAACGTGGTGCCGCCGGCCAGCGCTGCCGCGCTCAGAATTCGGCAGGAAGCGGAAAAGCATATCCAGAATCTAGATAAGCCGCTCAGCTATACCGTCGAGGGCAAACAAGGAGTCGAGGAATTTGTCAAAATAGATGGCGGCTTCGATGCGCAGACTCGCACCCTTCGCCGCGTCTCTATCGTTAAATACAGCCAGGATCCGCAACGGCAGGGGCAGCCGGAAGTCCTCATCTACTGCAGCCGGGCCATCGCCAACGATGAGAAGGGCCTGGACTGGACTTACTACGACGGCTACCTGCTCCCCATTACGCCCGGCAACGACCGCAATAGCATCGATAATTCCCTGGTTATTAACTTCAAAGAGCTGAGGGCGCTGCCCCGCGGGGCCTCCATCGGCAAGCGATGGGATGAGGTCCTCAGCGTTCAGCGTGACGACCCCAACAGCAAGAGCTTTAGCCAGCTGCGCCAGGAGATCGAGGCCGAGCGCCAGAAGGGCATGGATACCGGCGGCAAAGAAGTGGATCTCTACGGCAAGATCTCGCTGCCGCTGGCCAGCCTCATCTTCGGGATGGTGGGCGCGGCGCTGGGCCTCAACACGCAGCGCGGCGGCGGCAAGACCGTCGGCTTCGGCATGGCGATCTTTATCGTCTTTCTCTACTGGATCTTCTATCACTCTATGTTCGTGCTCGGCAAGGGAGGCAGCCTGCCTCCGATGCTGGCGAGCTTCCTGCCCGATATTGTGGGGGCGGTTGTCGGCGTTATCCTGACCGTGCGCGCATCCCGTTAATCTCTCGCGACCGATAGGGAGCCGGGCACTGAAAGTACCCGGCTCTAGGGCCTACGGCCAAGCGCCCTGGCGGACGCACAGCCAAGCCAGGTGTTCCGTCCGGGAGGACGGTTGGCGGCGCAGCCGCCCTCTAGACGGGTACTTTCCGTGCCCGGCACGGATCGGAGGTTTTCAATGCCCGGCTAGGACCTTTGTGCGAGGTTCCAGCGGACAAGGGGTATCCTGCCATGTTATGGACACTGCTCGCCCTGGCGTCTCTGGTGGCGCTGGGCGGGTTTATCGCCTATTATGGGGATCTGCAGGGGAGGCGCTGGGGCAAAAAACGGGTCTCCTGGTTCGGCCTGCGTCCTAAACATACCGCGATCCTGATCACCAGCCTGACCGGCGCGTTCATCTCGCTGCTAAGCATCGTCACGCTGCTTGCCATCAACCAGCCGCTGCGCGAAGCCATCCTTAACGGCGAAACGGCCATCCGCGAGAACAAGCGGCTCAACTCGCAGTTAGTTATCGAGCGTATTCAGTCGGAAAACAGCTTAAACGAATCCCGCTCCCGGGAACAGATCGCCCGCGCCAACTATGAAAATGCCTCCCGCGCCGCCGCCGATAAGCAAAGACAATTAGAGCGACTCAATGCCAAGCTGGCCGATCTCAACACGCACATCCAGAAGCTGCTGGCGCAATATAGTGCCCTGCAGCAGCAGTATTTCCGTGAGCAGCGTGCGGTCCTGGCCGAACAAAATAAGAACCGTAAGCTGCACGCCGACAATCAGGAATTGACACAGCTCAATGAGACCGCCGGAAAGATCAACGAGGCCATCGGCAAGCAAAATGTGGACCTGGCCCGGCAAAAAATCGAGCTGAGCAAGAACAACCAGAAACTCAAGCAGGCCAACGCCAGGCTCACCGAGGGCAATAAGACCCTGCTGACCGTCCGCGATCAGCAGATTGAGAAGAACGCAGAGCTTTCCAGACAAAACGCGGCGCTGGCCGAGGCGAACAAGCAACTGCTTGGCAGCAACCGGGATCTGGAGCAGCAGGCCAGAGACCTGCAAGCCCGGATCGCTCAGCTCAATCAAGAATACGCCTCGCTCTCCGGCGAACGGCTCAATATCGCGCGCAGCTATCTGGCGCTGCGGCAGGGCAAGTTCAGCCTGCGGGCCGGGGCGGAATTGGCGCGGCGGACCTTTGATGCCCACCTGCGCCCGGAGGCCGTGCGCGCCCGATTGAGCGATCTGCTGGATGAGGCAAGCGCAATGGCGATCACGCATGGAGCCGTGCGCGCCGACAATGGCCGCGCGGTGCGAATCGTTACCAAGCGCTTCCTTCTGCTGGCGGGCCAGATGGACGCCGATGAGCGGGCCAGCGTGGATGCCCTGGTGGATCGCCTTACCGCCAGCGATACGCCGGTCGTCGTGGTGGCCAACGCCGTCAACAACAGCGTGGAGGGCGAGCAAGTGCTCATCGAGCTAACCCCGTTCGCCGTGCGCCGCGTTTTCGGCAAGGGTGAGCGCGTCGCTTCCTGCGTGATCAACGCCCGCCAGCCCACCGACCGGATCTTCGACTCCATCGTTCAGTTCCTCAACCAGGATGTGCGCGATGCGGCGCTCAAGGCCGGCACCATCCCGCAGACCGATCCCGAGACGGGCCAGCGCCGGGTCGGCAGTATCGAGACGAGCGACCTGCTCAAGCTGACGGAGCGCATCCGCCGCATGAACGGGCAGGTGCTGCTGACCGCAATCGCCAAAGAAGAGACCACTTCCGCCGACCCGCTGCGCCTGGACTTCAAGCTCTCGCGCCCGGCAGAGGGGTCCTGATACCAACTCCAGTGGAATTCTTAGTTGATCCACGCTGGCCAGCCTCGCACGCAACTGCTAGCCAGTGGAATCCTTGGTGTCTCGCTACCTCAAACAGCGGCGCATACGGGAACGACTCCACCGGAGGGGATATAAAATGCCGGTGAACGAACCTCACTTTTCGGAGGTCGCTCTGACGCCGTCGGCAGCCGGGGAGGCGCGCGTCATCCTTGCCGTGGATCCGGGCAGCGCCAAATGCGGCGTTGCCGTCGTGCGCTCGGATGGGGTTGTGCTGTTTCGGGCTATCATGACGGTAGATAGCCTGGTGGAGGAGGCGCGCGCCCTGGTCGCCCGTTTCCGGCCCCTGGCGCTGCTGGTGGGCGGGGGAACCGGCTCCGGGACGCTGCTGCGCGCCCTGGAGGCCGCCCGGTTACCGGTGCCGGTGCGCCGTGTGGATGAGGCGCATACCTCGGAGGCGGCGCGCGCCCGCTTTGTGGCGGAGAATCCGGCGCGCGGCTGGCAGCGGCTGTTGCCCCGCAGCCTGCGCACGCCCTGGTGCCCCTACGACGACTATGTCGCCATCATTCTCGCCGAGCGCTATTGGAACGCGGAAGCTGGCGGACTCCCCTGAACTGCCCGCTGTGCCTGCATCCCGCAAAGCGCTTTTGTTGCTGCTCTTGCCGAGGGAATCCCAATAGAGGAGGAACCTTTTGTCGCTTGCTATCGTCTACCGCATGGATAGCGTGATGAGGCGTCTCGCGGAAAAATCAATAAAACGAGACGGCCGGGTGTCACTGCTTTCCCTGCCGTCTCGGAGCATTTACGGCCGAATGTGGCAGCGGGCTGAATCTTACGTCATGGCAAGAGAGCCCGCCGCTCGCGCGTAAATGCAACGATGAGACGGCAGAAGGCCGTTATGGGTTCCCCTGTTATCACAGGCAGTACAATGTGAGGGATGAGGACGCAGCGCCGCCCCGAGCCAATGCAAGAGTTCTGTGCAAGTGATGAGGCCGCAGAAACCAGCTTCTGGTGTTTCTGCGGCCTTTGTTCTGCCAGGAAGGCTCTTTTGCGCCTACTTAATAGACCTCACCCCCGTCCCCTCTCCTTCTAAAGGAGAGGGGAGAGGACTTCACTCTCAGGTACTTCGGTTCTGCCTGATCTCCCCTCATCCCCGTCCCTTCTCCCTGCAAGGCAGAAGGGGGAAGAGAAGCCAACTCTGTCTCTCCCCTCCCCCAATTCTAGGGGAGGGGATAAAGGGGTGGGGGCCGCTCCCCTCTGCCGCAGCGTGGATCGCAAGGCGGAGGCCCGAACCATGGCAGGGCCGACCCTTGCAGTAGGGGTTGGGGGTGAGGGCCACAACCATCTCAAGTTGGGTCACCCCCTTCCCTCGTAGGGTCGCAAGGCGGAGGGCTGTGGCAAGGCGGAGGCAGGGGCCCTAACCCTGCCGACGGCCAGTATTCGCAACCCTTCCACCTTAGATGTTGATGTCGTAAGGCGGAGGCAGGGGCCGTAACCCTGCCGACCCTGGCAGTCCATTGCAGGCCCGACCCTGGCAGTGGTGCGAGCGTGCGCAGCACCGATCCTAGCAGTGGGGGACGGGGGGTTAGGTCAGCCAGTGGAGCAGCAGCGAGGCCAGCCAGAGGAACACGCCGAAGCCGATCACATCCTGAAAGGCGGTCTCAAACGGCCCGGCGGTGGTCGCCGGGTCGAAGCCGAGGCGCTTGGAGATCATCGGAATGATGGTTCCCATGAAGCCTGCCGTCAGCATCGAGCAGGTCAGCGCGCCGCCAATCACCAGCCCGAACGTCAGGCGATGCGACCAGATCGCCCCGGTCACGCCCAGCAGGATGCCGCAGGCAAACGCCATCAGCAGCGAGGTCGCCAGCTCCTTGGCCACCGGACGCCACCAGGAGGTCAGGCTGACGTGGCCCGTATCCAATCCGCGCACGACGATGGCGGCAGCTTGCAGCCCCACGTTGCCGGAGATAGCCGAGATCACCGGCATGAACGAGGCCAGCAGCATGACCTGCTTGAGCACGTTGTCGAAGTGGGCGATGATCAGCCCGGCCATCAGCTCGATCAGCATGGTGCCCAGAAGCCAGGGCAGGCGCAGGCGGGCCACCTGCGCCGGAGTGCGCCGCTCCATCTCCTCGGCGTCCGAGCCCACCAGGCGCAGGTAATCCTCGTTGAACTCCTCCACGAGAACATCAATGACATCATCCACCGTGACGATCCCCTGCATGCGGCCCGCCGCGTCCACCACCGGCACCGCCAGCAGGTCGTAGCGGGAGATGAGCCGCGCCACCTCCTGCTGGTCGGTCTCCGGCGAGACCGCGATGAGGTCGGTGATCATGAACTCCCGGATCGGCCGATTCAGGGGCGCCACCAGCACGTCGCGCAGGGAGGAGACGCCAACCAGCCGCTCGCCGCCGTTGAGCACATAGACGATGTTGACGGTTTCCAGGACATCGGCGTTGCGGCGCAGATAGTCGAGCGTCTGGGCGGCGGTGGTGTCCGGCGAGACGACGGCAAACTTGTCGGTCATCAGGCGCCCCGCCGTCTGCTCGGGATACGAGAGAAGCTCGCGCACCTCCTCCGCGTCGGCGCGGGGCAGAGCGGCCAGCAGCGGCCCGGCCTCCGCCGAACCAAGCTCCGAGACGACCTCCGCCGCATCGTCCATCGGCAAGATGTCCAGCAGCGAGACCATGCGGTCGTGCGGCGAGTTCTCCGTCAGGTAGCGGGCGGTTTCCGTGGAGACCTCATCCAGCACCTCGGCGGCCCGCTCGGCATCTAAATGCGCGAAGACGATCAGCGCTTCCGGCAGCGTCAGCTCCTCCAGGATGAAGGCGATGTCGGAGGGATGCAGCTCCTGAAGAAGCGCCGTCAGGGTGGCCGCCAGGGCCGGCCCTGTCTCGCGGTCCAGTGCCTGCCGCACGCGCTCGATGATCGGTTCCGTCGTGATGACTCGCATGGTCGTGTCCTTTCCCTCCCCTCCGCAGACGCCCGACTCCGGGCGCGGCGCACAACCGGGCACGTCCGGGGCGTTCGCGGGGCGTGCGGATGAAAGCGTGATCTACTTTTAGGCCGGAAAGGAACGAAGGAGGAGGAAAAGAAGGAGGGGACCTCCCGCTTCCACCGTGGGCCGGGGCGGCCTGGCGGAAGCAGAGGCGAGGAGTCGCCTTAGCGTCCGAGGCGCAGGCCGGGCGGCCTATCGTTCCTGCCGCGTTCGTGACTGTCGTCTGACATGGACTCTATCCATCCTTGCGCTGCCGGGGTAAGATTACAAACGCAGCGCCGTGTCATTATATCCCCCTTCTCTGCGCTCTGTCAACCCGGACAGCGGTACTTTGCGCGCTTTTTCTCGGTTGGCTGCGCGCGCCTTTTTCCTGACGCGCCGGTTGGCAACTTTGTTCGCCAAAATCAGGGATTCGGCCAGAGCGCAAACATACCAACGACGAATTCGATACTCCAGCACTCAGCCGGGATGGACAGCCGGCCCAAAATCCGTTACAATAGAGCGGCCCGACATACGGGGCTATTTCCCTTTTCTGGTGGCACGCATGACCGGACCGTCCCGAACGCTGCGCGAACTGCCCACCCTCCTTCTGCTGCTGGTCGTGGGCGCGCTGATGGCCGCGCCCATTCCCGATCTGCATCTGCCGGGCCGGCTGGGCGCCTTCCTGGCGTCCTGGCACAATATCTCCACGGCCTTTCGTTCGCCCGGCAACCTAACCACCCTAGGGCAAAACGCGGCGTTCATCGGCATCATGGCCTGCGGCGAGGGCCTGGTCATCCTCAGCGGTGGCCTGGATCTGTCGGTCGGCTCTATCCTGGCGCTGGCTAGTTGTCTGACCGCAATGGCGCTGGCCGCCAACTGGGCCTGGCCACTGGCAGCGCTGGCCGGGCTGGCGGCGGGCGCACTGGCCGGAGCCTTCAACGGCGCGTTCATCACCTATCGCCGCCAGCCACCCATCCTGACCACGCTCGCCACGCTGCTGCTGTTCCGCTACGGCGTCAGCATCCTGTCCCATGCCCGCAACTACGGCCCCTTCCCGGCAGAGTTCAACCGCATCGGCGCTGGCTGGACGCCCGCCGTCCTGTTCGTCCTAGTCACGGCGCTGTTTGTGGTGGCAATGCTGCGGACGCCCTTCGGGCGCTGGGCCATCGCCGTGGGGGGCAGCGAACTGGCGGCGCGACTCTCGGGCGTGCCGGTAGACCGGGTGAAACGCGCAACCTATCTGCTTTCCGGGCTGTGCGCGGGCCTGGCCGGGCTGATCACCATGGCCTTCAACAACAACACGCAGTCCACCGCCGGGCAGGGCTACGAGTTGGACGTGATCGCCGCCTGCGTCGTCGGGGGCGTGCGGATCACGGGCGGCGACGGCACGGTCCTGGGCGCGGCGCTGGGCGCACTGCTGATCGCCCTGCTGCGCGACGCCCTGATCCTGACGGGCCGTCCGGTAGAGCAGTACGGCCTGTTTACTGGCGCGGTCATCCTGGCGGCGGCGGCTCTGGAGCAGTGGCGCGTCTGGCGGCAGGAGCGGCGCCGACAAGCCAGCGCCGGTTGATCCAGGGACGGAGCCATGAACCCATTGACTCGGGGCCGCGTCGCGGCCATCATTCTGGCGGCGGGCAGGTCGCAGCGCATGGGGCGGCTCAAGCCGCTGCTGCCCTTCGGCGAGAAGCCCCTGCTGGCGCGGGTGATTGAAACGCTCGTTACGGCGCAAAATATCTCTCCGATTTTCGTTGTCACCGGCCATGCCGCGCAGGAAATCGCTGCCGCCGTCGGTGAATATAACATTCGGCTTGTACATAATGCGAACTATGCGGCGGGCGAAATGCTCTCTTCGGTGCAGGCGGGCGTGCGCGCGCTTCCTGCCGACTGCGCCGCCTTCTTTCTGGTGTTGGGCGATCAGCCGATGGTGCAGCCGGAAACCTTCCGGGCGCTGCTCTCTGCCTGGCGTCAGAGCGATGCGCCCCTGGTGGCGCCGACCTTTGAGGGCAGGCGCGGGCACCCTGTTCTGTTCTCCTCGCGTTGCGCTGCCGACATCCTGGCCCTGCCCGTCGGAGAGACCTTGAAAACGGTCGTCGCCCGCTATGCCGCCCAACGGCGGGAAGTCCCCGTCTCCGACCCGGCCATCCTGGCCGACGTGGACACCCCGGAGGACTACGCGCGCGCCCTGCGGCTCTGGCAAGACCAGACCGAACAATACGGCAGTGGGGAGTAGGATCAAAACCTTTGACCCTCTCAATCGGTGCTCTGCCCGCGAATGTGCCGCCAGGAGGAGGCCCGACCCTGAAGCGGCAGGCTAAACCCTGCCGCTCGGGGGCGCAAAGCGCCCGTCGCCCACCTACGTGGGCGAAAAAGGTGTTTTGCCCGCGTAGGTGTCGCTAGGCAGAGCCGTGTCGCAAGGTGTCGCAAGGCGGAGGCAAGGGCCGTAACCTTGCCGACC
>DASRGZ010000139.1:0-46610 GCA_035650735.1 Chthonomonadaceae bacterium
GTTGCAGGCAAGTTCTTGCCTTGACTGCACAGAACCGCACTCACCTGCAAGAGGTTAGCCACTCCCTTTTAGCGAGCCCAAAGCGGTCATCAGCCTCAAGGTCTTCTCTCGAAGCAGGCAAAAAAGGGCATACACCCTCTAACCGTCCCTATTGCCCTCACCCCCTATCCCCCTCTCCCACGCTGCGGGAGAGGGGGAGAAGCTTATGGTTGTGCCTCCTCGGCGGCAGTTGGCTGCACGGCGGCGTTGGCGCGCATTAGGGCCGTCTCCAGCCGCTTTTGCGCCAACGTCAGGGTGAGGTCGCCTCGCGTGCGCTCCAGGACGGCGCGCAGGGCGTCCGTGGTGCGCCGCAGCCCGCCGGTAATAGCATCGGGAAAGTCGAAGGTAATGAGCTCGTAATAGATGTCGTCCATCACCTTGAGCACGGCATCGGCGCGCTTGATCTCGCCTGCGCGGAGCCGATCCAGGACGTAGCGGCGGCTCTCGCTGGCCGCCTCGGCGATGCCGTTCAGATAGGCGGCAGGCTCCACGCCAAGCGCTTCCGGCGCGGGCAGCGGCTCCTCGCCCACGATGGCGATCATCGTCTGTGCCTCCACATACTCCTTCTGCGAGTCGAGAACGTACCCGGCGAAATAGACCTCCGGATGGCCGGCCAGTATCTTCCTGACCGTCTCCACCCGCGTGCGGGCTTCGTTGACCAGCGTATGCGCCATTTCCATCTCGCCCCGATGCACGGCTCGAATCGTCCGTGAGGCGTATTGGATGATCTCGCGGGAGGCCCGCAGCGCCTCCTCGCGCGCGCTGTTGGTAGCTTCCAGGGCAGCGCGCAGCCCGGTAACGATCTCCTCAAACGACCCCGTATTCCCCTGCTCCGGCGACATAGGCTCTCTCCTCTGATGCGGCTCGGCAAGCGTAAGTGCCAACACTTTCCGGCGCATCCCGTTGCTTCCGGGCATAGTTCCCTCTCCCGGAGCTATTTCCCTGCCGGGTACCGTGCAAACGAAAGGAGTCTGAAACGCCTCCAATCCGGGAAGGACAACGGGCTGTCGGAAGGAAATAAGGCATAGCGCATCCCTTTGCCGACAGGGCCGTTCGATGAAGTCCGCAAGGGGCTATCGCGGATAGGCGGCGGCGCAGCAAAGCCATCTGAGCGCCGGAAATCCGTGTTGGAGGAGTGTATTGACGACGGTTATCGTTTTATGGGAAGCGGGGTTTCCCTGCGTGGACTCGGCGGGCTGGACGCAGGAGGCGCTGCGTGCGGCGGCACAGGGGGAGGACGCCTTGCGCTTCGTGAGCGTTGCGGAGTTGGGCGAGGCGCTGCGCGGTCCGGAGGCGGTGCTGGTCACGCCCTACGGCTCTGCCTTTCCTAAGGACACCTGGCCGGACCTGTATGCTTTTCTGAATCGCGGCGGCAGTTGGGTCAATCTCGGCGGTGCGCCCCTGTCGCGGCCCGTGCGCCGCAACGGAGACGGCACCTGGCAGGGGGAGGCGCCTCAGACCGCCTACAGCAAGGCGCTATTCATCAACCAGGCGTTCCCCATAGACCTGGAGGCGTCCGGCATCTGGCTCAACCCGGAAGACAGGGACGAGGGCGATCCGGAGCCCTGGGAATGGGCCGATGCGCTGGCCCGGCTGACGCCCGCGCCATCCCTCCCCAAAATGAAGCGAGCCTGGTCGCTGCAAGTGCGCTTCACGGACAACAAAGATTTCCCACGCGAGGGCGGCAGCAGCGGCACGCGCGACGCCGTGCTTAGGTCGCAATGCTACGCGCTATGTGAAGGTAGGCGGCTGGCCGCGCCCATCGTCGTCATAGACCGGCTGCGCGGGCCGTTTGCGGGCGGGCGCTGGGTGCTGGTCAACGCAGAGTTGACGGAGCCGCTCGATCCGACGCTGCTGCGTTCTCTGGCGCAGCTTGCCGCGCAGGGGCCGGTGGAGCTGGAGGTTCGCCCCTCCTTCGCCTGCTACTATCCCGGCGAGCAGCCTGCCTTAACGGCACGCATCAAGGCGCATCGGCTGCGCGGCCAGGCCGCGTTGAGCCTGACCGCCCGCTACGACGGCGAGGAGGCGCCGCTTACCTCCAGCATGGTCACCGTGAACCTGACGGACGCCCCGCTTTTTCAGCGCATCGAATGGCACGGCCTGGCGGTCACGCGGCCCGGCCTGGTGCGCGTGGAGGCGCGCCTGAGCCTGGCCGACGGCGGCGAGGTCGTGGCGGAGGCGGAGACCGGCTTCTGGGGCTACGACGAGGAGCTATTGCGCGCGGCCAGACCGCTGACCCTGAACCGGGACTACTTCGAGCGCGACGGCGAGCCGTACCCGGTGATGGGCACGACCTACATGGCGGGCGACACGCACCGCAAGTTCCTCTTTGAGCCGAACCCGGCGGTCTGGGACCGGGACTTCGCGGCGATGAAGGCGGCGGGGGTGAATATGGTGCGTACCGGACTCTGGACGGCCTGGCGGCGCGTCATGCTCGACCCCGGCGCGGTGGATGAGGGCGTGCTGCGCGCCTTCACGGCCTTCCTGCTCACGGCCCGCAAGCATGACATTCCGGTGATCTTCACCTTCTTCGCCTTCCTGCCGGAGGAGTGGGGCGGCAGCAACCCCTACCTCGATCCGCGTGCCGTATCGGCGCAGAAGGAACTGGTGGCGGCCTTCGCGCACCGCTTTGCCCACGTCAACGATCTTATGTGGGACTTCATCAACGAGCCTTCCTTCTCCTCGCCCGCGCGCGTCTGGTCCACCCGGCCTAATTACGACGCCTTTGAGCGCGCGGCCTGGGCGCAGTGGCTTCAGGAGCGCGCCGCCTCCTTCTCGCCGGAAGAGAAGCGCGCCGCCGACCCCACCGATGTGTGGCGCGAGCGCTGGCGGCTGACCCCCAACGACCCGCTCGACCTGCCCGCCCTGGCCGACTTCCAGGACCAGTATATCTTCCAGGGCACCCACCCCTTGCGCGTCCTGGATTACCGCCTGTTCGCCCAGGATATGTTCAATCGTTGGGTGCAAATCTTAACCTCCGTTATCCGCAGTAACGGCAATCCGCATCAGCTTATCACGGTCGGGCAGGATGAGGGCGGCACGGGCGAGCGGCCCAATCCCCACTTCTACGCCGACGTGGTGGACTTCACGACCAACCACTCCTGGTGGCAAAACGATGACCTGCTCTGGGATTCGGTGATGACCAAGACCCCGAACAAGCCCAATCTCATCCAGGAGACGGGCATCATGTTCGTGGAGAACGTAGACGGCAGCTATCGCCGCACGCCAGAGGACTGCGCCAACCTGCTTTCCCGTAAACTGGTGCTGGCTTTTGCCGCCGGGTGCGCGGGCGCCATTCAGTGGCTCTGGAACACCAACATCTACATGGACAGCGATAACGAGGTCGGCATCGGCTTCCTGCGCGCTGACGGCACGGAGAAGCCGGAGCTTGAGGTCTTCCGCGAACTATCCAGGTTTTTCTGGAACAACCGGCACAGAATGGTCGGGCGGCAGTTGGAGGAGACGGTTATCGTTATCCCGCACTCCAACATGTTCAGCGTCCGCAACTTTGCCGATACGGCCACGCGCCGCGCCGTCCGCACGCTGGAGTACGACCTGGGCGTGCCGACGCGCACCGTCAGCGAGTACCGCATCCAGGACATCGGCGATCCGAAGTTCATCCTGCTGCCGTCGCCGCGCGTGCTCACGCAAGCCTGCTGGGAAGCCCTGCTGGCTAAAGTCGAGGCTGGCGCGACCCTGCTCGTCACCGGCCCTATAGATTGGGATGAGTACTGGCGTCCCGTTCCGCGCCTCAAGGCGTTCGGTATCGAAGCGCAAACACGCCCTGTAACGCATGATGATCTGTTCCGGGAGGTGTATAATTCCTCGTACCCAGTCCACTTTGCCGGCGATAAGATGCAAAAGGTGGATAAGGCCGTCCTGGAGGATAGAGACGCGCTTTCGTTTCGTGTCCTTTCGCACGGACAGGGACAAATTTACTACTGCCCGCTGCCGCTAGAGCTATCGGAGGATTGGCCATCCCTTTTCTACATGCGGGTGGGCGCTTTTCGACGAGACATAAAATTCGGTGAACCGCTCCGGCGGCGCATCGAGTTCGCAGAGCATACCCTGTACCTGATTGTCAGCGAGACGGACGCGCCGCGCTCGGAGGCATGGCAGAAGGCCAACGTGCCCTTTGGGCTGCGTCTGCCTCCGGAAGGCGTTGCGGTGGCCTTTGTGGGTCGCGAGAACAAAGAAGTCGCGGCTGCCTGCGAGGTCCACGCGCCAAACCGCAAGGAAAACAAGCAAAACGCAAAGGAAACAAACTCGCCGCCGTCGAAAGAGTAACCTAACCCCCCGGCCCCCTTCCCTAATTCGCCGCTGCGCGGCAGGGAAGGGGGTGACACAAGCGTGTGCCTCTGACGGGGGTTCCTCTTGCCTTCCCGGTGATTAGGAAGGACAAAGCTAACAGAAAAACGTACCGCCTTCCGACCCTCCCTTCCCTCGTAGGGTCGCAAGGCGGAGGGGCGAACCGTTGTAGCCCCGACCCTTGCAGGGGGGGACGGGGGGTTAGGTGGAGATCATCATGGCGCAAATTTTCAATATGCCCCAGCTTGGCTCAACGATGGAGGAGGGCACCATCCTTCGGTGGCACAAGCGGGAGGGCGATCCGGTTAAAAAGGGCGAGATCCTGCTGGAGATCGAGACGGACAAGGCCAGCATGGAGGTGGAGGCGCCGACGGACGGCGCGCTGCGGAAAATCCTCGCGTCGGAGGGCGCGCTGGTGCCCATCCGGCAGCCCATCGCCATCCTCGGAACGGCAGACGAGCCGATTGAGCGGCTGCTGGCGGAGGTAGGCGCGGGCAATGGCAGCACGGTGGCGCAGGAGGCCCGGCCTGCCGCTGTGAGTTCCCCGGCTCCGACGGCGGAAGCCGCCACACCGCTTGCCGGTGCGGGCGCAGGTACGGCGGCGGACAGCAAGGGCAAAGTGTTCATTTCGCCGCGCGCCAGCCGCATCGCCGACGAGCATGGCGTATCCCTCTCCGCTCTGGCCGGGCGCGGCACCGGCCCGGAGGGGCGCATCATCGAGCGGGACGTTCGCGCCTACCTGGAGGCGCAGCAGGCGCGAGAGACGCCGCCCGCCGCGCCCATGGAGGCGGAGCCGGCCAGGCCCACGCCGCGCGCCACGCCGCTGGCCGCGCGCATGGCCGACGAACTGGGCATCAGCCTGGAAGACCTGGCGACCGGGCTTCCCGGCAGCCGCGTGCGCAGCGCGGACGTCCTGCGGCATGTAGAGGCGGTACGTCCCACCGCAGAGCCTGCTCCCGCCGCTGCCCCTGCCGTACCTTCGACGGAGGGCGTGACCGTACAGCCGTTTGCCGGAATGCGCCGGCGCATCGCCGAGAACGTCGCCAGATCGGCCTTCACCGCGCCCCACGTCACTCTGACGCTAGAGGTGGACATGACGGAGGCGGCGGAGTTTCGCAGCCGCCTGATTCCGGAGGTCGAGAAGGCCTACGGCGTGCGCCTCTCCTATACGGACATCCTCATCAAGGCCGTTGCGCGCGCCCTCGGCGAGCATCCCCGACTCAACGCCGCCCTGATCGGCGACGAGATACGCCTCTACGCCCAAAAGAACATCGGCGTCGCGGTGGCGCTGGAGGACGGCCTGATCGCCCCCGTCGTCCGGGATGCCGATAAGAAATCGCTCGGCACGGTCTCGGCGGAGCTCAAGCAACTGGTGGATCGCGCCCGATCTGGCAAGTTCACTCCCGACGACCTGGCGGGCGGGACGTTTACCCTCACCAACCTCGGCACCTTCGGCATTGATGTGTTTGACCCAATCATCGTGCCGCCGCAGGCGGCGATCCTGGGCGTGGGCCGCATCGCCGATAAGCCGGTGGTGATCAACAAGGAGATCGTCGTCCGAACGATGATGAATCTCTGCCTTTCCTTTGACCATCGCATTCTGGACGGCGCGCCCGCCGCCCGGTTCCTCCAGCGCGTCAAGGAACTGCTGGAGAACCCGATGCTTATTCTGGTATAGATACCTGGCCCTCTTCCCGTTTCAGGAAGGGAGTGACCCGGCTTGGTGCTGCCAAGGCTGTTTGCCAGCTTTTCCCGAAAAGAGGATGGGATGATAAGACATGCTTTTACCCTGCTGACGCTGGCTGCGCTGGCCGGCGTTGGCGTTGCCAGGGCGCAGCAGGCGCCGCCCTATCTCCATGCGCCCGCCATCAACGAGTACGCCCGCCACGACCCGACCGGCACGACGATCCTGCCCAACGGGCGCCTGATCCGGCCGGTCGGGCGGCAGGTGCCGCTGGCGCGCTGGCCGCACGGCATGGTACTGAGTCCGGACGGCGCGACGCTGTTTGTCGCCAGCGAAGGCGTCGGGCAGCTTATCACCCACTGGGACGGCCCGAACCCGGTCGTGACCGAGCTGGCGCCCTATGAGGGCAGCGAGAAGAAGCGGCGCGTCAACGCGGGCGGCGCGGATTTCTCCCCGGACGGCAAAACGCTCTACTGGAGCAGCGGCGAAACGGGGGCCATCTACGTCTTCGACGTGGATACGAAGCAGAAGGTCGCGGAGGTCTCGCTGAACACGGACGTAAACGGGCGCAAGTACGAAGACAGCTTCGCGATGGATGTCAAGCTCAGCCCGGACGGGGCCTATCTCTACTGCGCCGACGTGACCAACTTCCGCGTCGCCGTCGTGGATGTGGCGCAGAGGCGGGTCGTGGGCTCGGTGGACGTGGGGCGCTACCCTTACGCGTTGGCCGTCGTCGGGGCGCGCGTCTATGTCGCCAACATCGGCATGTTCGCCTATAGTCCCGTGCCGCGGCCTGCCAGCAGCCAGTTTGATAAGCGCGGCCTGACGCACCCGGCCTACGGCTTCCCCAGCAAGGAGGCCAAGGAGGGCGTGGAGTTTGAGGGACGCCGCATACCGGGCCTGGGCGACCCGAACGTGCCGGAGTCGTTTTCGGTCTGGGGGATTGACGTGTCCGACCCGGCCCGCCCGGCGGTCATCAGCAAGATGAAGACGGGGCTGCTGGTCGGTGCACCCTCGGAGCGAGGCAAGACGGTGGGGGGCAGCGCGCCGAACTTCCTGGCCGTGAACGGCCAGGCGCTCTACGTCTCCGACGGCAACAATGATATGATCGAGCGCCTTGACCTAGCCACCAATAAGATTGCGAAGACTCGCATCCAGCCTTCGCCGCTGGTGGCGAAATTGCGCGGCGTCGGGCCGTCGGGCATGGTCGTCTCGAAGGACGGCAGCCGCCTCTACGTGGCCGAATCGGGCCTCAACGCGATAGGCGTGCTGGACACGAGGACGGGCAAAGTCCTGGGCCACATCCCGACCGCCTGGTATCCCTACCGCGTCGCGCTCTCGAAGGACGGCGGCACGCTCTTCTGCATCTCCTTCAAGGGCTTCGGGAACGGCCCCAGCGCCGGCAAGAACATCCCCGACAGCCCCTTCCTCGGCATGAAGGGCGTGCTCTCCATCGTGCCGGTGCCCACCGACGAGCAGCTAAGCCTCATGACCGCCGACACGCTCGCCAATAACGGCATCATAGACCACAGCGACGACCGCCCGATGCTCTCCTCGCCGATCATCCCGACGACGCCGGGCCAGGTCTCCCCGCAGATCAAGTATGTGGTCTTCATCACGAAGGAGAACCACACCTACGACACCATTTTCGACCACGTTCCGGGCGCCAACGATGATCCCAGCCTGCTGCGCTGGGGCTACCATCAGAAGATCGAGACCAAAGGCCAGCCGACCCTCGCCGACGTGCCCGTGATGACCAACCACAACGCCCTGGCGCGCCAGTTCACCGTCAGCGACAACTTCTATATGGAGCCGGAATTCTCCGGCGTGGGGCACCGCTGGCTGGTAGGCATCCAGCCCGATAACTTCTGCCAGATGACCTATACGCTGGGCTGGGATTTCAAGCTCAACAGCACCGCGCCCGGGCGCCGCGCCTCCTTCGGCTCGAACGGCTCGATGGCTCCGGAGGACTACCCGGAGGCCGGGTCTATGTGGGAGCATTTGGCCCGGCATGGCGTCGCGTTCCGCAACTACGGCGAGGGCTTTGAGTTCGCCGGGGTCGGGGAGGATGAGGACGAGCATCGCACGGGCGCGCGGGAGGTCGTGAACATCCCGATGCCCAAAGTCCTCTTCGACAACACCTGCTTTGAGTTCCCCATCTTTAACATGAACATCCCCGACCAGTACCGGGCCTACTGGTTCGAGCAGGATTTCACCAGGCGCTTCCTGAGCGGCAAGGTTCCCATGCCCGGCTTTATCAACATCGCCATCTGCAACGACCACGGCGCCGACCCCAATCCGGCCAAGGGCTATCCCTACGTGGCTTCCTGGATGGCCGATAACGACCTGGCGCTCGGTCGCATCGTCGAGTTCCTTTCGCATACGCCCTACTGGAAGAACATGGCGATCTTCGTCACGCAGGACGATTCGGGCGGCGAGCCCGACCACGTAGACGCCCAGCGCAGCGTGCTGCTGGTCATCAGCCCATGGGCCAGGCACGGCTACGTCTCGCACCGGCATACTACCATCGTCAGCATGCACCGCACGCTCTACGAGATTTTCGGACTGCCCCCGCTCAATATGTTCGACGCGCTGGCCAACGACTTCTCGGACTGCTTCACCACGACCCCGGACTTCCGGCCCTACACCCACGTTGCGGTAGACCCGCGTATTTTCGACCCCGAAAAGGCTAAAGACCCAAAAGACCCGGACTACCAGAGCGCGCGCCGCCTGCCCTCCATCCCGCGCGACGCCCCGGAGGAGATGGAGAAGATACTGCGCAGTGCGCAAGAAGAGGGAAAGTAAGGTAACACCTGATTTGGAAAACCGACCCTCCACGGGGGCCGTCTCAGGACGGCCCCCGTTTTTTTGCGTTGCGCAATAGGGCAGATGCCTCTCCCACTCAATTGCAACTGCGGTCGCCTGATACCAGAAGAGAGGCCTCCTTTCGCGCGTTGCCTTGCATTCTGCCAAAGGTTGCCTTGCATTCTGCCAAGATAATGCTTGACTTCTGCGAACAGACATCTTAGAATAATTGCGCTGGCTACTATTTTTCTCGTTGTCTTCCCTGGGGAGGGGAACGCCAATGACACCTGATGAAAGCATAGGGGCGCTTGTTGCGCTGGGCTTCACAGAGTTAGAGGCCGAGGTCTACACCTTTTTGCTCCAGGAATCCCCGGCGACGGGCTACCGGGTGGCGCAGGCGATAGGCAAACCGGCGGCCAACACGTACAAAGCGATTGAGACGCTCCAGAACAAGGGCGCCGTGATCGTGGAGCGGGGTGCCAGCCGCCTGTGCCGCGCGATTCCTGCCGAGGAACTGCTGGGACAGTTGGAGCGCAGCTTCCAGGAGCGCAAGCAGCGGGCCGAGACGGCGCTGGCCGAGCTGGACCGCGCGCCGGAGGATGAGCGCGTCTACCAGCTGCAATCCTGGGATCAGGTGCTTGGGCGCTGCCGGACGATGCTGAAGCGGTGTCAGCGCATGGCCCTGCTGGATATTTTCCCGCAGCCGTTGGACGCCTTGCGCGCGGACATCGAAGAGGCGGCGGCGCGCGGCGTGGACGTGATCCTCAAGGCGTTCACGCCGGTGAAACTCGCCGGTGTGGATGTGACCGTCAACCCAAGGGGCGAGTCGGTAATGCAGTGCTATCCGGGGCAGTGGATCATTTTGATCACGGATGGTAAGGAGATGCTGCTGGCGTTCCTGACCCCGGATGGCAGGGGGGTGCATCAGGCGGTTTGGAGCGGCAGCGCCTATCTGTCCTGGATATTTCACTCCGCATGCTCCGCCGAGCTGATGCTGGGTATCCTGCTGCACGCGATGAAAGAGAAGGCTACGGCAAGCGAAATGCAGGATGCTATCCAGCCGTTTTTCCGTCTGATGGGCCGCGATATTCCGGGGTATCGGGAACTGCTGCACCGGTTTGGCGCTCCGGACGCCATCACCACGCGGGAGGAAACGGCGGTGCATGAGGGTGTAACCGGCAGCCTTAAATCCAGAAAACCTTATCATGACGGCGGCGAAACGGTGGTGCGTAAAATCGTCTGACCACTCCGAAGGCTAGCCAACGCCCCAGCAAGCACGAGTCGGCCCTGCCCCTGTCGCGCTGCAAGGCGCACAAAAGGGTGTGCGAGACCTTAACAGGCACAGGGGCAGGGCCGACCCTTCCACATAACAGCCGCCCTCACGATCTGCTCTGCGCGGCTCGCCGGCGGCGGGTTTCCCAGCCTTTTTTCGCCGCTTCGCTGCGCCTCTCGTGCTCGGCCCGGCTTTCGCCCTTCTCTGCGCGCTCCTCCAGGCGCTCATTGGCATGGCGGCGTCCCTCTTTGGTGGCTCTGCCGCCGCCTGTTTCTTTGTTCACGGTGGCCCAGGCGCGGCGCTCGGCTTCTTTTTCGGAGACGCCGCGCTCCTCGTACCCCTCTTCAATGTGCTCCGCCATCCGTTTCTGCTTGTCGGTATAGGCGGATTTGTCACCGCGTGGCATGGTTTCTGCTCCTTTCCCTCTGTTCCGCTTTTCCTGCCTGGTGGCAGAGCGGGCAATTATCTACAGGACTGCAAGAGACCAGCAAAATGTTCCCCGGCTTCTCAAAAGCGCGCAGGCGTGCCTGCTATTACGGTGGCTTGAAGCGGGCCAAGCCGTCGGCTACACGCTTTTGATGCTGCATTGACACTGCGCTCTGCCGCAGATATAATGACCCTGTGAATACTATCTCGACACAACCTGCCGTCCCCAGCCCGCAGGAACAGGCGCACCGCCTTTTCTCCGGCCTGGCCGCCGCCCTGTTCGATCTGGATAATACGCTTATCGAGACGCATATAGACTTTCCGCTGATGAAGCGCGAGATGCTGGCCCTCGTCGCGCGGTACGGCCTGGATCCCGCGCCGCTGACCGAGCGGGATATTCTCGGCATAGTTGAGGCCGCGCGAGAGAGCCTGCAAGAGGCTGGTCGCGAGGCTGACTCCACGCGGTTCCGTACCGAAGCGTTCGCCCGCCTGGAGGAGATTGAAATCGAACACTGCGCCGCGCCGGTCGAGCTTCCGGGAGCCTCTGAGCTGCTGGCCGCCCTGCGCGCCCGCGCCGTCCCCGTCGCCATCGTCACGCGCAACTGCCGCGCCGTCGCCGAGCGGCTGATCCGGCAGGGCCGTCTTGCCTGTGACGTGCTGCTGGCGCGGGAAGATGTCGCCCGCACCAAACCTCATCCTGACCATCTCAACGACGCCCTGCATGCTCTGGCGCAGCAGAATGCCAGGCCCGACTTCCCGCCCGCCGCCTGCCTTATGGTGGGGGATCACTGGATGGATGTCGCCGCCGGACGCGCCGCCGGAATGCGCACTATTGGCTTGCGCCGCCAGCGCCCCGCCGACTTCTTCGCGCCCGCCCCGCCCGATCTGCTCGTCGGCGATATGGCCGAGCTATGGAGGCTGGTTGAGGAAGCAGGAAGGCGGGAGGAAGAAGGCGCGGAGCCGGCCTCCGCGTGTCCAACCTCACGCCATGTCGGATAAGGTCGTCCTCTCCATCGCCATCGTCAACTGGAACACGCGCGACCTGCTGCTGGGTGCGCTCGCCAGCATCTACGACGCGCCTCCTGCGTTCCCGTTTGAGGTCATTGTCGTGGACAACGCCTCTTCCGATGGCAGCGCCGAGGCGGTCGCCGCTCGGTTCCCGCAGGTCTGCCTGATCGCCAATTCCGGCAATGAGGGCTACGCGCGGGGCAACAATCAGGCGATGGAACGCGCGCGCGGCACGTATATACTGCTGTTGAACCCCGACGTGCTGCTGCCGCCCGGCGGGTTGGAAAGAGCGGTCGCCTTTATGGAACAGCATCCGGAGGCGGGCGCGTTGGGCGTGCGGCAGGTGCACCCGGACGGGCGATGGCAGCGGTCGGTGCGCGGCTTCCCGTCGCCGCTGGCGGTGCTGTGGGAGCTGGCGTGCCTGAGCCGCCTGTTTCCGGGCAGCCGCGTCTTTGGGGCCTACCGGATGACGTGGTTCGATTACGCCCATACGGCGGAAGTCGATCAGCCGATGGGAACGTTCCTATTGCTGCGCCGGGCCGTGATGGAGCAGGTCGGCCTGCTGGACGAGGACTTTCCTATCTTCTTCAATGAGGTGGACTGGTGCCTGCGCTGCAAGCGCGCAGGCTGGAAAATCTACTTCACGCCCGATGTCGAGATCGTTCACTACGGCGGGGCGAGCACGGCGCAGGTGGGAGCGGCGATGGCCTGGGAGTCGCGGCGCAGCCTGCTGCGCTTCTATGCCAAGCACTATCGCGCGCCCTGGTTCTGGCCGCTGCGCTGGCTCATTGCCGCCGCCTCCTGGCCATATGCCTGGCTCCAGGCCCACCGTCGCGCAAAGTGAGAAAGAGGAAGTCGCGTGGATCTCTCTGTTATCATCTTAAGCTGGAATACCTGCGGGCTTCTGGAGAAGTGCCTGCGCTCGCTCGCCTGCTCGCAGCCCGGCCTGGAATACGAGGTTATCGTCGTGGACAACGCCAGCGAGGATGATAGCCGCGCGATGGTGCGCCGTCTGTTCCCCAACGTCCGCCTGCTGGTCAATCCCACCAACGTCGGGTTCAGCGCCGGCAACAATACGGCCATCCCGCACGCGACGGGCCGCTACGTGCTGTTTCTTAACTCCGATACCGTCGTCCTGGAGGGCGCGCTGGCGGCGATGGTGCGCTACGCCGACGCGCATCCGGACATCGGCATCCTCGGCCCGAAGCTGCTCAACGCCGACGATACGCTGCAATACTCCTGCCGCCGCTTTCCCAATCTGGGCACGGGTTTCTTCCGCAACACGCCGCTCGGACGCCTGTTCCCCCACAACCGATTCGCCCTAGACTATCTTTACCAGAATTGGGATCATGCGACTCCGCGCGACGTGGACTGGGTTTCCGGCGCGGCCCTGATGCTACGACGCACCCTGCTCGACCAGATCGGCGGCTTCGACGAAGACTTCTTCATGTACTGCGAGGATGTGGACCTCTGCTGGCGCACGGCCCATACGCCTTTGCCCACAAGCCCTCCTCCAACAGACCTCACCCCCGGCCCCTTTCCTTCTCAAGGAGGAGGGAAAGAGCAGAAGCCTTGTTCTCCCCTCCTCCCCGGCCCTTCTCCCTCCAAGGGAGAAGGGGGAGCAGAAGCCAGCATTGCCCCTGCCTGCGCAGGCAGGCAGCGGGCCGCAGGCCCCACAGCGGCAGGGTTCAGCCTGCCGAATAAGCCAGGTAGGACCTGGCGCGTCGTCTACTACCCGGACGCCGTGATCTACCATCTCATCGGCAAGAGCACCGATAAAGTGCCTACGCGCATGACCTATGAGTTCCATCGCAGCCAGTACCTCTTCTATAAGAAGCACTACGCGGCCTCCACGCCCCTGCTGCTGCGCCCGCTGATCCCGGTCGGGATCGCACTGCGGGCGGTGGGCCAGATGACTCGCTTCCGTGTTCGCTACTGGCAGCGCCGCCTGCGCGGGCAGGAGAAGCCCAAACGCCAGACCCCACGGGGAGGCAGGTCGTGAGCCGACGTCCCGTCCAAAACGAGTCGGGCAACGGCACGGGCAAGAGGCGCTACGCCGCGACGACTGCCACTGCCCCACATCCGGAAGAGGCTCCGCGCGATCCGCGTGCGCTGTCCCCGCTGGATTGGGCCGCTGTCCTGCTGATTGCGTTGGCGCTGGTGCTGGCGCCCCTCGGAGCCGGACTGTTCTCCACGCCCGCCTACCCGGCGCAGTATGTGCCGGAGGGGCCGTTTGAGTGGCTGCAAGTAATGGTCCTGCCGCTGCTGCTGGCGCTGACAGCGGCGGCGTTCGGCGTGGTGGCCTGGCGAGAGGGGAAGCGCCCGGTCGCCATTGGGGCCGTGCGCGGATTGGCCGGAGCGCTGATCCTGCTGGCATGCTGGGCGGGGCTGTCGCTCGCGCGCTCTCCGGCGCTCTATCTCAGCGTCAACGCGCTCGCCGTGCTGCTAGCTGCGTTGCTCATGGCCGGATTGGTGGCGCGTCTCTGCCGCGACCGCAACGGCTTTGCCGCGCTGCTGCTGGCCGTTGTCGTCGCGGGGAGTGTCGTCGCAGGAATCGGCGCCAACGAATACCTCGCCTACTGGAAGCTAGGGATCGTGCACCGCGTCTTCGCCACCTTCGCCAACCCAGACTTCCTCGCGGGCTACCTGCTGCTGACGCTCCCTGTTACGCTGTCGGCATTCGCCGCGACCACCGAGAGAACGGCGCGGCTGGCCCTGGGCGTCGGCACGGGCTTGCAGACCCTCGGCCTGATGGTCACGGGATCGCGGGCCGGCATTGGAATACTGCTGGTTGCGTTGCTGGTGTGGCTGGCGCTGATTGCTGCCTCGCAAGCGGCCGCAGGACGGTGGAAGCGTGTTGGCCTGGGGGTGGCGGTCTGTATCGTGTGCATCCTGCTAGGCTCCGCGCCGCTTCTGCTGCGCATCGGCGGGCGCAACACGGCGCAGGGCAAGGGCAGCGCGTCGGCCTCCTCCGGGGAGACGGCGGTGGCGCAGGCACAGGATCATTCGACGGCTTTCCGCCGCTGGACCTGGATCGGCACGGTCAAGATGGCAGCGGCCAATCCCCTGCTCGGCACGGGCCTGGGCACTTTTGACATCGCCTATCCGCGCTATGCGGTGACGGCCTATACCGCCCACGCCCACAACGGATATCTTCAATGGGCCGGGGAAACGGGCATCCCCGGCATCCTGCTTCTGCTGACCGGGCTTGCCGCCGCCACTGCCTTCGGCGCGCACGTGCTGTTCCTGCCGCGCCTGGCCGGGACGCAGGCCGAGAGCGAGATGCCCCCGCCGGAGCGCGCGGCTTCCGGGCTGGCGGCGCAGTTGGCTCTGGAGGAGCCGCGCCTGCTGCTGGCGGGCCTGCTGGCGGCGGTGCTGGCCTCCATGCTGCACAATCTGCTCGACTCGGACTGGTACATCGTGGCGACGGCCTACACGCTCTGCGCGGCGCTGGCGCTGCTGGTCGGGTTGAGCCGGGATCTGGCGCCGCTGGCAACCCAGATCCCGCGCCCGTTTGCGCCGACCATGATCGGTGTCGGCGGGCTGATCGCCGCGTTCTTGCTCTGGCGGGCCGTGGCGGTCGGCGGCGGGAATGTCCAGGAATTCGCCGCGCGGGAGGCGCTTGCCCGGCGCGATCCACAGGCGGCCATAGAGGCGTACCAGGCGGAGGCTTCCCTGGAGCCGCTCAGTCCTGAGCCGCACCTGTCGCTCGCCCAGATCTATCTCTACTCCCAGCGCCCTGAGCAGGCGCTCCAGCAGCTTCAGATCGCCACGCGCCTAGCCCAAACCGGCAAGACCTACTACCGCCTGGGCCAGTTCTATCTCAGCACCGGTGACCTGGACCGGGCCATTGCCGCCTTCCGCCGCGCTCGGGAGCTACAGCCCAACACGCAGAACCTGCGCGCGCTGGGCGACGCGCTGCGCCAGGCCGGGCAGGCCGAGTCGGCGGCGCGGGTTTACCGGGAGATGGAGCGGCTGGAAGCCGGTCCTTACGGCACGGTGCGGGCCATGCCCGAGATCGTGGAGACAGATTTCGCTTATGCGCACGCGGCCTTAGCCGATCTGGCCTACGACGCGGGCCGGTGGGCGGAGGCAGCGGACGAAGATGCCCGCGCCGCCACCGTGCTGCGCGAGTTCTGGAAGGGACGTTCGGAGGAGCGCTATACGCTGATGCCCCCGGAGAAGCGCCAGGCCCTCCTCGACCTCTACGATAAGGTCCTGACGCAATGGCAGGAGGCGCTGCGCAAGCAGGGGCCATCTACGGCGGCGGAGGCCGCCAGCGTGGCGGAGGAACAGCGGCGTTTTCGCCAGGAGCGCGCCCAGGAGCAGGCCGCTATCCAGAACACGGAGAGTGGCCCGCCGCAATGATCGAGCGCACCGAACATACCGTGCCCGTGCCCTATCTGCCGGAGGCGCTGCGCGGGCTGCGCATCGCCCAGCTTTCCGACCTGCATCGCAGCCATCTTACCTCCGACCGGGTGCTGCGCGCCGCCGTGCAGATGGCGAACGATGCCTGTCCCGATCTGATCGTGCTGACCGGCGACTACGTGTCCCAGGACACGGCGGATATCGAGCCTTGTATGCGCCTCCTCAAGCCGCTGCGCGCACGTATGGGTATCTATGCCGTCCTGGGCAACCACGACTACAATGCCAGCGGACGTGGCGTGGCCCAGGCGCTCACGCGCATCGGCGTCGAGGTGCTGGTCAACCGAAACGTCTCTCTGCGACACGGCCTGCGGCTGGCGGGCCTGGACGACAGCCGCAAGGGCAAGCCGGATGTGCGGCGCGCTCTGGAAGACATCGGCCCGGAAGAGCCGCTGCTGATTCTGACCCACAACCCGGCGGACGCGGAGAAGCTGGCCCACCGCGCCTGCGTTGTTCTCTCCGGCCACACCCACGGCGGGCAGATTCTCCTGCCCATCCTCACAGCCAACGAGATCCGGCGGATCGGGGCCAAGCGCTATCGCGCCGGCTGGTATACCATCGGCAAGGCGCGCGTCTACGTCAATCGCGGCTTGGGGCAGGTGGGCTATCCGATCCGCCTGTTCTGCCCTCCCGAAGTCAGCGTCTTCACCCTGGAGCCAGCCTGCCAACCGCAAAGGGATAGAATAAAGTGATAGAATTTAGAATTAAGGTTCTAAAAATTTATCTTATCCTCGTAAAAATTGCTTGACAATGGCAATTTCCTTGTTATAATAGCAAATACGGCCTTTGGTGACGGTGAATTCTAGATTTTGGGGATACCGCTGCCAACGACCCAGTCGTATTCCCCTTTTGCTAAGCGAACCCTTTTTCAAGGGAACGCGCCCCATCGCCAGGTTTGTCTTCCTATACCCATAGCGCGAAGAACTACAGGCCATAGTAAGGTAAAGCTGGTGCGCCTGTGCCGGTTTCTATTGCCGTTAAGGGCCTGTAGGCTGGCTGTGCTTCTAGTTATACCGAATTCAAGTTTCCCAGGCTTTGCGGAAATCCTGCTGCCGTCTCTGTTCAAGATACCGGCCCGGTTTCAGGCAAGTAGCTGGACCTTATCTTGAAATGCGGCGCTCCAACGACAATAGAGGACGGCGATACCAGAGGAGGTGATAGCTCCCAAGAAACTAGCTTTTGATGAATTTGTTCGGTAGATGCTTTGGTATTGCGCCTGTGATGGACACCATCGTTTGTTTCCTTTACTGCTAGATCAACTCTACAACAAGAAAGGATCGACCCAACAATGATGGCTCAATCAACTCGGTATGCAATGCTCGCCAAGCTCAGCCTCTTCTCCCTGGCCCTTCTCCCTTTGGCCTTCGGCGCTGCCTCGCCCGCCAGCGCTGCCACTGCGAATGTCACCAGCTTCAATGCCACTCGCAAAGGCAATCCGCCAACTGAATTGTACTACGACTTTCTTGAGTACACTTACACCGCTTCATGGACTGATGCGGGAAGGAATTGTTACCGCACCATAGACTGGTACGCGAACGATATTTACAATACCCACATATCGTCCGCGATCCACTCGACAAGCCCTGCAAGTGTTTCTGGCTCAGAGAAAGCGTATCCCAATCGGTCGGAGGGCACGGGGAACTACTACAAGATCAAGGTCCAGGTACAGGACACAAATAACCCGCTGATCGTATATGCCTGGGATGTGGCAACGGATGGCGATTTGTACTGAGGAAAAACCGGTTGGTATGAGGGAATAGGGATGTTATTCCTCATCCCATAATCAAAGCGGCAGCACCGCATCTGAAAGGTAAGTACGGTAGAGTGCGGTGCTGCCCGTCAGAACAGTAACAGGAGATAACTATGCGCCACAGGACGACCCACCTGATCCTCCTCGTCATCGGCATGGCCGCGATCTACAACGCCAGTCCCGCCTATCCCCAGCAGGAGACGCCGCCCGCAGAGGCTGCGAGCAAAGCCCTGTATCAGAGCGACTTCGACAGCGACCCCCGCCTGAGTGTGCCGATGACGATAGAGATGCGCTCCTGCCCGCATTGGCAGCTCTGGGCGCGACTGGCCCGTAAGACGCGGCTCTCCATTGACCGGGAAGAGGCGGCCAACGAACTTGATAGCAGCACGATAGCCATCGCCGGTAAGAATGTATCGGCCAGAGCGTTAATGGATGCTATGGCCGCGCGTGTTATGGCCCGGTGGGAACGCACGGAGAAGGGCTATCGGCTCCTGGTAAGCCAGCGGGAGCTTGATGATGTCTATCTGCCTCAAAGCAACCGGGAACGAGAGCGATTTGCCATCGGGGCCGCGTTTATCCGCGACTTCAACGCGCTGCCTGCCTCCGAGCAGGCCCGCCTTCTTTCGGGAAGGTCTGTCCCGTTCACCTCGCTGCCTGCGGCCATGCAGCAGGCCGTGTCCCGGATGCTCGAATCGCTGGCGCTGGAGTATCGGGAGAAGGGCATGAGTGATACGGTACCCCCCAGCCGGCTTTCGGACGCCATGTTCCGCCTGGAGCGCAAGCCGGCGCCGGGGTTTAATCGCCTCTTCATGACGGTCCGGATTCCCGAAATCGGGTCTACGGGATGGCGGCTCAACGACTACGAGGCGCAGAAGCAGGCGCGGCAGCAGCGCGTGGCCGGCGGGCCGGACCCTATCTATGCGCCCGTCAAGTTCGAGGTGAAGCCGGAGGATGCCAAGCGCCTTCCGGCTCTGAAGCGGGTGGTGACCTTGCAGATGTGGCAGGCGACGTTCCCGGAGGCGCTGCAACGGCTTCACGAGAAGTACGGCCTTGCGTTTGTCTCCGATCCGAAGCAATATATGTCTCAGCAAGCCAACATCAACATTCCCCCGATGCCGCTCGGAGAAGCCCTGGATTGGCTGACAGAGATTTTCCGTGATACTGAGTGGGAGTGGCGCAAGTATGGCTTCGTCGTCGTTCGCGGCCCCTTGAACCCATCGCGTACTCCCAGACAGCCGCAGCCCGCGCAGGACGCAAACGCCTCCGAAAAGCCCGCGCCGCCCAAACCCGCGCCCTAACTTCCCGTCCCTTTTTGGCCCTCACCCCCTGCCCCCTCTCCCGCAGCGTGGGAGAGGGGGCAGGGGGTGAGGGCCAAAAAGGAAAAGGGGTCGGGGGTTAGGTAAGCCTGCCGCTAGGCTGTCTCTTCCCAACGGTCCAGGCCGAGGAGCTTGCGGCCTAGCGGCGTCAGCTCGGCAAGCCGGCTGAACTCCGGCTCACGCGGGTCACCGTAGAAATAGGGCGCTTTGGGCGGGCGGCGCTCACGCCAGCAGGCGATGCGCTCCTGCCGTTCCTCCTCGTTCTCTTCCCGCGCGGGAAACATGGCGATATACTGGGCAAAGCGCGGCTTGTTGGATGTATTATGGCCGTTGCCGTGCGCCAGCAGCCGGTCCCAGATCACCAGATCACCCGCCTTGCCCGGCACCGGCGTTAGCTTCATGCCCGGAGGCAGGCTATTGAGGTCGGGCACGCGCGGGTTGCGGTCGGCTGGCTGAGTCTTAATCCACTCTTCGAGGGTGCGTCCGTGGAACCCGGGCACGCACTGAAAGCCGCCCATCTCCGCGTCGGTATCGGCCAGGTAGAGGACGCCCTGCACCCAGAACGGAATGTCCCGGTTGGAGGTATCCACATCCCAGTGGACAAAGCCCTTGTGGTCATACTCGGGATGGGCCGGATGATGCGGCGGCTTCATGTTGATCCGATCCATCGTCACCCAGAGCTTTTCCGTGCCGATCAATTCCGCGAAGACCTGATGCAGGCGCGGATACTGCCGGTTGTTCCACATGGTCTGATGCTGGTAGATCTCGATCATGCCGCCCGGCTTTAATGGCGGGCGATACCAGTCCTCCGGGTCATTGGGGTCCATGCCGAGATAGTCCCAGATCATGGCAATTACGGCGTCGCAGTTCTCCTTCGGCACCACATTGCGCACGAGGAGATATCCGTTGGCTTTAAAGAAAGCGTGGTCTTCAGGCGTCAGTATAGGCATCCTGTCTTCCCTTGTTGGTGTTCTTGTTTTCTCCCTGCTTCTCAGGTCCACATCTCACAGCCGCTAAAGGGCATGTGTTTGCCCGCCACATAGCGGGGGCGCGGGTTGTAATCGTTCACGCCGGGGACGGCTTTGCCGCGCAGCAGGAACGCGCTCGGCCAGCGGCCCTCCGGGGTTAGTTTGGTCCCCTCTTTGATCAGAATGCGGGTACTGGTGGGGATATAGCGAATGGTCAGGCCGCAGCGCCGGCGCGGCGAGTTGTTGGCGTTTGAGCCGTGAATAATGTTGGGATGATGTACCGAGACATCCCCGGCCTTGAGGATGAAATCCACCGCCTTGCTCTCATCCACCAGCGCCGTATCTATGCCGGACTGAAGCACATTCTCTACGTCCGTGCGCGGCTTCATCTGCTGTAGGTCCAGCCGATGCGTGCCGGGGATGACGCGCATACAGCCGTTCTCGCAGTCGCTATCGTCTACGGCCAGCCAGAGGGTGACGACCTCCATCGGCTCCAGGGGCCAGTAGCTTCCGTCCTGATGCCACAGCACCGGCTGCCCGTCAAACGGCGGCTTGCTGATGTAGTGCGAGGCGAACAGGGCGATGTTGGGCCCGATGAACTGCTCGGCAATGTCCAGCAGGCGGTCGTCGCCGACAAGCCGCACCCAGAACGGATCGTCGGTCATCAGGTAGTGATGTAGCTGCTCGGGGCGCAGGCCCGGATTCTTTTCCAGCAGCCAGGCGACATGGCGGCTGGCCTCCTGGATCAACGCAGGGTCCAGCACGTTACGGAATATCATGTAGCCGTCGCGCTCAAATTGTTCTTTTACCGGGTTGGTCATCGTATTCATTGTTTGCCTCTCGTCCTGAAAAAGACTATCGGAACTGGCGGGCGTTAGGTTCTCTATAACCTGCTGGTTCTCCTGCCCAATCCCGCCTCCGCCCAGGGTCCTTCCATACACAGGAGCGTGCGGAGGATGCCCGCACGCTCCCGGATTATGGTTCCGGCAGACCGACGCTGGCTCAGGCGGCACACAGGCCCTGGAAGTAGCCGATAGCCTCCTCCAGGGACATAGCGCCCAGGTCGCCCTCGCCCTTTTTGCGCACGCTGACCGTCCGGTTCTCTACGTCCCGGTCGCCCACGACCAGCATCACCGGCACTTTCTGTAGCTCGCTGTCGCGGATGCGCTTGCCCATCTTCTCGTTGCGAGCGTCCACAGCGGCACGGAAACCGGCCTCCTGGAGCCTGGCCCGCACCTCCTCGGCGTAAGGATGATGCCGGTCGGCGATGGGAATGATGGCGATCTGCTGCGGGGCCATCCAGAAGGGGAACGCGCCCGCGTAATGCTCGATCAGCAGGCCGATCATGCGCTCCAGCGAGCCGAACGGCGCACGGTGGATCATGATAGGTCGGTGCGTCCTGCCGTCTTCGCCCACATACTCCAGTTCAAAGCGCTCCGGCAGGTTATAGTCCACCTGCACCGTGCCCATCTGCCACTCGCGGCGTAGGGCGTCGCGCACCAGCAGGTCGAGCTTCGGGCCGTAGAAGGCGGCGTCGCCCTCCGAGATCTCATACTCCAGGCCCAACTCCTGCACCGCCTCAATGATCGCCTTCTCCGCCGCCTCCCAGTTCTCATCCGAGCCGATGTATTTTTCGCTCTTGGGATTGCGGACGCCGATGCGCACCCGGTACTCGCTGAGGCCGAGCCGCTGGAGCGTGTAGAGCGTCAGATCCACCACGCCCTTGAACTCCGGCCCCAACTGCTCCGGCGTCACGAACAGGTGGCTATCGTCCTGCGTGAAGCCGCGCACGCGCAGCATCCCCGTCAGCTCCCCGCTCTGCTCGTAGCGGTAAACCGTGCCGAACTCGGCCAGGCGCAGCGGCAGGTCACGGTAGGAGCGCAGCTCGCTGGCGTAGATCATGATATGGTGCGGGCAGTTCATGGGCTTGAGCACATAGGTCTCGCCCTCTTCCTCGCCGACCATCAGCGGATAGATCTTATCCCGGAACGTCAGCATGTGACCGCTCTTCTCGTAGAGGCGCGTGTTGCCGATGTGGGGCGTCACGACCGGCTGGTAGCCGCGCTTGAGCTGCTCCGACTTCATAAAGTCCGTGAGAACGTCGCGCAGTACCGCGCCCTTGGGCAGCCAGAGCGGCAGGCCCGGCCCCACCTCCGGCGAGAACATGAACAGGCCCAACTCCCGGCCCAGAACGCGGTGGTCGCGCCGCCGGGCCTCCTCCAGACGGCACAGATAGTCCTCCAGTTCCTGCTGCGTCGGCCAGGCCGTGCCGTAGATGCGCGTGAGCATCTTGTTCTTCTCATTGCCGCGCCAGTACGCGCCCGCCGTGTGCAGCAGCCTGAAATGCTTGAGATGGCCCGTGCTGGGCACATGCGGCCCCCGGCACAGATCGATCCAGTCTCCCTGACGATAGAAGGAGATAGGCTCGTTCTCCGGGATGTCCTCAATCAACTCGACCTTATAGGGCTGGTCCTGCGCGACCTCAAAGTCATGGGCCTGCTGGCGCGGCATCTCCTCACGCACAATGGGCAGGTCGCGCGCGGCGATCTCGTGCATCTTCGCCTCGATGCGCGGCAGGTCTTCCTCCCGGATGGGCTCCGGCAGGTCGAAATCGTAATAGAACCCGTCCTCGATGGGCGGGCCGATGGCGTACTTGACGCCGGGGAATAGCTCCCCGACCGCCTGAGCCATCAGGTGCGCCGTGCTATGGCGCAGCTTGTACAGTTCGTCGTTGGCTACTTCTTTCACGGTGACTTCTCTCCTCCAGGTTGGCAAAAGAATAAAGTGCTCTACTGCCGCCAATCGTCGGGGAGCGTGGCTCCGTCAGGTTGGCGCAAGTAGGAGACAAAATAAAAGCGCCGCCTCCAGATAAATTGGAAGCGGCGCGGGTTGCGCAATCGGTAACGATCAGGATGAGGCCATTAGGGGCTTTACCGGCGAGCAGGACGTTCCGAGTGACGCAACAAAACGCCGCCCGCCACGGTATCAACCGACACTGGCGAAGCCTCCTTAGCACTCTGCAATTGGGCGTTTGCGGGCCTCATCTGCTCTGCCGTCCTCATCCTTGCAAAATTGACTGCATCATTATACCACACGCTCTGCGCTTCCCGCAAGGGAGGCGCAGCCTTTTTCCGGCAATAAAAACGTGACGTTAGGTTAAAGCTTGCTGTCCGCGATCCAGCGTGCCTCTGGCAGCAGGGCGCGGTCGAAGGCGACGACGTTGTCGCGGCCCAGCGCGCGCAGATGCGTTTGCAGCCGGTCGGCGGCGGCGATCAGCCCCGCCCAATCCACCCCATAAAAACCATAACCTGATTGACCTGCCTTGCCATCGGGCGACGCCAGAGGAAGCAGCAGGCCGACGCGCTCCAGGCGGCGCGCTCCCGCTTCCAGCTTATTGACCGCTCCGACCCAGTTGGCCCGCGCCGTCAGGTGGTAGCAGCCCACCGCGATCTGCAAAACGCCCTGGTAGATCTCCCGCACGCTCCGCTTTTCCGGTATCCAGAGGGCTTCCAGAGTCTCATGGCAGGCAAAGTATTCTCCCCGGTTCAACTGGTCGAGCGCCGCATAGAACTCCGGCGGCAGGCGCGCGGGCCATTGCCCGGAGGCGATCCGCGCGGCAGGCGCCTCCTCCGGTGAATTCGGGGACGGGGAAGGACGGGCAGGCTGCTCATCTAGGCTCATTTAGTGCTCCTCTTCGCGAGAAAACCCCACGTAGATATTGCAGTTTTTGGCGATGTATGTTACACTTTTCCTGCCTATTTCCCGCCTGAGCGCTAACGTGGTGGAACTTTCGCCAGCGTGCGAGAGTAAAACCCAATACTACCGCCAGGAAACGTCCTTGCCGGCGGTGCCAGTCTTAGGCCCATGAACAGGAAAGACCCGAACGTGTTCCGCCGACTACGCGAAGATATACATACCGTCCTGGCCAAAGACCCGGCCGCGCGCAACACCTGGGAAGCGCTGCTCTACCCCGGCCTGCACGCCCTCTGGGCCCATCGGCTCGCCCACTGGCTGTGGCAGCATCGCTGTAAGCTGCTGGCGCGCTGGATCTCGCAGCTCAGCCGCTTCTTTACGGGCATCGAGATTCATCCGGGCGCGACCATTGGACGGCGCTTCTTCATTGATCACGGGATGGGGGTCGTCATCGGAGAGACGTCGGTGATCGGCGACGACGTGCTGATGTACCATCAGGTGACGCTCGGAGGCACCAGCCTGGAGAAAGTCAAGCGCCACCCCACCATCGGCAATGGGGTCCTGATCGGCATGGGCGCCAAAATCCTCGGCCCCATCACCGTCGGAGACAACTGCCGGATCGGGGCCAACGCCGTCGTCAACAAGGACATTCCGGCCAACTGTACGGTCGTTGGCATTCCGGGCCGTATCGTCCGGCGCGACGGACAGCGCATCGGCGATGACTCTACCGCGCCCGGCGGTCAGGTGATGGACAACATCATCAACCGCGTAGACCCGCAGGACGCCACCATCCGTGAGCTGCGCCAGCGGCTGGAGCTCCTGGAGCAGCATAACGAAAAGCTGGAGTGGCTCATCCGCCGCCTGGAGGAGCATGAGGGGCTGTATCATAGCATTCCCGACGGCTCCGAGCCGGTCGGCTCCCATGCCCACGGCAGCGCCTGTATTGACGATGATGAGGAGTATCCAGACGTGGACTGCCACTGCCCGTCTGCGTATGAAAGAGAGTAGGCTTGAAATCCCCTATGCAAGCATCGCGGTCTCTGCTGCGTAATTTCCGGCGTCTTCCCGCCCGCCGTCTGTTCACCATCGCCCCCTTCGTTGTCGTCGCCGTCGGCGCGGCCTTTATCGGCGCGCTGGCCCGCACGCCGGAAGGCCAGATCGCGGCGGGCGTGCACGTGGGCGACCTCGACCTGAGCGGAAAGTCGCTGGAAGAGGCGCGCGCCGTCCTGGATCAGTGGGTCCAGAAGCAGCAAGCCGCCACGCTGCGCCTGTATTTCGCGCCGGAGACCAAAATTCGGCGCGTCTGGAAGCCGACGGCGAAGCAGTTGGGGCTGGGCATTGACGCGAAGGCGACTCTGGAGGAGGCGGCCAGGGCCGGCCAGGAGGGCGTCCTGGGCCGGGTTTCGGGCTGGATTACCGGCCAGAAAACGATCCAGGTTGCCCCGCATACGGCCGTCCAGGATGCCGCAACGCGCACCTATCTACAGCGGATCGCCAGCCGTATTAACCGCAGGGCGCGGAATGCCCGCTTTGTTCTGCTGCGGCACGGCGGTTTTGCCATCCACCACGAAAAGCCCGGCCTGTCGGTGGACGTCCCCGCGTCTGTCGCCGCCATCGTCCAGGCATGGAATAGCGCTCTGACGCCGTCCACTGACGCGCCCGCCGCGCAAGCCGAGCAGTCCGGCACGCCGCACGCCAAACCGCAAGCGTCGGATGCCCCGCCCTCCACACCGTCGGCCCAACCCCAGCCCCTGAGCGTAGAGCTTGCCACCAAAGCCATCCAGGCCGCGATCACTGCCGCCGACCTCAAACAGATTGATGGTGTGCTCGGCGGCTACACGACCACGTTCGGCGGGACAGGAGCCAACCGGGGCAACAACATCGCCCTGGCGGCCAGTCATATCAACGGCACGCTGCTAGGCCCCGGCGAGGTCTTCTCCTACAACCGGGTCGTCGGGCCGCGCGTGGGCAGCGCCGGATTCAGGGACGCGCCGGTCATCATTCATGGGGAGCTGGTGCCGGGCGTTGGCGGCGGCGTCTGCCAGGTCTCCAGTACACTCTACAATGCCGTCCTGCTCTCCGACCTCAAGATCGTGCGCCGCTCGCACCATGCCTTCCCCGTCCATTATCTGCCGGCAGGGCGCGATGCCACGGTAGTAGACGGCTCCCTGGATTTCCAATTCCAGAACAACACGGACGCGCCGATCTACATCGCCGCCTCGGCGCGCGGGGGCCGTCTGAGCTTCCGCATCTTCGGCAAGAAGCAGCCGGGCCGCTCGGTTAGCATCGAGCTTGCCAACCACAGCGTGCAGCCTGCGCCGACCGAGCTTCGTTCCGACCCCACATTGCCCGCCGGTCGCCGCGTCGTCAAGGATAGAGGCCATCGCGGGCACCGCGTCACCGTGTATCGGATCGTGCGCGAAAACGGTAGAGTGGTTCGCCGGGAGCTCATCTCCCGTGACCGCTACCGCCCGTACCCCGCCATTATTCTGGTCGGCACGGGCCGTGCCGCGTCCCGCCCGATCCGGCGCGTCTCGCGCCATGCGGCTCGGCCCGCCACGCTGACCACAGCACCCAAGGCGCCCGCCGCGCCCCCTGCCGATCCGACCCCAACCTCTGCTCAGTAGGCTCTTCCCCACGAACAGGAGAGGGCCAGACCTCACCCCCTTCTCCTCTCCTTCGTAAGGAGAGGGGAGAGCAGAAGCCTTGTTCTCCCCTCATCATTGGTGTAGGGGTTAGGGTGTAGGGGTTAGGGTGTAGGGAGAGCAGAAGCCTTGTTCTCCCCTCATCCCCAGCCCTTCTCTCTCCAAGGGAGAAGGGGGAAGAGAAGCCGGGTCCCCCCTTCCCTAGCGAGGGACGAGCGGCTAGGGTCGCAAGGTGTCGCAAGGCGGAGGGCCGAATTATTGCAGGCCCGACCCTGGCAGTGGGGGACGGGGGGTTAGGTGTAGCCCAGGGGATGGTGGCATAGTTGCCGTGACAAAAAGAGTCCGGGAATGCCAAGGCAAACCTGCAAGAGGTGTTTGCGGCAATCCCGGACTCTTTGTTTGCAGCTTTTGCAGGGGAAGCGGGCGAGAGCCAATCGCTGGGCTAGCTACGCATAGGGGCGCAACGCTTCAGCCAGTTCCCGATCACTCGGCTCGATGAGGGTGACGCGGCCAGCAGCGCTTTCAATGACTATGGTCGGCACTTTACCAGAGCCGCCATTGATGGCACGCATGACTTCCTCCGCGCCGGACGTCTTCTCAATATCAATCTCCTCAAACGGGATTCCTAGCCGCTGCAATACGCGCCGTGAACGTATACAATCCGGGCACCAATTCGTCGAATAAACCGTTATGGTCACGGGCAAGCTTTGCGGCTCCTTTCCTTACAACCTCACTCCCGGCCTTTCCCTTCGGTTTAGCGCGCGGGGTTACGGAACGCAGTACGTGCGACCTGGCTTGATAAGACTCGGTTTAGCGCGCGCGCGGGGTTACGACGGTTGTCGGGCGCTGAGTCGCCGTAGCGCCCAATTCCTGTAGCTGGCGCCGAATCGCTTCGGCTTTGCGCTCCGGCACGTTGGCCGCCACCACCAGCGGCGTCGTCGAGCTGACCGTGTGCATCAGGCGGCGTGCCTCGTTGAGATTGACGACCAGCAAGTTCTGTAGCTTGAAGGCCAGCTCGTTCTCGCGGCGTTTGTCAACCGCCACCAGCAACACATCGTAATTGTGCAGCAGCGCCTCTTCCTGTTCGGATCTCTCCGCTGCCGCGGATACTTTCAGGAGGTCGGTCTTCTCCGCGACGATCCGCAGGGGACGGTTGCAGCGGTCGCAGACATAGCGCTGCACCGTCACCGCGACCTTGTGCTCGGCGCGACAGGCCTGGCAGACAATGGTGCGCACGGGCACCGGCTCGCCGTTCTCAAAGTAGACCTGCCGGTCGCAGTTTTCGCAGGTGAAATCGGTGGTCGGCGTCTCCAGGAACGTATTTTGCGCGCCGCAGTAGGGGCAGGGGAAAGCAACGGTCGGCATTTTGCGCGCCTCTACGCCCCGTTTCGCCGCCAGCACGCAAAAGACAACCCCCACCGCCAGGCCCACGCCGCCCAGGATATACATGATCCAGCCTAGGATCACGAGCCCTACCGGCTCTGCCGGCATTATGCGGGCAAAATAGAGGATAATAGCGGAGACAATAATAATCCCGATGCCCCGCACCGCCATCGTGACCGCCTGGCTCCACTCCGTTTCCAGGACGTCGGAATACCTCACCGCACTTTTTGCCATATGTACCTCCCTGGAGAGGGCCTTGAGTGCGCGTCTCCTGATACTAGCGGTATTATGGGATAGACGCGGCCCGCCGGGCCAGTGCTCCAAAATTTTGGGCAAAAACGCCTCTTGGACGAGCCTTGTGCGCATTGCCATTTTGGGGTCGCTATTCTAGTTAATAGTATAATCACCCCCCGCTCTATCTGTCAAGCATCCCAAAGCGTTCCTCCAGGACCATTGCCTCTTCCTCTCCGCGCAGGTATGCACTTTGATTCGAGGAGAAGGGAAAAGCGCTGTGTGCGATGGCACTGAGCGTTCCGCTTCGCCCGAATCGGCAGCGCCCACGGATGCCGCCGTCGGGGCCTGGATATCTCTCGGCCTGGCGCGGCAGCCACACTCGAGGAGGAGATTGCCGGGAAGATAACGAAAACGGCTGTCGGTACTGCGTAAGGATCCTTATCCGGGATCGTATCTGTTAAGGCAACCGGAACGATATTTGTAGCTGAGAAGGATATTACGGACGACGTGAAACAAGAAGTGAACGCATTGACAATGGCCGCGCCTGCTCGCGCGGGGCATCTGCGGAGCCGCGCACGGTGGGCGCTGATCGTGATGGCGCTTTTGCTGGCCTGTATATTGGCGCTGCTCTGGTATGTGGGCGTCTTCGGCGGGAACGTGCGGGTAGTCGTACCGGGCAAGGTCTACCGCAGCGCGCAGTTGACCGGGAATACCCTGGATTCCGTGCTGAAATTATACGACGTCCACACGGTCATCAATCTGCGCGGCGGTTCCTCCGAGGATAGCTGGTATCGCTCGGAACGGGCCGAATGCGCGCGCCTGGGCGTGGCGCATCTGGATATTACCTTCAGCGCGGTGCGGCTGCCGCCCCCACAGCAGCTGCAAAAACTGCTGGCCGCGTTCGACAAGGCGACCTATCCCGTGCTGATTCACTGCCAGGGCGGGGCGGATCGTTCTGGAATGACCGGCGCAATCTATCTGAACCTCTACCAGAAGGTGCCTTTGGCCGAGGCGGTTGCCCGGCAATTGACGTGGCGCTACGGCCATATCTCCTGGGGAGAGGCGCACGCGATGGACGATTTCTTTGCGCTCTACGGCAGGACCAGCGGCGGGCTCGACCTGCGCGAATGGATAGAGAGGCGCTATCCCGCCATCTATGCCAGTCTGCCGCCGGAGCAAAAGATGGCGATACCGGCTGAAGCCCCTGCCGCACCGGCTTCCCAACGACATGCCGTGCCGGTGACCCGGGGCCGCGCCCTGCTACAAGGAGGCTGAACATGGAATGCAGGACAGGTAGGCGGAGAAGAATCGCGCTTTGGGTGATCGCAACTGGCATCGCCGCCCTCGGAGGAGTAGCCGCCGGGGGGCGGATGCGCCAGACCGGGGAGGAGGCCGCCCCGCTGTCAACCGGCAGAGCCATCACACCGCAGGGCCAGCAGACGCCGGTAGGCAGTTTTCCCGCCAACCTGGCCCTCAGCCCCGACGGCAAATGGCTTGTCGTCACCAATACCGGCTTTCGGCAGTTCCTCTCGGTCCTGAGCACTGAGGACGGCCATCTCGTCTCCCAGGTTCCCTTCAACAGCCCGCGCCCGGACGACAAGGAAAGCCAGACGGCGCTCTATGTTGGGCTGGCGTTCGGCCCGGCGGCGGACGGTGGACAGACCCTCTATGTCTCGCGCGGCCCGGAGGATCGCGTCTCCATTTATAAGCTCGACGCGGAAGGTAAGCTGACGGATACGGGCCGCGCGCTCGACGATCCGACCGGACGGCCCAAAGAGTCGGGACCGAACTTTGTCGCGGGCATTGCCCTCAGCTCGGATGGCGCGCGGCTCTACGCGGTCAATAACGAGACGAGCCTGGCGACCCATCTGAAGGGTGCGGTGAGCGTGCTGGACACGGCAGGCAACCGTGTGCTGGGCAAGGTGGAGACGCCCGGTTTCCCCTACGCCATCGCCGCTCTCACCCAGGGCGCGCAGGCCGATAAGAAAGTCTACGTCACCAGTGAGCGCGACGGCGTGGTCTCCGTCCTGGATGTGACCGATCCGGCCTCCCCAAAACTCGTCCATAATATCTCCACCGGCGACCATCCGATGGCCCTGCGGCTGGATAAGGCGCAGGCGCGGCTGTTCGTGGCCAACGCGGGCAGCGATACCGTCTCCGTGATTGACACCGCCTCTGATAAGGTCCTTGGCACGATCCTGCTGCGGCCCGAGGGCGCGCGCGGCCTGCCCGGCGCGACGCCGACCGGCCTGGCCCTCAGCACCGATGAGTCGCATCTCTATGTGAGCCTGGCCGACATGAACGCGGTTGCGGCGGTGCGCCTGAATGAGAATGGCGGCAGCGTGGAGGGCTACCTGCCGGCAGGCTGGTATCCGACGGCGGTGGCCGTCAGCGCGGACGGCGCGCGCCTGTTTGTCGCCAATGCCAAAGGCGCGCAGCCGCGCAATCCCAACAGCAGTCCCGCCGGGCCGAATGGGGCCTGGGGGCAGTATATCCAGAACATCCTGGAGGGCACCGTCTCCACCCTGACTCTTCCCGCCGCCGAGGAGCTAAATCGGCTGACCGCGCAGACGGTTGCCAACGCCCGCATTCAGCCGAGCGCGGCCCGCGCCAATCAGAATGTGTCGCTGCCAGCCGGGATCAAGCACGTTATCTACATCATCAAGGAGAACCGCACCTACGATCAGGTGCTGGGCGACATGCCGCAGGGCAACGGCGATCCGGGGCAGGTTCTGTTCGGGCGGGACGTGACGCCCAACCTGCACGCGCTGGCCGAGCGGTTCGTGCTGCTGGATAACTTCTACTGCTGCGCGGAGGTCTCGGCGGACGGCTGGGGCTGGTCTACCTCCGGCATGATCTCAGAGTACACAGCCCGCAACGCGCCCTTTAACTACAGCGGGCGCGGGCGCGACTACGATTTTGAGGGCGAGAACAACGGCGTGCCGGTCGATCTGCTCGGCGTGCCCGACGTGGCCCGCGCCCCTAGCGGCTATATCTGGGATCAATGCCTCAAGCGCGGCGTCTCCTTCCGCAACTACGGCTTCTACGTCACCTTCGGCGCCTCCAGACGGCCCGATGGCAGGCCGCTGACCGAGGATAACATGCCGGCCAGGAAGGCGCTGGTCGGGCGCACGGATGAAAGCTTCCGCCAGTTCGATATGGCCTATGCCGACAGCAACGCCTGGCTGCGCTACACGGCCCCCGCGCCCAAACAGAAAAAAGCCTACGGCAAGTTCAGCGCGCCGAGCCGGTTCGCGGAGTGGAAGCGTGAGTTCGATGACTATGTGCGCAAGGGCAACCTGCCGGCGTTTCTGATGGTGCGCCTCCCACGCGACCATACGCAGGGCACGGCGCCCGGCCTCTCCTCGCCGCGCGCGATGGTCGCCGACAATGACTATGCCGTCGGGCAGCTGGTGGAGGCGGTCAGCAAAAGTCGCTATTGGAGAGAGACGGCCATCTTCGTCATCGAGGACGATGCCCAGAGCGGCCACGACCACGTAGACGCGCACCGCTCCATCTGCTTCGTCATCAGCCCCTACATCAAGCGCGCCACTGTGGACCATCGCTTCTACAACACGGATAGCGTGCTGCACACGATGGAGGCGCTGCTGGGCCTGCCGCCGCTGTGCCAGTATGACGCCGCCGCGCCGATCCTGGACGTCTTCGGCCCCGCGCCGGATAACGCCGAGCCCTACGCGGCTATTCTCCCGGCACGGGACATTATCGCCGAGGTCAGCCAGCAGACGGCCTATCGCGCCCGCGACAGCCAGAAGCTCGACTTCTCCCGCGAGGACCGCGTTCCCGATGCCGTGCTCAACGATATTCTCTGGCACGCCATCAAGGGTGCGCGCACGCCGGAGCCGCCCATCCGGCACGGCCTGCGCCTCACAGCCCGCCACAACCGTGACGACGACTGAGCCGTTTGTCTTTCCTGTTCTCCTGACCCCTCAGCTCCTTCCCTGGGAGGGGGCCGAGGAAAAGCCAAAACCCAAACTGGAGAAACCCGATGAAACGAATGAATCTACTGTTGGGACTGGGGTTTGGGCTGCTGGCATGGGCCAGCATCGCCCTCGGCCACGCCGCGCCTGTCGGGCAGGGAGCCCAGGGTCCGCTGCTGTTGCGGCTGCACATGCATGTCAACGATGTCCATAACATGCGGATGACCGCCAACCAGCAAATTACTCAGACCATCAATGGGCAAGAGATCAAGCTGAACCAGACGATAGGTATGGGGTTTCGCTTTAACGTGCTCAACGTCACCCCGGACGGTGCAGCCTCTATGAAGATCACCTATCGCTCCGTCCGGTTCCGAATGGAGGGGCCGCAAGGGGTAATGGAGTACGATTCAGAGCATCCACCCGCCACCCTCCCTCCCGGAATGCAGGGCTTTGCGGCTATGGTGGGGCAGAGTTTTACGATGCTCATCACCCCCGAAGGGCGCGTGCTGGAGGTTAAGGGCATGGACGCCCTGGTGCAGCGCGTTCTTGACAAGTCCGGCGTGCCGGAAGGCCCGGCGCGCGCGTCTATGGAGAAGATGCTAAAGCAGACGTTCGGGGAAGAGGGCTTTAAGGAGATGATGGGGCAGATGGTGGGCATCTATCCGAGCCAGCCGGTAAATATCGGGGATACCTGGATGCAGCACGTCGCTCTCACGCGCGGCTTCCCCCTGGTCATGGATACCCAATATAAGCTGACGGGACGCAGCCAGGGCCTGGCGCAGGTCGCCGTGCAATCTGCCATCAAATCAAATCCGCAGGCGGAGCCGCTCGAATTTGGTCCGGTCAAGGTCAAGCTCGATCTGTCGGGGGAGCAGAACGGCACGATGGAGATCGCAGAGGCGACAGGCTGGATGCGCCGGGGTACGCTGCACCAGAAGCTCTCCGGCACGATGAACGGCGCACAGGAAGGGACGACAATCTCCGGGCAGATGGCTCTGGAGGGCACGACCACCATTACCTCGGATTGAACCTGGCCCCCACCCCTTCCCACTGCAAGGGGCGGCAGGGTTACGGCTCCTGCCTCCGCCTTGCGACCCCCAAGAACAGGGGAGGGGAGAGCAGAAGCCGGGTCCCTCCCTTCCCTAGCGAGGTACGAGCGAGTAGGGAAGGGGGCTGGGGGGTTAGGTGAACCAGGAGAAGGAGGCAGGGTCATGAAAACCGCCCGGTTACGTTCTCTCATCCGCAAGTACGGCGATGTGGGCGTTGTCCTGGTCGCCTGCTACCTTCTGCTGTATGCCCTCTGGCAGCGCCGTCGTGCGCTATTGGCTGCCGGGGCGGCGCTGGGGACGCTCGCGCTGATGCTCATCGCGCGATATCCCCGTTCCGTGCCGTTCTCTTCCCCTGAACATCTCGTTACGGCGACAGAGTACACCGTCATCGATCTAGGCACGCCGCCCAACTGCGTCTACAGTGTTCCCCTGCATATTAATGCCGCCGGACAGGTCGTGGGCTTTGCCCCGACGCGCAAGGACGACCGACGCGCCTTCCTCTGGCAAGAGGGCAAGATGCGGGATCTAGGCACGCTGGGAGGCAGCCACAGTCTGGGGACAGGGATCAATAGCAGGGGAGAGGTGGTCGGCACGGCCCTGACGCGCAACGACGACCTCTATGCTTTCGCATTCCAGGATGGCAAAATGAAGCCGCTGGGCGCGCCGCCTGGAACGGATGACAGCGCCGCGACGAGCGTCAACGATAACGGCCAGGTAGCCGGCGTTGCCGGGCATGGGTGAGCGGATTTTAATGCCTTCCTGTACTGGAACGGCAAATGGCAGCCCATTCCGACGCTCGGCGGGCAGAACAATATCGCCTCTGCCATCAATAAGGACGGTCAGGTGGTCGGCACTTCTGAGGTGAATTCTGAGTCTCCGGAGTCCATCCACGCTTTCCTGTGGCAAAATGGCAAAGTAACCGACCTGGGCACGCTGGGCGGCCCCGCCAGTTTCGCCGCCGCCATCAACGCGGCCGGGCAGGTCGTCGGCGGGGCAAACACGCGAAACCGGGATATCCACGCCTTCCTCTGGGAGCAGGGCAGGATGATCGATCTGAACACGCGGTTGCCATCCGGCTCGGAGTGGCGGCTGATCCAGGCAACGGGCATCAATGCGCGGGGGCAGATCGTGGGCGTAGGAAGCTACCGCGGACATCTTCACGGTTTCTTACTCACGCCTCGCCGCTGAAAGCCTTCATTACTGACCTAACCCCCCGGCCCCCTTCCCTACGAGGGAAGGGGGTGACCCGGCTTCTGCTCTTCCCTAGAAAGGAGAGGAGATAGTAAGGTAAGGGCCGCAACCATCCCAGGTTGGGTCCCTCCCTTCCCTTGTAGGGTCGCTAGCTGTCGCAAGGCGGAGGGCTGTGGCAAGGCGGAGGCAGGGTTACGGCCCCTGCCTCCGCCTTGCAGTCCATTGCAGGCCCGACCCTGGCAGTGGCGCGAACCGTTGTAGCGCCGACCCTGGCAGTGGGGGCCGGGGTGAGATCTCTCCCCTGCTGTTGGGAAGCGCCAAACTAAAGAAAAGCCCCGCAGTGGCCACAGACCACATTCGCGAGGCTTTTCTCAACTCACTGGATAGGAAATCCTATCCGTCAATTAGGTGCACGTCTCGCACCCTCGAGTGTTCATTCCGGCCACCGTCCTTTCCAGAACAAGGTGCCTGAACATCGTCAGGTTTTCGTGCACGTGCGTCAGATAGACGAAACACCCAAAGTATAGGTTCCACAAATTTTTCGCAAATTTTCTTTTTCATTGGCAGGCTGCTTACATGTCATCCCACGCTTGTCGCAGCGCATCCCGACTGTACTGGAGATAGGTTCGGTCCGGGCTGAATACCTCCAGCGTGATCGTCGCGTCGTACCCGGAAGCCTTCAATGCCTGGATATGCTTGCGCCACTCCATCGTGCCGGCTCCCAGCGGCAGATGCAGGTCGGCGCTGCCTCCCTTGTTGTCGTGCAGGTGCACATGCTTGATGCGCTGGCTATAGGCCGCGATGATAGAATCTGCCGTATTCTGCGGGGTCAGGAGGTTAGCGTGCCCGATGTCCAGATGCAGCCCGAGCTCCGGCAGCGGGTCTAACAATTCCGCCAACTGCCCTACGGTGTTGAAGTCGCCCGGCAGGTTCTCGATCATGAGGCCGACGCCGAGCTTGCGAGCGGTCTCCCCCAGCTCCTGCAAGCTTTGCAGGTCCCGCTCGATGAAAAAGGCGCGGGTGTGCATCGGCGCATATCTGTCGGGATGGATATTCATCCATTTGGCGCCGACCTCGGCAAACACCTCCAGGCAGCGACGCAGCTCTGCCACCGTAGCGCGTCGCAGCGACTCAAAGGGACTGCCCAGCGGCAGGTAGTAGGCCGTGTGGCCCACAACCCCCAGGCCCAGGTCTTTGAGCGCCTGGCGGATCCGGGATGGATCGATGTTCCAGGCCGCCGCTGCTGGCGGCTCCAGCGTCAGGTCAATAAAGTCCAGCCGCATCTCCGCCATCCAGCGGATCTCTTGGAGAATATCTTCCTGTGGGTGATTCATCGCCCCGATTAGCATCGCTCCTTCCTCCCCAGGGACGGCCCGAACCAATCGCGGGTATCCAGCAGATGGTTGCGGGCGCCATCCGGCGCGTTGCTGGCAGCGGGCGGCGTCGGGCAGAGCCCCACGCTTTCCCAGACCCAGTCCGGCACCGTCTGCGCCTGCCCAGGACATAGCCAGCGGAATACGTTCAGCAGCCCGCCCAGCAGGAGGGCATCCTCTCCCAGTTGCCGCAGCACGCGCGCCCAATCTAACTTCGGCGCCTGCGCGTAGAGAATATTGAGCAGGTCCGGCCAATCGGTCCTATCGTGCTGGAGCACGTACAGCTTCGCCCAGATCAGCGCCTCTGGCGGCAGCAGGCGCAGCACTATGCCGTTCAGGGTGACCTCCTGCCCGCACGTCAACCAGGTCTCGTCTACCACCATGCGATGGCTGGGCATCGTCCAGATAATGTCTATGATGACGCCGTCCCGGAAGCCCCGATAGATCCACGTTCGGTCGTAAGCCTCCTGGGCATAGTAATCGGTGAACCCGGCTTCCTCCAGCGCCAGCCGGGCCCTCTCTCGATCCTCGGGCAGAACGAACAGGTCGGTATCTTTGGTGTTGCGCCACCGGCCCGAGTAAGCCGAGAAGGCCAATCCGCCGCCCAGGGCAAAGCGCAGGCCATGCGCGCGCACGCTCTCCAGGGCCGCGCGGTTGGGAGGCCATTCCGCATCCGGTATGATCCCGGATAAATCTAACGGGCGGTTTTGCCGCCCGATTGTCGCCACGGTTTGCACGGTCGCTCTCCTCTCGCCCTGGGGACTGCGCCCATTAAGGCCGTTCCCATTACGTACCAGACGCGATTACCCCGGCTACGGTTCCAGGCTATCCAGAATCCAGGGAAGGCGGCCCTGCGGGGGAGAGGAGGGAAGGCGAAGTCCGCCCAGATTGATCGAAGTACTTAGGACCCTCGAACCCTGCGGCGGGAGAGGAGAGCCGGCAACGTTAGCCCAGGTTGACCCGCCACAGGCCCACGGTATAGAGCAGCAGATAGAGGCCGATGGCAAGCCGCAGCGCTCTTTGCACGAAGCCGGGCCGACGGGAGCGCAGCAGCTCCAGAGCCGTCAGGGGACCCAGAGTCAGGAGAAGCTTGGCGCCGATGAAAGGCCACAGCCCCGCCTGCAGGTAGATATTGAGGATAGGATTGGCTTCGACGGCGACGCCCGCCTGGACGAGATAGACCGTAAGCAGCAGATCGATCAGGCAGAGGGCCGCCAGCAGATAACTTTCGGGGGCAATCCGTGGTCGCGGCATAAAGCTTCCTTCTTGGGTAGTAAACGCCGGGAAGCGGAGCAGAAGCCGCGCGGCGCTTACCCTACTGATTGGCAAGCGCCGTGCCAGAAGCGGCCGGAAAGCCAGAAACCGGAATGGATGCGGGGAAAATCCGGCAACTTCGAGAGGGAAGGACCCCGTCTTATCCTGGAGCGGCGCGGGCGGCAGCGCCGGCAGGGCGGCTCAGCCCATGGTGTCCGTTCCCTCCGGCCCCTCGCCGAGGTCGGTGATCGTTCCCTCGCCGGATTGGGCGTCTCTGCGGTGAATTTCGACCGGAGGGGCTGCCGCGCCCGCCTGGCCGGGCAGGTTGAGGTAATTCTGGCGCGCGTCCTGCGGATCGAAGCTGCGAATCTCCCAGGCGATAGCATCCAGGCGCAAGGCGACCTGATGGAGCCTGCCTGCCAGATCGGCGTCGGTGGCTCCGGCGGTGTCGGCCAGAGCCCGAAGCTGCGCCGCTTCCTGACGCAGCACCGTATCGAACTCCTGAAGCTTGCGCTCACGCCGATGGACGTGCGCCTGCTCCTGGCTGGATAATGGGCTGGTTCTCTCTACGCAAACCTTCTCTTCCGACATTCTCCTATTTCTCCTCAATTTTCCTTGATCGGGCTTGTGCTCCAGGAGAGTCGTCCGGGGGCGCTGCCTGCGACGGACGTATGAGACCTGGCCGCAGGCGATCTGCCTGCAGCTAAGAATACGCCGGTGGGGCATTGTAGTTTCTTTAGCCGCCAGGTAACCGGAAGGGCGAGCATACAATCTAATGGCATGGAAAATAGGTCTTTTGGCTCATGCGCGGTTCTCAAGCTTACCCGTAAAATGGAGCCGTAACGCCTATCTCAGGAAGGATGCTCTCCATAATGCAACTCTGGACTCGCCTACCCCTCGTAACCTCGCTGCTGAAAGCCCTCAATCTCTCTAGCCGGTTTTCCTGTGGCACCTATGGGCAACCGGACGGTAGCGGCGCCGTAATCGTCAACGACATCCACTCACAGCTCAACGCAACGCGAGTGTGTGAAATCGCCTGTCCGGATTCGCTCCAGGCTTTGCGGAGCCTGCTGGAGAGGGCGCGACGCACGCAGAGAACTGTCTGTATCGCTGGAACACGCCATGCCATGGGCGCGCAGCAATTTGCTACGGATGCGTTGCTGGTGGACATGACCCGCCTGAACCGCGTGCTGCGCTTTCTGCCAGATAAGGGATTGGTGGAGGCAGAGGCGGGCATCTGCTGGCCGGACCTGGTGCAGTATCTTCTTAAAGTCCAGAAGCATAGCTGGCCGCAGTGGGGAATCGCGCAAAAGCAGACCGGGGCGGATCGGCTGACGCTGGGAGGGGCGCTGGCGGCCAATGTGCATGGGCGCGGCTTACGGATGAAGCCTCTGATCAGCGATATCGAGGCGTTTACGCTGCTGGACGCCGAGGGCAACCTTCATGCCTGCAGCCGCCTGGAGAACCCCGAACTGTTTCGCCTAGTCATCGGCGGTTACGGGCTGTTTGGCGTTGTTTACTCCATTACGCTGCGTCTTGTTCCTCGGCAAAAGGTGCAGCGCGTCGTGCGCGTCCTCCCGCTTGAGGAGTTGATGCCGGCCTTTGAAAAGCGCATCGCGGAGGGGTTTGTCTACGGCGACTTTCAGTATCTCACCGATGAGACCTCCGACGACTTCCTGTTCAAAGGCGTCTTCTCCTGCTATCATCCGGTGGACCCGCGCACGCCGATCCCTGAGGAGCAAAGGCAGGTATCGCGACGCGATTGGGAGCATCTGGTCTATCTAGGGCATACCGATAAGGCGCAGGCGTTTCGGCTCTACGCCGACTATTACCTGTCTACTTCCGGCCAGGTCTACTGGTCGGATACGCATCAACTCGGCGCGTATCTGGAGAACTACCACCGCCGTGTGGATCGCCTGATGAGAGCCAGCGCCCCCGCCACCGAGATGATCAGCGAAATCTTCGTTCCCAGGCAGGCCCTATACCGCTTTATGCGGGAGGTGCGCGAGGATTTTCGCAAGCCTCAGGTGAACGTGATCTACGGGACGATTCGGCTGATCGAGCGTGATGAGGAGAGCTTTCTGGCCTGGGCAAAGGAAGCCTATGCCTGCGTGATTTTTAATCTGCACGTGACGCATACGCCGCAGGGGCTGGACCATGCCGCCAGCGCCTTCCGCCGCCTGATCGACCTGGCTATTGGCTATGAGGGCAGCTACTACCTGACCTATCATAAATACGCCACCCGCGACCAGGTGCAGGCGTGCTACCCGGAGTTTGCCCGGTTTCTCCAGTTAAAGCAGCGCTACGATCCCGAGGAACGCTTCCAAAGCGACTGGTATCGCCACTACAGGCCGCTCTTTCTGTAGCCTTTGCAGAGTTAGCCTCAAACCAGGCCATAATTAGAGATAATGCCTTGGCCTTAAAGCGGCAGGCTAAACCCTGCCGCTGTGGAGCTCTGCTAGGGTCGGTTCCTCAACGGTTGGGAACCTCCGCCTAGCCAGGCCCGCTGCCTGCCTACGCAGGCAGAACGTCTCGCTCACGCAGGGGGGTGACGCCTCCACCGCGTCCAGCGCGGAAGCTCCTGCCGCCAAAGAAAGTCTCGCCCACGCAGGTGGGCGACGGGCGCTTTGCGCCCCACAGCGGCCGGGTTTAGCCTGCCGCTTGCTGCTGTCTCTCGAAAAGAGGAAACATGCGAAAATCGGTTTTATCCTTGCTCTCTGTACCCGCCCTCATGGCGGCGTGCGGCCTCACCCTGCCTGCCCTGCGGGCGACGATGGCGCCGCGCAGCATGCCTGCCGGGCCGTCCCCGCACCAGTTCGTAAGTCCCGGCGGGGCGCATCACGAGCCGATTATGCGGCTGCTGGGGAACCTGACCGACACGCGCATCGCCGAAAGCTCCGGCCTGACGGCCAGCCGCCGAACCCCCGGCGTCCTCTGGACTCACAACGACTCGGGGGACGGTCCCTATCTCTATGCCCTGGATCGCAAGGGCCGCACTCTGGCACGCTACACCGTGCCCAACGCGACCAACGTAGACTGGGAGGATATCGCCATCGGGCCGGGCGCGGACGGAAAGCCCGCGCTTTATATCGGCGACATCGGCGATAACAGCCACCATCGCGACGATACGGCCGTCTATCGCATCCCGGAGCCGAAGGTGGATGCCTCCCAAACCGCTCAGGAGGCCGTCACCGCGCCCGCCGAAAAGTTGCCCTACGTCTATCCAGATGGGTACCATGACGCCGAAACGCTGATGGTGCATCCGAAAACCGGAGAGGTCTTCCTTGTCACCAAGGAGTCCAGCGGCGTCAGCGGCGTCTATGCGTTTCTCATGCCCCTGACACCCGGCATACAAACCACGCTGCGCAGGGTCGGAACCCTCCGGTTCGCCAGCTCCTTTACCGGCACATTGGGCCTGGCCGACAGGCTGGCCACAGCCGGCGACATCGCCCCGGATGGCAGCCGGCTGGTCGTCCGCACCTACCTGCGGGCCTACGAATGGGCCATTGCTCCGGGCCAATCGGTGGCTGGCGCCCTCGCCGGCAAGCCCCGCTGGCTCATTCTGCCGTTCACCCGGCAGGGCGAGTCCATCTGCTATCGCCTGGATGGCAGGGCGTGGCTACTCACCAGCGAAGGCGCCTCCTCGCCGTTGTATGAGATCCTGTTGCCCTAGGCGAACGAACGTCTGGGCCGTCTGGCGCCGTCATAATCACCGAACTCGTTGTGGCCAAATAGACTCTGTACGCTGCTTTCTCTGCCCGGTGAACCCCACACGCCGCTTTTGCAACCAAACAAATGCAGGTGACAGAAAGTGGGACCTCTGCGCGCATCGTCGAGGAAAATGCGCGCCCCGTCGGAGAGGGGGTGTTGACAGAGCGTCACAAACCTGATACAATGCGCGGTAGAGTCGGGATTGGCGAACAGAGCGTGCCAGGACGCCGCACGCTTCCACCTGGAGGCCGCAACACCCGGTTCCGGTGTGATATTTGACCACCCAGATGACGTATAAGAATACGGACCTCTAACAAAACCTCCCGGGCGGCCATCTCCTGCGGTGCGGAATGCTCCTTGGCAGGCAAGCAGGCAGGAGTTTTGCGGCGTTCTATAGAGCCTATCCGAAGGCGTATTGGGAACTCCAGACACGTCCCGTCCAACCCCGGCACAGCCGTTGCCGCCGGAACCGGCGCGCAAGCGGCCCTCTTCCGCAGAGTGTTTTTGTTAGACGCGCACAGCGGCGCTTGCGCCGCCCTTGAGCATATTTCATTAGAAGGCTATCGAAAGGCCCTCCCGGCAGCAGGTGCCAGGGGGTGCCTATTGGGGGTAAACAGAGCATGGCAGGCGGACCCACCGTTGGGCTGGACATCGGCACAAAGCAGATTAAGGCAGTCGAAGTCCGGCGCGGCAATAATGGGGTGCAGGTTACGGCAATAGGCGTCGCTCCGACGCCGCAGGAAGCCTTTGAGAATAACGTCATTGTGGACGCGCAGGCGCTCGGGCAGGCGATCAAGGAACTGCTTCGCCAATCGGGCATCTCCTCCAGGCAATGCGTCAGTTCGGTTTCCGGGCAATCGGTGGTCGTGCGCGTGATTGATGTGCCGCGCATGAGCTACGCCGAACTGGCCGAGACGATGAAGTGGGAAGTGGATCGGCAGGCCCCATTCCCGGCGGACCAGGTCATCATGGACTTCCAGCCGATTGAGCGGCCGGACATGCCGGCAGATGCGCAGAACATGGAAGTGCTGCTGGCCATTGCGCAGCAGGACATGATCGACCGGCATATAGACATGCTGTTTGCAGCCGGCCTCAAGCCGGTGGCAATTGACGTGGAACCGCTCGCGGCTGGCCGCTGCCTGCTGGAGCTGGGCAACGGCGCCAACCCGCCCGGCCACACCGTCGCTATCGTCAATCTGGGCGCCAGCAACACCGACATCGGCATCTGGCGCGATAAGCTGCTGTCCTTCCCCCGCACGCTGCCGCTGGCAGGCGACCATCTCACGCATGCCATCGCGAACGCGCTGCAGGTGGACCTGGGAACCGCCGAAGAGTACAAGCGCACGCACGGCGAGGTGCTGCTCGATCAAATGCAGGCGCCGCCCCCGCCCGATTTCGGGACCGCTGCGCCCGGCGACTTCGGTGGCTTCGTGGACTTTACCGCCCCGCCTGCCCCGACCGCCGGCCCGACGACCACGCCTTCGCGCGTGCCCTTCGATTTCACCACGGCCACGGAGGCACCCTCGCCCACTGAACCCAATCCGTTCGATGTTGGCGCGATGCCGGCTACGCCCTTCGATCAGCCTGCGGCGCCAACGGCTCAGCCTGGCGCCGACACGGGCTTTGTCATGCCGGAGTTCGGCGCCGCCCCGCCGCCTGCCAATCTGCCGGCCCCGGTGCCCTCCAGCAGCACGGGCGAGTCGGCGCTGGATACGCTGCGCACGCAGATCTTCAATGCCATGGCGCCGGTGCTGGTCGATCTGGTGGCGGAGCTGCGCCGCTCCCTGGATTACTATCGCGGCAAGACCGGCGATGCGCCGATCCATGAGATCCTGCTCACCGGCGGAACGGCCAAGCTCAAGAACCTGGCGCCCTATCTGGAACGGGAGCTCGGTATTCCCACGCGCGTGGCGGACCCGCTGCACACCATTCAGATTACCTCCAGGAACTTCTCGCAGGGGCATCTGGAAGAGATCGCTTCCCTGTTTCCGGTCAGTATCGGGCTGGGCGCTTATAATCTGGTGTCCGCTCCGGCTGCTGTCGGTAAGAAACGCTAATTCGATCACGGCGCCGGGCGGTGCGGTGTCGCCTCGCTGCCCTGCCAGCGTGATCCCACGCCCTTCCGGAGGGAGCATTCGCTGATGCAACGTATCAATCTACTTCCGCCCTATATATACGATAAAAAGAAGAAGGCAACGGTCGTTGGCGTCTGGGCGGCTGCGTGCGTCCTCGTCATCATCGCTCTAGCCGCCTATGCCGGCAAGGTCTCCAGCGACCTCAGCCAGGCACAGACGGAAAAGCAGAACGCAGAGGCCCAAAAGGCGCGGTGGGACGCCGCCGAGGGCAAAATTCAAGACATTCAAAAGGCTATGGCGGACACCAAGGCGAAGCTGGACTTCATCCAGAACGCCAAAAAATGGAACGACGCCTGGCCTGAGCTCTATAGCATGATGCGCGATTGGACCAGCCCGGACATTCTGCTGACGAGCATGGCGCTGGACCCGCAGCAGCATTCGACGCTCAACCTGACCGGCTTTGCCGCGGACGAGCGCCGTATCATCCAATGGTGGATGCTGCTGGAGAACAATCCCCGCTTCAAGCAGCCCATCTTCAATATCCCGCCGCGTGGCTATACACCCGAGAATGCGCAGACTGCCGGTGGACCGACCGGCTTCGGCGGGCGCGCTCCGTACGGAGCCGGCATGGGAGGCCCGCCTCCCGGTATGATGGGCGGCCCGCCGATGGGCATGATGAGCGGTTATGCCAGCATGAGCGGCATGGGCCGACCGGGCGGTGGTTTCTCCGGCATGGGCCGTCCGGGCGGATTCGGCGGCGTCTCTCCCGGAACCGGCAGCTCCGGCAGCGTGGGGCCGACTGAGATCGAGGGGCGGCGCGGCATCGCGTTCACGGCATCCTGTCCTCTGGCGCAGCCGTTCGCCGGCGGCATCACTCAGCCTACCTGGCCTGCCGGCGCGGGCCGCAGCGCGACCGGCGCGATGGGCTATGGCGGCATGATGGGCGGCATGGGCATGATGGGTCGCGCCGGCATGATGGGCGGCCCGCCGATGGGCATGCCCGGTGGACCCGGAGGCGGGAGCGCCATGAGCGGGGGCGGCATGTCCGGCGGCGGGGCGGCTGCGCCGCGCGGCGGCAAGGCCGGGGCTTCGGAGGAATAGGAGAAGACCTGACCATGTTAAACCGATTGACGATGCTCCATATCAACCTGGCTGGGCTCTTCACCGCGCTGATTATCGCCGGCCTGCTCTTCCTGGCGCTTATCAAGCCCAAGCAGGAGGATCTGCAGAAGACCCGGGCCGATGCCCAGAACATAGAGACTCAGCAGCACGGCACCGAGGCGGAAGCCTCTCAACACGAGAGGGACGTCAAGCGCGCCCAGCAGCAGCAGGTTGCGGTAGAGGCCCAGTGGCAGCAAGCTTCCGCCGAATATATGCCCCGCATCCCGTTCCAGGGCACCACGCTGGCCAGCTATCCGTTGATTGCAGATCTGCCGCGCCAGTGGGGAACGTGGCTTGCCTCCTGGTATGATGTCCAGCGCAATCAGGGCGTCTCGCGCGCTCCGGGCGTGACCTTCGCGATCCCGGGCTTCCCGGCGGATCCGAACTATATCGCCAGCCTCAATCATATTACGTTCCCGTCGGAAACGCAGCCCTGGACGGTTACGGTAGAGGCCAAAAGCTTTGATGACCTGATGGCTCATCTGCGCCGCTTCAACACGGAGATGAAGCATCATGGCATGCCAGTGATCAATAACGTCGCGCTCTCCGGGCAGAGCCCGAATCTCGTCGGCAGCTACCAGCTCGCGCTCTATATTATTCCGCCCACCAAGCCGCCTGCCGAGGATATCAAAATCGGCTCGCCGGGCGCCGGCAGAGCGGGAGGACCGGGCATGGGCGCCATGGGTATGATGGGCGGCTATGGCGCGATGACGGGTCGCGCCGGTATGATGGGCGGCCCACCGATGGGCGTCTCCGGCGGACCCGGCGGTCGGGGGGGCAGCGCCATGAGCGGGGGCGGCATGTCCGGCGGCGGGGCTGCGCCGCGCGGCGGCAAGGCCGGCGCTGAGGAATAGTATCCTAATCGCAATATCACGCGGGGAGCGCTACGCATAGGCGCTCCCCGGGAGAATGAAACCATATGACCAAGCAACAACAATATATTCTTGCTGGGGCTGGCGTCGTGATCGTGTTGGGCGTTGCCGGGGCGCTTCTGCTGCGCAAAGGCACGCCGCCCACCGAGACTCCGCCGGCCGCCGTAACCCCGGTCGGCCAGACGCCCAAACCGGCGACGGCAACCGCCAATAAGACAGCCGCGACGAAGGCGGCGCCTGCCAAAGCCCCGAAGATGACGCCGGCGCAGGCCAAACAGGCGGCGCGCGCCAAAGCGCCGTTCCCCGGCGGCCCTGGCAAGGGCATCTTTGCCAACGCGCCGAAACCGGGCAGCCCGCTCAACCAGACTGCGCCTGCCGGGGCCAAAGTGCCGGGCGCTCCGGGAGCGACGGCGCCAGTAGTCGCCAGCATGCCGCACAAGCCGGGATTTGATCCCTTCAAGGTCAGCTGGCAGCGTCCGCTGCCGCCGCCGTACATCTTCGATGTGGTCCAGCCGCAGCGGCTGGCCAGCGCCAACGTGACCCCGCCGCCCCCGCCCAATACGGAGGTGCGTGAGGTGCCGACCCGGCGCGTCTCCGGTATCATGAGCGGCGAAGGCGTCTACGCCATTCTGGAGGGCGGCAACGGCGAGCCCGAAATCGTTAAGCCTGGCAGCGTGACCAGCGACGGCTACCGCGTCGTCGCGATCACCGCCGATTCGGTCAAGCTACAGAAGCGAGAAGGCAACGTCACCCGCACGCAGGTCGTGCAGCTCAGCGATATTCCGGCGGGCGGCCCGCAGACGGCCGCGTTCCGCCAGCCTGCCGGTCCCGGCATGATGACGCCTCCCTCCGGCTTCCCGGGCCTCCGTGGCCCTCGGGGCGGCAAGGCCGGTGGACGCGGCTTTGAGGAGTAGGAGATAAGACCTTACCCCCTTCCCCTCTCCTTCTCAAGGAGAGGGGAGAGGAGGAGTCGGGTTCTCCCCTCCTCCCCGGCCCTTCTCCCTGCTAGGGAGAAGGGGGAACAGAAGCCGGGTCTCTCCCTTCCCTCGCAGGGTCGCAAGGTGTCGCAAGGCGGAGGGCCGAATTATTGCAGGCCCGCCCCTGGCAGTGGCCCGAACCATTGAGCGCCGACCCTAGCAGTGGGGCCGGGGGTTAGGTTGAATGCGAGAGGGGAGAGCAGAAGTCTCCCCAAAATCTCTGCGCCCGCTCCCTGAGGGAACCATAAGGCGGGTGGCACAATTATAGTTGCAGTGCATATAAAGTTCTTGTGCAGCGAACTGCGGTTGTTCCCGACGGGGATGAGAACGCAGTAAAACAAACTTGCGCGCTCTGCGCTCGATTCGGCATCGTACCCACTTTCTGGACGGGTGAGGATTGTAACAAGCAAGCACTGGATGGGCGTGGCGCTCCCTCGCCCATGTAGCCCTAACCGGAGGAGGTTAACCTGATGAAAGTACGTTATGGCGGATTAAGCCTGGCGGTGCTATCCCTGACCGCGTTGGGCTTCCTGGCTGTTCCTATCAACGCCCGCGCCCAGGATCAGACCGACCAGACGGCGCCCAGCGGCGCAATACCCAAGACCCCTGTGACGCTCAACGTCGAGAGCGCCGATCTCTACTACACGCTCAAGCTGCTGTTCCAGCAGATCCATGCCGACTTCACCCTGGATACCTCGCTGCGCGGCACGCCGGTAACGGTCAAGCTGACCAATGTGCCCTTTGACATCGCGCTCAACGCCGTGCTGAAGGCTTCCGGCCAGCCATTGACCTATACCTACGAGAACGGCATCTTCAGCATCATCCCGCAGCGGGCCATTGAGGAGCAGCCCGCTCCCGGCACGGAAACTCCCACGCCAACGCCGGAGACCAAGCCGATCCTGGAGAAGATCTACCTGAGCACCACGAGCGTTACCGACCTCGGTGCGGCGATGGGCTTTGCGGTCATTCGCACTAGCAACAGCTTTGGCATCGGCACGGGCGGCCTGGGCGGCGGCTTCGGAGGCGGCTTCGGAGGCGGCGGCTTCGGCGCG
>DASRGZ010000140.1:0-2749 GCA_035650735.1 Chthonomonadaceae bacterium
CCGAACTGGTTCTATGAGACGTACCACTTGAATTATCGCCTGGCGGAGGGCATGGCCTGGCACTTCCTGTTTATGTGGTTGTTCGCCATCAACGGCCTGCTGTATGTGCTGTACACGGCGATTTCCGGGGAGTGGCGCTACCTGCTGCCCAATCGCCGTTCCTTCCGTGAAGCCCTGCAAGTGACGCTGCACGACCTGCACCTGAGCCGATACCATCCGCCGCGCCGCAAATTCAACGGGGCGCAGCAGATCGCCTATACCAGCATCATCCTAATGGGCGCCGGTTCCCTGCTGACCGGGCTGGCCATCTACAAGCCGGTGCAGTTTGCCTGGCTCACGACCCTGCTTGGCGGCTACCCGATGGCCCGCTTTATCCATTTCTGGCTGACCATCGGCTACTGCCTGTTCTTCGTCGTCCACGTGGCACAGGTCATCAAGACGGGCTGGAACAACTTCCGTGCCATGATTACCGGCTACGAGATTGTAACGGAGGTGCCTCCAACGGGAACGCCGCCTCTCCCGCAGGCGGGGAAGCCTTCGGCAACGGTGGAGCACGCGGTCGTGGCGGCGAACGCGCCGGTCGAGGAGGGAACGCCGTGAGCGACAGCAACGAGCAACAAGCCCCACAAGAAGGGAGGGAAGCGCCTGCGGGGGAGCCGGTAGCCCAACCTGCTCTCAATCCCATCCCACGGGTTATCGCGTTCTCGGATGCCGAGGTCGAGCGGCAGATGCGTTGGATGTCGCGGCGCAGCTTTCTCTGGGCGGGAGCTGCCGTCGTGACGGGCTACGCAGGCTGGCACTGGCTAATTACCCGCCGCCCGGAGGGCGATATTCCCTGGCCGTTCCGTAGCGCCCTGGAGGTCAATGAGGGGCTGGCACGGGACTACTTCCGGGGCTCGCGCCTCGCGCCTACGTTCTCGCGCGCCGAAGCGACAGAGCCGCGCGTCAACGGCGATATTGGATTGCCGGACGATTTCGATCCGGCGGGATGGAAGCTGCAGGTGATCGGCCTGGCGGATACCTCCCGTGCGCAAATGATGCCTACGTCGCCCTCGGCAGCAGCCCCCAATCCCAAAGATCCGCATACGCTCAGCGCGGGGCCTGCGGATTCTAAAAAGGTGCAGGATAAAAAGGCGCCTGCCGGGAAAAAGAGGTCAGAGGACGCCGTAGCCGCCGCAAACCAAAACCACGCAGAGCCAAACGGCGCGGACGAGGAGGATACGGCCTCTAACAGCGATGATGGCGACACATCGGACATGGCGCCCGAGGAGCCGGTCGGGATGCTGACCCTGGCCGACATCCAGCGGCTGCCCCGCGTGGAGATGGTGACCGAGCTCAAATGCATCGAGGGCTGGAGTACCATCGTGCGGTGGGCGGGAGCGCGTTTTGCCGATTTCGTCGCTCACTACCCGCTCGCCAGAACGGACAGCGGCGAGCTTCCTGCCTATGTGGCTCTGGAGACCCCCGACGGCGGCTACTACGTCGGGCTGGACATGGAGAGTGCGCTCCACCCACAGACCTTGCTCTGCTACGAGATGAACGGCAAGCCCTTGCCTCTGGAGCATGGCGGGCCACTGCGCCTGGTCATCCCGGTCAAATACGGTATCAAGAACCTCAAACGTATCGGGACTATCCGCTTTACCGACTCGCGCCCACGAGACTATTGGGCCGAGCAAGGTTACGATTGGTACGCGGGACATTAGCTGTCTCGCCTCCTCCCCTGCGGCGGGAAATGGCCGCAATATCGCCCAAGGAGCCTATGGAGAAAACAGGACCATGGTCAAACGCACACTCTCTCTGATCACCCTGGTCGGGCTGCTCGCCAGCCTGGCCGCTCTGCCGACTCTCGCCCAGAATAACCAGCACAAAAAGGAAGCCGAGAAAATGAGCGGCATGATGCACAAAGGCAGAATGGCCGGCATGAAGAAGAGCATGAAGAAAAAGCATTCCCGTAAAGGGCACGCCGCCCATAAGGCCGGTAGCAAAATGAAGGGCGGCAAGATGAGCGGCAAGATGCACGGCGGCAAAATGTAACGCCGCCTCCGGCACGCAGGAGGGCAGGGCCGACAAGAGCCGGCCCTGCCTTTCTTTTTGCCAGGCTCCACCGGCTCTCCTACCTAGAGGAGGCTCCGCACCAGACGGAGGCGGTCGCAGTGGAAGCTGGCGACGGCGCGAGAGTGCGCCATTGAGGAGGTAGACATGTCCCACACAGGAAAGCATCACTGGCCGGAATATCTGATGGAGGCAGCCGGGCTTGGCCTGTTTATGCTGTCGGCCTGCTTCTTTACGGCGCTGCTGGAACATCCGGCTTCGCCCATTCGGCAGGCGATCCCGGCCCCAGTCCTGCGGCGCATCCTCATCGGCCTGGCGATGGGCACAACCGCCGTTTGTTTGATCTACTCGCCCTGGGGCCAGCAGTCCGGGGCGCATTATAATCCCTCGGTCACGCTGACCTTCCTGAGATTGGGCAAGGTTGCGCCCCAGGATGCGCTCTGCTATGTGGTCGCTCAGTTCCTTGGGGGCGTGGCCGGAGTGCTGCTGGCAGCCTATTTAGCCGACAGCATCATCGCGCACCCTGCCGTTCACTATGCCGTCACCGCTCCCGGTCCAAACGGCGTCGGAATCGCGTTCCTGGCGGAGTTGGCCATCACCTTTGTGCTCATGTCGGTCATCCTGCGCGTCTCCAATACGCCCGCTCTGGCCCACTACACCGGGCTTTGTGCGGGCGCTCTGGTAGCAACCTACATCA
>DASRGZ010000141.1:0-3589 GCA_035650735.1 Chthonomonadaceae bacterium
GGCCTACGATGAGGCCCGTCAGCTTTCCAACAACTACATTGGCACGGAGCACCTGCTGCTGGGTCTGATCCGGGAAGGCGAGGGGTTGGCCGGGAGAGTGCTGGCCAAGCTGGGCGTGGATCTGGAGAGAACCCGCCGCGAGGTCATGGCCCTGCAGGACAACGAGAGCGGAATGCCGACCAGCCAGAAGCAGAGCGGCCGTTCGCGCACGCCGACCCTGGACGAGTTTGGGCGCGACCTAACGGAGCTGGCGCGCAATGAGAAGCTGGATCCGGTCGTCGGACGGCACACGGAAATTGAGCGCGTCATCCAGATTCTGAGCCGCCGCACCAAGAACAATCCGGTGCTGCTGGGCGAGCCGGGCGTCGGCAAGACGGCCATCGCCGAGGGGCTGGCGCAGCGTATCGTTGCCGGAGATATTCCCGAAACGCTCAAGGACAAGCGCATTGTGTCGCTGGATCTGGCGGGTCTGGTCGCGGGCACCAAGTATCGGGGCGAGTTTGAAGAGCGCATGAAGCGCGTGATGGAGGAGGTTCGCAAGGCCGCCGGAGACGTCATCCTCTTCATTGATGAGTTGCATACGCTGGTCGGCGCGGGCGCGGCGGAAGGCGCGATTGATGCCTCTAACATCATGAAGCCCGCTCTGGCGCGCGGCGAGCTGCAGTGCATCGGCGCGACGACCATGGACGAGTTCCGCAAGTATATCGAGCGGGATGCCGCCCTGCAGCGCCGCTTCCAGCCGGTCAAGGTCAGCGAGCCCAGCCCCGAAGAGGCCGTCGAAATCCTCAAGGGCCTGCGCGACCGCTATGAGTCGCACCATAAGGTTAAAATCACCGACGATGCGCTGACGGCTGCCGCGCAGTTGGCCGACCGCTACATCACGGATCGGTTCCTGCCGGACAAGGCGATTGACCTGATTGACGAGGCCGCCAGCCGCGTGCGCCTACAGTACGCGCTGCCGCCCGCCGAGCTGCGGCAGGCCAAGGCCAAGCTCTCCGAGATCCAGAAAGAGATCAACGCCATCGTCAGCAACAACCACTGGGATACCGGTGAGGTCAATCTGCAGGAGCAGGAGGCCAATCTCAAGCGCCAGATCGCGGAGATGGAGCTTGATTGGCACAGCAAGCGCGAGGGCATGACCCGCGTGGTGACCGAGGATGAGGTCGCCCAGATCGTTCAGAGCTGGACGGGCATTCCGGTCAGCCGGCTGGTGGAGGCCGAGACCCAGAAGCTGCTGCGGATGGAAGAAGAGCTGCACAAGCGCATCATCGGCCAGCATGAGGCCATCGTCGCCATCAGCAAGGCCGTCCGCCGCGCCCGTTCCGGCATGAAGGACCCCAAGCGTCCGATGGGCACCTTCATCTTCCTGGGGCCGACCGGCGTGGGCAAGACCGAGTTGGCTCGCGCGCTGGCGGCCTTCCTCTTCGACAGCGAGAACAACCTGGTGCGCATTGACATGAGCGAGTACATGGAGCGGTTTGCCGTCTCCCGCCTGGTCGGCGCGCCTCCCGGCTATGTCGGCTATGAGGAGGGCGGGCAGTTGACCGAGGCGGTACGCCGCAACCCCTACTCCGTCATCCTGCTCGACGAGATCGAGAAGGCGCACCCGGAGGTCTTCAACATCCTGCTGCAGGTGGCCGAAGACGGACGCCTGACCGACAGCCAGGGCCGTGTGGTCGACTTCAAGAACACGGTCATCATCATGACCTCCAACATCGGCGCCCGGGCCATCCAGGGCGAGCCTAGAATGAGCCTGATCAACCGGGCTCCGGAGCCGGGAGTGGAGGGCAAAGCCTACGAGGCGATGAAGAATCAGGTGATGAAGGAGATGAAGAACGTCTTCCGGCCTGAGTTCCTTAACCGCATAGATGAAGTGATCGTCTTCCACTCGCTGACTGCGGAGGAGATCTTCCAGATCGTGGACCTGATGCTGGATCGGGTCAACAAGCAGGTGGCCTCCCAGGAGTTGCAGCTTGTGGTCTCGCCGGAGGTCAAGGAGCACCTGGCCAAGGAAGGCTTCGACCCGACGCTGGGAGCGCGTCCGCTGCGGCGTGCGGTGCAGCGTCTGATTGAAGACCCGCTGGCCGAGGAGGTGCTGCGGGGCACGTTCCGGCCTGGAGACACGATAGTCGCGGAGATGGAGGGGGAGAGCGTGGTATTCCGACGCCGCACCCACATTGACGAGGGATTGCCTGAGGAGGGGGCGGCCCAGGACGACACGGGCTTGCCGCCTCTGGAGGAGCCAGCGGCCATCGGCTAGGGTTCTGGCAGTGGAAAACAGATGCGCCCCTGGAGAGTTGCCTCTCCGGGGGCGTTTGTTTTGGGGGACCGCTAAAGAGAGTGAAAAAAATAGCTAGAAAGTTCGCATGATTGCTTGACAATGGAATGCGAGTTTGCTATATTGTCACCTATACTTCGCTTGGCTGCCAAGCCGGCGAACGCCCAGTTTAATCCTAAGTGAAAAGGATGTACCATGCCTGCTCGCCGCCTGCCTGCGCTCCTTTCGGCCTTGATGCGTTCTGCTTTGTTTCCCCTCTGGCTGGCCTGTGGATTGTTGTCAGCCTATTCTGCGCACGCAGAACTTCCACCCACGCTCACACTTTTAGATGAAGTCGGGCAACTGGCCGGCTCTATCCCTGGCGGGCAGGTGACCGCCTGGAAACGGCAACTGCACCTAGCCAACCTACCCGCCGCAGAAGCCGCCAAGCTCCACCTCTGGCTGGGCGAATACAAGCTGGCACAAGAGGAGCAGCCAGAACAGGCGCTCTGGCACTTCCGGCAGGCGCAGCAGCTTTCCAAGCCCTCGGAGGTTTGCTATGGGCTGGCTGCCTACGATAGCGCCGTCGCGTTGATGTATGCGGGCGCTTATCACAGCAGGCAACCGAAGCTTTCCACCGCTTGCTTTCCCCCAAGACCGCCCTTCCTGGCTACGACCCACGCAGGTGCGCGCTCTGGTATCGCCATGCGAAAGCCCATGCGGGCTACCATGCCCAGCGCGCCAAGCTGGGCATCCCCGAACCGGTTCGTCTGGATCCCTTATGCGCAGCCGCTGCGCTTGCCGCCTGCCTGCGTGATCGTGGCTTGCCCTTCGATAAGAAGACCGTGCTCTCCGCCTGCCGGGTGACGGGCCGAGGGAGTAATCTGCGCGACGTGCTCAATGCGGCCAAGAAGCTGGGGGTGGTGGCGCGCCCGGTAACGGCAGATGATAGGGGCTTGATAGCGCTTCCTAAGCCCCTGGTTGCCTATGTGGAGCATGACCACTATATTGCTGTGGTCAGGGCAGATAAGCGCGGAGTATCCTACCTGTGTTCGGACTGCGGCCCCTGGCCGGGCGGACGAGTAGACCTGACCTGGAAGCAGTGGCACGCCCTGGATCCGGTTTTGTATGTTGCGATCACCAAGCCTGGCCTAGCCTCCGACCGATGGCTGCGCACCGTGTTAGCTGGTGGGTGTTGAACGACAAATATCCTTCCTGGTCGGCGACAATTAGATTTCCCGTTGCCTCTTTTTCAGGATGGTGCGATTTCTGCTGCTTGCTGCTGGCTTTGCGCCTGCTCCATACGGTAACTGGGCAGGTTCAACTCCAGGA
>DASRGZ010000142.1:0-66147 GCA_035650735.1 Chthonomonadaceae bacterium
GTGGGATGCACTTGGGTCCTCTTGAGGAGATAGGCCAGCCGCTCATTAGAGGCTTGGTGCTCGCTTTCTAGCGAGCACCAAGCGGTCATCAGCCTCCAAGTCCTCTCTCGAAGCAGGCAAAAAAGGGCATAACACCCTCTACAACCGGAAAACCAGGGTACGGATAGAACGTCTTTGTCATATCGAGGAGAAACGCTTTTTGCAAAAAGCGCCCCTGGCTGGTTGATGCTCTGCCAGAATTCGATGCAAGCCGCTGGCAGGTCTATGGGGACTGGCGGTTAAGATGGAGATTGGTAAGGCTCCGTGTACAAGGAATTAAATGCCATAGAAGAGTCTCCGGTAGACACTCCCAGCCGTGTGGATCAATCTCACGCAGCCTGCTGCTGAGGAGATACGTCAACACCGTTGGGAGCGATTACCGAGTCTCCGATTGGGATGGATTATTTCGCCATTCGAGAGAGGCCGATGATGACGATTCGTGAGTATCTGGCGCGAGAGGCGCAGAGGATTACCGACCGTGCGGTGAAGGAGTACACCGACGCGGCGACCTGGGAACGGCTGCTGCCGGAACGCCGCCGCCGGTTTCGGGAGATGTTGGGGCTGCAAGCCCTGCCTCCCTATGAGCAGCGCCCGCCGCTGAATGTGACCGTGACCGGCGTGGTCGAGCGCCCGCATTACCGTATTGAGAAGCTGTACTACGAGAGCCTGCCGAAGCTCTATGTGGCGGGGAACCTCTACGTGCCCAACGAACGGCACCCGCAGGACGCCGCTGCCGGGGAGGGCCGCTTTCCCGGCGTGCTCTACGTCTGTGGGCACTCGCCGACGCAGAAGGTACACTACCAGGCGCACGCCCGCCGCTTCGCCGAGCTGGGCTTCGTCTGCCTGATCGTGGATACGGTGCAATATGGCGAGGTACGCGGCTACCATCACGGCTGCTATCACGAGGGCTGGTTCCACTGGTATAGCCGGGGCTACACGCCCGCAGGCATTGAGGCGCTAAACGGCATACGCGGGCTGGATCTGCTGGCCCAACGCCCAGAGGTAGATGCCCATCGTCTGGGCGTCACCGGCACGTCGGGCGGCGGCGCGGTAAGCTGGTGGACCACGGCCAGCGATGAGCGCGAGCGCGTTACCGCGCCCTCGTGCGGCACCTCCACGCTGCACTCGCACATCGCCGACCGGACGATAGACGGGCACTGCGACTGCATGTGGTGGATCAATACCTATCGGTGGGACTTAGCGGACGTGGGGGCGCTGATCGCACCGCGTCCCCTGCTGATCGCCTCCGCCAACCGCGATGCCATCAATGCCATCGCCGCCATCCGGCAGGTCTACGAGCAACTCAAGCCGCTCTATGCCGCGCTCGGCGTGTCGGAGAACCTGCAACTGGTCGAAGGCCCCGGCCCGCACGCCTATACGCCCAACACCCGCACGGCCATCTTTTCCTGGTTTGCCCGACACCTCCAGGGCCGAGACGTGCCGGCTGAGGAGGTCGGCGACCTGGACGACGCGCCGGAGCGCCAGGAGTCGGAGGAGACGCTGCGCGTGTACCTCAACGGCCCCCTGCCGGACGACCGCACGACTACCATTCAGGACGACCTGTTTACGCCGCCGCAGCTGCCCCGGATCGCCGCGCAGGAGGATGTCGCCTGGGAGCGCGAGCGCGTGATTGCGGCGCTGCGGGAGAAAACGTTCGGCGCGTTCCCCTCCGAGCCGCCTCCGCTGGACGTACGGCGCGAGTTCGAGTTCGCCTGGCACAACGCGACGGGATGCCGCTTTGCGTTCACGTCCGAGGAGGGCTGGCGGCTGCACGGGCAGTTCATTCTGCCCCGGACGGCCCGGACGCCCGCGCCGGCGCTGGTGGCGCTGCGCTCTCCGGGCGAGTCGCGCGGGGCCACCGAAGCGTTCCTGCACGGTGCGCCTGCCTCCTGGGCGCGCGTGATCGTCGAGCCGCGCGGCACGGGGGAGACAGCCTGGGGCGAGGAGTTGCAGTGGCACCTGCGCCGCGCCGCCGCCTGGACGGGCCGCACCCTCGCGAGCCTGCGCGTCTGGGATACGCTGCGCGCCATCGAAGCCGTGCGGTCGCTGCCGGAGGTAGATGAAGGCCGGATCGCGCTGGCGGCGCGCGGCGAGATGGCGGCGGCGGCGCTCTATGCGGCGCTGCTGGACGGCAGCATCGTCACGCTGATCCTCGACTCGCCGCCCGCGACGCAGAACGCGCCGAGTTCGCCGGACGGGCGCGGCCCGGCCCTGGAAATGCTCAACTGCCTTCAGATCACCGATCTGGGACAGGTGGCGGGGCTGCTCTATCCAACGGAAATCCTCGTCCTGGGCGATATGCCGGTCTCCTATGCCTGGGCCGAAAGGCTCTATCACCGGCTGGGAGAACCGGGCGTGTTCCGGCACATCGGCTCCCTGCGCGAATGGCAGGAGGCGCAATGAGAGGGATCACGCCGCGCGCCATCGGCATCGGCCTGCTGATGGTCCTGGTCATCGTCGGCATGACCGAGGTGCTCTCCGTGCAGCACTCCGCCGCCGACGTGGGGGCCGGCTCGCCGCCGCCCGCGCCGACCTACCTGCTATTTCTGTACGTGGCGCTGCTGGCGCCGCTGCTGACCCGGCTGAACCGCCGGCTGGCCCTCTCGCGCGGGGAATTGCTATTTATCTACGCGCTGATGCTCGTCGTCGGCCCCATCGCCCACGCGCACTCCGTCGGCTTCCTCGTCCCGCACACCGTCTCGCCTCTCTACTACAACGCGGAGGAGCCGGCCTGGGCCGTGTTCCAGGCCGTCCTGCCCTCCTGGTTCGGGCCGAGCACGCGGGCGGCGGTGGAAGGGTTCTTTCACGGCACGCACGGGATCGTGCCCTGGCTGGCCTGGATGGCACCGCTCGTGGCCTGGTCGTCGCTGCTGATCGCCTTCTTCTTTGTGATGCTCTGCATCAACGTGGTAATGCGCCGGCAGTGGATTGATAACGAGCGCCTGACCTTTCCCCTGGCGGCCATTCCGCTGGCGCTGACCGGGGGCGGCGAGTCGGGCCGGGATACGCTTGGGGTCGGGCGCATTCTCCGGATGCCGCTGTTCTGGCTGGGCGTGGCCGTGCCGCTGCTGGTGCAGCTGCCGACCTCGCTGCACAGGTACGTTCCGGTCGTGCCGGAGATCCCGCTCAAAGAGGTGCTGGTGCTGAACGCGACGCAGCAGTTGGCGCCGCCCTGGAAGGGGCTGGGGGAGATCTACCTCTCGCTGGTCTTCTGGCTGGTGGGCGTGGTCTATCTGATCCCGAAAGAGCTGGCCCTGAGCGCCTGGGTGTTCTACTTTATCGCACTGCTGGAGAACGTCTCGGCGGTCTGGTGGGGCACGAGCGGGGAAGCGCCCAGCGTCTATACCAACCAGTACCCGGCGCTCTATGCGCAGGGGGCGGGGGCGGCCTTTGCGCTGACAGCCATCACGTTCTGGACGGCGCGGCGGCATCTGCGGGCGGTGCTGCGCAAGGCGCTGCGCGGCGACCCGACGTTAGACGACAGCCGCGAGTTTCTTTCCTATCGGACGGCGGTGTTCGGGGTGGCCCTGGGCATTCTCTTCATTGTGGGCTGGTTCTGCCTGGCGGGAATGCGGCTCTGGGTGGCGGCGCTGCTGCTGGGCCTGATGCTCTCCTATTTCTTTATCTTCGCGCGCATCCGGGCCGAGACCGGGCTAGGGTTAGGCGTTATCCTCTGGCCCAAGATGCTCGACGAGGTGATGCTGACCTTTGTGGGCGCGCGCTATCTGACGCTGGCAGATTCAACCGTGCTCTTCGGGCTGCGCTGGCTCTACTTCGGCTCCCCGACCGGCTCGGTGATGGGCTGCGAGATGGAGGGCTTTAAGCTGGTGGGGGCGGGCGGCGTGCGTCCGCGCCCGGCGGGGTGGCTGATGGCGCTGGCGGTGACGCTGGTCGTGCCGCTGGCGTTTCTCTGGACGCTCAAGACCTACTATATTCGCGGCTTTGAGGCGATGCCTGCCGGGCAGCGCGCGACCAACATGGTCGGCAGTCAGATCTACTGGTCGTATCAGGACCTGGTCGGGGCGATCAGTTCGCCGACCGGTCCGCAGTGGGATGGCATTCTTGCCATCTGCGGCGGCGGGCTGGTAGCGGTTGTGTTAAGCTGGATGCGGATGAATTTCCTCTGGTTTCCGCTGCATCCGGTGGGATTTATCGCCGCCAATTCCTGGGGGATGCACCTGAACTGGCTTACCTTTCTTATCGGCTGGCTGATCAAGGAGCTGGTGACGCGCTACGGCGGCATGAAGACCTATCAGCGCCTGCTGCCTTTCTTTCTGGGGCTGATCGTCGGCGACATGCTGCACGAGGGCATCTGGGGCATGGTGACCTGGCTGACCGGCGGCAGGCAATAGCGAACAGCCCTCACCCCCGGCCCACTGCCAGGGTCGGCGCTCAATGGTTCGCGCCACTGCAAGGTCCAGCGTCTTAAAGTGCGCCACCGGGCGCACGAGCAAGGGGCGGCGCTCAACGGTTCGCGGCTCTGCCTTGCGACACCTAGCGACCCCCGGCGCTGCGGGAGAGGGGAGACTTGGCTTCTGCTCTCTCCCTCCCCTAGAATTGGGGGAGGGGGGCCGCAGGCCGGGGTGGGGGCCGCAACGCCGCGAAAAAATTGCCCGCTGTTCCCACGAAAACCCTCTTGACACATCAGTTCGGTCGTGTTAAGATGCAGTAGCGCAAACGGTTGCGCAGAGGAGCCATGCTGCCGTGACCATCAAGGAACTGGCCCGGGAAATAGGCGTATCGCCGACGACCGTCTCGCGCGTCATGCACGGACGCGGGCGAATCAGTTCGGCTACGCGGCAGAAGGTGCTGGAGCGCGTCCGGGAGGTCGGCTATACCCCCAACGTCAACGCCCAGCGCCTGACGGTGGGGCGGACGCACCTGGTCGCGCTCGACTTCGGCGGCTGGCATGACTTCCTCGCGGATATGTTCTTCGTGGAGCTGACGCGGGGCGTCCAGGATGCTCTGGAAGCGCACGGCTATGGGCTGCTGCTGAACGAGGCGAACGATGTCTTGCGGCGCTGGGTCAAGTCGCGTGCGGTGGACGGGGTCATTCTGGCGGTAGGCGGCCCGCCCGATGCGCGTGTGCCCCGCGATATCGCCAGCACGGGGACGCCCTGCGTGGTAATCGGACACCATCCGCTGGAGGGGATACCCGGCGTCGGATCGGTCGTCGTCGGGCTGCGCAACGGTGCCCAGGAGGTAGCGCGGAAGCTAGTGGCGTGCGGGCATCGGCGCATCGGCTTTCTCGGCAATCAGGAGCCACAGGATGCGGTGCTGCTGGCGTTTCGGGAGGAGTTGAAGGCGCTGGGCGTAGCTCTGTGCGCGGAGTTAGTCATTCCCGGAGGCCGCAACCCGGCGGATGGGGAACGGGCGATGCGGGAACTGCTGATGCGCCCTGACCGCCCTACTGCCGTCTTTGCGCGTACCGACGCGCTGGCAGCGGGCGCGCTGCGTGCGGCGCGGCGACTCGGCATCTCCGTGCCGACAGAATTATCCCTTGTGGGGCACGATGATGTTCCCTTCGCCGAACTCGCCGAGCCTCCGTTAACGACCGTGCGGGTCAACTGTATCGAGTTAGGCAAAGTGGCAACGGAGATTTTGATTTCTCTGCTCCAGCAGCCCGGTCTGTGCCCTGCGGCTCAGGTGGTGCAGACCGCGTTGGTTGAGCGCGAATCGGTCGCGCCGCCCAAACAGTAACGGGGTTAATGGGTGGCTGGTTTCCTGGACTCATTGGCCTATGGATGTCGGCGTGATGTAGGAATACAGGCCCCTGGGCCTCTCACGAAAGGAGAATGGTAATGGTACGGTCTTCCGTCCCAAGTTCCCGGCGTGTGTGTAAGGGCTTCACCTTGATCGAACTGCTCGTCGTCATCGCCATTATAGCGATTCTGGCTGCGATTCTGTTCCCTGTGTTTGCCCAGGCCCGCGAGAAAGCGCGCGCCATCACCTGCGTGTCCAACATGAAGCAGTTGGCGCTGGGCTGGCTGATGTATGTTCAGGATTACGATGAGACCAATCCGCTGACGGCGCTCTGTACCGGCTGCTCGGATACGGGCGGTCAGATCTACTGGCTGGAAAACATCGAGCCTTACGTCAAGAGCGGTGGTCACAGCTCGGACCTGCGTGAAAAGGCGAGCATCTTCGTCTGCCCTAACTACAACGTGGCTGCCCCATATCCGACCGATGAGGCCGGCAACAAAGCGACCAACATTGACCCGACCGGTGAGAACGGCAATATGCCGGTGGGACGGTGGCCGCTGACCTCCTACGCGCCCAACTTCTCGGTAACGACGGCCTGGTGGGCTTTAGGCCAGAGCTGGGCTGGGGAGAACGCCAACGTGGGCACCCTGGCTTCTATCGGCAAGCCCGGCCAACAGATCATGCTGGCCGAAAACCATGACTGCTGCGTGGAGACCTGGGGCGGCGGCGGCGACAACAACTGGACCGAGTCCCGGCGGCACTCCAAGGGAATGAACTACGCGATCATGGATGGGCACGCTAAGTGGTATCCGGGCCCGACGCCGCAGTATGGAGCCGATTCCAACGGCGAAGCGCTCGGCACGCCCGTAGCGACCAATATCAAGAACCGGCCCAATGCGCCCATCTTCTTCTTCCCGCGCGCCGGGGAGTAGCACTTAGAGAAGGAGGAAAATGGCGGGCCTGTCCGATCAGGGCAGAAGCAGTAAGGGGAAATTCATGGTAGATAAGAAAAACATCAGTACGCCGGTGTTTATCGGCGTTATTGTGGTTGTCGTGCTGATAGCCGGATACTTTCTCTGGAAAAACACAATGGTTCCCGAGCCGACGATAGGTCCCGGCCAGACCATTAAGAATCCCTTCGGCAACGCCAGCCCCGGCCCGCGCGGCGGAGGCGGCGGCGCGGCGATGCCGGCCCCCGGAACAGCCAGGCCGGGGATGGGGTTCGGCCCCTCCAGGAACGCCCCGATTCCCAGGTAAGTATGCCCGTAGCTCGACTCAAAATGCCCGGGAAGGCCGGACGCCCGGCTCCTCTCCGCCTGCTTCTTGCGGCGGCGCTGGGCCTGGCGGCCCTGGCCTTCCTGGGCTTTCGCGTGTATCAAAGCGCCCGGAGCGCGCCGCCCTCCGCTCCCAGGCTGCTGCTTGGGGAGGATGTTGCGCTGGAGGCGCCGCCGCCTCTCCCACCGGGCGATCAACAAACCGTGCAGGCGGGTCTTCGGCAGGTGCGCGAACTGCAAGCCGCAGCGCAGGCGCAGGGCAGCGCTCCCTCCGCGCACCTGGAGGCCGCGCAGGCGGCAACGCGCATCGGAGACCTGCTCTCCGCGCGGGCCGAGATTCGCGCCGCGCTCGCCCACAACCCGCAGCCACCCCCTCCCGTTATCTCCGATGTACTTGCTCGCTGTGAGGCGCAGCTTGGCCTCTTCTCCGAGGCGATCCGCACCTATGACGACCTGATCGCCCGCGCGCCGGGCAGCGCCATCGGCTACATCGGCCTCAGCCGCGTCCAGTTTCTGCTCGGCCAGAGGCAGGAGGCGCTGCGCACCCTGGAGCGCGGCAGCGGCGCCGTTGCCGCCAGCGACATCCAGGGCCGCCTCGCGCTGGTGAGCGAGTTTGAGGCGCGGGCGGAAGTGCAGCGCGCCCTGAAGGAAGCACAGGCCGTTGCCGGGGCCGCGCCGGAGGAACCCGCCGCTAAGGTGGCGGTGGCGCGTCTGCTTGGCAAGCTGGGGCGTCTTACAGAGGCACGCCAGATGCTGGAGAAGGTGCTGGCCGCGCATCCGGATCATGCGGAGGCGCTCAGCGCGCTCGCTGACCTTCTGCTGAACCCCCTGCTGCCCAAAAGCGATCCTGCCGCTATCGAGCAGACACTGCTCCGGGCAGGCCAGAACAACCCGCGCGATACCGCCTCTTTCACTCGCCTGGGCGCTTTCTACCAGGAGTTGGGCCACTATCGGCAGGCCGCCTATGTCTATACGCGCCTGCTCACTCGTGCCCCCGATTCGGCGGTGGGACGTCTGCAGCTTGCCTACGCCTATGCGCGCCTGGGCGATACGCGCGCCAGCGCCGAGCAGCAGCAGATCGCCAACCGGCTTCTCGCCCGTGACCAGGAAGAGGCCCGCCTGGTTACCCGCCGCGATGCCCATCCCAGGGACCCGGCAGCCCGCCTGGCGCTGGCGCATCACTATATTGGGGCCGGCCAGTTCGCCTCTGCGCTCATTGAATTGCAGGCGGCCTACTGCCTGGCGCCCGGTTCCGCGCCGGTTCGCCGCGAGTTGAATGCCTTCTATACGAGACTCGGCGTGCCGCCTCCGGGGCCGTTGGCGGGAGCGGTGAAATGATAAAGTTCGGACTATGGGGACAGCCCTCACCCCCGGCCCTTCTGGACCTAACCCCCCGTCCCCCACTGCCAGGGTCGGCGCTCAACGGTTCGCGCCACTGCAAGGGACGCCGCTCAACGGTTCGCGGCTCTGTCTTGCGACACCTAGCGACCCCGCGAGGGAAGGAAGGGACCCAACTTGGGATGGTTGCGGCCCTCACCCCCAACCCCTCTCCCAATTCTAGGAGAGGGGAGAGGAGAAGCCTAGTTCTACCCTCCTCCCCGGCCCTTCTCCCTGCTAGGGAGAAGGGGTACCGAGGAAGCCGGGTCCCCCCCTTCCCTAGCGAGGTACGAGCGGGTAGGGTCGCTAGGTGTCGCAAGGCAGAGCCGCGAACCGTTGAGCGGCGTCCCTTGCAGTGGCGCGAACCGTTGAGCGCCGACCCTGGCAGTGGGGGACGGGGGGTTAGGTGCTCGAAGAGAGTTTCGCTCCGAGGCGTCTATGCCTTGTTGATAAGTATTCTGGTCGGCGTGGTGCTGGCGGGCTGCGCAACACGCCCGTCCGCGCCGAAGGCGTCCGCAGTCTCGGCGATCCGCTTCCAGGATGCCACCCGATCGGCGGGCTTGAACTGGACTCGCATGAACGGGGCCTTCGGCAAGAAGTGGTTTCCGGAGACGATGGGCGGGGGAGGGGCCTTCCTCGATTACGATAACGACGGCTGGCTCGATATCCTGCTCATCAACGGAGACTACTGGCCCGGCCATGCCCCTAAGGGCGCGCCCCGCCCGACGCTGGCCCTCTACCGCAACAACCACGACGGCACCTTCACCGACGTAACGGCAAAGGTAGGCCTCCATGTTCCGCTCTACGGCATGGGCGTGGCCGTCGGCGACTACGACAACGACGGCTATGAGGATCTATTCCTTACTGCCGTCGGGCGCAGCCGCCTGTATCATAACGCCTCTGACGGGCACGGCGGGCGTCGGTTCGTGGATGTGACCGCCGCCAGCGGCATCCAGGATACGGGCTGGTCTACCTCGGCAGCCTGGCTGGACTACGACGGGGACGGCAAGAGCGACCTGTTCGTCTGCCACTATGTCAAGTGGACGCCGCAGACCGACGTGTTCTGCGGCACGACCGCCAAAGCCTACTGCCGTCCGACCGTCTACACCGGCGAGTCGTGCCGTCTCTATCATAATGAGGGCGGCGGGCGTTTTCGTGATGTTACCCGGCAGGCCGGAATGTACAACCCGGAGACGAAAGGGCTGGCCGTCTGCGTCTGCGATTTCGACCGGGATGGCCGCCCCGACCTGGTCGTCGCCAACGATATGGAGCCGACGTTCGTCTATCGGAACAACGGCAACGGCACCTTTCGCGAGATCGGCGTGACGACGGGCCTGGCTTACGATAAGGCGGGGCATGAGCGCGCGGGGATGGGCATTGACGCGGCAGACTATAAGAATAACGGCACGCTGGGCATCGCCATCGGCGACTTCAGCTTTGAGGGCATGGCCTTCTATGAGGTCGGCGGCCCGCCGCCCTACCTCGACCGCGCGCAGCAGGCGGGCGTCTTTCAGGCGAGCTATCTTTACGTCACCTTTGGCGTCCTGTTTGCCGACTTCGATAACGACGGCTGGCCGGACCTGTTCGCCACCAACGGCGATATTGAGGATTCCATCTCCCGTGCCTTCCCGGAGCAGAGCTATCCGCAGCCCAACCTCCTATGGCGCAATAACGGCGCGGGCGTTTTTGTGGATGTCTCCCGGCAGGCGGGCACGGCGGTCATCGAGCCGCTGGTGGGGCGCGGGGCCTGCGTGGGCGACTACGATAACGACGGCAGGCCGGATGTGCTGCTCATTCCCAATATCGGCCCGCCGCGCCTGCTCCACAATGAAACCCAGGGCGGCAATCACTGGCTGAAACTGCGGCTCGTCGGGACGAAGAGCAATCGAGACGGTTTCGGAAGCCTGGTCTCCGTCACGGCGGGAGGAATCACGCGGACAGGCTACGTGCATAGCGGCTCCAGTTACCTGTCGGCCAGCGACCCGACGCTCTATTTCGGGCTGGGAGCCAGTGCGCAGGTGAGCCGCATCACGGTGCGCTGGCCGGACGGCGCGGAGGAGACCTGGGGGCCGCTTGCCGCAAATCAGGCGCTCACGCTGACGGAAGGCCAATCGCGCGGGGCCGGCCTGTCTTCCGCAGGGAGCGGGATGGATACGGCAGGCGCGGCGCTGGGCAAGCGTTGAGCGGAGGGAGTTGGTAGTAGTGATAGAGACAAAGCGACCGGAAGAGAAACCCCATCCGCCCGCCCAAAGCCGCCGTCACCGCCGCGCTCTTGCAGCCGGGGTGGGGGTGATCGGGGCGGCCGTGCTCCTGACAGGCGGCCTGCTCTGGCTGGCGTGGGGAGGCTCGAACCTCTCGGCCTCCAATCCCCCGCGAGGCGGTTCGACAAGGAACCCTGACCTGGACGCGAAGAGAGGTGGTTCGAACCTCCCGACGTCCATTCCCGGACTGCCTGCGGCAAGCCAGGCGGCTGCAAGCCGCGTGCCGCCTGCCGGAACCGCCGCTTCGCTTCCCTTCCTCCCGGCAAGCCGACCAGCATCGCCCGTGGAAAGGCCGCCGAACCCGGAATGCACGGTGGCGCTCAGACAGGGATTGGCGGCATTGCAGCGGGAAGGTTTGCCTGCGGCCACCCGCGCGTTTGAACGCGCCGTCAAGGCCGATCCGAGTTCAGCGCTGGCGCGCGACTATCTGGGAATGGCCTACCTCCAGCAGCATCGGCTGTCGGAGGCGTCGCGCCAGTTCCGGGAAGAGATACGCCTGGAACCGACATCGGCTAACGGCTGGGCGCGTCTAGCCGATGTCGCCATGGCGCAGGAAAAGCTCACAGACGCTGTGCAGGCGCTGGAGAAAGCGGTCGCCCTCAGCCCCGATACCGCCCAACTCTATTTTAATCTGGGGATGCTCTACCCGCGCATGATGGAGCTTGGGAAGGCCGTCGAAGCCCTGCAGCGCTGCCTCGCCCTCCAACCGGAAAACCACTACGCGCACTATCTGCTCGGAAACCTGCTCTACAAGCTGACTCGCCTGGATGAGGCCGAGCAGGAGCTTCAGGAGGCGATCCGCCTGGAGCCGCGCTCAGGACTCTATCATTTCGGGCTGGCACAGGTCTTCCTGAAGCGCGAGTCCACGCCGGAGAATACGGAGCGGGCGCGGGCGGAACTGGCGCGCGCGTTGGAACTGGGGATGCCGGAGCCTGCCGCCGTGCACTACCACCTCGGTATCTGCTATCAGCGGCAGGAGAAGTGGGAGCTTGCGCGGCAGGAGCTGGAGACGTCGGTGCGGCTCGCCCCGAAAGCCTGGTCCGCCTACTATGCGTTGCAGGAGGTCTTGCGGCGATTGGGACGCGTCGAGGAGGCGGGCCACGTCCAGGCGCGTTTCCGCGCCCTCCGCGCCAAAGAGGATGCCCGGATGCAGCACGATTTCTATATTCAGGAGGCGCAGCGCAATCCCAACAGCCCGAGCGCCCACTTCCAATTGGCGGAGTTCCTGGCGAGAACGGGCGACCGTGCACGGGCACGGGAGGAGTTGGCGCGGGCAAAGCGACTGGCGGCAGGCAGGCGCGATTCAGAGGCGCTACAGCGGCGCTTCGCGGCCCTCGCGCAGCGACTCCAACAAAACGGGGGCGGCAAGTGAGGCCGATACGACGCTTCTGGGGCCTAGTTCTCCTGCTGGCGCTGCTGCCGCTCGGTTGCGCGCCGAAGCTGGCGGCAAGCAAAGCGGCAGGACAACCCACGGCCCATACGACGCAGGAGATACGCTTTGTGGACGTGACCGAGAAGGCTGGCATCCATTTTCGGCACGTCAACGGCGCGTCCGGACGCAAGTACTACCCGGAGACGTTCGGCTCCGGCTGCGTCTTCCTGGACTACGATGGGGATGGCTGGCTGGACATCTTCCTGGTCAATTCCGGGCCGCTGCCAGGCTACAAAGCCGAGACGCCACCGACCTGCGCCCTCTACCATAACAACGGCAACGGAACCTTCACGGACGTGACCAAGCAGGCGGGCCTGGCCGTGCCGATGTACGGCATGGGCGCGTGCGCCGGGGATTATGACAACGACGGCCACGAAGACCTCTATGTGACGGCGGCGCTCGGCCCCAGCCACCTCTACCATAACAACGGCAACGGGACGTTTACGGACGTGACCAAGCAGGCGGGCGTGGATAATGACAGTCGGTGGGGCACCAGCTGCGCCTGGCTGGATTACGATAACGACGGCAAGCTCGATCTCTTCGTCTGCAACTACGTTCGCTATCGCCCGGAGGAGGATACGGTCTGCCACCAGGGCGACCTGCGGATCTACTGTGGCCCGCTCGTCTACAGCGCCGAAAGCTGCCGCCTCTATCATAACCTGGGGAACGGGCGGTTTCGGGATGTGACGCGCGAGGCGGGCCTCTACAACACGCGCGGCAAATCGCTCGGCGTGGCGGTCTGGGACTTCGACGGGGACGGCTATCCCGATATTATGGTCGCCAACGACCTGACCCCGAACTATCTCTTCCGCAACAGGCGCAACGGCACGTTTCAGGAGGTCGGCGAGGAGGCCGGCGTCGCCTACGGCAGCGACGGCACGGCCCGTTCGGGCATGGGCATAGATGTCGCCGATACCCGCAACGACGGCAAGTGCGCGATCCTCGTCAGCAATTTCGCCCGCGAGCCGAACTCCTACTTTACTCAGTGGCAGGCGCCGTTCTCGTTCTCCGACCGGGCGTTTGAGGTCGGCATGGGCGAGGTGAGCTTGCAGCCGCTCGGCTTCGGCCTCTTTTTCTTCGATTACGACAACGACGGCTGGCAGGATGCCTTCGTGACTAACGGCCATATTCAGCCGGACGTCGCCCGCTACGAGCCGGGACAGACCTACGCGCAGCCGCCGCTTCTGTTCCATAATCGCGGCGACGGGACGTTCCAGGAGGTCGGCAGGCAGATGGGTGGGCCGCTACAAGAGCCGATGGTGGGACGGGGCGCGGCCTACGGCGATTACGACAACGACGGCCACCTGGATATTCTGGTCACCAGCAACAACGGCCCGGCCCGACTCCTGCGCAACGAGGGCGGCAGCCGCAACGGCTGGCTCGAAATCCGGCTGGTCGGCGTAAAAAGCAACCGGGACGGCATCGGCGCGGAGGTGCGCGTGCGCGTTGGAGGCCGCACCCTGCGCGATCAGCGGCGCAGCGGGTCGAGCTATCTTTCCGGCAGCACCCCCTGGCTCCATTTCGGCCTGGGCAGTGCGGACGTTGCCGATGTCGTGGAAATCCGGTGGCCCAGCGGCGCGATAGATCGCCTGAATACCGTGCGCGCCAACCAGAGCCTTACCGTGACCGAGGGCAGCCATCCGGCTCCCGGCGATAGCCGCCTGACGAAAACGGAGCTATGAATCGAGCCAGACATAGAACATACCCGGCTCTTTATGGCTTCACGGCATTCAGTCTCTGCTCTAACTGCTCCGCCAGCTTGAGGCGCTGCGCGTCCCAATCGCTGCCCCGCTGACTCCACGCCACGTCTCCTTTGGCCTCCGAGAACGCCGCAGGCACGCAGGCATCCGCGACGACGCGCGCCTCGGCTTGCAGTTCGTTCTGTTCCGCCAGCCAGAGGTATTCGTAGTCCTGTATCCCGCGACGGATGTTCTTGAGCCGGATGGAGGCGATTGGACCGGCGATGCCCCGGTCCTGGTCGGGAAAGACCGCGTCCTGGCCCGCGTAGATGAGCACGCCATCGCCGTTATACTCGCCATCGTGGCCGAAGGTGACCGGGTCCACCCAGACGTTCTGCTCTCCGCGCGGGGCCTGCGAATTATGCCGCCAGTGGTTGGCGAACCAGTAGAACCAGAGCTCCACGCCGTACTTCCAGCAGGCCCAGGGCGTCACCCGTAAATCCACCGCCGGCGCCTCCGTCAGCCCGGTTCCCGCCGCCGGGCGATGCCCATTGTAGACCCACCAGCGCCGCCCTTTCGCCTTCTCCGCTTTCGCCCGCGCGATGTCGTACTGGTTGGTCACCGTACACCAGATGTCTATGGCGCCCTCCAGTTCGGGATGTGGGGCGTGCGTGATGAACATGGGAAGATTTCTGCCGGGGCCGGGGTTGGCGTGATGCAGCTGGCCGATAGAGCGAATCCAGGGCAGGCGGTCGGGCGGCGGCTCGTCGGTGATGTAGAGGAAGGTGATGGCGTTGGGCTTGATGCCGTTCAGCCAGGTCATAAAGGCGTCCGCCGTCGCGTGCGCCCTGTCTTCGCTCCACTCCGGCCCCATGCCGTAGAAGCTCGCCGGAAGAATAGAGTAGCCCACGCCCTCACCCGGCCCAACGTAGCCGCGTCCAGGGGTGAAGGCTTCGCCCGTAATTCGGTCACACTGTTCCTGGCCGGTGTTCGGTCGATAAGTATGCGTGAACTCTACCCGATGCCGATGCGCAAAGCGGTGGTAGCGCGCGACCAACGCCCTGTCCGGCGTGCCGTGCCGGGTCGCCACCTGCGCCTCGTCGAAATAGATCATGGCGTCAAAGTGCGTCTCGTCCGGCAGGACGAAGTCGAAGACGCGCAGCGAGACGGGTATCTCCTTGGCCACCTGGCCGCCCTCGCTTATCCGAATCGTCCCCTCGTATATGCCGGCAGGCATATTCTCTTTGGGAATGGCGATGTCGAACCAAACGCCCTGGTTCTGGTTAGGGCCGATGTCAAAGGGCGCACCGCCCTGACCTCGCTTCGCATTGCAGGGCACGAGCGGGTCGGGAATCCAGCCGGTCGGATCGGGCGGAGCGGCGTCCCGGTTATAGAACCAACCGGGCGGCGACGGTTTGGCGATATGCAGGTAGTGCTGCGTGAACCGCTCGATCTGGCGGTCGCGGGTGTCGGTGGGATCGTCGGTTTCGGGGCGGAACACTAGCCGCGTGCCGCTCTCTCGATGAACCAGCTCCTCCAGGCGGACATCCACCTCCTTTGCCCCGTTCGGCCCGGCCTGCACGATAACCTGGAAGCCCAATATCTCGTTGCGCGCGCCAAAAAGCGAGACCTTCTGCCCGTCCCAGACGGAGTTCTGCGCGCGGTTGGGATTGGCAAGGTCGTCCCGTTTGACCTTTTCGCCATCATTTACCGCCCACACGTCCGCGATGCCCAAATCGCCCATCCTCGGAACCTCCTGATTTATGCTGGTCTGGAGAGAGCATTCCCTGCCCGCCGACAGAAATCCTGCGCTTTCCGAGGCATACGGGCGCACCTGGCGGGGCGGAGGTTGCGTGCGGCGGCGCGGCTTGACGGGGCGCGGAACGAAGGGCTATAATACGGCGGTAGAAGAGTTAGGAGCGAAAAGCGCGAGGACGCACGGTGACGGCAGAGCAGATACAGCAGCCCATATTCGATATGCTCATTCGCGGCGGCACCGTCCTGGATGGGACGGGCGCGGAGGCGTACCGCGCCGACGTCGGCATCGTTGGAGAGCGCATCGCGGCGGTGGGCGATCTATCGCAGGCGAAGGCCGGGCGCGTTCTGGAGGCGGCGGGGCTGCGCGTGGCTCCGGGCTTCATTGATATTCATACTCACTCCGATATCTCCGTCACCTACGATCCCGGCCAGGCCAGCTCTGTGGCGATGGGCGTCACCACGCAGGTCACCGGCAACTGCGGCCTCTCCCTGGGCTTTGCCACCGGCGCCGATGTCTTTGCCTTCGAGAAGCGCTGGCTGGCCCCGCACGGCGCGCGCATCACCTGGGCTACCTTCGACGAGCACCTGCGCCTGATTGAAAGCAACGGCGTCGCCAACAACTACCTGCCGCTCGCGGGCCACGGCACGCTGCGCAAGCGCGTGATGGGGATGCAGGAGCGCGCTCCCGACCGGGCCGACATGGCGGCCATGCAGCATGAGCTGGAGGCGGCGCTAATGGCGGGCGCCTGGGGCCTCTCCTCCGGCCTGGAATATCCGCCCTCCTCCTATGCCAGCGAGGACGAATTGGCGGAGCTGTGCAAGGTCGTCGCAGTGCACGGCGGCATCTACGCCACACATCTGCGCAGCGAGGGCGATGGGCTGATCGAGGCGGTAGAGGAGGCCATCCGAATCGCCGAGCGCGCCGGCGTACCGCTCCAGCTTTCTCACCACAAGGCCGAGGGCCGCGCCAACTGGGGCAAGGTAAAGACCACGTTAGGCATGGTGGAGGCGGCGCGGGCGCGCGGCCTGGACGTGCAGCTGGATCAGTATCCGTATACGGCCTTTATGACCGGCCTGGGCATACAGACCCTGCCGCGCTGGGTCTTGAGCGGCACCACCGAGGAGACGGTCGCCCGCCTGTTGGACCCGGCGCAGCGCGCCGTCATCCTGGCCGAGATTCGCGCCGCCCACCCGGACTGGGACGACCTTTCGGAGGCGTCGCCCTGGCATAACATCCAGATCGGCGTCTCTCGGGGCAAGCCTGAAATTCAGGGGCGCACCATTGCGGCGCTGGCGATAGAGGCGGGCCGCAACCCCATCGAATATGTGCTGGATCTGCTCGCGGAGACCGGCGGCTACGTCAGCGCCGTGAACTTTGCCATCGGCGAAGAGGATATCGTCGAGGTGATGCGCTATCCCTGGACCGCCATCGGCTCGGACGGCGCAGGCACGCATCCCGGCGGACCGGCCAGCGAAGACAAAATCCACCCGCGCGCCTACGGCACGTTCCCGCGCGTCCTGGGCCGCTACGTGCGCGAGCGCGGCGTGCTGACCGAGGCGGAGGCCGTCTACAAGATGACCGCGCTGCCCGCCGCCCGCCTCGGCCTGGCCGACAGAGGCCGAATCGCGCCCGGCTACTACGCCGATATTACCCTCTACGACCCGGCCCACGTTCTCGATTGCGCGACCTTCGACCATCCGCATCGGTTCGCCGCCGGCATCGAGGCGGTGCTGGTCAATGGGCGACTCGTCCTCGAAAACGGCTTGCCCAACGGCATGCGGGCGGGGCGCGTCCTGCGCTAGAAAAGCTTTCCAACAGGATGAACAGGATTTTGCAGGATTTACAGGATTAAAGCTAGAGACAGAGAAACAAGCAGGGCTTGTATGGGTTATAGACCAAGAAGCAGGGATTGGGTAGGTTTTGGAAATCCTGTTTAATCCTGTCTAATCCTGTTCATCCTGTTGAGGTTTTTGGTTTTGAGGGAGTTCGTATGATAGACCGGTATACGACGCGCGAGATGCGCGCGCTCTGGAGCCCACAAAACAAAACGCAGAAGTGGCTGGATGTGGAGATCGCCGTCTGCGAGGGGCTGGAGCACTTTGGCCGCATTCCTGCCGGGACGACCGCCCGAATCCGCGCCGGGGCGCGGTTCGACCTGGCGCGCATGGCCGAGTTGGAGAAGGAGACCCGGCATGACGTCATGGCCTTCGTCAAGAACGTGGCGGAGAATCTGGGTGAGGAGGGCCGCTACGTCCACTACGGCGTCACCTCGTACGATATTGTAGATACGGCGCTGGGCCTGCTGCTGCGGGATGCGACCGATATTATCCTGAACCGCTGCGAGCAGCTTACCGAAGTGATTCGCCACCGCGCCCGCGAGCACAAGCACACCGTCATGATCGGGCGCACGCACGGCATCCACGCGGAGCCTATCACGTTCGGGTTCAAGCTAGCGACCTGGCTGGACGAAATGAACCATAACATCGAGCGGCTCCAGCAGGCGCGGGCCGCCGTCAGCGTGGGCAAAATCTCCGGCGCTGTCGGCACGCACGCCAACATCGGCCCGGAGGTCGAGAGGTATGTCTGCGAGAAGCTGGGCCTGGGCGTCGCGCCTATCTCCACCCAGATTATTGCCCGCGACCGCCATGCGCAGCTTATGGCCGCGCTCGCCATCCTGGCCGCCTCGCTGGAACGCTTCGCCACCGAGATACGGAACCTGGCGCGCACGGAGATACGCGAGGTGCAGGAGTATTTTGCGGAAGGCCAGAAAGGCTCCTCCGCCATGCCCCACAAGCGCAATCCCTGGAACTGCGAGACGATAACGGGCCTGGCGCGCGTGGCGCGCGGCAACCTGATCCCGATGCTGGAGAGCATGGCGACCTGGCACGAGCGGGACCTGACTAACAGCAGCGTGGAGCGCATCGTCCTGCCGGATACAACGACGCTGGTCGACTGGATGCTGGCGAAATTTACCGACATCCTGGCTACGCTGATCGTCTACCCGGAGAATATGCGGCGCAACCTGGAGCAGATGGGCGGGCTGGTCTTCTCCGAGCAGATCATGCTGGCGCTGATCGCCGCTGGGCTTTCCCGCGAGGAAGCCTACACGGTCGCCCAGCGCAATGCCGCCAAAGCCTGGGCCGGGGAGGACTTCCGCACGGCCATCGAGGCGGACCCGGTCGTTCGGGAGCGGCTCACGCCCGAACAGGTCCGGCACGCCTTTGATCTGCGATATCACCTGCACAACCTGGAGCACACCTTCAACGTCCTGGGGATTTAATCGTGTTAAGGCAGGTACGTGACCGAGCGGACGATTCACCTATTCGAGAGACCCTGCCCGCCTGGGTGGGTCTATCCATGTACTGCCGCTGACCTGGCGGAGCATCTTGCCCGCCTGCCAGCCTCGGATCTGTCTGGACTATGGGCAGTGGGCCTCGCTCCGTCCACGCGCAAAGATTGCCGGGCCAGTGCTCGCTACTTCTTCTCTGAGAAGCCGACTATCTATATCTATTCCTATCCTGAGGGGCTGCGATACAGATTACCGCCACACACCAGGCGGTCGGATATTGAGCAGGGCATGGCGATGGAGTTGCAGTTCGGCATGACCGTCGAAAGGCACGGCAGCCGCTATACCTGCGCGTGGTCAGCAGACAACCTGCGCCGCTTCATCCTGGAGCATGTGCTGCTCCATGAAGTCGGGCACCATGTCTACCACCTCCAGCGCAGAGAGCGTGGGCTTCCTTATCATCCCAACACGGTAGAGTCGGAGCAGTTCGCCGAAGCCTATGCCTGTCGCTACCGCCACAAAAACCGATTCGGACAGGATTAACGGGATTAACTGGATTTCAACTACAAGGATAAGCCCGGCTTGTCTACCTTTGTGCAATCCTGAAAATCCTGTCTAAAATCTTGTCTTTTGCTTTTAATCGGTGTTAATCTGTGTAATCTGTGGATTCTGAAATAGGAGGCAAGCGATGTTGAATCTGGCGGTGGTCGGGTGCGGCAACATGGCCAGCGATCTGGCGCGGCGCAGCGTGAAGCTGGGACGGGCGCGCATCGCCGCCATTCACGATATTGACCCGGAGGTGCTGGCCCGACGTTGCGCCGAGTTTGATGCCGAGCCGGAGTCGGATATCCACGCGCTGGCAAAGCGCGCGGACATAGATGCCTTTCTGGTCGGCTCGCCGCCGCTCTATCACCATGACAACGTGCTGGCGCTGGCTCCGGCAGGCAAGCCCATCTACTGCGAAAAGCCGCTCTGTACGACTGTGCAGCTCTGCGATGAGATGATCGCGGCATGCCGGGAGCATGGGGTGAAGCTGTTCGTGGGGCAGGTGCTGCGGCTGTTCCCGCTGTTCTGGAAGTCCTACGAGGTCATCGCATCGGGGGAGTTGGGCACGCCGCAGGTCCTTTCCATCACGCGGGCCGGGCAAGCCCGGCACCACGCGGCAGGTTGGCGGGCCAGTTTGGTCGAGTCGGGTGGGCTGCTGCTGGAAGTCAACTCGCACGAATTGGATTACATGCTCTTCCTGATGGGCGAGGTCGAGAGCGTCTATGCGCGGGGCCGCAACCTCAACGGCTGGGCCGACTTCGACGACGCCCTGCTGGTGCAGCTAAACTTCAAGAACGGGGGCATCGGCATGCTCCACAGCAGCAACTCCTCTCCGGTGGGCGAGTACCGCGTGCATATCCAGTGTACGCAGGGCAATCTGCTGCACGGCGGGTTTGGAGGCGAGCTGCGTTATCGGTCGTTCCAGGCCGCCGAGCCGACCGTTATCACCCTCCAGGACCTCGCCGACCGCCCCAATCCCTACGACTGGGAGCTGACCTCCTTCTTCGACTGGTGCCAGGACGATACGCCTCCCTTCTTCACCGGGGAGACGGGCCGAGCCAACGTCGTCGTCGCCGAGACGATCTATCGCGCTCTGGCCAGCGGCCAGGTTGAGCCGGTCACGAAATAGGCGCCCCCTGTTTGCCTCCACCGCTCGCTTTCCAACCATTCCGGCGCTTCCGTTGGAAGGGGTCGGAATGGTTGGATTTTGGCGTTCCCCCAGGGATAGGTAGACACTCCCAGCCGTGTGGATCAATCTCACGCAGCCTGCTGCTGAGGAGATACGTCCACACCGTTGGGAGGGATTACCCAGGGATAAAACCGCCAAAAAAAAGTCAACAAAATCCGCGCTTGATCCGTCCTCTCATAGGTCATGAGCGCAGACGCATCCACTCCACACTGCGGCTCGGGCACTATCCGCTAGTTCAGGGAAACGCACGCGATAGCGTCTCCACAAACATCCACAAGGAGAGAGAACGATGCGTACTGAGGGATCGCCAACCAGACGGGCTTTGCCCTTCCTGCTCGGCTGCACTCTGGCGGGCTGGGTTGGGGCCACGCCGGTGTTTGCTCAGAATGCGCCGATGCCGGATGTCACACCGCCGCCGGCCGACTCGCTGGAAGCCGCGATCATGAAGGACTACGACCCAGATCTGGGGACCGTACCGTATCCGGCCCCTCTGAACTATCCGTTCGCAGCTCCCGGCGGCCTGCAGGTCCAGCACTGGAAGGACTTAACCCAATCGGAGCTACGACCTGGCTCGGTCGACGACGTCCACTACTATGTGAGGCGGATGGAGGATGAGCAGTACCGCCGCCGCCGGGAACGGATGGCCAGCCTGATGAGCGGCCAGATGAACCCGAACCAACCCAGGTTCTACCGGCGCACCGCCGAGTCGGAATATGAATCGGACTACTACGGCGCCCAGGGCACGCCCATGCAGCCGGGCATGATGGTCGGCCCGATGTTCGGTCCGACGGCCATGGCCGCCGGCGGTGACTTCATCTACATCCTGCGGGGCGGCACGCTCTACCAACTGCGGACCGCCGATATGTCCGTGGCCGCCCAGACGACCCTGCCCTTCCCCGGAACGTCCGGGGCGACGGGGACGACCGGTGCGACCGGCAACGTCACGCCGGGAACCGGTGCGACCACCCCGTCAACGGGTGCAACCGGCAATGCGACCGGAGAGAATCAGAATCAGGCTAATCCCGCCGCGCCGAATAACCCGAACACCAACGGCAACCAAGCGACTACGGGTGCCAATCAATCGAACGTCAACGGCAGCCAGTCGAACAGCACCGATAATCGCTTCTATCGCCGGGGCCAGAGAAACCGGCGTGGGCAATTCGCTCCCGGCACGATAGGGATGGGCCCCCGAATGTTTGGAGGGGCCGCCATTACCGTTAGCGGCGATTACGTCTATGTCCTGCAGGGCGATACGCTCTACCAGCTGCGGACTTCCGACCTGTCGCTCGTCTCGCAAAAGACCGTGCCCTTCTCGGCGTTGGGCACCACTCCCGGTACTCCGGGTACCGCTCCTAGCGCCCCGGGCGCAACCGGCACTTCGGGGGGAACCGGTACCCAGACCAGCCCCTGATGCAGTGATGTCTCTAGGGGCAGACACAACGCGGATGCTTGACGGCCCATAGGAGCGCGGCCTGATGGCGCTTTCACCAGGTTGCGCTCCGTTCCTACCCGACAGCTGGCTGTTACGTGCGTTTCCCTGATCGCCGCGCGTTGGCGCTTGTTTCGTACCCGGCGCCGGTTCTGTCAGGATTTATTCCCAGCAGAACCGGCGCTTTCCTGTGGGGAGGCCCAACGGGCAGCGGTCTGTTTTCTCTTGAGACAGGTCCACGCCTCCCGGTAAATTCGGTGAACAAAACGCTCGCTTTCATCGTTTCTATTGTCGAAGAGGCCACTGCCCGTCCGCAGTCTCGAATTGGCGGCCAGGGGTGAGCGTGGTAGGAGACTAAGGATGGCGGCTATGGCTATCCCCCACGGAGGAAGAACCATGCACACGTTTGCAGGCAAAAGTACTCTTGCGGTGTTCCTGGGACTTGTCCTGGCGGGCGGTGTGAGCGCCCTCCCGGCTTCCGCTCAGGATAACACGGACAACGGCACAATGGAGCGTAAAGCGACCCAAATCGATCCCATGCCGGTGCAATATCCGATGGCTTCGCCGGGCAGCCTGGATCTCAATCACTGGGCCGACTACACTCAGTCCCGCATGGAGCCTGGATCGGCGGAAGAGGCCCGCAGGGAGAGGCAGCGCATGCAGGATGAGCAGGCCAGGGAGAGGGAGAGCGAGCAGCGTATGTCCGACTATCAGGATCGAACGCGAGTTGCTCCCATGCCGGTGCAGTATCCGATGGCTTCGCCGGGTAGCCTGGATCTCAACCATTGGGCCGACTACACTCAGTCCCGGCTAGCGCCCGGCTCGGCGGAAGAGGCCCGCAGGGAGAGGCAGCGTATGCAAGATGAGCGGGTAATGTCCGATATGCCATCGGATTACGAGGACAGGAACCAGATCGATCCTATGCCGGTGCAGTATCCGATGGCTTCGCCGGGCAGCCTGGATCTCAATCACTGGGCGGACTATACTCAATCCCGCATGGAGCCTGGATCGGCGGCTGAGGCGCGCATGAGGAGGCAGCGCATGCGGGAGGAGCGTATGCGCAACCGCCAGGAGAATACGCCGCAGTAGGTTGCGAGCCATCCGGCGAGAAGGTGCGTCAGGCAGACGCGATAGTTCCGGTGGGCAGATACAACGTATCTGCCCCCTTTTTGTTATGGCGGCGCGACTCTTGGGGTAAAGTTATGGCAGCGCGTGGGCGCATCGCCGCCGGATAGGGCCGATCCGTCTCACTGCTGCCAATCGCTTCTCCTCGGAGGAAGGGAACAGCCGCCATGCAGAATCCGCTTGAGGCTTACCGACGGACACAACGCGAGCTCCGCCGCCACTTTGAAGCATTTACGCGCGAGAACTGTCCAACCTGCCCCACGCCTTGCTGCGTGCGTCCGGCGCGCATCCTGCCGACGGATATTCTGCTGGCGGAGGCGACGGGATGGAAAGCGCTGATCGCTGCGCCTCCCGGCGCCGCCGAACCCGACTCGGCCCCGGACATAGTCGCGGAGGTGGCAGGCCGCATGGCGGAGGCGCTCGGCAAGCCGCCCGAGTCGGCAGAGGCCGACACTGTGCACGCCTGCGGGCAGCCCTGCGAGTTTCTAGGCGAACACGGCTGCACCTTCCCGCCCGATCTGCGCCCGTTCGGCTGCACCGCCTACATCTGCCGCTACATGTACGCGAAGCTAGACCGCCAGTCGCTCTCGCGCATCAAGCGGCTGGTGCGCGAACTGGAAGAGAAGCATAACGACCTGCTGAGAACTATCCGCCCGGTCTCGTGGCAGCAAGATCCTCCGCCGGATTAGACCAGGCGCGCATGCCTTCGTACTCTAGCCAGATGTCGGTCATGGCTTCCCACTTATGCTCTTCGTGATCGACGTGGGTCAGGCGGAAGAAGATGGCGTAGCGGACGTGAGGCGAGACGTTGGGCGCGGCGGAGTGGGCCAGCTCGTAGTGTACCAGGACCACATCGCCCGCCTTGCCCTGAATCTGCACCGGCTCCGGCATTTCGATGGGCGGCATACCGTCGAGCAGGGATTGGGGCGTGTGCTCCTGGAAGTAGCGCTCGTAGCAGTGGTGCGTGCCCGGCCAGACGGTGAAATTGCCGGAGTAGGGCTGATGGAGATCGCTCAAAAGCACACCGACGAGCATGGTGAAGTTCTGGATGGTGCCTTCGGGGACGCCGTTGTGGGGCGAGTGCATCCCGTCCAGGTGGGCGCGGGGTCTATTGGGCGGGTCTTGCGTGCCCGGAAAGCGGAGCGCGATCTGGCCGCTGTCGACCGGACGGATTTTGCCGGGGCCGATAAGCGATTCGGCCAGCGACCAGGCGGGCGTTTTGTTGAGCAGGTCGGTGATAACCGGCTCCCGTTGCAGTTCGGTGCAGTAGGAGCGCGAGCGCATCGTCACGACCTGGTCCGTCGGGATGCCCTCGCCTACCGAGTGGTTGATGGCTTTGAGCGCCGCATCCACCATGACGCGCGGCACGACGCCGGGCACCTGCACGTATCCCTGATCATAGAACGCCTGCTTCTGGGCGTGTGTCAATTCCATTTCTTACCTCTCGCATAGAGTTGCTAGTATAAAACCCGACAGCTAAGGAGCAGCCGTCGGGTTTTATACGAACCTTATATGGACTTATTCTTCATTTCGCCCTCAGCTTTCTGAAAATTCCGCCTCTAATGTAGTTATTTGGCACGCTTCTTGCAATCCATAAAATGGCAAGCTGTTGTGCCTGCTTCCTGTTGCCTATCGTATGCTTCACCAACTCGTTTGCCAGCGACCTGCTGCTACGCGACCCACCCGCGCTCTACCGCCTACTGTCAGCTTTACCGACTCTCTCAATCTCGAAGGTTCCTGAAAGATCGCTTGGAGCCGTTGTCATCAAGGATTTCCGATTCCTCAACCGGGCCGGTGCGCTGAGCGGCTTATGGGAGTAAGTCGGCAGTATTAGACGTGAACACGTCTCTGCCAATTCTCTCTGCTGTGCAGCAATGGGATAGCGAGCGTTCAGCCGGGCTATCAAGCCTGCAGTCCTGTTGAAGACTTCGGCCTCAATCCACAGTACAACCTGTCTCCATCCCAATAGAAGTTGGAGTAGGGTAGATAGGTTTTCAACTCCATCTCGCCAACGGGGAGGCGCAGCCCTGCGGTCACGCCCCATCGCCGTAACCGGCTGATGGATGGGGAGGGATGAACAGCAAGGCGGCACGTAGGTCTTACGGGCGGCCTCCTCTACTGACGACCCATCATACCGCCCCGCCAGCGGGTTATGACTGGCTGTTCGGCAGCGTTCTATCGCCTGCGCGGTAGTGCTCTGCTGCTATCACCGTTTGAGGCACAGTTTCGCGCTGTAGCGATCCAGACGTTCCAGGGAGATGCCTCTATCCTGAAGCAGAGCGCGAACTGGACCTGACGTACCCTTACCCAAGAGGCTCGGTGGCATATGCGGGCGAGAGTCCGCTGTAACGGTTCCGTCGAAAGGAGACGAATATGTCTACCAACAAGGTTGCGGATTACATTGTCATCACAGACGCACCCAGTCAGCTAGGTGGCTTCGGTGGAATGTGGAATTTCACGGTTCCGCCGAACATTGACCTGGATTCCAAAGCCGTTCTGTACTTTGTCTTGCGCGACATTAACGCTGATGACCTAACATTGAACGTAACCATCAACGGTAAGAAAATTAGTGCGCCTCCTTACTTAACGTTCAACGGAGATGACCACCCGTATAGAACAATGCATGAGGTATTCAAGCCGAAAGACGTCAACATAAACCTCGACCAGGACCAGTACGCGAACACGCTCAAGTTTGAAATGAATGCGCAGGATGATGAATACTTAACCGTGTCCGACATTGTGCTGTGGTTCCAGGTGGACAGCGGCAAGATGCCTGCCATCCTACTCGATGGCACTAACGGCAACATCTTCGCGGGCGCCCGGTTGGAGGTTTACCACACGTCGACTGGCGAGACAGAAACGTTATTTGGCCAGGGAAAGTTCGGGGATTTGTACCTGAACAACGACCAGGGTGAGCAGCGTATTCGCCTCGAAGCCGGCCAGGCTAACCTGTGGATCGGGGGAAACTTAGCAGAAGGCGATATCATGGTGTATCCCAGCCATGTAACCAAAGCACCGAGCAAAAAATGGGAGCCGGATGAGGCCTCATTTCATCTCGATGGACACAACGCCAGATTGACGATTGGCAGTGGTGAATCCGTGGGTTCTCACGTGGAAGAAGTGGTAATTCCGAATTCCAAAAGCGGAAAACTCGTGATCCGTGGTGCCCTTAAGGAGCAGAAAGAGGGAATTCAGGAATGGGAAGTTAAGACAGTCAACCGAATCGTAATGTTTGCCGACGTTCCCGACGCAGATGCGCCAACCGGCCGCGGGGCCCACGTACTTGTGGGTGGCCATGGTGCCAACGGGCAGATGTGGCTGTACCCTTCTTCGGCCAGCGACTATGGTTCGCCCACAATCCGTCTTAACGGGGAAACCGGCGAGATCGACTGCGCGAACTGCGATTGCGCGGAGGACTTCGAGGTCGAAGAGGGAGAGGCCGTTGAGCCTGGCACCGTCCTGGTCATTGGCGAGGATGCCAAGCTCCACGTCAGCCACCGGGCTTATGACAAACGCGTCGCTGGCGTGGTCTCTGGAGCCGGAGACTACCGTCCGGGCATCGTTCTGGGACGGCGAGCGGGCCAGCAGACCAATCGGCTTCCTGTGGCTCTGGTGGGGCGGGTTTTCTGCAAGGTGGATGCCGACCAGGGAGCCATTGAGATAGGGGACCTGCTGACAAGCTCATCAGAGCCAGGCTACGCGATGAAAGCCTCGGACCCAGTGCAAGCGTTCGGTGCGGTGTTGGGGAAGGCCCTTAGCTCGCTGGGTTCGGGTCGTGGGTTGATCCCTGTAATGGTGGCTCTCCATTAATCTTGGATGGCCGCCCTCGGAAGCCTGCTCCGTACTGCTTCCGAGGGTGGCCTCTCACGAGTTATGATTGGCTTTCCGGCAGATTTCTATCTCCTGCGCGCGGTATTGCTCTGCTGCTCTCACCTGCCAGGTCAGCGTTTCGCGCCGCAGCGATGCAGGCGTGCCCAGGAGATGCCTCTATCCTGAAGCAGAGCGCGAACTGAACCTGACGTACCCATACCCATGAGGCCAGGCAGCAGATGCGGGCGAAAGTCCGCAAAGGCCGTTCCATCGAAAAGGAGAAGAAGATGGCCACTAACAAGGTTGCGGATTACATAGTCATCACGGACGCACCCAGTCAGATAGGCGGCTTAGGTGGGCAGTGGCGTTTTAAGGTTCCGCTGAACATAGACCTGAATTCCTACGCCGTTCTGTACTTTGTCTTGCGTGAAATGGACGCCGATGATGTAACATTGAACGTGAAGATCAACGGGAAGCCAATTAGTACGCCTCCCTACTTAACATTCAACGGAGATGACCACCCGTTTAGGTCCATGCACGAGGTATTCAAGCTGAAAGATGTTAACATATCACTCGACCAAGACTCGAGCCCGCCCGCGAACCAGCTCGAGTTTTCAATGAACGCGCAGGATCATGACTACATAACCGTGTCCGACATCGTGCTATGGTTCCAGGTAGATAGCGGCAAGATGGATGCCATTCTACTCGATGGCGTCCATGGCGACATAATTGCAGGCGCCCGGAGGGATGATTCCGGTAAGGTGACTTCTGGCGAGGGACAGGACGGGGATTTGGTACTGAACGACGGCAAGGGCCATGAGCGTATTCATCTCGACGCCGGCGCGGCCAACCTGTCGATGGGTGGACACGGTGAAGATGGCGATATCTTGCTGAACTCCTACGAGGGCGAGGGCTATCAGCGTATTCACCTCGACGCCGGCGGGGCCAACATGTGGATCGGAGGAAACGATGCCGATGGCGATATCATGGTGTTTCCCAACGGGGTCGGGGGGTCAAGTTACCGAAAGGGAGATGACCGAGCGGACCCGGACATGGCTTCCTTCCATCTCGATGGCGACAAAGCCAGATTGACGATTGGCGGAGGCATTCACCCGAGTCAGCACCCAATAAAAGAGGCCATCCCGGACCCGGATTCCAAAAGCGGCGAAATCTACCTCCGTGCTGCTATTGAGGAGCAGGAAAGTGAGGGACATTCGGGATGGTTGTTTAAGTCAGTCAACCGAATCGTAATGCTGGCCGACGATCCCGGGATAGGAATGGGCGGTCTCCCCTCTGGGGCCCACATACATGTGGGCGGCTTTGGCGCCCCCGGGCGCCTGTACCTGTACCCTTCTTCTGCGCTCAACCATACAACTTCGACGTCCAAAATCCGTCTTGATGGGGAAACCGGCGAAATAACTGCCGTGTTGTTCACGCCGAACCCCGATTGCGCGGAGGACTTCGAGGTCGAAGAGGCAGAAGCCGTCGAACCCGGCACCGTTCTGGTCATTGGCGAGGATGCCAAGCTCCATGTCAGCCACCGGGCTTATGACAAACGCGTCGCTGGCGTGGTCTCCGGAGCCGGAGACTACCGTCCGGGCATCATCCTGGGAAGGCGAGCGGGCCAGCAGACCAACCGGCTGCCTGTGGCTCTGGTGGGGCGAGTTTTCTGCAAGGTGGACGCCGACCAGGGAGCCATTGAGATAGGGGACCTGCTGACAAGCTCATCAGAGCCAGGCTTCGCGATGAAGGCAGCGGACCCAGTGCAAGCGTTCGGTGCGGTGTTGGGGAAGGCGCTTAGCTCGCTGGGTTCGGGTCGGGGGCTGATCCCTGTGTTGGTGGCCCTGCAATAACCACAGATTGCAGCCCTTGGAAGCAGTACCGAGCAGGCTTCCGAGGGCTATCCCTCAAACCAAAGGCCCCATCTATCGGGAGGCAATCTGAAGCGCGCACTTCTCACGCCTGAAGGCCGGGAGAGCGCGCTTTTTTTTGCCTTCTGTTTGTGCTGCTGTCCTATGCGCTCGCCTGGCTGCTGTGGCTGGATGGCATCGCGGCCTGCCCTCACATCACAAAAAGCCCGGAGGGGCCACTTTTCGTTGCGTTCTGCGTAGAGGGAATGTTATAATGTCCGCAACGGCCCTGAGAGATTTGACGACACGAGCGCAAGGAGGTCACGGTATTATGAGGTCGCAGCAAGCATCCCGCAAACCCAGGCCCGCTTCCACTTCCCAGCGCAGCAACGTCCTGACGGAATACCTGGACGAGAATCTGGCCAACCGCCTGCTGGCCGAAGCCCTCTCGCGCGGCGGCGACTTCGCGGAAGTCTATGGCGAGCGCGCCGAAAGCACGCGCATTCCCCTGGAAGAGAATAAAATCAAGAGCGCGGAGGTCCGGCAATCGCTGGGCGTGGGCGTGCGCGTTATTCATGGCGAGCGGCAGGGCTACGCCTACAGCGATGACCTCTCTCCCGAAAAGCTGCTGGAGGCCGCCCGCGTCGCCGCCTACATCGCCGAGGGCGGCAAGACCACTGCGCCGGTCCCCGTCTCCCGCCAGCACGGCCCGAACTACTACCCGATCCGGCACGCTCCCTCCGACGCCGACGTGCGCGAGAAGGTGCAGATCGTCCAGCGCGCCAACGCCGCCGCCTTCGAGTTCGACGGGCGCGTGCGGCAGGTGCAGGTCGGCTTCATTGATGCCACCAAAGACTTGCTGGTCGCCAACTCCGAGGGGCTTTACATCACCGACCATCAGACGATGCTGCGCCTGTCGGTCATGGTGCTAGCGGTGGAGGGCGGCGAGGCGCAGATGGCCTTCCATGGCGGCGGCGGGCGCATCGGCATGGAGTATTTCGAAGCCAACACGCCGGAGTGCCTGGCGGTAGAGGCGGCGCGGCAGGCTATTATCCAGCTTGGGGCGCAGGAGGCCCCGGCGGGCGCCATGCCGGTCGTCATTGATAACGCCTGGGGCGGCGTCTGGCTGCACGAGGCGGTCGGGCACGGCCTGGAAGCCGACTTCAACCGCAAAAAGACCTCCATCTACTCCGACCGCATCGGCGAGATGGTCGCTAGCGAGCTCTGTACGGTCGTGGACGACGCCACGCTTCCCAACCAGCGCGGCTCCATTAATATTGACGACGAGGGAACCATCGGCCAGCGCAAGGTGCTCATCGAGAAGGGCGTCCTCAAGGGCTACATGCACGACCGCCTGAACGCCAAGCTCATGCGCGCCGCCAGCACCGGCAGCGGCCGCCGCGAGAACTACCAGTGCATTCCCATGCCCCGCATGACCAATACCTTCCTGGAGCCCGGAGAATATACCCCCGACGAGATCATCCAATCGGTCTCGCGCGGCCTCTATGCCAAGAGCTTCAGCGGCGGCCAGGTGGACATCTCCAACGGCAACTACGTCTTCAACGTCACCGAGGCCTATCTGATCGAGAACGGCAAGATCGGGCGCCCGGTCAAGAACGCTACCCTCATCGGCAACGGCCCCAATGACCTGGCCAAAGTGACACGGGTCGGCAACAACTGGTCGCTCGATCCCGGCGTCGGCACCTGCGGCAAGGATGGGCAGAGCGTGCCGGTGGGCGTCGGTATGCCCATGATCCTGATTAGCGAGATGACCGTCGGCGGCACGGCCCTGCCCGCCCGTCCGATGATCTGATCGCCGCGCGTATCCAGTTCTGGCCCGGCTGCGCCAATAAAAGAGACAGGGCCGGCGCCGCGCGTAAACGGCATCCCGCAAGGCCGGCAATGTAGGCGCGAGGGGAGGTATCATGGCCGACAACAGGTACGTCTTTATTGATTTCGACAACACGTTAAGCGACCAGTTCGAGTTCAACTTGCAATACGTGCGCGAGGTGGGCGCGCTGCTGGCTCCGAAGTATGGCGGCGACGCGGAAACCTGGGCGCAGGCGGCGACCGAGATGCTGGAGGCGCTGGAGCAGGACTACCTGGCGCGGTTTGCCGGGAATCCGCTCGGCGGCTATTGTGCCTGGCTGGAAACGGTGCATACGCGCGCGGCAGAGATGTTGTTTGCTCGCATGGGCCTGCCCGTTCCGCCCAACGCCAAAGAGCTGGCCCGCGAGACCCAGTTCAACGCGCTCATCGGCTGCAATGCCGCCTTTTCCGGCGCGCACGAGGCGTTGATGACCCTGTTTGAGGAGGGCTATCGCACGCAGATGGCCTCCGGCCAGGAGTCGGAGTGGCTGCTGGCCGCGCTGATGGGCGCGGGCGTCGAGAGCTTCACGGAGAGCAAGTTCGGCCCCGATCTGGTGGACTGCGCTAAGGAAGGTCCGGAGTTCTATGAGCGCATCTTTGCCGAGGTCGGCGTCCAGCCGGAGGAAACCGTCGTCATAGATGACCACCCGGACGCGCTGCGCTGGGCCATGCAGACCGGCGCGAAGGCCATTCAGGCCAAGCTCTCTCCGGAGCGCCATGTGGAAGACATTCCCGGCGTCGTCGCCGTAATGACGGATTGGAGCCGGTTGCCGGGCCTGCTCAAGCAGGCGCTCGGCTAGAATGTACACTATACCTTTTGGCAGCCCACCCGTAAACGAGTGGGCTGTGTCGCAAGGCGGAGGGCCGAACCGTTGTAGGCCCGACCCTTGCAGTCGGCAAGCCCGCTCAAGCGGGCTACGCGAGGTTTGTTAGTCCCTTTCAAGGGCTACCAGAGGGGAGAGTAGCCCCCTTCAGGGGGCTTGCCGTCCACAGCTCGGTCCTTTAGGGCCGGGCGGAGAAGGGTTTCGTAGACTCTAAGCCGCTTGGAGGTGGATTCGATGGACTACGAGCAGCTAGCCGCCGATGTGGCGGCGCGGGCGCGCAAGGCCGGCGCCGACGAGGCCGATGTCTACTTGCAGGTTTCCACGGAGTTCAACGTCCAGGTACGTAAAGGGGAAATCGAGACGCTGACGCAGGCGGGCAGCAAGGGGTTGGGGCTGCGCGTCTTCGTGGACAAGCGGCTGGGTTTTGCCTCCACCTCCGACTTCGATGAGGCCGCGCTGGACCGGCTCATCGCCACGACCGTCGCGCTGGCCGCCGCCGCCGACCAGCGGCCCGAAAATGGACTGCCGGAAGATGCCGCGCCCGAGGCCCGCCCGGAGCTCAAACTCTACGACCCAACCATAGAGAGCGTGCCTACCGAAGAGAAGATCGCGCTGGCAAAGCAATGCGAGGCCGCCGCCTTCGCCGCCGACAGCCGCATCACCAACAGCGAGGGCGCGGGCTTCGGCAGTGGCACCACCTATACGGTGCTGGCGAACTCGCGCGGCATCGTCGCCGCCTATCATAGCTCTGGCTGCTCGCTCTACTGCCAGCCGCTTGCGGAGGAGCAGGGCAAGAAGCAGGTGGATTACGAGTGGTCGTTCCGCCGCGCCTACGCCGAACTGGAAAAGGCCGAAGAGATCGGACGCCGGGCGGCCATGCGCGTTGTGCGCAAGCTGGGAGCGCGCAAAGTCCCGACCCAGACGGCCCCGGTCGTCTTTGAGCGGCGCGTGGCCGCCCAGCTCTGGTACGCGGTCATGGCGGCGGTCAACGGCGACTCGGTCTACAAGGGGATGTCGTTCCTCAAGGACAAATTAGGCGAGAAGATAGCCGCCGAGGCCGTCACGCTCATTGACGATGGCACGCTGGCCGGCGGAGCGGGATCGGCCCCGTTCGACGGGGAAGGGCTTCCCACGCGCCGCAACGTCCTGATCGAGAACGGCGTCCTGAAAATGTTCATGTACGACACGGCGACGGCGCGCAAGGTCGGCAACGGTGCCCAATCCACCGCCAACGCGCGCCGCTCCTACAGCGGCGTGCCGGGCATCGGGCCGTTCAACCTCTACCTGATGGCGGGCGGCCTGACGCCGGAAGAGATCGTCGCTGCCATTCCCAACGGCTTCTACGTCACCGATATGATGGGCAGCGGCGCCAACACCGTCACGGGCGACTTCTCCATCAGCGCCTCCGGCCTCTGGATCCAGGACGGGCAGCTCGCCTTCCCGGTCGAAGAGGTAACCATCGCCAGCACCATGCCAAACATTCTCCAGGGCATCGAGCGCATCGGCACCGACCTGATCTTTAACTCCTCCATCGTCAGCCCTACCTTCCAGGTCGCCGAAATGACCATCTCCGGGACCTGACGGGACAGAGCGACTTCTTGTGCAGGTGCCTGCCTGAGCCTCTTCTTGTCGGCTGGCCTTTTGCTGTTAACGCTGAGATTTCTCTTATTCACTTGAACACAGCGAAGGGCCTCAAATCGGAAGGAGCGGGCGCATGAAAGCCTCTGCCGGTCTACTCAAGAGCCGTCCCTTCTGGATCGTCTGCGCGGCCCTTTTGGCGATGTACTTCAGTCTTGCCTGGAGCAGTTTCCGGCAGGAGCGTCTTAATCACGCGCTCATTCAAGCGATTGAGCGCGACGATGCTGTCGCCGTCCGCGCTCTGTTGGCCCAGGGAGCCGATCCCAATGCGGATGCCTCCGGCGAAGTGCCTCTCTGGATACGCCTGGAAGACCTCTTCCACCACCACAAGGAGAGCCACACTCCCGTTCTGTTTCTGGCGATAAACGTGGGGGGGTTCTCCAAGAAGTTCTCTGCTGGCAGTTCTGACAGTGCTCAGGAGGACGCGACATCCGTCGCGATTATCCAGGCTCTCCTGGACAAGGGCGCGAGGCCGGACGTGCGCGAGGACGGCAGAACGCCGCTGGATACCGCCATTTACCTGGACCTGACGAATGCGGCCCTTGTCCTCGCGCGGCGCGGCGCAAAACCAAGCCGCAAGATTAACGGCCAGCCCGCCCTCATGGTTGCTGTTTCCAATCTCAACCCCACGCTAGTCAAGCTTGTTCTCGATTCGGGCGGCGTCCCGGATGCACAGACCGGCCAGTGGTCGCTTAAGGACGCTTATAATGCACTGGATCGTCCGGATAAGCCTCCTGGGACCGGCATGCAGGTGATGCAGGCGCTGCTGGAGGCGGGAGTAAGTCCGGACACCATCTATCCGAACGCTCCCTTGCTGTATTCCGCCGTGGAGCGGAAAAGATACGAGGTCGTCCGTCTCCTCCTTGAGCACGGCGCAAACCCCAACCCGAAACCTGGCGTCGGCGATCTGCCCCTGCTCTGGTACGCGCTGGACGCCAAGCCGCAGATGCTTCAGATGCTGCTCGATGCCGGGGCGGACGCCGATGCCGTCAACGCTCAGGACGGCGAGCCTCTGCTCTGGTATGCCGTCATCCATAAAATCGCGGAACCGCCCGCAGAAAGGGCGCTAAAGGTCAAGCTGCTCCTGGATCACGGCGCTGACCCTCTGCGCCCAATGCCCGGCGCGGCCTCTCATGCTGCCCTGTGGGACTATGCCGCGCAGCACGCCGCCGACTGGCACATCAGCGGCGACATTCTGGCCCTGTTGCAGAGTGCGGCTGCGAAGCGCCCGCTGCCTAATCTCCCCGCCCCACGCCGAGGCCGTCCGCAACGCGGTTGATATAGTTGAACCAGGAGGCGATGAGGTTGATCTGGAGGATGGCGGTATCGTCAAAGCCGTGCGCCCGCAGGCTCTCCACATCCTCCCGCCGTACCTGCGCAGGCTTCAGGGTTAATTTTGCGACGTAATCGAGCATGGCGCGCTCGTTGGGCGGAAGGTTGGCGGTGCGGTAGTCGCGGCGGAGGGCCGCCACAAGCGCCTCATCGTTGGTGACCCGACGCAGAAACTCTGCGTGCGACTCGATTCAATAGAAGCACTCGTTCAAGACAGAGACGAGGGTGGCGATCATCTCGTGCTGGCGGCGCGACAGCGGCAGTTCGGGCGAGAGCAGCGTGCCGTAGGTTGCAAAGGCATGGTACAGCGTATCGGGCAGTAGGCTGTGCGAATTGACGATGCCTGCCCCATCCTCCTGGTTCTCCACCGCTTGCAGCGCCGGAACCGGCACGCCGTATTCCGGTGGATAGAGTTTCCGCTGCCCGCGCAGCGCTTCCCGCAGCTTCTCGTCCGCCCCCTTCAGGGGAACCGTCTTAATCCAGGTCATCGTGCTTTCTCCTCACGCGCCGCTTCCGGCAGGTAGCCCACCAGGAAGCGATCTAGCTCCTCCGGGTCGAACCCATAGGGGCCTCTGCCGCCCTGATAGACCACCCTTCCCTCCGCCGACAGCACATACAGTCGCTCCGGCCAGCCGTTGAACGCATTCTCCGCCGCGTCGTCCATGCTGTCAACCAGGACGGGTATGGAGAGCTTCAGATCCAGCGCGCACGCGTCGGCGATCTCCTGTCGCTCCGCAAACGTCTGTGGCTGCGCGTACTCGATTCGCTCCTGCCGGTTGGAATCGAGCGCCCAGCCGTCGGTCGGATGCGCCTCGCGAATGTAGACGACCAAAAACGCGGCGCGGTCTCCGTATTGCTTATACAGCGCTTCCAGGCGACCTGCCTGGCGACGGAACGGGGGTCAGGTATAGCTGCCGAAGATGAGCACGCACGGGCGCGCCGCGCCGGGCGCGCCCAGAATAACGGGCCTCCCTCCTCCAAGCGGAGTCAGCGCCAGCAACGGCGCGCGGTCTCCCACTTGCAGGCAGTCCGGCTCGAAGTAGCCCATCTCCTGCAAGAACGGCACGGCCTGCGGTGGAATATCCGGCGGCAAGTTGGCCGACACAGGCTCCCGGCTCTCTGGCGGCACAGCGGACATCAAGACTTCTCCTCCTCTAGCGGCATGGCTTCCTGCCAGCCTACATCATTATAGTTTCGCCAGGGTTAATTTTTGCTTAACACAGGATTAATTCTTGTTTATCTGCCCGCCCTTCCAGCGGCTCTTCTCCTCGCCCGGCGTCCTTGCCGTGCCCAGCGTGATGTGCTATATTAAAGGGATGGAAAGGGAGGGCGCGGAGAGAGCCTGCGGGAAACCAGCGCCTATCAACGGATTATTATATTGGGTAATGAATAGCTAACTCAAGTTGCTACCTTGCCTCTTCGAGAAGGCAAACGGTGATGCAAAAGCCGGTTTCCAGAGCGATTCTCTCTCAAACGTGTTCCTAGGTAGCAACTTGGGTTAGGTAATCCCTCCCAACGGTGTGGACGTATCTCCTCAGCAGCAGGCTGCGTGAGATTGATCCACACGGCTGGGAGTGTCTACCAATGAATAAGGAAGACCAGAGAATGCCTGAGGAAGTTATCAGCCAGCCTGCCATAGCAACGCTTCGCCCTGAAACGGCGTCTCAGCCGAGGGAACGGCAGGCGGGATACCATATTATGACCTGGGGCTGCCAGATGAACGAGGAAGACTCAGAGCAGATGGGCCTCTACCTGGAGCAGATGGGCTACCGCCCGGTGAGCGATGCCGCTGATGCCGAGGTGGTGCTGCTCAACACCTGCTCCGTGCGCGCCAAGCCGGAGGAGAAGGTCTGGAGCGAGCTAGGGCGCCTGCGCGACCTGAAGCGTGAGCGTCCGAACATGATCATCGGCGTGTGCGGGTGCATGGCGCAGGTCGAGAGCGCGGAGATCAAGCGGCGCGCGCCGCATGTGGATATGGTCGTCGGCACGGCCAATATCGCCTCCATCCCGACGCTGATTCAAAACCTCAAGGCGCAGCCGAGGCGGCAGGCCGATGGCGCGGGCCTGACGGCGCTGAACCTGCCGCCGCGCAAAGGGGCCATCGTCACCGACATCCCGCTCCGGAATGTAGCGCGCACGCCCAAGCTCAAGGCGCACGTGCCCATCATGTACGGCTGCGACAAGTTCTGTACGTTCTGTATCGTGCCCTTCACGCGCGGACGCGAGCGCAGCCGGCCCACACAGGAAATCCTGATGGAGATCAACGGATTGGCGCGCGGCGGCACGAAAGAGGTCACGCTGCTCGGCCAGACCGTCAACTCCTATGGCAAGAACCTGCTGGAAGGCCGCGTGCCCTTCTGCGACCTCCTGGAGAAGATCAACGCCATCCGGGGCCTACAGCGTATCCGCTTCACCTCGCCCTATCCGCGTGACTTCACCGACGACCTGATTGACGCCATCGGGCGGCTGGAGAAGGTCTGCGAGCACGTCCACCTGCCGCTCCAGGTTGCCGACGACGACCTGCTCAAAGAGATGCATCGCGGCTACACGGTGGCGAAGTTCCGCCAAATCGTGGAGAAGCTGCGCGCCTACGTGCCCGGCATCGCCATCACCACCGACATTATGCTCGGCTACCCCGGCGAGACGGACGAACAGTACTACAACACCATGCGCTTTGTCGAGGAGATACGCTTCGACTCGGCGTTCATGTTCGCCTATAGCCCTCGCCCCGGCACGAAGGCGGCGGCGCGCGAGGATCAGCTTCCGCATGAGGTCAAAATCGAGCGGCTTAAGGGCCTGGTGGAGTTGCAGAACCGGATTACGGTCGAGATCAACAAGTCGCAGGTCGGGCAGGTGTTCGAGGTGCTGGTGGAGGGCCGCAGCCCGAAGGACAAGACCAAGCTCACCGGCCTGACCCGCCAGAACAAGACGGTCAACTTCCCCGCGCCGGAAGGTGGCTCGCGTCCCGCCGACTCGCTCGTCGGCAAGCTGGTACAAGTGCGGGCCGTTGAGGGGCATCTCTGGGGCTTCACCGGCCAACTTATGGAGTAAGCAGGTTGATCCCGTTAGCCAGTTCAAAAAGGCCGCCTGAGTGTAGACAAGAAGCCCGACTAAGACGCCCGGCCCTAAAGGACCGGGCTGTGGGCGGCAGGCCCCCTGAAGGGGGCTACTCTCCCCTCTGGTAGCCCTAGAAGGAGACGAACCCACCTCTCATTGATGGGGCTTGCCGTCCGCAGTCCACCCCTTGAGGGGTGGCTGCCCGAAGATACCGTATACGCTCTTAGCGGACGCAGCCGGGATAGGTCTGGCCCTGGATAGGAAAATAGACCGGGCTTTCGCCTTCGCCTGTGTAGCGGGATCGGGCCGACATATAGGACAACGCGATAGCCCGCCGCCAGTTCTGTGAGCGGTTGGGCGCGGTGTAGTGGGGCAGCAGGGAATGGAAGAACAGGCCGCTGCCCGCACGCATCGGAGCCATCACCGCCTGCGCGGTATCCAGGCACGCCGGGTCAATCACGTAATCGTCGGTAACATAGATGTGCGGCAGCGGCTCCTTCTTGTGCCAGCCGGGAAGCACGACCATGCAGCCATTTTCGGGCGTGGCGTCGTCCAGGGGGAACCAGCAGGAGCACAGGTCCATCGGTGCGATGGGCCAGTAGGGGGAGTCCTGGTGCCAGCCCTTCTGCGAGCCGACCTCCGGGGGCTTGAGCAGAAGGCTGTTGCGGAACATCTTGATGTCGGGGCCGAGGATCTGTTCCAGAATGCTGACGATGTTGGGGTGCGTGCCCAGGCGGCGAAACAGATCGTCTCCCTGCACTAGCCCATCTATCTTGCGGATGCCGTCGCCGGGATGGTCTACCGTCAGTTCTCCACGCTGGACGCGCGGCTCGATCTGAATGGTGAGCTTATCGGTGGGCCGCCCACCGTGCGTATACTCCCGCACGCGCTCGCGCAAGGCGGCAACCTCCTCCGCCGTCACCAGGTCTTCCATGACCAGATAGCCGTCCCGATGGTAGGCTTCGAGTTGTTCCGGTGTCAGACGCATAGGCATAATAAGAGATCCTCCTGTTGCGTGTCAGGTCTGGGCGGCGGCGTGCGCGGCTTTCAAATGCGCCAGAGCCGGGCCGATCTCGGCGGCAAAATTGCGCCAGATACACTCGATGGAGAGGCGCGCGTCATAGCCGGCCTGGCGCAGCGCCCGGAAGAAGGCCACATGATCGTAGGTTCCGGTTCCAGGAGCGTAGCGGCCCGTATCGGCAGTATGCGTGTGGGCGAGCACGTCGGCGCTGGCGGCGATAGCCTCCAACGGATCGTTTTCCCATTCCATATGGTACGTATCGGCCAGGTTACGCACGCCGGGACGCCCGATCCGCCGCACCAGTTCTGCCCCTTCGCGGACAGAGTTGAGAATATTGGACTCGCCCCGGTTCAGCGGCTCGACGGCCACAAGAACGCCGGTGCGGTCGTAGGCGTCGGCGCAGTAGCCGAGGAAATCCAGCAGTTGCCGCTCGGCCTGCTCGCGGGGAAAACCGTCCGGTATATTGCGCGCTCCCCCGCTGCCGAAGACGATCACTTTGCCGCCGACCTGCGCGGCGCGCGTCAGGGCGGTCTCCACATAGCGGCGCAGGCGGGTCGGATTGGCCTCCGGCCCAACGATCTTGCCGGTTCGGATGAAGGAGTTGAACGCCTCCGGCAGCAGCGGCATGGCTTCGATGGCCTGGCGCTTTCTGGCCCAGGCCGCGTCGTCTTCATTCGGGATCAGGTCGCCCGCAGCGGCAAGCTCAATATAATCGTATCCGGCTTCGGCCAGCGGCTTAGCCGCCTCTATACCTGCGCACACGCCAAATCGCATCGTCCTCCCCCTGTGGTTATCCTGACCGGGATCAGGCCCCCGAATACACGCGCTCGGCCCCGGCATAGACGTTCATAGTATCGCCGCGCAGGAAGCCGATGAGCGTCATGTTCAGTTCCCGCGCCAACTGCACTGCCAGCGATGAGGGCGCAGACACGGCGCAGACCACCGGCGCCCCCGCGACCGCCGCCTTCTGCATGATCTCAAAGCTGGTGCGCCCGCTGACCATCAGGATGCGCTCCGAGAGGGGAATACGCTCGGCCAGCAACTCCGCGCCCAGCAGCTTATCTACCGCGTTGTGCCGCCCGACATCCTCCCGCAGCACCAGCAGCGCGCCCTCTTGATCGAACAGCCCGGCGGCGTGCAGTCCGCCCGTTCTGGCAAAGACGCGCTGCGCGGCCCGCATCCGCTCGCTCAGACAGCGCACCACGCCGACCGACACGCGGAAATCCGAGGCGGCGATGGGCGGCGCAAAGCACCGCACGGCCTCGATGCTCGCCTTGCCGCAGAGTCCGCAGCTAGATGTCGCCATGAAGCTGCGCTGCCAGCGCCCCCTCTCCTGATCTGGCCGCCAGTCGCCCGCCAGGTAGACGTTGACGATGTTCTGCAAATGGGGATTGTCGGGGTCGGTGCAGTAGGCCATCCCGCCGATGTCGTCTGCCGACCGGATGATGCCTTCCGTAAAGAGCAAGCCTGCCGCCAGAGCAAAATCATCGCCGGGAGTGCGCATCGTTACGGTCAGACTCTCGCCGTTGATCCGTATCTCCAGCGGCTCCTCCACCACGACGCTATCCACGCTTTCCCGCGCTGTATCTCCTTCCCAGCGCGTGATCGGCACCTCTGCCTGCATCCGTGAGGGTCTCCATGTTGGGAAGTATCTGTTGTTTCGCCAGGAAAGCGATTAATCCTGCACCGGCGGAGGCGTTTCGTTCTGCGTTCTCGCCGGATAGGGGAACGCGGGAACGCGAAGCCGCTCAGGGGAGTAGGATCAAGGGGTACGGGTAAGGGAGAGCGGCCTACGGCTGAGGAGCGGCATCGGGGAGCGGGAATCTGGAAATTGTGTATCCAGGTATTTGACGCAGGGGCAACATCGCGCTATAATCTAGCAGGCCGCCGACTCTGGCGCTTCACTCACCACCGGGCTTGCGGGGGATAGCCCAACGGCAGGAGGCAGGGGACTTAAAATCCCTCCAGTGAGGGTTCGAATCCCTCTCCCCCGATGTGTAGAGAGTAGGCAGTCGGCAATCGGCAGTTGGGAAAGCGTTTGTGCATGGCCTCTAACGCACCAGGAAAGCGTAGAGGCTTGCGTTTACGACTCCGCTTGCCGGCTGCCTGCTCCCGTTTTAAGATGCTTCCGGGTACGAGCCGAGGACACGCACGAACAGGGAGTGCTCTTTGAGCAGGTTGATCGCCTTCCACACCGACGTATCCTTGATGTGGCCCTGCACGTCAATATAGAAGACATATTGCCAGGGCTCTACCTTCGTGGGACGCGACTCGATCATCGTCAGGTTCACATCGTACTTCTCGAAGGCGTTGAGGGCGTGGACGAGCTCGCCGGCGCGGTTGTGAACGGAGAACATCAGCGAGGTCTTGTCCTTGCCGGTCGGCTCCGGCTCGTTGTAGCCCAGCACCAGGAAGCGCGTGCGGTTGGTTGGATTATCCTCAATGTGCTCGCACAGGATGGGCAGGCCGTAGCGCTCTGCCGCCAGCGTGGTGGCTATCGCGGCGCTCTCGGCGTCCTGTGCGGCCATCTCCGCTGCCCGCGACGTGCTGGACGCCTCGATCTCCCCAACATTGGGCAAGTGATTACGCAACCACTGACGGCACTGCGCCAGCGGCTGGAAATGCGAGTAGAGCCGTTTGATCTCGCCTAACGTCTGGCAGTGGGTCAGCAGGTTGTGGGTGATCGGCTGGTAGACCTCCGAGACGACACGCAGGTTGGAGCTCATAAAGGTATCCAGCGTCTCCGGCACCACGCCCGCCCAGGAATTTTCCACCGGCACCACGCCATAGTCACAGTGGCTGCGCTCCACCTGCGCAAAGACCTCCGCAATGCTCTCCACGGGCATGAATTGCGAGGAGTTGCCGAAGCGGGCGATGCTGGCCAGGTGGCTGAAGGTGCCTTCCGGCCCGAGGAAGGCCACGGCAAGCGGCTTCTCCAGCGCGCGGCAGGCAGAAATGATCTCCCGATAGATGGCGCGAATAGCTCCTGAATCCAGCGGCCCTTTATTTAAAGAAAGCAGCCTCTTGAATACAGTATGTTCGCGTTCCGGGGTAAAATAGTGGGAACGAGCGCTGGATTTGGCGTGGCCGATCTGCTGGGCCAACTCCGCCCGGCGGTTCAATAGCTGAATCACCTGCTCGTCAATCTTATCTATCTCTTTGCGCCATTCAGGCAAACTCATTGTCGCGTCTCATCCTTCAAAAGGAGGTAACTATCTAACTCAAGTTGCTACCTTGCCTCTTCGAGAAGGCAAACGGTGATGCAAAAGCCGGTTTCCAGAGCGATTCTCTCTCAAACGTGTTCCTAGGTAGCAACTTGGGTTATCTACTCTGGCGACTTCAGTTTACCCCATGCGCGGGCATTTTGCCTGCGGTGACTGCTCTCAGTCCCTGTCTCCCTGCTGTCAGGGACAGCTGTGCATCGTAATTGCCGGCGTCGGCCTGTTCCGTCAGTCCCTGTCTCCCTGCTGTCAGGGGCAGGGCCGTCATGGATCGCAAGGAACGCCGCGCTCGTTGGCCTGTCACAATTACAAAACAGGGCGGTTGTATAACATTTAAGGAAGAAGTAACATGGCTCGTGGCGGTTGGTTTCGCCGCGGTGCGCGCAACGGCACCGCGCAGGCGAACGTACCCGAGGGATTATGGACCAAATGCCCGCGCTGCGGCGAAATCCTGTTCGCGCGGGATGTCGAGCGCAATCTGAAAGTCTGTCCTAAATGCGATTACCACTATAAGCTGCGCGCCCAGGAGCGCCTGGAACTGACCGTGGATGAGGGCAGTTTCCAGGAGATAGACGCGCAGGTCACCTCGCGCGACCCGCTGCAATTTCCCGACTACGCCGAGAAACTGGCCCGCGCCCGCGCCAACACGGGGCTGACCGACGCTATCCTGACCGGCTACGCCCGCATCGAAAACCGCCCGCTTATCATTGGCGTCGCCGACTTCAGCTTTATGGGTGGCTCGATGGGCAGCGTAGTCGGCGAGAAGATCGTCCGGGCGATGGAGCGCGGGGCGCAGGAGCGCCTGCCGGTGCTGCTGATCACAGCCAACGGCGGCGGCGCCAGGATGCAGGAGGGCCTGTTCTCCCTGATGCAGATGGCCAAGACCAGCGCGGGCGTGGCACGTCTGGATCGGGAGGGCGTGCCCTATATCGTCCTGCTGACCGATCCGACCATGGCGGGCGTCTACGCCTCGTTCGCCTCGCTGGGCGACATCATCCTGGCCGAGCCGGGCGCCTTGATCGGGTTTGCGGGGCGGCGTGTGGGCAATCAAGACCTGGGCGTTAAGCTCCCGGAGGACTTTCAGACTTCCGAGTTTCAGTTCCGCTGCGGCATGGTAGATCGGATCGTGGCGCGCAAAGAGATGCGAAGCACGTTAGGCAAAATCCTGGCTTTCTTCGCGGAGGACGGTGTCCATGCTCAGCAACCCGCTTGATTTCGAGAAACCCATCGCCGAATTGGACAGTCTCATCGCCGAGCTTAAACAGGTAGCTAAAGACCCGCACGTACGGGAGGACGCGAAGACGAAAGGCATAGACATCGAAATCCAGATTGCGGAATTGGAGAGCCGGCGTGAGCAGTTGATACGCCAGATCTTCTCCGACCTGACGCCCTGGAACCAGGTCCAGATGGCGCGGCATCCGCAGCGGCCCTATAGCCTCGATTATGTCCGCCTGATCTTCGAGGACTTCCTGGAACTGCACGGCGACCGCGTGAATGCCGACGACCCGGCCATCATCGGCGGGCTGGCCCGCTTCCAGGGTGAGCCGGTGGTGGTGATCGGGCAGCAGAAGGGCCGCGACCTCAAGGAGCGGCAGTATCGCAATTTCGGCAGCGCGCGTCCCTCCGGGTTTCGGAAGGCCCTGCGCCTGATGAAGCTGGCAGAGAAGTTCAATAGGCCGCTGATCATCTTTGTGGATACGCCCGCCGCCGAGGCGAACCTGACGGCGGAGGAGGAGGGCATCAGCCAGGCGATTGCGGTGAACCTGCGCGAGATGATCGGGCTGCGGGTGCCGATAGTGGTGGCGATCATCGGCGAGGGGGGCAGCGGCGGCGCGCTCGGCATTGCCGTCGGCGACCGCATTCTGATGCTGGAGCACGCCATCTATTCGGTTATTCCACCGGAATCGTGCGCGGCCATTCTCTGGAATGACCGCAGCCGCGCGCCTGAAGCGGCCGAAGCGCTTAAGCTGACCGCCCGCCATGCCCTGGAGTTTGGCCTGATAGATCAGGTGCTGCCGGAGCCGCTGGGCGGGGCGCATCGGGATCTGCCGACGACGGCGGCGACCCTCAAAAAAGCCTTTGCTCGGCATCTGGCCGCGCTCGGGAAGATGACGCCCGAAGAGCTCCTCCAGGCGCGCTATACCAAGTTCCGCTGCATGGGCGAGTGGGAAGATACCGCCCTCTCCCGTGCGGCGCAGACAGCCTCCGAGAAAACCCCGCGTAAGCCCAAGAGTTAGAGAGGGGAGACCTCTCCCCCGGCCCCTCGTTTAGGGTGTAGGGGATAGGGTGTGGGGAGTAGGGTCGCCCTCACCCCCAACCCCTCTCCCGGCGCTGCGGGAGAGGGGAGAGACCTCACTTCCAGGCTCTTCCGTTCTGCCTTATCTCCCCTCATCCCCGGCCCTTCTCCCTCCAAGGGAGAAGGGAGAGCAGAAGCCGGGGTTTTCCCGCCCACGCAGGCAGGCAGCGGGCCGTAGGCCCCACAGCGGCAGGGTTTAGCCTGCCGGATATAAGGTCAGAGGCCGCCGATGCCCGATTCGGGCGGCAGATGCAGCCCGAAAAGCAGGTCGAGGACGGTACGCAGGAATCCGGCGGCAAACTCGCCCAGGACAAGTCCGAGGAAGAAGGGCAGGAAGCGGCGGTAGGCCCGCAAGCCCCCGTAGCGCAAAATCAGTACCTTCGCCAGCCAGCTTACGAAGATGGGCAGCCACAGCCGGAACAGCCCGAAGCTGCCCGAAACCATATAACCTGCCGGATGGAACGGCCACCAGAAGAAGCGGGAGCGCATCGAGACCAGGAACAGGGTAAAGCCCAAGCCGAACAGATAGGCCCCCATCGAGCCCCGATCCGGCTCCTGCGGAGAGGTGATCCAGGTGTCTAGCTTCTGCCAGGGCTCCCTGCCGAACGCCCAGATCGCCGGGCCGCGAAATTTGGCCGAGTCGTAGCCGACCTGGTACATCGTATGCAGGAAGGCCCAGAACGCCGCCACCGTCCCCAGCAGGCTCGCGCCCAGGATGATCGCCGAGACGGAGCGCAGCGGCGTCTGCGTGCGCCGTCCCAGGCGCACCGCATCCACCTGCGTCTGCATGGGGAATTGGCGGTGCGTGCGCGTCAGCCAGAAGAACAGCGTCATCACAGTCAGATCGCTGCGCGTCCAGGCGTTGGTGCCCGCGACGCGCTGGAGGATCTGATCGGCCCCCACCTGGTAGAGCTCGAAGGTCGGCAGGCCCAGCTCCGCGCGAATGCGCGCCACGACCACCACGATAACGAAGAGAATCCCCAGGTAGAGCACAGCGGTCTGCCAGCGCATCCCCGCCGCCACCGCAAACAACACCAGCCCCGCCAGCCCGCCGATCAGCCCGAACACCGTCGTCCGGTAGGAGAGCGGCTCGTCCGCATCGGAAGCAGCCTCCTCTGCCGCCGCGCCGTCGGTCTTCATGCCCCAGGCCGCGCGCCAGACCCGCCGCAGGTGTCCGCGCGCCGTCCAGACCACCGCCAGGAACAGCCCCAGAATCGCGCCCACGCCCTGCTGCTGGATATAGGGGAACCGGCCCCAGGGATTGACTTCCGTATAGCCCCACATCGCTGCCGTCACCAGTTCCACCCGGCTCAGCAGGAAAAAGAACCAGCAGGAGAAGCCTAGCTGCGTCGGCAGCAGGAAGGTCAGGCCGTAAGCGAAGGGAAACGAGGAGATGGGGATCGGCCCGGCAGCGTTCCAGGGGTACGTATCGAAGGCATAGGTCTGGACGCCGATGGGGACGCCGGGAAAGGAAGGAGAAAGGGCGTGGATCAGGTTGACCAACTGTGGGATGGCGCCGACCGCCATCCCGCCCCAGAGCAGCGGCGCACGAAAGAGCGTCTCCGGCTGGTTGATGACCTGGATCGGGATCTCGGCGATGGGATAGTTCAGGCGCTCGGCGTCCCATTGGCGGCGGAACAGGGAGGTCAGGCAGAGCATGGTCCAGACCACCAGCATCACAAACAGCGTCCACCAGCCCAGCGGCGCGAGCCAGGGCAGGAGATGATCTCGGCGGTAGAGCGTGGAGTTGCCGATGTAGAGGGCGTCAATGGCCTCTTTCTCCCGCGTGACGAGATGCCCCGGAATATAGGGGATAATCTTCGTGCCCCAGCCCGTCTCCGGCGTGTCGTGGCGGAACACGTAGGTCAGAGTGGTGAAGAGGATCTGGAGCACGTCATGCCCGGCGAGGTTGCTGGCGACGGCAACGACGACATAGAGGGCCACCAGCTCTTGCCGTGAGAACATCCAGCGCGGGCAAAGGCGGCGCAGCAGAGCGTTCAGGCCGATGAGGAGCAGCAGCAGCGTGATGGCATTGAAGAAGAGGGCCTGCGTTGTGGCGTTATCGGAGTAGCGGACGTATTCGATCTCGGTCAGCCACCAGGCGTTGAGCGGAATCAGCAGGAGGGAAAAGAGGAGGACTCGCAGCGTCAACGCGCTCCGGCGGGACGGAGCCAGGGAAGCGGGCAGGATCTCTGCTTCGTTCATCTTTACAGGCTGTGCCAAGATCGCGTTGCGCCTCCTCAACAGATAGCTTGCGTTTGCAGGCAGCCGTATGCTGCCTACGCAGTGCTTCGCCGGACGGCCTTCCTTTTCCTTGTTTCACTCCCAATCCTCTCGGCATCCAGATCGGTCGGTAAAGCGGAATTCCCTTTCCTCTTTCTTTATCTATAGTAGAATGAGAATATCAGACCATCCTGCGGAGAGAGCACCATGCCCAGAGTTGCCCCGCCACCCGAAAAAGCGTTTTGCCCCGAACCAACTCCCCATCGCAAGCGCTGGACGCGCGACGAATGCGCTTTTCTGAGCGACAGCGGCCTGCTGGCGGGGCGCTATGAACTCATAGATGGGCAGATCCTTTCCAAAATGGGACAGAAGCCGCCGCACCGCCTGACGGTCGTTCTGCTGCATGCCTGGCTGACCGCCGTGTTTGGGCTGCTGTTCGTGCAAAGCCAGTTGCCGATTGATGTAGGCGACGCCGATCCCGAACACAACGATCCTGCAACCCGATGAGGCTGTCATTGTCGAGCCGACCACCGCCTACACCGACCGTCACCCTTGCCCCGCCGATCTGGTGCTGGTTGCCGAAGTGTCCGACACGACCCTGCGCTTCGACCTCACCACAAAAGCCGTCCTCTACGCCCGCGCGGGCATCCGTGAGTACTGGGTGGTAGATATTGTCGGAAGGCGGATCGACGCGCATCGTCAGCCAGCCACGCAGGGCTATCAGGAGATTCTGGTCTACGAGGAGACGGAACGGCTCTCTCCGCTGGCGCATCCGGAGGCGGCGGTGCGTGTCGCCGGCTTGCTGCCTCCTATGGGGGCCGGATCGGAAGGAGCCTGAACCACAGACTAGCCCTGTCGCCGCTGCTTTCTATTCCGATCAGGGGCCGAGACCTGGAACCTTAGCACCCTGGCAGCCTAACTGCTCCGGCTGCTTTTCTATCCGAAGTCAGACGAAAGAGGAAGGCTCTGGCGGCGGGATAGGGCCGCTTTCCGCAGGACGCCGGAAGTCCGGGGGGACGAAGACTTTGAGTGCATCCCGGGCCACGCGCAGGCGCACGGGCGTCTTGCCGCACAGGTCGCCATCGAGCACGAGTGGGTGCGGCGTTTCCGTCTCCACGGTAATGTCGTCGGTGAGGAAAGCGCGCAGGCCGGGCGTGTGGAAAAAACGCCCGTGCATGACGTGATAGGTCATCTTCAGGAAGGCCCATTTACTTTGCGGGGGAAGGGCATAGAAGGCCAGCTTCCCGCTCTCCAGATCCACGCCCGGTATCGAAAGGGCGCCGCCCATCCAGAGATGCCCGTTGATAACGCCCGCCTGCAAGACCCTCAGGCATTCCTGCATCTGCCCGTAGCGCAGGGTGATGCGGATAGCGCGCAGGCGGCGCAGGGCCAGAAAGCCCGCAAGAACATAGCCGAACGGCCCGAACCGCTTCTTATAGGTCGGCGAGAGGAAGCGCTGCATCCGCGCGGAGAAGCCGAGGCTGGCCGTAAGGAGGAAATAGCTCTCATTGGCCTGGCCCAGATCGATAGGCACGGCGTTCCCGGCGGCGAGAACTTCGCAGGCCGCCTCTACGCTCGGAGCAATACCCAGGTTGCGCGCGAAATCATTGACGGTGCCAAGCGGTAGGACGCCCAGCGCCGCATCCGTGTAGGCCAGCACATCGGCAGCGCAGCGGAGCGTGCCATCTCCCCCTCCGACCACTATCAGCTTCGCCCCCTCGGCGAGGCTTTGTCGCACGAGATCGGGCAGACGAGAAGGATCGGTGAGGGAGTAGGCAGGGCGGAGGGTGAACCCCTGAGCGCGCAGGCACGCCTGCGCCCGCGCAAACCACTCCTGGCCGCGCCGCGCGCGCGTATTGACAATCAGCGCCGCTTCCCGTGACGCACGCGCATGCTCCCCTGCGGGAGCGGGCACTGTCGTCTGTTCCCCAGCTTCGGACATCCTTGTTTCCCTATGCCCAGTTGGGCCAGGTCCTCCTGTTGGTGCGCCCTTAAGCCCGAAGGAGAGGGAACAGGCCGCAAGGGACGCCAACATGCCGGACATCATCCAGAGACGTTTTTAGTTGGATTTAGGGTACACTGAAACGCAGAATTATCAAACCAGAGTACGATACAATTCTCAATATCGTAACCCGCTATGGAGGCAGACAGGGATGATTGTGGTTATGGCGCCGCACGCCACGGAAGAGCAGATCAAGGACGTTGAGCGGCGTATTGTAGATTGGGGCTATGGGGTGCATCCCATCTATGGGGCCGAGCGCACCGTCATCGGCGCCGTCGGCGTGCCGGAGGCCGACAAAGCCCGCTACATGGAGTCGCTGGAGGCGCTGCCCTATGTGGAGCGGGTCATCGCCATCCTGCGGCCCTACAAGTTCGCCAGCCGCGAGTTTCACCCGGAAGGGACGGTGATTGATGTCAAGGGCGTGCCGGTTGGCGGCAACCAGATCGCCCTGATGGCCGGACCCTGTACCGTCGAGACCTACGAGCAGACCTGGGAGTCGGCGCAGGCATGTCGGGAGGCGGGCGCGACGATTCTGCGCGGCGGTGCCTACAAACCCAGCACCTCGCCCTATTCCTTCCAGGGGCACGGCGAGGAAGGCTTAAAAATCCTGCGTGACATCGCCGATAAGCTGGGCATGCGCGTCATCACCGAGGTGATGGACCCGCGCAACGTCGAGCTTGTCAGCCAATACGCCGATATCCTCCAGATCGGCACGCGCAACATGCAGAACTACGACCTGCTGCGCGAGGTCGGCAAGGCGAAAACGCCAGTGATGATCAAGCGGGGCATGTGGGCCAAGATCGAGGAGTGGCTGCAAGCGGCGGAGTACGTGCTGCTGGGCGGCAACAAAGACGTGATGCTCTGTGAGCGCGGCATCCGCACCTTCGAGACCTACACGCGCAATACGCTCGACCTCTCCGCCGTCCCGGCGGTCAAGGAGCTCTCTCACCTGCCGGTGATCGTGGACCCCAGCCAGGGAACGGGCAAGCGCAGCCTGGTGACGGCGATGACGAAGGCGGCGGTGGCGGTCGGGGCCGACGGCCTGCTGATCGAGGTGCATCCCCATCCGGACAAGGCGCTCAAGGATGGAGCGCAATCGCTGACCTGTGCGCACTTCGGGCAACTGGTTGCCGAGCTTCGGCCCATTGCGCAGGCCATCGGGCGCACGCTCTAGCGATTCCATATTCGCAAGGAGAAGGGGTAGGGGGTGAGGGCTTGCCCCCAACCCACTCAGGCTAGAGGATGACTGAAGGCAACGCGATGACGGAGCCTCCCTTGCAAATCCGGTTATTAGCCGGGGCGGATATCGCGCCAATGGTTGCCGCGTTCCAGGCCATTGGCTGGGACATGCCCGCTGCGAAGTATCAGCGCTATCTGGCTGAGCAGAAGGCAGGGAAGCGCACGGTGTTGGTGGCCTTTCTGGAGGAAGCGTTCGCCGGATACCTAACCGTCGTCTGGCAGCCGGATTATCCCCCTCTTAAGGCCGAAGGCATCCCTGAAATCCAGGACTTCAACGTGCTGCCGCAATGCCGCCGGCGCGGCATCGGGACCCGCCTGATGGATGCGGCGGAAGCACTGGTGGCGGAGCGTTCGCCCGTGGTCGGCATTGGCGTCGGCCTCTATGCCGATTATGGCTCGGCGCAGCGTCTCTATGTGCAGCGCGGCTATATCCCGGATGGCCGAGGCATCACGTATGAGGATCGCTTCGTCACGCCCGGAGAGATGGTTCGGGTGGACGATGGGTTGCTCCTCCATTTTACCAAAACGTTACGGCGTCCGCCGACTCCCTGAGCGCCCGCGCCGGTTTGTCCTTTCCTCACTCTCTCCCACGCAAAACGACGGTTTCCCCGTCGTAAACCCGGCAAATTACCAGCAGATTTCCCCCTCTATTTGGGCAAAAATGAGATACCGTAACCTGCACGGGCGCGGCAGGCACGCTGTCCTGCCCGAATGCTGTTGCGCCCATCTCTTTGCTCTGCGCTGGAGGGAGAACCGCCGTGTTGCTGACATCGCCCGCACTACTTACCGCACTTCTCCTGGGAGGCGCGGGGGTTGGCCTTACCTGGCGCCAGGCCTTGCGGCGCGCGCTGCGGCGCCAGGCGGCGGAATGGGAAGCGCGTCTGGCGGCGGAACGCAGAGCGGGGCAGAGCCTCTGTTTTGCCGTTCTGGAAAGCCTGGCCTGCGCCATCGAAGCCACCCACTCCTACGACGTTGACCACCTCCCCTGCGTCGTGGCCTATGTGGCTGCCATGGCGCGAGAGCTGGCCCTGCCGGAGGAGGAGACGTCAGCGCTGCGCGCCGCGGCCCTGCTTCATAACATCGGGCGGCTGGGCGTGCCGGAGCATATCCTGCATAAACCGGAGCCGCTGGCCCCAGAAGAGCAGGAGAAACTGCGCTCCCATCCCCTGCTGGCGGCGCAACTGCTAGAAGCCATTCCCTTCCCCTGGTCGGTCGTCTCCCTGGTGCGTCACTATACGGAGCATTGGGACGGCACCGGCTACCCGGACGGACTGGCGGGCCAGGCCATTCCGTTCGGTGCGCGCCTGCTGGCCGTCGCCGCCGCCTATAGCGCGCTGCAGCATGCGCGCCCGTTTCGCGCCGCCCTCCCGTCCGAGGAGGCGATGGAGGCGATCTCGGCGCGTGCGGGAACGCAGTTCGACCCGGAGGTCGTGGCCTTGTTCCGCAGGGTGATCGCACAGATGAGGGCCGGTCTTGCGGCGACAGGGGCGCAGGGCGGGAAGACGCCGCTGCCGGCGTCGGCGCTCCTGGGGCCCCTGGCCAGGCCCGGGGCGCGCGCCACCCTCGACATCATGGCTGCCACACAGCGCGAAACCATCGGCCTGTTCACTCTCTCCCAGGCGGTCACGGACTCGCTGCACCTGGAGGTAGTCGGCAACACGCTGCTGCATAGCGTCTGCACCCTCGTGCCCTGCGCCGCGTGCGTCCTCTTCCTGGCCGAGGACGATGGGGAGTTCCTGCGTGCCCAGGCCGCCATCGGCGCCAATGCGCGCCATCTGCTCGGCAGCCTGGCCCGCGTCGGCACCTACCTGACGGGCCGCGCCTTCTCGCGCGGTGAGGTCACGCGCGCCTCGTTCCTGGCCCACGACCTGATCCTGCGCGATGTCAGCGACGTTTGGATACCCTTCCGCTCCACGCTGATCGTGCCGCTAATAGCCGACGGGCAGCCGCTAGGCACGCTCAATCTGTATGCGGAAGAGCCGGAAGCCTTCGGGACGGATGCCCTGCGGGTGATGCGCCGGATCGCCGCGCAGGCCGGCCATGTACTGGAGAATGCCCGCCGCTTCGCCGCCGTGCAGGAGACGGCCTATACCGACGCCCTGACCGGCTTGCGCAACGCCCGCTACCTGCGCGAGTTCCTGGAGGGCGAGCTTAACCGCTCGCGCCGGGAGAACACGCCGCTGGCCGTCCTCAATATTGACCTGGATAACTTCAAGCCCATCAACGACACCTACGGCCACGCGCGCGGCGACCAGACGCTGCGCGAGATCGCCCATATCCTGCATACCCACATCCGCAACTACGACCTGGCGGCGCGCTATGCCGGCGATGAGTTTGTCGTCGTGCTCTCGCGCACCGGGCGCATTCCTGCCGAGGCGGTCGCCGCCAAGCTGAAGCAGGCTGTCCAGAGGCACTGCGAGGCGCTTATCGCCAGCGATCCCAACTTCCCGCCGCTCGGCATCAGCATTGGCATCGCTCTCTTCCCGGAGGACTCCGAGGACCAGCAAGGCCTGCTTTGCCGTTCGGACGCCGCTATGTACCTGGACAAGCAGCAGCGCCGCGCCCAACGCGCTGCCTCCGGCGATGGCCTCCAGGCCGCCTGAATCCCCAGAGGCCCTCACCCCCGGCCCCTTGTGTAGGGTGTAGGGTGTAGGGTGTAGGGGGTAGGGGGTAGGGTGTAGGGGATAGGGGGTAGGGTGTAGGGGATAGGGGGTAGAGTCGCCCTCACCCCCTTCCCCCCCTCCCTCCAAGGGAGAGGGGAGAGCAGAAGCCGGGTCCCTCCCTTCCCTCGTAGGGTCGCAAGGTGTCGCAAGGCGGAGGCGCGAACCGTTGTAGCGCTGACCCTTGCAGTGGGGGCCGGGGGGGTAGGTGTAATCTGTAGATCTCCTCGCCGCTTGACAGGGACGGCGGCGCGTGCGATAATACCCCGCCTGAGCGCGTCAAAATTCCCGCTCATGAGGAGGTTTCTCTGTGATACCCGTCCGTCGCATTGCGCCGCTGGCGTGCCTGCTGTTCCTGCTCGGCAGTACGGCGGTTCGCGCTGCCGAGGCCGATTGGAAGCCCGCGCCCGCGCCCCTGATGACCCGCTGGGCCGCCGATGTCTCCCCCGAAAGGGCCAGGCCCGAATACCCCCGTCCCAATGCCGTCCGCAAGGAGTGGTTGAACCTGAACGGCCTGTGGCAATTCGCCTTTGATGATCAGAACGCGGGCCGCGCCGCCAACTGGTCATCTGGGCACCAACTGCCGCAGCGCATTCTGGTTCCCTGGACGTTCGAGGCGGCTCTCTCCGGCATCGGCAAGGGCAAGGAGGTTCATGAGCGCGTCTGGTATCGGCGCACCTTTGACGTGCCGGGCCGCTGGCAGGGGAAGCATGTCCTGCTCCACTTCGGCGCGGTGGACTGGGAGAGCACGGTCTGGGTCAACGGCAAGGAGATGGGTACGCATCGAGGCGGCTATGCCCCCTTCACCTACGACATCACAAGCGCCTTGAAGGCGCACGGCCCGCAGGAGCTTGTCGTCGCCGTCTACGACCCCGCCGACCCGAAGAAAGGCGCCTATCAGCCCAAAGGCAAGCAGCTCGGCAGCGAGGGCATCTGGTACACGCGCACGACCGGCATCTGGCAGACGGTCTGGCTGGAGCCGGTCAGCCCGGTCCATATCGCCTCGTTCTCCCTAGAGCCGTCGCTGCTTCACGATAACCGGGACGGCGCGCTGCTGGTCAGCGCGAATATCGCCGGGGTGGAAAAAGCCCCGATCACTCTAGAGGCCGCGCTAACGCGCCAGGGCCGCAGAGTAAGCTGGGGACGCGCATTCGGCTCCCAGCCCAATCCGAGCCTCCACTTTAGCCTTCCGACTCCTGCTCTTTGGACCCCCGAAACGCCCAACCTTTACGACGTGACGCTGACTCTGAAGCAGGGCGGGCACGTCCTGGACGTTATCCAGTCCTACTGCGCGTTCCGCGCCGTCGGCATTGCCAACGGGCGCATCACCCTCAACGGCAAGCCCTACTTCCTGCGCGGCGTGCTGGATCAGGGCTTCTGGCCGGACGGCGTCTATACCGCGCCCACCGACGCCGCCATTCGCAACGACGTCCTGATGACAAAAGCGTTCGGCTTGAACACGGCCCGCAAGCACGTCAAGGTGGAGGACCCGCGCTGGTACTACTGGTGTGACCGGCTGGGCCTGCTCGTCGCGCAGGACATGCCAAGCAGCCATAACCTCTCCACCGACGAGGCCAAGCAGAACTTCGTGCAGGAGTGGAAGGAGATCCTGGCGGCGGTGCGCGCCCATCCTTGCGTGATCCTCTGGATCACCTTTAACGAGAACTGGGGCGATCCGAAGGAGTTCCAGGATACGGTGGTCGAGTTGACGCGCGCCGCCGATCCGACGCGCCCCATCATTGATGCCTCCGGCTGGAACCAGCGCGACAAGACCGACATCACCGACATTCACGACTACGGCAACGACCTGCGCCGGCATTGCACCCCGAACCCGCCGCGCCCGCGCTGGATCGGGGAGTACGGCGGCGTGGCCCTGCCGGTTCCGGGGCATACCTGGGTGCAAGGCTGGGGCTATCAGACCGTCCACACGCCCGCAGAACTGGTGGAAAAGTACCGCTTCCTGACCGATCAGATCAATAACGGACCGGGCCTGTCCGGCTACATCTATACGCAGCTGACCGACGTGGAGCAGGAACTGAACGGCCTGATGACCTACGACCGTCTTCCCAAGGCCCCGCCGAAGGCGTTCGCCGCCATCAACGCCGGCACCCGGAAGGCAGTGGCGGCGCAGGAGAAGCGGTAGCGGCGATGGCGCGGCCCTCCTTTGGCTGGAACCGCTGCGATTGCGCGCATAATCCGATCAACCTGCCGGTCACGCTCTCCAGCGGGCAGAGCTTTCGCTGGCGGCGGGACGCGGAAGGTATCTGGTGGGGCGTTGTCGGGAGGAGCGTCGTCGCGGCGCGGCAGGAGGAGGGCCGACCAGACAGCCCGCTCTACTGGCAGACTTTCCCGGAGCCGGGTCGCCAGGACATCATAGCCGATTACTTCCGGCTCGACGTGGAGGTGACGGCGCTCTACGCGGAGTGGATCGCGATGGAGCCGCGCATCCTGCCGGCGATTGCCGCCTTTCGTGGGCTGCGGGTGCTGCGCCAACCGCCGGTGGAATGCTTTTTCGCCTTTCAATGCGCCGCCTGCAACACGGTGGTCAAGATCGAGCGCAGCGTCCGCCGACTTGCCGAGCGCTATGGCGAGCCGATAGAGACCGGGCTGGCCGACGCTCCGTTCGACTTCTTCGCCTTCCCGACTCTGGAAGCTCTGGCCAATGCGGACGAGGCGGCCCTGCGCGCCGATCTCTGGGGCTACCGCGCGCCCCGCGTGATCGCGCTGGCCCGCCACCTGCTCCAGTTACCGCCCGGCTGGCTGGAGTCGCTGCGCCAGGCGCCCTATGTCCAGGCGAAAGCGGAGCTGATGGGGCTGTTCGGGGTGGGGGCGAAGCTGGCAGACTGCATCTGCCTGTTTGCGCTGGATAAGGACGAGGCCGTGCCGGTGGATACGCACGTCCGCCAGATCGCCTGCCGCCTGTTCCTGCCGGAGTTGTCCGGCAAGACGCTGACGCCGCGCGTCTATGAGGCCATCGCCGACGCCTTTCGCGCCCGCTTCGGCGCGTATGCGGGCTGGGCGCAGCAGTACCTTTACTTCGGCCAGCTTCACCGCGTCCGGGACTTCCTCCGCGAATAGACCGCGTCGCATGGCTGCCTCGATCTACTTCTTTTCGAGGTCTACTCGTTTTTTTGAGGTTGGCTCGGCGAACTGCCATTCTCCAAACACATTACGAACATATTCGTATCGCTCTGGAACACGAATTGCTTGAGACGCCAGCCGCGTGAGTAATAGGCGTTCGCGTTGGTCGGTAAGCTCTCCAATTTTCAGGCGGTGAAAATATACTGATCGTTTGACGTTTTTGCTAATGGCAAATCTTCCACGCGTGCTTCTTGAGCCGAGGATTTGCGCGTCAGAGATATGATTAGGTTTGCTGTAAGCAATAGAACGCACAGCAACAGTAGAGAACGCGTTTGCATGAACTGTTTCACGAAAACATCTCCTGACCTAAAAGAAGGGTATTGCTGAATGCAATAAGGTTACAAACAGGAGTTCGGTAAGGCTTACAAGAACTCCTGCTCTGAAGCAACTGGAGATGGTTTTTGTATGCCCGACAGCTATTAGGAAGGGGGCGGAACTGGCGGCGACCCCAACCCGTCTAACCTTCATCGCGCGCAGGCACAGGCCGTATCCCGATTGCAGCAAAGCAGGCGGAGACCACTGCGGATCAAACGTACAGGGACTCTGGGTCCTTTACGTGAGAATCCCATCGGAAAGACGCAGTGATAGGTCAGCCCTGTGCGCGAGTAGGGCCGCACTCCAGGGGACAGGCGCGTGGCCGCAGGGCACAATGGGCGCTGCTGCGGTTTTCTATTGCCCGGAGCTGGCCTCGCGCACGCGGGAGGGTCAGGGTGAGCACTCAAATAGGGGAGCAGGCACTGCCGCGCGCAGCCGCGAAAGAGGCCAAGACGCCGGGGCTGAAGCCGGAGGTCGAGGTCGCCTGCGTGGTCTGCGGCGGCAATACCTTTGAGATAATCTGTTCGGCGCATGAAATTGAGGTACAGCGGGAGTATCTGCGCGCGTTCCACCGCCGCCGCCTGCGTCCCGAAGCGCCGCCCTCCGCGCTTGCCGACCGCGCCGAGTTCACCCAGGACTACTCTACCAACGTGGAGGCATGTCGTTCCTGCGGCCTGGTGCTGCGCAACCCGCGCCCCAGCCGCAAGGCGATTTTCCTGGCCTACCGCCGAGATCACTACGGCCCGGAGCGCCTGCAGTCGCTCTTCGAGGCGCAACTAGAATGGGAACGTCCCAGGGCACGCGCTTTGCGGCGCTGGCTGCCGTCGGGGGCGCGTGTGGCGGAGGTCGGCAGTTTTGTGGGCGGCTTCCTGGCGGCGGGACGGGAACAGGGCTGGGAAATGCTGGGAGTAGACCCCGGCGAAGAGGTGGACGACTTCTGCGCCAGGCACGGGCTGCCGGTCTTCAAGGGAACGCTGGACGAGGCGCCGCTGCTGCCGGCCTCGCTCGACTGCGTGGCCATCTGGAACACCTTCGATCAGATGCCCGACCCGCACCCAACCCTGCGCGCGGCCCGTCGCCTGCTGCATCCCGGCGGCCTGCTGGCGGTGCGCGTGCCCAACGGCCGGTGCTTCCGAGCCTGCACGCACTGGCTACGGCGCGCTCGTCATACCCCGCTGCGCCCGCTCGCCGCCTGGCTGCTCTGCGCGATGGCCTGGAACAACCTGCTCGCCTTCCCCTACCTCTACGGCTACTCCGTCCCGACCCTGGATCGCCTGCTGGCCCGCTACGGCCTGGAGCGGGTAGGCGCGCGGGGCGATACGCTAGTACGCCTGGCGGATGCGCAGACGAAGCGCTGGGCGGCCTGGGAGGAGCGGCTTAGCAAAGCGGCCTTTCACCTGGCGGCCCGGATGGAGGCGCTCCATCCCCGCTGCCAGTTTACGCTTGCGCCCTGGCTGGATGTCCTCTATCGTCTCCCCGCCTGACCGGCTCCCCTGCCATACAGGCTCCCGGAAAGAATACGGAAGGACGCTCCCCCCAACACCCAGAAGGGATATTGCCCCGGACTGAAGAAATAAATATGCGCATTTATTGCTCTCAAATTGCCTGATAGGCCGACCCGGTGAGGTTGGGCTTTGCTGCCCTGCCGCAAAGCACTCTCTGCGACCCGCAAAGCTCTCTTGATGGCCCCTGCGCAGGGATCGAATGTTTCGTGGCTCGTGGTACGTGGCTCGTGATCCCTTTATGGCCCTTGCGCAGGGGTCGAATAGCCGTTATTGCTGTTCTGTAGACGCGGCAAGCCAGGGCGTCGCGGAACAGGGAGGAATCCGGGAGTCACGCTCTATGCCGCCCCTTCTTGAGAATCTAGCCAGCTACGTCCCGGCCCTGATACTGCGCCGTTTTGCCAGGAGCGCCGATTCCGCCGCCGAGCCGGACCGACAATACTTCCCCGCCGCCGTTCTCTACGTGGATATAAGCGGCTTCACTGCGCTGACCCAACGGTTCGCCCAACGCGGCATGGAGGGGGTGGAGGAGCTTACCGCCCTGCTCAACGCCTACTTTGAGCCGCTAATTGAGCTAATTTCGGCCCATGGCGGCGACATCGTCAAGCTGGTGGGCGATGCGCTGATCGTGGTCTGGACGGCGGAGGAGACCCAAGAACCGCTCTCCAGCCTGGTCAGCCGGGCGGCGCAGTGCGGCCTATCCATACAGTCCGTGCTCAACAACTATGCGGTGGCCGAGGGCATACGGCTGCTGCTGCGCGTGGGGATCGGGGCCGGCGAAGTCCTTCCGATGTACGTGGGCGGGGCCTACGATCGCTGGGAGCTGCTGCTGGCGGGCACGCCGTTTGTCCAGATGGGCGTCGCCGAGCAGCGGGCCCATCCCGGCGAGGTCGTCCTCTCGCCGGAAGCCTGGGCGCTTGTTCAGGACAGGTGCGCGGGCACTCCGGCGGAAGCGGGCTGCGTACGGCTGGAAGCGGTGCGCGGCGCGCTTCCCCTGCGCCCGATGGATTCGCCGCTTCCTCCTCGCGAAGCGGCCTCGGCGCTTTGGGCCTACCTTCCTGCGGCGGTTCGCTCCCGCCTTGCCGCCGGGCAGACGGAATGGCTGGCCGAACTGCGGCGGGTGACCGTGCTTTTCATCAACTTGCCGGACCTGGATTACCACACGCCGGACGGGCTGGAGCAGATACAGGTCATCATGCGGACGCTCCAGGCCGCGCTGTATCGCTACGAAGGCAGCCTGAATAAACTGTTCGTGGATGATAAGGGCCTGACCATTATGGCGGCGATGGGACTGCCTCCGTTCGCCCATGAGAACGATGTCGTTCGCGGCGTGCAGGCGGCCCAGGAGATGCAGACCAGGCTGCGCGGGTTGGGCGCTCGCTGTGGCATCGGGATGGCGACCGGGCGGGTCTTCTGCGGCGTGGTGGGCAGCGCGCGGCGCTGTGAGTACACCATGATCGGCGACGTGGTCAACCTGGCCGCCCGGCTGGCGGAGTTGGCCCAGGATGCTATTCTCTGCGACGCCGCCACCTGCCAGGCAGCCCAGGCGCGGGTGGCCTTTGAAACGCTGCCGCCCCTGAGCGTGCAAGGCTATACCGAGCCGGTTGCCGTCTACCGCCCGCACAAAGGAGCCCCTACGCCCGATAGCCAGCGTTCCCTGGTGGGACGGATACCGGAGCGGGCCCGGCTGGCGCAGTGCCTCGAAGCCCTCCGCAGCGGCGAGAGCGGCCTTGTCCTCATTGAGGGAGAGGCCGGAATGGGCAAATCCCGGCTGGTGGCTGACCTCCTGGATCGCGCCGCCGCCGACGACGTGACCCGGCTGGTCGGCGCAGGCGATGCCGTCGAGGAGTTCATGCCCTACCACGCCTGGCGGCCTATCTTTAGCCGCCTCCTGGAGATAGAGAGTCTCTCGGACCCGGAAACGCGACGCACCCATGTGCTCCACAGGCTCCAATCCGATCCGGAAGCGGCCTCGTTGGCTCCGTTATTGAACGCCATCCTGCCTCTGGACCTGCCGGAAAACGATCTGACCCGGGAGATGACCGGGCAGGTGCGCGCCGACAAGACGCACGAGTTGCTGCTGCGCCTCTTGCAGCAGGCGGTCCGCCAGACGCCGGCAGTGCTGGTGCTGGAAGATGCCCACTGGTTCGATTCCGCCTCCTGGAACCTGGCCCTGCTGGTCCATCAGCGCGTCGCGCCCGTCCTGCTCGTGCTGACCACGCGCCCGCTTTCCGATCCGCTTCCCTCAGACTACCGTCGGCTGCTCCAGATGCCTGGCCTGCACCGATTGTCGCTGGAGGCGCTGCTGCCCGCAGAGACGCTGACCCTGGTGTCCCACCGGCTGGGCGTGGCGGCGTTGCCGGAACTCGTCGCCGCGCTGATTCAGCAGAAAGCGCAGGGCAATCCGTTCTTCAGCGAAGAGCTGGCCTATGCCCTCCGGGACTCCGGCTTTCTCGTGATACAAGACGGGGTGTGTGAGGTCGCGCCCGACGTAGACCTGAGCGCCATCCAGTTCCCGGATACCGTGCAGGGCGTCATCCTGGGCCGCATTGATCGCCTCACGCCCTCCCAGCAGTTGACGCTCAAGGTGGCAAGCGTCATCGGGCGCGCCTTTGCGTTTCGGATTTTGCGCGATGTCTATCCCCTGGAGCCGGACAAAGGGGCGATTCTGGACTATCTGGAAGCCCTGGTAAAGATGAATTTGACAATGCTGGAGACGCCGGAGCCGGAACTGGCCTATATCTTCAAGCACGTCATTACCCAGGAGGTCGCTTACAACCTGATGCTCTTCGCGCAGCGGCGTCAGCTTCACCGCGCCATTGCCGAGTGGTATGAGCGCGCGCATGCGGAAGACCTTGCGCCTTTCTATTCCCTCCTGGCCTATCACTGGGGCCGGGCTGAAGACGCGCCGAAGGCTATGGACTATCTGGAGAAGGCCGGCGAGCAGGCGCTGCGGAATGGGGCCTATCAGGAAGCCATCGAGCTGCTGAGCGAGGCAATGGCGCTCTCTGCACACCATGCGTCCGGCGCGGCCTCGGAGGTGGATAGGCTGCGGCGGGCGCGTTGGGAGCGGCAGTTGGGAGAGGCGTATCTGGGGCTTGGCCACCGACCGGAGAGCCGTCAGCATCTCGAACGGGCGCTCGCTCTGCTGGGCTATCCGATTCCGACCTCCCGGGGGAAACTGGCGGTGAGCCTGGCCGGGCAGATGCTGGTGCAAGCTCTGCACCGAACGCGCCTCCGCTGGCTGGCAGGCCGCTACCGGAGGGCCGGCGCGGCGGCGCACGAGGCGGCGCGGGCCTATGAGCGGCTGGCGGAGATATATTATATCGCCAATGAGACCGCCCGCTTGGTGCATGCCATGCTGCATACGGGCAATCTGGTGGAAGCGGGCGGCCCCTCTCCAGAGCTGGCGCGGGCCTACGGCAATCTCTGCCTGGCCGCCGGGGTCGTGCCGCTGCATCGGCTCGCCGCCCTCTATGATTGCCAGGCACGGGAGATCGCCCGGAAGGTCGGGCATCCTGCCGCGCTCGCCTGGACGCTGGAAGTGACCAGCATCTACCGGATCGGCCTGGGCCATTGGGAGGCAGCCCAGCAGGCGCTGGAACAGGCGATCTCCGTCTTTCAGCGCCTAGAAGACCGCTCCCACTGGTGCGAGTGCATGACGTTTCTGGGCGACGTAAGCTATCATCAGGGGCAGTTTGCGCGCTGCGCGCAAATCTATGTGGACCTCTATCATGCCGCCCTGAGCAGCGGCAATACGCAGGCACAAGCCTGGGGATTTCTTGGGCAGGCGCAGAGCGTCCTGGCGCTGGGACAGACAGATCAAGCGTTGAGGCTGGCGGAAAAGGTGGTGGAGCTGACGGTGGCGCAAACCACCGAGAGTATGGACCTGCCAAGCGGTATCGTGGCCTATGCCGTCCTGGGTCTGGCCCATCTACAGCGTGGGGAGCAAGAGGCGGCTCAAAAAGCGGCGGAAGAAGGTCTGCGGCTCGCCAAGCGGGTTCCTCCGGCCTCTATCGGGGTCAGCGAAGGGTATACCTCGCTTCCCGAGGTCTTTCTGGCGCTCTGGGAGAAGGGGAACTTTGCTTCGGATGCTGAGCGGCAGCAGGTCGCGCTAGAGGCCCAGCAAGCCTGCGCGGTATTGAACCGGTACGCGCGGGTCTTTCCCATCGCCCGTCCACGCGCCTATCTCTGGCAGGGGCTGGCGCACTGGCTGGCGGGACGCTCCAGGCGCGCGCGGAGAGCCTGGCGCTGTAGCCTGGAGGCTGCAACGCGGCTGCACATGCCCTATGAAGAGGCCCTGGCGCACTACGAGATCGGGCGGCATTTGCCGCAGGGAGACCCCATCCGGCAGCGCCATCTCGATTCCGCCTGTGAGATCTTTACCCGGCTTGGCGCCTACAGTCGCCTGGCCAGCGCCCAGGCAGCCGCCTCTCCGCAATGCCTTGGCACCCCTGCGGCGCTCCGTTGAGGCTGCCCACTCCACCCAGCCTAACCCCCAGCCCCCTTCCCTGCCCGCTCGTACCTCGCTAGGGAAGGGGGACCCGGCTTCCGCTCTCCCCTCCCCTGTTCTTGGGGGAGGGGCCGGGGGTGGGGGCCTCTTCCTTCTGCCTTGCAGGGAGAAGGGCCGGGGATGAGGGGAGATAAAAGAGAACGGAAGTACCTGGCAGTGAAGACCCCTCCCCTTGAGAAGGAGAGGGGACGAGGGTTGAGTGCGCCCACTCTATAGACACCACCAATGGGAGAACGGAAACATGGATATTCTAGACCGGCTTTTAGGACATGACGCCTGGACAACACGGCAATTGTTGCTGCAATGCCGCGACTTATCGGAGGAACAGCTAGACCGCCCGTTTGATATTGGAAATAGAAGCCTGCGCGATACGTTGGAACATATCATCGCCTGCATGGAAAGTCATACCGACTTCCTGCTGAGACGAAGTTACGTGCCTGGAGGCCGGGACGACACATCCGTCGAGGGAATGCTCAGGCGATTGACGATTGTCGCCAAAGACTTCGCCGAGCTTGCGACCCGGGTTCAACGGGAAGGCAGGGCGGATGAAATGATCACCAATCCAAATAGTGGCAATCGAAGGTCGCTGGGCGGTGTCATCGCCCATCTCCTCACCCACAGTATGCACCACCGTGCCCAGGCGTTGTACATGCTGGATCAACTGGGGGGCGAGAATGTGATTGAAGGCGACGTCCTCGGTTGGGAAGCGGCAGCGCGCGGTTGGGGTTGGGAGGATGGCGGGAGCTATGGCCGTATGAAAGCGGACTGAGGTATGCAGTGATTCCTCCCTGGCCTGAAGGCATGGAGCTTTGCGGTGATTATTGCGGAGCCTTCGAGGGCAGATCGTGGAGGGCGGCGTAGAGCCCGTGCGCGCGCAGCAGTTGGTCATGCGTGCCCATCTCGGCGACCTGGCCGGCGTTGAGGACGGCGATCCGGTCGGCGTTCCGGATGGTGGTCAGGCGATGGGCGATAATCAGGGTCGTGCGGCCCTGCATCAGCCGCACCAGCGCCTGGCGCACCAGGGTTTCTGAGCGGGTATCCAGCGCGGAAGTCGCCTCGTCCAGCACCAGAATGCGCGGGTCTTTGAGGAGGGCGCGGGCGATGGCCACGCGCTGCCTCTGGCCGCCGGAGAGCGTAATGCCTCGCTCGCCCAACACCGTCTCGTAGCCGCGCGGCCATTGGGAAACGAACTCCTCCACATTGGCGGCGCGCGCTGCCGCCTCCACCTCGGCGTCCATTGCGGTCAGGCGGCCGTAGCGGATATTCTCGCGAATGGTGCCGTTGAAGAGGACGGGCTCCTGCGGGACAAGGCCGATATGCTCGCGCAGGTCCTGCCGCCGGATGGCGCTGATGGGAACGCCGTCTATACGGATGCACCCCTGCTGCGGATCGAAGCGATAGAGCAAGAGCGCCAGCGTGGTCTTGCCGGCGCCGCTGGCGCCCACGAGGGCCGTAACTTTGCCTGCCGGAACGTCCAGCGACAGGCCGCAGAGCACGGGCGTATCGGGAGTGTAGGCGAAGTCTATCTGCTCGAAGGTGACGCGGCCAGGGCCATCCGGAAAGGGAAGGGCGTCCGGCGGGTCGGGCGTTTCTAAAGAATCGTCGAGAATAGCGAAGAGGCGGTCGGAGGCCCCGAGCGCGCGCTGCAGGCGTCCGTAGAGGGTGGCCAGGGAGGCCATCGGCCCGCTGATGAGGGTAATAGTCATCAGGAAGGCCAGCAGCGAGCCTGCCGAGAGTTGGCCGGCCAGGACGCTGCGCCCGCCGTACCAGACCAGGCCCAGGAGCATGCTGAGGAAGGCGGCGCTGACCAGCGTTCCCAATCCGGCATCGAACGCGCTGCTCTTGAGGGCCAGCCGGAACACGGTCTCCAGCTTTGCGCCCGCGCGCCTGTCCTCATGAGCCTCCCGCGCAAACGCCTTGACCAGCCGGATGTTAGAGAGCGCCTCCGTCATGCCGCCCATCGCCTCCGAGAGAGCCTCCAGCGCCTCCCGATGCAGCCCCCGCAGCCGCCGCCCCAGCAGCATAAACAGCGCCAGCGTTCCGGCGAGCAGGCCAACCACCACGCCCGTCAGCCGCGCGTCTATGGCTATCGCCAGGGCCAGGCCGCCGACCAGCGTAATCAGGTTGCCTGCCAGACGCACCAGGTCTTCGGTGAGGGATTGCTGCAACTGGCTGACGTCGTTGGCCAAGCGGGAGGTCAGGTCGCCGGAGCGCGTGCGGTCGAAGAAGGCGACGGGCAGGCGCAGAAGATGGGCGTAGAGACGCCGGCGCACATCCAGCACGATGCGATTGCCCGCGTAGGCGACCAGCACATACTGGCCATAGGTGAAAGCCGCGCCCAGCAGGATGAGGCCCAGTAGCGCCAGAGCCAGCCGGTCCACGGCGCCGATCTGATGGGTCTGTAGCACGCGGTCGAGGGCAGAGCGGGCTACCAGCGGTAGCGAGAGGGAGATGGCGGTAGAGACGAGCATCAGCGCGCCCGCCGCCGCCAGAACCCGGCGATAGGGCAGGGCGAGCGCCAGCAGACGGCGCAGGGCGATCAGGGAGAATCGGGGCGGGCTGTCCTCCGCCCGGGGCGCATTGTGGGGCTCGGTTTCCATCACCTTGGATATACGCATTCGGTCGTGCGCTCTGACGTCATAGAATTCATTTCCGTGAGCAGATTTCCTCTTCCTAGTACCTGACAGCCAAAACTTGTTCACCTAACCCCCCGTCCCCCACTGCCAGGGTCGGGGCTGCAACGGACTGCAAGGGTCGGCCCTGCCATGGTTGGGGCCTCTGCCTTGCGACACCCCTCCGCCTCGCGATCCTACTCGCTCGTCCCTCGCTAGGGAAGGGGGGGACCCGACTTCTGCTCTCCCCTCTCCTGTTCTTGGGGATCGCTAGGCGAGGGGTGTCGCAAGGTGTCGCAAGGCGGAGGCAAGGGCCGTAACCTTGCCGACCCTGGCAGTGGCCCGAACCGTTGAGCGCCGACCCTTGCAGTCCATTGCAGGCCCGACCCTGGCAGTGGGCTGGGGGTGGGGGCCGCTTCCCTCTCCTTCGCAACGAGAGAGGATGGGGGCGAGGTCTGCGCACGTTTGCTTGCCCGTTAGGGCGTTGAGGACAGTTGTAGAGGCAAGATTGATCGCAGAAAGCAGGGATTTTGCTGGGGCAGCCGAATTTGTTCTCAGGAGCATGACGCGGGCCACTCCCGCCTCCCCGATACTTTGTCAAGAAGGAGAATTGCCGTGCCCGCCGCGCATCCCGTCTTTCCCCATCTCTTCCGTCCCCTGCAAATCAAGGGCCTGACCCTGCGCAATCGGGTTGCCGTCAGCGCCCACTTCGCCGGGTGGTGGGTGGATAAGGGCCTGCCCAGCGATGAGTTTGTCGCCTATGTGAAGGAGCGCGCGAAGGGCGGCATCGGCCTGTTCGTCATCGGGGCGACTACTCCGACGCCATCTTCGGGCTGGATGGAAAATGTGGATGAAGCCATCATTCCTCGTTACCGGGCGCTAGCCGAAGCGGGCCACCGACACGGAACCGCCGTCTTTGCGCAGCTGATCCACCCTGGCTACCGCCCTCTGCCCGGCCGGCCTATCATCGCCAGCCGACCTGCCGCCGAAGGAACACAGCCCCACTACCGCGACAAAGACCGCCCCCTGCTGCCAACGGTACAGGATCTTCACCACCTGGTAGAGGCTTTCGGCGCGGCGGCGGGCCGCGCTGCCGCCGGTGGGGTCGATGGCCTGGAGCTGCACTCGCATGAGAGCTTTATGCACGCCCAGATGCTCAATCCGCTCTGGAACACGCGCACGGACGCGTACGGCGGCTCCCTGGAAAATAGAATGCGTTTTATGGTCGAGACCTTGCAGGCCATGCGCGCCGCCATCGGGCCGGATATGCCGCTGGGCGTGCGGCTTAAGCTCGACGATATGGAACAGCGGGGCATGTCTCTGGAGGACTATATCGAGGCGGTGCAGCGGCTGGAGGCGCTGGAGTTAGTGGATTACATTAATTTCACCGGCGGCGATGGCCGCCTCCATCATGGCCCGATGCCCCGACCGGAGGGCGAATGGCTGCCGCTGGTCAAGGAGATGCGGGCTCACACCAAGCTTATCCTGATGCACGCAGGGCGCATCGCCACGCCGGAGATGGCCGAGCAGGCGCTGGCCGAAGGGGCGCTCGATGTGGTCTGCATGACTAAAACCCATATCGCCGATCCCCACTTTACTCAGAAAGTATATGAGAACCGCCTGGAGGATATTCGCTACTGCACCCGCTGCCTGCAAAGCTGCCACGGAAAGATGCATCTGATGACCTGCGTCTATAACCCGGTGACCAGCCGTGAGACTACCTGGGCTGAGCTCCAGCCGGCGGCAAAACGGCGGCGTGTGGTCGTGGTGGGCGCGGGGCCAGCGGGCATGGAGTGCGCGCTGACGGCGGCCCTGCGCGGCCATGAGGTACTCGTGCTGGAGAAGACGGATCGCGTCGGCGGGCAGGTCTGGCTGGGGGCCGCCTCCCCGCTGCGCAAGCCCTGGGCGCGCATCGCGGAGTTC
>DASRGZ010000143.1:0-76265 GCA_035650735.1 Chthonomonadaceae bacterium
GTGTGATGCACTTGGGTCCTCTTGAGGAGATAGGCCAGCCGCTCATTAGAGGCTTGGTGCTCGCTAGAAAGCGAGCACCAAGCGGTCATCAGCCTCCAAGTCCTCTCTCGAAGCAGGCAAAAAAGGGCATAACACCCTCTAAAGGGCAGGGCATTGATAGTCATGCAGGCTTTGCCTGTTTGCCGTGACATGGGCGCAAGAGAATACGCTTCTCGCTATCCTCTGTATACGCGACGCAAACAGGAGTCCTCCCGGATTTTGCCGAGGATTCGGAAGGACTCCTGTTGCTGACAGGGCTGCTAGCGCAGCAGGTTCTGAATCGCCTCCTCCAGCGCCTCCTGTCCCTTCTTGTCCGCTTTCAGGTTGACGAATTTACTCGCCACCATCTTATTTTTATAGAGGAAGACGGTGTTGCGGACGCGCGCATCCGTATTGATGCCATAGTCCTTGACCGCGTTATCGTCGAGATTGGGCAGAAAGGCAATGCCGATGTGGGTGATGTTCCTATCCGCTGCCATTTTTTCCAGGGACTTAGTAAGGTCTTCAGGCTCTTCCTCGCCGGGGTTGGTGAAGATGACAAACGCCTTAAGCCCTTGATTGGCATGGGCCTGCACGGCCTTTTCCAGCGTCTCGGCCAGCGCGACGGCGTTCTTGGTGTTGTCCGTGTTAATCCAGACCTGCACCGCAGGTCGATCGCCGTACTTTCAAACGGGACAGGTTCGCGTGCCGCGATCCGGGCCGACGACGTGCTGGGGATTGTAGGCCGGGAGCGTCGTGCCAACCTCCAGGCCGGAGGTCAGCTTTGTCTTTTGCTCCTGGGTCAGGGCTGGCAGGGTCAGCGCCGCAAGCAGCAGTCCTGCCAGTACCATGCGAAGGCTTTGCATTGGCTGTTACCCTCCTTGGGGATCGGGAATGGAAAGGTCTGATGGCTCTCGCTCGCCATATAAAGGCTTACCTTCTAATATGGATCGTAGGAACCGCGTGTTCCCAAAAATCGAAAGTTCTGCAAATTTAGTGCGCGGCTGCCCTCTGGAGCGCCTGCCGCAACTGCTCCAGCGTGGTGTTACCGCCCGAGCAGACGATGCCGACCTTCTTGCCGCGCAGCTGGTCACGCAGGCGATACGCGGCGGCCAGGGAGGCCGCTCCCGCGCCCTCGGCCAGCGTGTGCGCGCGCTCGATCATCCAGGCCATCGCCTGCAAGATCGCGTCATCGGGGACCAGGATAAAATCGTGCAGCCGCTCTTGTAGGATAGCCTGGGGCAGGGCGAACCCCACGCCGGTCGCCAGCCCCTCGGCCAGCGTGCCGCTGGGAGCCTCTACGATCCGGCGCTGCCGCCACGACTCGTAGGCTGCCGGGGAGGCTTCCGACTGAACGCCAATGACCCGGATCGCCGGGTTGATGGTATTGGCGACCAGGCAGGCGCCCGCCGCGCCGCTGCCGCCCCCAATGGGCACGATCAGCGCCTCCAGGTCGGGCCTGTCCTCCAGCATCTCCAGGGAGACCGTCGCCACGCCCGCGATCAGCAGCGGCTCGTCGCCGGAATGGATGTAGCGGTAGCCGTGCTGCGCGGCCAGGGCCTCGCAGTGGAGGCGGGCCTCATCGAAGCTCTGGCCGTGAAAGATAAGCTCGGCGCCCATGCCCTGCATCGCCGCCACTTTGCCGGGATTGGCCCCTTCCGGCACGACGATGCGCGCCCGCACGCCAAACAGCCGCGCCGCATACGCCACCGACTGACCATGATTGCCTGTGGAGGCCGTGATGACGCCGCGCGCCCGCTCCTCCGGACTCAAGCGCGATACCAGGTTGATGCCTCCCCGCACCTTGAACGCGCCGACCGGCTGGTAGTTCTCCTGCTTGATAAAGACCTCGGCGCCGATCAACTCATTCACGGCGGGATACGTGTGCAGCGGCGTGCGGGCCAGGTAGGGTCGGATCTGTCTCTGGGCGTCGAGGACGTCGCGGAAATCGGGAATGTTCACGGGTTAATTGCTCCTGCACGATCCAGATTAGGCTTAAATCAGGGATACAATTAGAGAGAGTGTGCCCGGATTTCCTTCCGTTCTGGCCCCCACCCCCGGCCCCCACTGCCAGGGTCGGGGGTTAGGTTAAGTAAGGACAGAGGGTGAGGACCGCAAACGCAAGGAACGCGGCCCGAGGAGGGCGAACCTAACGCGAAGTCGATCCGTATCCAACGCGGGAGGGCGTGGAGGCACCCTATGCGCGAGCGCTTTGATGTTCTTGTCGTGGGTGGCGGGCCGGCGGGGGCCAGCGTGGGAACGTGGCTGGCGCGCGCCGGGTTTCACGTCGCCCTGCTGGATCGCGCCCACTTCCCGCGCGATAAAGCCTGCGGCGAGTTCCTGACGCTGGAGGCGCGTCATCTGCTGGAGGACCTGGGCGCGTGGCCCGATGTCCGTGCGGCCGGAGTGCGGTCGGTAGCGGCGACGCGGCTCATTGCTCCCAACGGCGCGCAAACGCGGTACATGCCCGCGCACGGCGGGCCGGCCGGCTACGCGCTGCGGCGCATCGCGCTCGATGGGGCGCTGCTGGCGAACGCGCGCCGGGCGGGAGTGGCAGTGCGCGAGGGCGTCGCCATGCGCGAGCTGATCCGAGACGCGCGGGGACAGGTTTGCGGCGTCCTCGCCAGGGAGACGGACGGAAGGCCGATGGAGATGCGCGCCCGGCTTGTCATCGGCGCGGACGGGGCGCACTCGCTGGTGGCTCGTCAACTCGGCTTGGTGCGCGCTCTGCCCCGCTTGCAGCGCGTCGCCCTCGTCTCCCACTGGCGCGGCGTGCCGGGCGAGGACGACGCCCTGGAGATGCGCGCTCGCGGGCCGATAGTCTGCGGCCTGGCCTTTCCTGGCCCCGAAGAAGAGAAAGGGGAACAGCAGAACCCATCTGCCTGCCCCGCCAACCTGACGCTCGTCGTGCCGACCTCCGCCGCCGCGCGGATAGCCGGGCGGGCAGGCGATTTCCTGGAAGAGACCATTGCAGCGCAATTTCCCGACCTGGCCGCGCGGCTGTCCGGCGCCGAAGGTGAGCCAGCTATCCGCACGGTGGGCTGTTTCGGCCATGTCTGCCGCCCGGCGGTGGCCGATGGCGCGCTGCTGGTGGGCGATGCGGCCACCTTCATTGATCCCTTCACGGGCGAGGGCGTCTATTTTGCCCTGCGCGGCGCGCAACTGGCGGCGGAGGTCTCTGCGGATGCCCTCCGCGCGAGCGATACGTCCCGGTCGCGCCTGCGGGCCTACCAGCGGGCGCGGTGCGAGCTGGCCCATCGCTATCTGCTGTGCGACATCGTGCAGGCCGTGGTCCGCCGGCCCGCCCTCTTTGCCAGAGTGGTGCGCCGCTTCGACCGGTTCCCTGGCCTCGCCGACCGGCTGCTTGGCGTCCTGAGTGACACGCGCCCACCTGCCGAGGCGCTGCACCCGGCGTTTCTGTGGCGACTGCTGGTCCCGGAATTTTAAAAGCCAAAACCTCCACAGGATGAACAGGATTAGACAGGATTAAACAGGATCTCTAAAACCCACCCAACCAACCGAATTTCTGTTCCTCTGGATTACAAGTTGACTGGAAGACTTTTCTCTCTTGCCTTAATCCTGTAAATCCTGCAACATCCTGTTCATCCTGTTGAAAGGCTTTTCTCGCGGAGCGGGTGGTTTCAAAAAGGAGGTTTGCTGTGGTAGATACCGCATTTTTGAAGGCGTTGACGGAGGTGCCCTCGGTGGGAACGGCCTGCGGGCCGATAACTAAGGTGCTGATGGAGCGGTTTGGCGACGGCTATCTGCGCACGCTGATCCCCGACGGCTACTGCTTGTTCCAGAAGGCCGGCTACGCGCCGGAGGGGCTGCGTATCGTCTTCGTCGCGCATCTGGACGAGATCGGCGGCTGCATCTATGGGCCGCGTGCGGCGGCGGAGGGCGGCGGCTACCATACGCGCCACTGGGGCAACGTGGCGGAAGTCTTCGCCAACGCCAGCCTGCAAGCCTTCGACTATCTGGCGGAGGATGCCTCTGAAGCCTTCCCAGTGCAGGCCGAGATCGCCCTGGTCGGCGAGGAGGAGCGCCTGGTCCTGCATGGGGAGGGCATTCGTCCCTACCGCACGGCCTGGACCTTCCGCGAGGAGACCACGTTTCGCGGCGACATCATCGAGGGCAAGGCGCTCGACCCGCGCGTGACCGTCTACGCTGTCGCCGAGGCCGTCCGCGCGCTGGATTCGCCGGAGGTCGGGGCGCTGTTTGTCATGGCGGAGGAGTGCGCGATGGACGTGGCGCGTAAGGCTGTTACGTTCCTGCAGCGCCGCGCCTCGCACCTGGAGCTGATCGCTAACGCGGATGTGCCCTGGATCAACAACCTCGGAGAGGGACGGCTGGACATGCCCGCCATCCGCATCTTCGAGGGGCGCAACTTTATTGACCCGGCGTTTGGCATCCGCGTGACGGAGAAGCTGCAGGCGCAGGGCGTGGAAGTCTCGCTTTCCGCCGCGCGCAGCGGCAGTCAGACGCTGCTCTTCACGCCGCTGGCACCCACGCTCTCCATCGCCCTGCCCAGCGAGGGCGTTCATCTGCCGCGCGTGCGAATGAGCTTGAAGGGCACCGAGCGGTGTGTGGCGCTGCTGCGGGCCATCGGGGAGGGCGCGCTCAACGGCGATTTCTCGTTATACGAATAGAATCGTAACTACCGTGCAACAAATTTTACACAGTAGTTCGTTTCTATGAATAGAAGGGAGTAGCAGCAATGCCAACAGGGGAAAATCCGCTCGTCTTGATCGCGGGCGAAGGGCCTTACCAGGCCACCGATGAGGTCCCGGTGGCCTTCCAGGCGGACATGGAGGCGCGGCTCAAGGCCATCTACGATGGTTTTGTCGCCGAGCAGCAGGCCGGGCTGGAAACGCTCAAAAAGCACCTGCGCGCCTGGACCGTCAGCCACTTGCAGGAGAAGGACATCGCCGATACCCTGGCGCTGGCCAATCGCATTCGCGAGCGGTTTGCGGCGTTTGTGCTGGTCGGCATCGGCGGCTCCGACCTGGGCGCGCGCACGCTCCACGACACCCTCGACGACCCTTACCATAACCAGCGGACGCCGGAGGAGCGCGGCGGCGCGCCGGAGATCTACTTCACCGGGGATACTTTCGACCCCAAGCGCCTTGTCGCGCTTCTGGACCTGCTCAAAAGGCGCGGCCTGCTGACCAGGACCTGCTTCGACATCGTCAGCAAGTCCGGCAAGACCGGCGAGACCATCGCGGCGGCGATGATTATCCGTGAGCAACTGCGGGAGGCGGGCGCGCAGGACTGGGCGCAGAACATGGTCGCCACTACCGGCTTTGAGGAGAGCAGCGTCCTCTGGCAGATGAACAAGCAGGCCCCGTTTTTCGGCCTGCTGCCCGTGCCAGAGGGAGTCGGCGGGCGCTTCAGCTACATCTCCCCAGTCGGCCTGCTGCCGTTTGCCGTCACTGCTAACGCCCGCGCCGAATCGCCGGAAGCGCGTCTGAAGAGCGCGCTGGCGGGCCAGGCGGAGGGGCATCGCCGCTTCCTCGCGCCGCTGGACGACCCCGACAACGTGGCCTATCGCCTGGCCCGCTGGCTCCAGTTCGCCGAGCAGTTCGACCGTAAGGGTGTCCTCGTCTTCTGCAACTACGCCGACGATGCCCGCATCACCGACTGGATGGGCCAGCTCTACAGCGAGAGCATTCAGGAGCGCGGCGGCGGGCTTAATATTCTGGGCACGCGCGGCCCGACCGGCAACCACTCCCTGCTTAACGGTATCCTGCGCGGCCCGCGCGATAAGGTCGTCCTCTTCCTGCAGTGGCAGGACCTGGGGCCGAACCTGACCATCCCGACCGGCACAGGCATCGGCGGCGACCTGGCGGCCTTCGAGGGCCTGACGATGACCCAGGTGCAGACCGCCTCCTGGCAGGGCACCTTTGATGACTATACCTCCAACGGCCTCTCCTGCGTGACGCTGCGCCTCGCCCGACGGGACGCCTACCATCTGTTCCTGCTCATGCGCACGCTAATGGATACGGTCGCCATTAAGGGACGGCTGCAGCTTCTCCAGATTGATGAGAACGGCCAGCCAAACTATGAGACCGAGCTGACCTACCAGCAGCACGGCGTGGAGGGCTATAAGCAGCGCACCCGTGAGAATGCGCAGAGAATGCGCGGCAGCGCGGCCTGATCGCGCGTTTGAAGCGCCTCTATCACAAGGGAATGAATTCCCTCGCTGGGTGGCGTTCCGCCCAGTGTTCCCCTACGGGCACACTACCTTTCGGAAGGCTATTTGGTGTCCGCGTAGGCGGACTTGGTGTCCGCGTAGGCGGAGGGCTGTCGCAAGGCAAAGCCGTGTCGCAAGGTGTCGCAAGGCGGAGGCAAGGGCCGTAACCTTGCCGACCCTGGCAGTGGGGCGAACCGTTGTAGCCCCGCCCCTGGCAGTCCATTGCAGGGCCGACCCTGGCAGTCCGAAGGCTACCCAGCGAAGGGCTTTAGCCCGTCGTCGAGAGAGACCGGGCTTACCTGCCTTTCTGAGGGCTCCGGGAGGGGGACCGGCATTTGGGCCGGTTTTTGCGTTTTCCATCCACCGCTATTGACACGAAGCTGCGATGGTTGCTATAATCCGATCATAGCAGTCATAGCTATGAAAATGCCGCCCCATAGCCTGGGAGAGGCCCATGATTGCCTTGAATCTAGATCCCCTGGCGGGGAAACCGCTCTACCTGCAAATCGTCGAGCAGATCGAAGCGGCGGTAGAGGCAGATACGCTCAAGGAAGGACAGGCGCTCTGGTCGGCGCGCAAGATCGCCGCGCATTACCATATCTCCTACCAGACGGCCGAGCGCGCCCTGGCGGAGCTGGCGCGGCGGGGCATCGTGCAACGCTCGGTGGCTGGCGGGACGGTTATCCGTCCCACCCCGGCGGGGCGGGCAGCGCAGCCAAAAGTGCAGCATCGGGTGATCGCTCTGCTCTCCTGCTGGGAGGTCTGGGGCGCAAAGCCGACCTACACCATGGCCGAGTTGGAGATGACGCAGGCGGCGGCCCATGAATTGAGCGCCGGACTCTGGGGATTGTTGTCCTTCTCGCCCGGCAGCGGCGACGTGCCTGGCGGCTTTTCGGTGGCGAGGTTGGCCGATTGGTGTCACCAGGTAAAGTTCGACGGCGCGATTGTCTTTGGCAACATGCCGGAGCGGGGCCTGCGATGGCTGACCCGGCACGGTTATCCTCTCGTCGTCGCCGACGCCGAGCCGGAGGGGCCGTATCCGCGCGTCGTACACGATAACTATGGCGGTATGCGGGCCGCCGTGGAGCATCTGCTGGCGCTCGGGCACCGGCGGATCGCCTTTCTGCGCGGCGACCGGCCTTACCACTATGGGGTGCGGCAGCGCGCCTATGAGGAGGCGCTGCGGGATGCCGGAACCGTCGTAGACCCGGAGCGTATTCTCAGCGTAAGGCGTCCTAAACCCAGTGTCGAGGATGCTCTGGATTTCTGGCTGAATTTGCCGCCGGAGCGCCGTCCGACTGCGATTGCCGCTGGATCGGACATCCTGGCCGCTCTGGTGATCAAATGCCTTCAGGAACGCGGGCTGCGCGTTCCCGAGGTCGTCTCGCTCACCGGTTATGATGACGAGCCGTTCGCGCCCATGCTCGATCCGCCATTGACGACCTTGCGCGTCTCCTGGGCCGAGATGGGGCGTGCGGCAGCCCATCTGCTGTTGGACAGCCTTGCCGATAAGGATGGCAATGAGGCGGGCCTGGCCGATCCGCCGCGCCGTCAGGTCATCCCGGCGCAACTGATCCTGCGCAGCTCCACCTGTCCGCCAGCGTAGGGAAGCTGTGTCTCTGCCCTTCCGAAAGAGGGCGCGATGTTTTTGAAAAACGAACTCCGTTTTTCAAGCTGGAATGGAGGAAAAGAGGAAACTATGCCACGAAGTTCACGACGAGGATTTACGCTGATCGAATTGCTCGTCGTTATCGCGATTATCGCCATCCTGGCGGCCATCCTGTTCCCGGTCTTCGCCCAGGCCCGCGAGAAGGCGCGCGGCATCGCCTGCCTATCGAATATGCGCCAGCTTGGTATCGCCTTCCAAATGTACTTCCAGGATGATGATTACGCCTCTATCCGGGATACCGACTGGTCGTTTGATCACTATCCCTACTGCTGGAACGGCTGGCTGCAGCCCTACGTCAAGAACGAGCAGATCTTTAAGTGTCCGAGCCACGGCTTGCCTGCCGCCGGCTCTTGGGAATCCCAGCCGTATGATCCGAACCTGGAGTATCGGGACAAGTCCTACGGCATCAGTGTCTACGGCGCCGTCGTGAGCATCCCGCTCCAGCGCGATGGAGAGCCTATCCAGCCCTGGATGGTCGACTCGCTGAAGTACCCTGCCGAGCGCATCCTGCTCTACGAGGTGGTGTCGAACCTGGGCGACGGCTGGGGTGACAACGCCTGGTGGGTCTATAACGGGCCGTATGACGACCCCAATTCGGTCGAGACGCGCCGACTGGCGTTCCGCCACACGAACGGCATGAACACGCTTCTCTTTGACGGGCACGCCAAATTCTACAACAAAGACTTCCTGCTGAACATGATGGACGTTAACAAGACGCCGCGGCAGCGTGGGCCGGGGGATTGCAAGTACCAGTTCTACCGCACGGTCTATTATCCGTGGAGCGCGGACATGAGCTGCCAGGATTAGCGGTTCATCTGGTGAAGCAGGAGCCGGCTGCTCAGGATGCAGCCGACAAAGCGCCGCCGGAGCCTTCCTGCGCTCCGGCTTCGCTCCATTTCAAGGGAAGAAGTAACGATGAAGAAGGAAGTAAGCCCGCTCACGATGGCGATTGTGGGTATCGTTATTCTGGCAGCCATCGTACTGCTGTTTTGGAAGGGAACGACCCCTGCCGGCGTGAAAACCGCCAAGCCGCCCAAACCCAACCCGCCAACGGGGGCGATGCCTGCCGAGCCTAAGGCGCCGCAGGGAGGCATTCCCGCACCCCCTGAGTAGAATCAGGGCCCTTTCATTAGGCTCAAAAAAGAGTTGCCAAATCCAGGCGCATCGGCTATAATAGTTGTGGGCGCAGCGGGATATACCCCCGTTGCGCCCTTGCGCGTTTGGAGGGATCGGCGCAGAGGAGAATTCCCATGCCACAGTATCAGCAGCACAAGAAAGGGCAGGCCCGGATCCGCATTCTCTCTAAGGATGCGACCCGCGTCTATCTGTTACTGATGCAGAAGACCGGCGGCAAGCTGCAGGCGCTTCCCAACGATGTCTACGTCGTCGAGGAGAAGATCCTGCCTATTCTGAACGAGAACCAGATCGAGTATGAGGTATTGGCCTAAAGGCAGGGGCGGAGGCCCTCTGCCGAATAAGCCTACTCGGGTCCGTAGTGGCCGGTGAGCAGAAGGAGTGAAGAGCGTGAGCAGTAAGACGAAGTATATCTTTGTGACCGGAGGCGTCGTCAGCAGCATCGGCAAAGGGATCACGACAGCCAGCCTGGGACGGCTCCTGCGCAATCGGGGATTTAACGTCACTCTGCAAAAACTGGACCCGTACATCAACGTGGATGCGGATACCATGAACCCCTACCAGCACGGCGAGGCGTTCGTCACCGACGACGGGGCCGTGACCGATCTGGACCTGGGGCACTATGAGCGGTTCGTAGACATCAACCTGACCAAGAAGGCCAGCGTCACCACCGGCAGCGTCTACCGTACCGTGATCGAGAAAGAGCGGCGCGGCGACTACCTGGGCGCGACCGTGCAGATGATCCCCCACGTTACCGGCGAGATCAAGGAGCGTATTAAAGACGCGGCGAAGGGACGCAACGGCGAGCCCGACGCGGACGTGGTCATCGCGGAGGTGGGCGGCACGGTCGGCGACATCGAGGGACTGCCGTTCCTGGAGGCTATCCGCCAGTTCCGCAAGGACGTGGGCCACGAGAACGTGATGTATATCCACATCACCCTGATCCCCTACGTCGGCCCCTGGGGCGAGGTCAAGACCAAGCCCACCCAGCACAGCGTTATCAAGCTGCGCGAGATCGGTATCCAGCCGGACGTGCTGATCTGCCGCACGCGCCTGCCCATCTCTCAGGAGATGAAGAACAAGATTTCCCTCTTCTGCGACGTCGAGCCCGAGGCCGTCGTGGAGGCGCAGGACACAGATACCATCTACGAGGTGCCGTTAACGTTTGAGGAGGCCGGCCTGGCGGATCTGGTGGTGCGGCGGCTGGGGCTGCCCGTGCGCGAGCCGGACCTGGCCGAATGGAGGCAGATCGTCGCGCGGATCAAGCGGCCCCACTATGTGGTGGACGTGGCGGTCGTCGGGAAGTATATTGACAACGGCGACGCCTATATCTCCATCGCGGAGGCGCTCAAGCACGGCGGCATCGCCAACGACGCCCGCGTCAACCTCCACTGGGTAGACAGCGAGGAACTGGAGCAGGTACCCGCTTCCGAGGCGCTGGCCGGCGTGGACGCGATCCTGGTCGCTCCGGGCTTCGGGGCGCGCGGCGTGGAGGGCAAGGTCGCAGCCGCCCACTACGCCCGCACCAACAACATTCCCTTCCTGGGCGTCTGCTACGGGATGCAGATGGCGGTGGTGGAGTTTGCCCGCCACGTCGCCGGGCTGGAGGGCGCCCACTCGGAGGAGGTCGTCCCCGACGCGCCGCACCCGCTGATCCATATCCTGCCCGACCAGAAAGACATTGTGGATAAGGGCGCGACCATGCGCCTGGGCTCCTACAAGTGCCAGCTTCTCGCCGGCTCGCTGGCGGAAAAGCTTTACGGGACGTCGCATGTCCACGAGCGGCACCGCCACCGCTATGAGCTTAACAACGAGTATCGCGAGCAGTTGGCGCGGCTCGGCATGGTCTGCTCCGGCCTCTCGCCCGACTACCGGCTGGTCGAGATAATTGAAATACCCGCCCATCCCTATTTCATCGCCACGCAATTCCATCCGGAGTTCCGCTCCCGTCCCAACCGCGCCCATCCGCTCTTTAGCGGCCTGATCGCGGCGGCCCTCCAGCGCCATCGTCGCCTTTACGCGCCAGAGCCAGAGAGCGCGGCGGAGTGCGAGACAGACGCGCCCGCAAAAGCCGTCCTCGCCGTGCAGCGACGCGAAGCCGCCAACGGCAGCGAGAGCGAAGCCGCCAACGGCAGCGAGAGCGAAACCACCCAGCGCAACGGGCGCGGCGACTTCAATGCCGAAGCGGCAGAGGCCCTGGAGCTCTAAAGGCCCGATTCGCGCAAGTCTGGGACGAGGAGCGTTCTCGTGAGCGAAGCGGTCTGGCAGGCGCAATGGATCTGGGGCCCGGAGGCGGAAGGCCGCTATTTCTACTTCCGGCGCGCGTTTGAGGTAGGCGAGGCCGAGGTTCAATCCGCGACCCTGCGGGTTTGCGCGGACACGCGCTACCGGCTCTGGCTCAACGGGCAGCTACTCGGGCACGGCCCGGCCCGCAGCGATCCCGCCTGGCAGTACTACGATGAGTACGATATAGGCAGGCAGCTTAGGCCAGGCCAGAACGTGCTCGCCGCGCTGGTAACCCACTACGGCATCGGCACCTGCTATTCCCGCCTGGGGCGGCCCGGCTTTCTCCTGCAAGCCGAGATTGTACTGGCGCATGGCACGACATTGACCGTCGCCACAGACGGAGAGTGGAAATCGGCCCCCGCGCCCTACGAGACCGGTTACGCGCGCATGAGCATCCAGCTAGCCTATCCTGAGGTCTTCGATGCGCGCCGCGAACCCGCCAACTGGAATCTGCCCGGATTTGACGACAGCGATTGGCCAAATGCGGAGGTGCTTGGCCCCGTCGGAATGGCGCCCTGGACGACACTGATGCCCCGCGATATTCCCCTGCCCTATTACCGGGCCATTGCGCCGGCGCGGATGATCCAGATCAACGCCGTATCGTCCTCACCCCCTGACTCCCCTTCTCTGACGCCTGCCGAAGTCATGGAGCGCGCCACGCGCTTGCAGCCGGCCCCGCCTGGCAGCGTCACCTACACCCATCCGGCGCTGTTTACCGTCGCGCCGCAGTCCGGCGATGCCGGCGTCTCCGTCGTGCTGGATTTCGGCAGGGAAGTGAGCGGCTTTCCGCTGCTGGTGGTGCGGCGGGGTGGGGGCGGGCGCGTGGATATCGGCTACAGTGAGCGCATTGAGGCCGACGGCACGGTCAACCCGAACCGCTGGGGCGGCTGCGGTGTGCACTACGCCGACCGGCTGCTTATGCGGCCCGGCTACCAGCGCTACGAGCCGCTGGACCATCGCGCCTTCCGCTATCTGCGCCTGGACTTCTATGACTGCCCGGAGTCCGTCGAAATGCTGGTCGAGATGACCACCAGCGGCTATCCGGTGGCGTATCGGGGCGACTTCCAATGCGCGGATGCGCTCCTACAGCGTATCTGGGAGGTGGGCCGCTACACCACGGAGCTTTGCATGGATGATGGCTTCCTGGATACCCCGTGGCGGGAGCGCGGCCAGTGGCTAGCCGATGCGCGGGTGGAGGCGCTGACGGCGGCCTACGCCTTCGGGGATACCGCGCTCGCCCGCAAAGCCCTCTTGCAGTACCCCCAGTCCCAGGACGAAACCGGCTGGTTCCGGGGCCTCTTTCCCGCCGACCCGCCGTTCAACGCCATTTTGCCGACCTTCTGCTGCCTCTGGCCGGTCGCACTGTGGGAGTACTTCCTGCTGACCGGCGACCGCTCGCTGCTGGAGGCCGTCTGGCCCAACGTCGAGCGGCTGGTGGCAGCCCTTGCCAATGCCCGCAATGAAGGCGGCTTGCTCGCCGACCTGCCCGGATGGATTTTCGTGGATTGGGCGTCCCTAGACACGAGCGGGCAATCTACCGCCGTCAACGCCCTGGCCTACGACGCCCTGCACGCCGCGGCCCGGATCGCCCGCGCGCTGGGCTATCCCGACCGGGGCGGCGACCTTCAGATCCTGGCCGAGGACATCAAGGAGGCCGTCAACGATCTGCTCTGGGACAATGCGCGCGGCGTCTATGTAGATGGCATCGTCCACGGAGAGCGCTCCAGCGTGGTCAGCGAGCAGGCCAATGTGCTCGCGGCGCTTGTGGGCGTTGCGGACGCCCGGCAGACGGAGCGCATCCTCGCAGCGCTCTTTGCCAGGCCGCGTACCGTCGAAATGGTGCCCATCGCCACGCCCTACTTTGCCTTCTACCTGCTGCGCCTGCTCTTCAAGCAGGGACGGCATGAGCAGGCGTTGGAGTATATCCGCGAGCGGTGGGGCCGTATGCTGGAGCGGGGCGCGACGACGTTCTGGGAGCAGTGGGAGCCGCACTGGAGCCTCTGCCACGCCTGGAGCGCCGGCCCCACCTACGACCTGATGGCCGAGATCGCGGGCATCCGTCCCCTGCAGCCCGGCTTTGAAGAGTTCACCGTGGATCTGCGTCCCGGCCCGCTCTCCTGGCTGCGTTCGGTCGTGCCCACGCCCTATGGCGACATCGCCGTTGCCTATCACTACCGCACGGAGACGCCGCAGAGAGACCCGATAGGGCAGGCCGTGCCGTTGGGCGCAACGGAGCCTGCCATTGCCGTCAGCCTTACCATCCCGACCGGAACGCGCGCCCACGTGCGCTTTCCCTTGCGCGGCCTGAACGCGCCCACCATCCGGTTAAACGGCAAGCCGGTCTGGGAAGCGGGCCGGCCCGTGCCGCCCAGCGGAGAGAAGTTTGCGCGCGAAGGGGACGCCCTCACCTTCGCCATTCTGGGCGGGCGCTACCATATCGAAATAGCGCGATCCGGCCCGGCGTCGAAACAGCAGGGACAAATGCTTACCTTCGGTATGTTTCCTCAACTTCAAGCGCTCACCGAAGAAGACTTTAAAAGCGCCGAGTGGCACGGCGAGGATTGAGGGGTTTAAAAGCTGCGCCCGGCCCTAAAGGACCGGGCTGTGGACGGCAAGCCCCGTAAACGGGGCTGTGTAAGGTGGATCGGTTCCTACCAGAGGCAAGGGCATCCATGCACTCCGTCTAGAGAGCCGTCCGCAGGGGCTCACCCACCTCTCGTAGCCCGCTTGAGCGGGCTTGCCCACTGCAAGGGGCGGCCCTACAACGGTTCGGGCCTCCGCCTTGCGACACAGCCCATCCCTTTAGGGGTAGGCTGAATGAAAAGCCGCGCCTTGTGCAGACGCGGCTCGTTTTTTGGTTATACGAGGAAATGAACCTTACTGAATCTGGCTGCCGGGAATGTCCACGGGGACTTTGCCGCAGTCAAACCGATCCGTAAGCGGGCTGCCATCCGGAACGGGGTTCCAGGCACCCCAGAGCGAACCGTCCGTATGGCTCCAGTCGTAGCCGGGGAACTTATGCAGCCCGGCGAAATCCTTGTGGTCGCCCGCCGAAGTGCCCATAGCACCGGAGGACTCCCACGGGGTGGACTTCACATGGCCGTCCGCATAGAGGAAGTTGCCCTGATGATTATGGCGCCAGGCCGTCTCACTCTCGGCGTCGTTGACTGCGCACCAGTTCCAGCTCGGGCGAGGGTCATCGCCCCAGGTCGCCGGACTTGCTGCACAGTTGTCGCGCTCGGTCAGGTAGATGGTCTGCGCCGGCTTCGGCACGCCCGCCAGGCGGTTCGGAGGCGTATTGGGGCACCAGTTGCCGCCCATGTTGCCGGGCATGGAGTAAGAGCGGACCACGCCGCCGCCCCCCTTGGGAAACACGTTGGTTCCCGGAGTTTTGTCGCTGGGACAGCCCGTGAGCATACCATTCTTGACGTATGGTTGGATCAGGCGATCCCATGATTCGTCGAAGCCCTGAGCATCGGAGTACCATCCCGGGCTGCCACCGGCAAGGGTACCACCATCAGGCCCCCAGGGAAGATGCCAGGGAACCAACTGCTCGTCATAGTCCTGAGCGTACATCAATAAGCCCAGACCGGTCTGCTTGAGGTTAGAGAGGCAGGTTGTTTTGCGGGCGGCTTCGCGCGCCTGCGCGAACACCGGGAAGAGAATGGCTGCCAGGATGGCGATAATCGCGATGACGACGAGCAACTCAATCAGTGTAAAGCCTTTCTTGTGCATATCGGTTTCCTTTCTAAGGACACTTGCGAAACTACCGCTAATCACGGAAATCACGGTATTACTGCGGTGCGGAGGTAGCGCCGCCAGCATTGGCCGCGTTGCCCCCGGTGTTGGCTGAGGGACTGTACGCGCCGGGTATTCGCATTTTCATGGCCTGCTCCGGTGTTATCCGCCCACCAGGCTTTCCGCCTCCACCGGGCATGCCGGTTTCTGCTGCTGGGTGCCCGGCCCCCTGGCCTGGATAGTCCGGTTTCTCTGTGCTGGCACGGAAGAGAAAGAAACCGGCGATAGCCACGACGATAATTAGAGCGACGACGACGATGGCCGGGTTGATCTGTTTGTCCACGAATTCACCTCCTTTCTTTGGGTCGGGAAAAATGAAGTCCATTCGCTGTGAGCCGAAGGGTTAGACTCAATTTCGGAACATGAGGCGAGAACGGCTGTGCGCCAGGCTCACAGGGAAAATAGAGCAAGACGAGAAAGGCAAGAAAGCTTCAACGGAGGGGCCAGCGCAGGAAGGAGACACGCAGGTCAAAAGGTTCGCATCCTCATTGCCGATGCGGCGGTATGAGGTAACAGAAAGCCTCCCAAAAAACATTGCCTCGCTCCTCGCCGTTGAAGCGTGCGGCAGTGTCAAGCTAAGCAAAAAAGAAAACCGTCTGCGCGCCACAGACAACAAGAGCGCCATTCAATCCGCGCGTGTCAAGCTAAGCAAAAAGAAAACCGTCTGCGCTGCCGCGTGGCCTCTTCGAGCCGAATACAACGGTGATAGCATTATAAACCGAAACGAGTGAGGATTGCAAGCACTAATTTTGTGCTTATTTTGAAGCCGTTCGCCGGACTGCGAACGGAGGAGAAACCGGCGCTGAGGATGAATACCCCGGCAGAAATGCTGTCTTGCGGCAGCGATCACACCACCGGCAGAGAGGACAGGAGTTCCATGAGCGACTATACCCCGCAAAAGAGCGACAAGTTTACCTTTGGCCTGTGGACGGTCGGCAATATCGGGCGCGACCCCTTCGGCGATGCCGTCCGCCCTCCGCTCAATCCCACCTATAGCGTCGAGAAGCTGGCCCAATTGGGAGCCTACGGCGTCAACCTGCACGACAACGACCTCGTGCCCATTGATGCCGCGCCCGCCGAGCGCGACCGCATCGTGGCGGAGTTCAAGAAGGCTGTCGAGGATAACGGCCTGAAAGTGCCGATGGCGACCACCAACCTGTTCTATGATCCCGTCTTCAAGGACGGCGCCTTCACCGCCAACGACCCGAAGGTGCGTGCCTACGCCGTGCAGAAGACCATGCGGGCGATGGACTTGGGCGCGGAGCTCGGCGCGGAGGTCTACGTCTTCTGGGGCGGGCGCGAGGGTGTCGAGACCGAGGCCAGCAAAGATGCGCGCGACGCCCTGAAGCGGATGCGCGAGTGTCTGAACTTTCTGGCCGAATACGACATTGCGCAGGGCTATAACATGAAGTTTGCCCTGGAGCCCAAGCCCAATGAGCCGCGGGGCGACCTCTATCTGCCTACCGTCGGCGCGATGCTCGGTTTCATCACGACGCTGGACCGGCCTGAAAAGTTCGGCCTCAACCCGGAATATGCCCACGAGACGATGGCGGGCCTCAACTTCGTCCACGCCGTGGCCCAGGCCATTGACGCGGGCAAGCTGTTCCACATTGACCTCAACGGCCAGAAGCCCAGCCGCTATGACCAGGACTATCGGTTCGGCGCAGAGGATATTAAAGCTAACTTCTTCCTGATCAAGCTGCTGGAGGACAGCGGCTACCAGGGTATGCGCCACTTCGACGCACACGCCTACCGCACTGAGGACGAGGGCGGGGTCTGGGAGTTTGCGAAGGGCTGCATGCGGACGTACCTGATTTTGAAGGAGAAGGCACAGAAATTTAACCAGGATGCCGAGATTCAGGGGCTTATCCGGGAGCTCAATGCCGACCCGGAGGGCCTCGCGCCACTGCTCGGCTCCTACTCCAAAGCGAATGCGGACCGAATCGGCGCGCTCAATCTGGACCGCGTTGCCCTCGGCAAAAGAGGCTACAGTTACGAAAAGCTCGATCAACTGACTACCGAGCTGCTGTTGGGCCTGCGGTAGCACGCTGCCTCATCCGCGTAGCCCCCACCTTGGCCTGCCGCTAGAGGGCGCATAGCGCCCGTCGCCCACCTACGTGGGCGAGAAGCACATTTTGCCCGCGTCGGCAGTGCCCATAGAGCATGATGGTGACGACCCTGGCGTGTCACCGGGTATTCTGCCTGCGCAGGCAGGCAGCGGGCCGTAGGCCCCACAGCGGCAGGGTTTAGCCTGCCGCTATAGGGGGTTAGGTCTTCTGGAGTGAAAAACGGTTCCGTCTCCTTGCTGTCACGGGAAAACTCCGCCGACGTTATCAAGCGGTAGAAAAGGCGCAGCACGCGGTTTCGGGAATCCGGGGCGCGGGGAAACAATAAGGACATCCGCCACTCTCACCCCGGCCCGGCGACTGCGCCCGGATAAGCTTTCGGAAACTCGGATCGGCAAGGAGATATTTCGATGAATCGTACCCATCGTTTGACCGCGCTGGCGCTCGCCGCCGTCATGGGCGTCGGGATCGTGACCGCCCCCCTTGCGGCGCGGGCCAGCGAACAAGGACGCCGCAACACGGCTATCGCCCTCGGCGCGGCGGCAGTAGGCCTGCTCCTGACGCAGAAGAACAAGCTGCCCGGCATCGTTGCCGGTGTCGGAGCGGCCTATGCCTACAAGCGCTATAATGATGCGGTGAGCGACCGCCATCGCCGCGAACGCGAGTACGGCTACTACGACGATAACGACTATTATCGTCAGGATCGCTACCGCTATCATCGCGACCGGAACGACTATGGCGATTACGATGATCGCAACTATCGGGACGACAACTATCGCCGCAATGATGACAATTGCCGCGACAACGGCTATTCGGACAATGGCTACTACGGCAACGATTACCGCAGCAGCCGGACGGCCCGGCGCGGTCATTCTCGTTACTATACCTATCGCGGCCGGTAATCCCTCTATTCCTCAGCAGCAACGCCTTGCATCAAGCCACAGATAAGACCGGCATTTCCAGCCGGAGGGTCTGATGCAAGGCGTTCTGCTTTAACCTGGCGACCTCTCCGACCTCTCACCACAGCCTACCTGCTCCAGTCGCGCCTCCTGCGCGCAGAGGATATCCGCGATGTCCGTCTCCAAGATGCGCTCCAGTCCCTGCGGGCCGCGTCGGGCATGGATGAGGCCGGAATGGGAAATATGCAGGTCTTCCAGCGTTTTGCCCGGCTTGAGCGTGCCCCAGTCCGGCACATCCAGTACCGGATACCAGCACAGGCCCCGCAGCGGCAGCCCTTCCTGCAAGGCAGCGACGGCCCAATCCGTCATCTGCGTGATCCAGGGGCCGCGCTCATCGCCGCGCACGCTGGTTTCCGTCACCAGCACGGGCTTCTGGCCGTAGCGCTCCCGGAAGAGGCGCAACGCCTCGGTCAGCGAGATGCGGCGCGGATCGTCCATCGGCAGCATCCGCCGATCATAGTGGTGCGTGTGCGGCTCCCAGTAGCACTCGACCTGCCCATCGGCATAAAAGTTCATGCCTAGAATGTCCGTCCAATCGCAAAGGCGGTCGGCAGCCTCCAGGGCCGCATTGCGCCAGAAGGCCGCCTCCTCTAGGCTGTCGGGATCGTCTTCACTGCCGACGGCATAGTAGAAGGGGTCAATCATCAGGATCTGGATGCCGGGCAGGATCTGTTTGGCGCGCTCATAGCAGCGGCGATGGGCCGCCATCAAGCGCTCTTTAAGCGGGTGTCCCTCGTCCCGCACGAACGGGTACCAACTGCCCAGCGTTGACACGTGCCAGGTATAGTAGGAGATCTCGTTGATCGGGCAGACGAGAACGTCGGCGATGCCGTGCGCCTGGAGCCACTCCAGATGGCGCGCGCCGAAATCGGCCAGTCTCTCCGGGAAGTTCTCGTTAAGGGGATTGACAAAGGTGGGGCAGCCATAGTGCATCCAGGACCAGACGATCTGTACGTTCTGGTCGCGCGCAGCCTCGATCATGGGCTCCAGCGGCGCAAAGTCGTAGCGTCCTGGCTCCGGCTCGCACAGATGCCAGCGCGCGTCCTCGCGCGTCCAGCGCATCCCCAGGCGAGCCAGCAGGCGATAGTCCAGATCCGCGTGGCTGTCATGCTGGGTGGCGACAACAAGGTCTATGCGTTGGGTTTGGTCCCCGGAGTGCACCAGGGGCGAGATGGAATCAAAGCCCCCTCCCCAAAACGATCCCAGGAGGGGGCATGGCTGGACTTGCGCGCTCATTCCGTCTCTTCGATAAGAACCTCTTCAATAACCTCTGCCTGCGTGGCGGTGACGCCTTCGCGGGCATAGTGGCGCAGAGTCGCCAGCCCCGCTTCCTGCATGATGGTGACGCCTTCGCGGGCATGGTGGCGCAGGGTCGCCAACTCCGCCGCCACTTGTCGGCGTTTATCCTCGGCTTCGGCAGGGCGGCTCTGCTGCATCTGCATCGCCTCCATATTCGCCTTCAGGCTCATCAGATTGGCGCGGTGGCGCAGTGCCGCCTCGATGAAGGCCGCCCCATGGAGCAGGCAGATCGGGCAGACATCGCCAATTGCCTTGCCGGCGCCATCCTGGGCTTTGCCATCCATACCCATGGGCGCATAGTCCATGTCGCAGACATAGCAGCGTCGGAACTGCTGGGAGAGCGTGCCTAGATCGTGGTCGGTGCGAATGGTAACCTGCATGAGTTCCTCCGTGAAGATAAAGGGCTGTTATAGACTATCCGCTTAGCCGGATACCGCTCCGCGCGGCGCGCGTTCCCGCGCCGATTTCCGGTTTGCGTCCGCTTCCGCTGCGGGGCGTGTGCTCAGCAGCGAATGCCTCTTCAGTGCGCGCGGCTGGCTGCTCGGCCAGGGCTTCGGACCCTCCCAGGCGGCTATAGAAGATCGCCTCGTAATCCCCACGCGCCCGCAATTGATTGTAATGGGCATCGCATAGGGTGAGCGGGTAGCCGTTCGACTGCCACCACCAGTGAACCCAGGGGGCGGGCGAAGAGCACCCAGGCGTGCCACAGGATGATTGAGCGTTCATGTCCGTTTCTCCTTCACAGGCAGGCAATTTTCTGTAAAATTTTGCCGCTGTTTGTACTCGACCTTAAGTTTCCTTCGATGATCCGCCGCTAACGCGACAGGGAAGGGCTTTCCCTAATCCCCGCCCCTACGTCGAAGGTTCGTGCCACCACAGCCGTAGAGGGCGTTTGCCGGCGTCGGCGGGCCAGGGAGGCGAGCGCTTCCTGGTAGGCCCGATCCTGGCGCTCGGCCATCTGCCGGGCGGTAAACCGCTGTCTGTAGCGCGCTTTCGCGGCGGCGCTCCAGCGGCAATCCGTCTCCGGCGCGAAGGCCAGCCTTAGGCCCTGCGCCAGCGCCGCATGGTCGCCTATCGGGGCCAGCCAGCCGGTGACGCCATGCTCTACCGCGTCCCGGACGCCGGGCGCATCGCAGCCGACAACCGGGAGCCCTACGGCCATCGCTTCCAGAACCGCCAGCGGCAGCCCCTCGAAGCGGCTAGGCATGACCAGCGCATCGGCTGCCGCCAGCAAGCCAGGCACATCCCGCCAATGGCCCAGAAACCGCACGCGGCCCGCAATGCCAAGCTGCTGCGCCTCGCGCTCCAATTCCCCGCGCAGGGGGCCGTCGCCCGCAATCAGCGCATGGGCGCAGGCGTCGACCGAATCGAGCCTAGACAAGGCGCGCAGCAGCAGGCCCGGATCCTTCTGCTCCGTCAGCCGCCCGACAAAGAGCGCAACCGGCGCGTCTTCCGGCAGACCGAGCGCCTGCCGAGCGTCGGCGCGCGTTGGGAGCAATCGCGGCGCCTCCACGCCGTTCTCCACGGTGAACGCCTTTTCTGCCGCAATCAGGCTGCATTCTACCAGAGACTGCCGGACGCTCTCGGAAACGGCGAAACTCCGATGCAATAGACGATTGACTCGACGGCGGTGCTCCAATTCCTGATCCAGCTTCAGGACGCAGGGAAGGTGATCGGTGGCCACCACCAGCGGGACGCCCGCACAGCGCGCGGCAATCGTACCCCAATCGCCCTCCCAGGTAGCGCCAATGTGGTTGTGAAAGATGTGTATCCGCCACGCCCGGAGTTGCCGCGCCAGCGCTGCCAGCGCCGGCAGATCAGTATCCCCGCGCACCGTGTAACGCGCCATCCCGGCCACATAGGGCTGCATCCGCTCGGCCAGGCCGTCCGCGCCCGGATGGTCGGCGCAGATCAGGAACAGGGCGTAGCGCTGGCGCGGCAGATGCCGGGCCAGCATCTCCATCACCCGGCCCACCCCGCTCGGCTCCAGGCTATCGGTAAACAGAGCCAACCGAATGCGCTGCTCGCGTGGCATCAGGTAGTTCTCCTGCCGCAGCTTGTTTCCGCCAGGGCTTCCGGGAAGGTCAGCGCGACCTGAACGGCATGGTTTGGGTACTTATCCAGCAACTGGTAGGCCGAGGCAGCCTCCTGGAACGGAATCTCCTGGGTGATCAGGGGAATCAGATCCAGCTTGCCGGCAGCCTGCAGGTCCATGATGGTCCGCTCCAGGCGGGGCACATCCCAACGGTAACTGAGCGCGGGATTGACGGTGAAAATCTGCGAGCAGATGATCTGCACCCGGTTATGGTGGAACTCCTCACCCAAAAACAGGCTGCCAGCGCTGCTCTGGTAGAAGCCCAGCGAGATCACCTTGCCCGCGTAGGCCACGCTGCGGATCGCCTCGGCCAGCGCGTCGTAGCTGCCCGCCGCTTCAATCACTACATCCGCGCCCCGACCGTGCGACTCGCCCTTGATCGTCAGGGCCACGTCCTTGCTCAGCCACTCATCGGCGTAGCGCTCAGCATGGCGCAGCCGCACCGGATCGATATCCACGGCGATGACGCGCGCGCCCGCCAGACGCGCCAGCCCCATGCAGATGAGGCCAACGACTCCCGCCCCGAAGACGGCCACCGTCTCGCCTACGTTAATCTGGGCGTCCAGGATGCCGTTGAGGGCGATGGCCCCGATCCGGGCGAAGATGCCGTGACGTGGGTCCTGATCGGAGGAGAAGCGGTTCTGCGCCGCTAAGCGAGCGGGCAGCACTACCTCCGTGCGGTGCGACCAGGAGCCATAGACGCAATCGCCCACCGCCACCTCGGTCACATCCGGGCCGACTTCCACCACGCAGCCTACTTCCTCGTAGCCCAGCGGCGCGGGATAGAACTGCGGCTGCTCCGTCGTCGGCACGAACAGCTTGAGCTCGGCATTCCAGCGTTTCTTAGCGTAAGGATTGCTGCCGCGATAGATGGTCATCTCGGTCCCGGCGGAAATACCGGAGTAGAGCGTGCGCACGCGCACCTGGCCTGGCGCCAACGGCGGCCGCTCCTGCTGCTGAAACGCGACAGCGTATGGCTCCTGGATGACCAGGATTTCTACCGGCTTCTGCGGCCCGGCTTCCGGCGACGGCTGCTGGCCGGGCATCGGCTCTTTCTGTTTGGTCTCCATCCTACTTCTCTTAGCTCATACGGAGCGCATCTACACAAGCTTCTGGCCGCCCGGTCCTGAAGCGGCAGGCTGAACCTGCCGCTGTAGAGCCTACGGCTCTCTGCCTGCCTACGCAGGCAGAATACTGAATGAGAGGTTTTGCTGCACGCCGCCTGCTGGCAGACCGTGCACGATGCTGTCTGCGCAGCCAGAGCATTTCGCCCACGTAGGTGGGCGACGGGCGCTGTGCGCCCTCGATCGGCAGGGTTTAGCCTGCCGCTTTAGGGACTAAGCCGCTCGCTCTGCCTGTCGTCTGGCAGCCAGTTTGGTAAACAGCGCCTCCCACTGCGGGATGACGGCCTCGGCGCTGTAGTTACGAACCACGTGATCCCGCAGCGCGCCGCCAAGCTGCGCGCGCAGCCCCGGATCGTCGGCCAGCAGGATCATGGCCTTTGCCACCTCCGGCGGATTCTCATGCGGCACAAATAGCCCGCTGACGCCATCCGTGATCTGCTGGGGCGTGCCGCCGTCGCGCGTGGCGATCACGGGCAAACCGGCCGCGCCGGCCTCCGCGATCACATGGGGCATTCCCTCCCCGCGGGACAGCCACACAAAGATATCCAGCCCGGCCAGCAGGCGCGCGACATCCTTCCGGTCGCCGGTAAAGATCAGTCGTCCCTCCAGGCCGCACTCCGCCGCCTGCCGGCGCAGCCCCTCCGCGTATTCGGGATGGAAGGCGTCCGGCCCGCCGATAACCATAAACCGCGCCTGCGGGCGCTCCCGCGCCGCCAGGGCGCACGCCTCAACGAAGTCCTGCACATGCTTCTTGGGGTCCAACCGGCCCACCCAGCCGATCAGCGTCTCCTCAGGCGTCAGGCCGAACTCCGCCCGCGCCGACTCGCGGTCGCCCTCCCGAAACTCGCTGAGGTCCACCATGCTGGGGATCTCATAGGCGTCGTCCGGGCAGGGCATCACGGACGCCCCGGCGTCCCGGATCTCCCTGCAGACCCCCACATAGGCGCTCGTGTAGTGTTTCGGGTTATGGAACGCCTCGGAGACCAGCCCGCCGTGCTCGACCAGCGGCGGGCGGTCGTCGAGCAGGTCATAGGCCGGATAGATCGGGCGCACCCCCTGGCAGGCGATGACGATATCAGGCCGCTTCTCCCGGATAAAACGCGCGATGTGCGGGGGATGCTCCTCCGGCGGCATATCGTAGCAGCAGGAATCCACCGGCACGCCCAGCGCCTCTAACTGCTCATGGGTCTGGCTCGGCATGTTGGGCTTGCGGAAGGTAGAGAGCACGGACAGCCGGTAGCGCCTGGGGTTCAGATTGCGCGCCAGCAGCCGCACCTCGGTCTCCTCGCCCCCGACTACCAGCCAGGCGAAAACAAACAGGACATGCAGGGGATCATCTTTGCCCAGCATGGCAGGCCCCCTTCCTCATTGATTGCGTCCAGAAACGTGTGTAAACTCGGCCTGTGTGCCGAGATGGAACGGGCAAAGAGCGCCCGCTTTCTGGGCGTAATTTCCTATTCGCAGCGTAGGACGACTTGCAGCGCCTTCTTGCCATCGTTTGCCAGCAGGTCGAACGCCTGTTGGGCGCTCTCAAAAGGCAGGGTGTGGGTGATCAGCCGCTCCTTCACCTGGTTGCCCTTGTCCCGCAGGAAATCCAGGGTCACGGCCCCCAGCCGCCGCCGGTCCCATTGGGCGCACAGCTTGCGCGGCACCCGGTAGATCTGGGCGCAGATGTGCTTGAGGCCGTTGTGGTGGAACTCCTGCCCCAGCTTGACCTGCTCGGCGCCGTCCTGGTAGAACCCCAGATCGATCACCGCCGCCTGCGGCTGTAGGGACCGCAACGCCAGATGCAGCAGCTCGTCCGAGCCGGAACACTGGAAAGCCACGTGCGCGCCGCGATTGCCCGCGCCGTCGTGCCAGCGCAGCTTGGCCCAGCGGCCCACGTCTGTCTTCTGGGTGTTGATCGGGATCAGGCCCAAAGACTCGGCCACGGAGAGCTTCCAGTCGTTGCGGCCCGCGACGGCCACCTCGGAGGCGCCGGCCCACTGGCACATCAGGGCGGTCATCAGGCCGATCACGCCTGTGCCGCAGACCAGCACGTTGCGCCCGCGCACGCCCACGCCGAACGCCTGCGCGCTCTGCCCATACGCCTCCTCGTCCGCGTGGAGCACGCCATTGGCGCAGATGGGCCCCATCTGCGCTACATAGATGCCCAGGATCGGGTCCATATCGGCGGGCAGGGGAAACAGGAGCTCGTTTTTCGGGTCGGCGGTGTGCCCGGTCTTGTGGCCGTAGGTCATGGCGACGACCTCGCCGGTCGGGAACGCCGGGGAGCGCGACTCCACCACACGCCCAACCTGCATGTAGCCGGAAAACGGCAGGGGGTATTCCGTGCAGCCATCGTCGGCGAAAAGCTTGAGCTCGTCGTCCCAGCGCGCAGAAAGGTAGGGGTTGGTGCCCTGGAAGTGGGTCAACTCCGTGCCCGTGGAGATGCCGCAATAGAGCGTGCGCACGCGAACGCATCCCTCCGGCAGCGGGCCTTCGTCGTAGTGGAAGATCTCGGTCTGGCCGGGCGCGCGAAAGCCGATGTGGTACACCCGCCACGGCTGGCCGACAGGTTCGGCGGCGGCCACCACCGCCTCCGCCCGACCTTCCTCTTGATGCTCGCCCGCTTGTAAAGCGGTGATCTCAACGTTATTGACTGCCATCTTCTCACTCCTCCCTCTGGGTGTGCGGCCTCACCGAAGAGGCCGGAACCGAGCGTTCCCCAGACCGGCTTCGCCTCCGCGCATGCACAAGACCAAAACGCACCCCTGGCTGCCCTGAAACCACAGAGCAAAGCGCTGCGTTTTGCACAGACGCCGCTTCCCTAGCCATCAGCGCTCAGGGCAGAGGCAAGCGAGAAAATCACGCGGCTCCCGGTTTGGCCCGCTCTGTGTCGGCAGGACAAACAGGCCGGAACCGGACAGGTTGCCGGTGGAAGCCACAGGAGCACGAGCAGCGTGTTATTGCACAGGCAGGCGTGTGCTGTTGGATACCCGCAGAGAACACGGATAGCACACGTAAGCCGAAAAGGACTCTCACAACGCAGGAACTTGAGGTTATATCCGAATTGCGCGGCAGCACCTTAGGAAACCGTGGTTTGAGATTGAGCCTCCGAGAGGCAACCACACTCTAGGGCAGGGCTGCCGGTTGCGCTGCTGCCGGTGGAAAACATCCAGGTCTGATTGGCTGTTAGCAACGTCGGGGATTAGACCGGATGAGCAGAAAGGGGAGTATCGTACTTTCGACCTATTTTGGAGTAGGCAATAAGGCTATCTGAACAGAACAGCAGAGCCAAGAAGTCTCGGCTCCGCTGTCCGCCAGACCCACATCACGACGCGCCACTCTGGGCGGGAGGCTGTAAGCGTTCCAAAAGCTTCCTGACCGTCGCCTCCCGCGCCTTGAGCACTTCCTTGGCCTCGTGGCTATCGGCACGATAGACCTCGGAGCGCAAGGATTGGAACTCGTCCTCCAGCAACTCGACCAGTATCTGGCGCTCGTTCTCTGTCAATGCGATCTCCATGGATATCCTCCTCCAGGCCATGCGTCATGGCCGCGCCAATGACGCTGCCAAAGCCTGATTCGGCACTTTGGCAATCTCTTCCTCTTCGCTGGGGCGCCTTGTTCTCGCAGGAGGCATCTTCCCAGACGCCTGAAGTTGCGGCGTGCGCGGACAGGCACATTTGCGGAACAGGATCGGCGTGCCTGTCGTCATGCTCAAAGCGCCCACGCCTACTTGCCGATGGCCATGACCGCATCATCACAGGCTCTCTGCCCTCTTAGACCTCTTGCCTCAGTGGGCTCGATAGATAAGCTTCGGATGGTCCAGGGGGGCTGAGGCAAGAGGTCGATTGGTTCCGGGGAGAGGCGCGGGGGGAGCGATTGCCTGTCGGAGGAAACAGGATGATACGCGCCAGAAAATGCCAAGAACCTATTGCAAGGGAGCGCCGATCCCGGGGCTATGGCTGGCTGCTACTGGGCGGACTCGGCGCGGGGATGCTAGGAACGGCGATCTGGACCCTGATGAGGGCACGGGCACAGGCGCAGGCCGGTGCCGAGATCGGCGGCAGGCGAGATACGCAGGATAAGAGCGCACCCCTTGCCGAGACCGCGCCGGCGACGCGCGCGCCGGAGGCCGCAGCCGGGCCTTTAACGCCAACGACTGCTGCGCACCCTGCAGAGACGCCGAAGCCTGTATCGCCGCCGCCGGAGGCCGCGTCCGTAAGCCTGGCTGCCGGCTCAACTACGCTGGGACCGGCTGCCGGGGAGTTGAGCGATCACGACTTTCTTACCCCACCGGTTTCGCACCGGGCATCCGAGGAGAAAGTCACGGTCAATGCCAACCAGGCCGACCCGGAAACACTGTTTGGCGGCGGAACTCCCGGCGAGGTCGCGGGCGATCAGCAGCCCGTCGGCGACGTGCCATCCATAATGGATCAGGAGGAGGCGACGCCGGATTTTGCCCAGGAGCGCGGCTGAGCGCTGCTCCTATGAGGCCAAAACCAGGTTGCTAATTCAACTGACGCAAGCCAACTTTTTTGCGGCGGGTACTTGCTTTACGACACGCTTTGTCTTATAATAGAAGCCGCGCTTACAGGTTCTTGTTTTGCCGGGCGCCGCTAACAGCAAACGATACGGCGGCGTCTCCTGCAAATGTTTCCCAGCCCGATTTTACCCTTATGACGAATCCGCCTGGGGAGGCGGAACAGGGCGCCTCGTCGCTGACCAGGCGCCCTGAAAAAAAACGCCGTGCCGGGACTCCCCCCTCGGCACGGCGTTTTGATGTTTGGCTTCTAGCGCTGCCAGGTGGATACGCTGGACTCCCACCTAACCCCCCGTCCCCCTTCCCTGCGAGGGAAGGGGGTGACCCGGCTTCTTCTCTTCTCTCCCCAGAATTGGGAGGCTATTTCCGCCTACGGTTCAGGCGGGAACCGGAACGGACTCAGAGACCGGCGCGGCGACTCGCCGGGTGGAGGCCAAATGCAAGATGTGGATATTCTCGCTGTGCGTCCAGATTCGCTCGCGGCGGCCCCAGTAGGCGCAATACGCCTGCCGGCCATCCACCGTCGGAACCCAGCCATCCTGGCCGCTGCCGGTGAACAGCACCACGCAGGTATACGGCTTGATGGGAACGTCCTCCCGAAAGATATACATCTCCTGGGCAACCCGCGCGGCATCTCCGCTCAGGTAGGCATCCGTACATAACGCCCAGCCGCGCAGGCTGACCGTCAACAGCCCCTGGTTCTGCAAGACGACGTATTCTCCCTGCGCGCTCGTTGCGGGATGTATCTCCACGATCTTTAGCATCGCCCTTTCTCCCTAGCCGTCCATGCCCCTTCGGGTCACCCTCTCGCATAAAAACGCCTCTCCCCTCTCCTGTAGAAGGAGAGGGGACGGGGGTGAGGTCTATTCTCACGTCAGGAGCAGCCGAATACGGAACCGCAGTTGAGGCACTTGAAGCAGGCGCCGTTGCGTACCATCAGGCTGCCGCATTCGGTGCAGATCGGTGCGTCGGCCTGGTTCTGGAAGGTTTCGTGCTCGTGTTCCGCCAGGGAGAGCGCCTGCGCAGACGGCTCCGCGCTCGTCAGCGCCAGCCTCGGGCCGGCAGGAGCCGGCCCGGCCTGAAGCGCGGCCTCCTCGCCGTGCCCGTTCCCGTTGGAGAGGGTCGGCTCGTTGTTGACCGGCTGATGGTTGAGGAACTTGGCGCCGAGCCAGCGGAAGATGTAGTCCATGATGGACTTGGCGAACCGGATCTCCGGGTTGTTGGTGATGCCGGAGGGCTCAAAGCGCGTATGGGCGAACTTATCCACCAGCGTCTGCAGCGGCACGCCATACTGCAAAGCCAGCGAGATGGCCGTCGCAAATGAATCCATCAGGCCGGAGATGGTCGAGCCTTCCTTGCTCATCGTTAGGAAGATTTCGCCTGGCGTCCCATCCTCGTACATGCCGACGGTGATATAGCCCTCATGGCCGGCGACGCTGAACTTATGGGTGATGCTGCGCCGCTCGTCGGGCAGCTTGCGGCGCATCGGTCGGCGTGCCTCCACGACCGGCGCTGCCGGCGCAGGTTCCGCCTTCACTGCCTCGACCACCTTCGGCTCCTCGACCTCCGCCTTCTTGGTCGTCAGCGGCTGGGTGCGCTTGGAGCCGTCGCGGTAGATGGCGATGGCTTTCAGGCCCAGCTTCCAGCCTTCTATATAGGTCTGGACGATCTCCTCCGGTGTCGCCTCATGGGGCATATTGACCGTCTTGGATATCGCCCCCGATATGAAGGGCTGCGCCGCCGCCATCATGCGGACATGGCCCATGTAGTGGATGGAGCGCGTGCCGTTGGCGGGCTTAAAGGCACAGTCGAAGATAGGCAGGTGTTCCGGCTTCAGTTCGGGCGCGCCCTCGATGGTATCGTGCTGGTCAATATAGGCCAGGATCGCCTGAATCTGCGGCTGCGTATAGCCGAGCCGCTGAAGCGCCTCCGGCACGGTCGTGTTCACGATCTTCATCACGCCGCCGCCGACCAGGTTCTTGTACTTGACGATGGCGATGTCCGGCTCAATGCCGGTCGTATCACAATCCATCAGGAACCCGATGGTGTTGTGGCTGACAAAGCCGTTGGCAACATAGGTCACGTTGTCGGGAACGGACAGGTCGTAAGTGAACTGTTCCTCGCCTAGCTCTGCCGTCGCAACCTCATCGTAGCAGAAACCCAGCAGATGACCGAGTTTCGGGCTGTTGGCGCGCTTGAGCAGCTCCGTGGCCGCCCGCCGGGATACCATGCCGTGTCGGGCCAGGGACATCAGCAGCGTCTTGCGCAGCGCATCGTCGGCGGGAGCCAGCTCATCTACCATCTCGCGCGTGATCGGAATGTGATCGTAGCGCGCGGCCTGCGGATGGTCTTGCACTGTTAATAGTGCGCGCTTGCGATCCGAGAGGAAACCGATCTCCTCACCGAAGCGTCCTGCAACGGAGACGTTCAGCAGGCGCAGAACGTATGGCGGGTTTTGGCCCCATTTCCCTGCCTGTGGCGGATCGATTTTGCGCGTAGTGACAAAGCCCAGCGCCAACAGCAGCGATTGCACGTCGCGGCTAAACGACTCACTGCGCGTTGTCCATGCCACGTAGCCGTTAGAAATGGTGCTGTCGGCCTCAAACAGGCCGCGCACAAAGGCGGCGTAGATCGCCGGGTCGTTGGAGTGCAGGACGGCATCCGGGATATGCGGCAGATAGCCTTTGCCCGTGTGCTCCTGCGAGGGCGGGATTTTGGCGAAGCCGCAGGCTTCCCACCAGAGCGTCAGGCGGACGGAGTTAAAGGCGACTTCGGTATAGCCCTGCCGCTCTGTGATCGCCGCCTCGATGCCAAAGAGCGATCTGCCAAGCTGCTGTAGGCGCGCGACGACATCTCTATCGGAGGCCGTCACGCACAGGCGAATGCCTTTGGAATGCAGCGAGCCGTCGCCCATGAAGTAACCGACGAATTCGGCCAGGTCCGCCGTCATCTGACGCGGCACGAAGGTCGTATGATCCGAAGTCCAGTAGGCTTCGGCCAGTGGCGGCAGGGGCACTCGTTGGGGCGTGCCCACCAGACCGCCCAGCATGAGCGGCACGCGGTCGCCGGGCCGGATGTCGGCGAAGCGCTTCCACTGCCAGTTCCCCTGCGCATCCACGACCTTAACGCGGTGGGTCGGCGTGCCTTGAATACGGTAGCCACGTCCCGTCTCAATGGTGACCACCGGCTCGACGCCGTTGACGTAGAACTGGCTGGCCTGGCGCGGCCCTTCGTCGGTGGCGACTTCGATGTCGAGCCGCTGCCACTGCGCGCCGTTGGGATCGCCCAGGCTCCGCAGGCGCACCAGCCCACGACCGGTCAGGATGAGGCTATCCCCGACCAGGCAGCCGGTCGGAGCCAGAACCGTCGCCTGCGCGTTGCGGTAGCCGTGCTTCTCGCCGGAAGCGATGGCGTCGTCCCAGGCCCGGCGCGCGGCGCCGAGCAGATCGTCGGGCACCAGTCGCGCGTCAATCTCGTCCACGGCGGCGCGGTGCATCCGCATGACTTCCAGGAACGGCTCGCGGTTCTTGGCGTAGCCGGGGAAGGGCCAGCCGTGGTCGCGGGCGATGATGCTGGACTGGTGGTAGGCTTCGCCGGTCATCAGGGCCGTGATCGCTCCGGCGTAGGCGCGGCCTGCGTCGCTGTCGTAGGGCACACCCCGCGCCATCAGCAGCGCGCCCAGGTTGGCGTAGCCCAGGCCGAGCGGGCGGTAGTCGTGGCTGTTCTCGGCGATGCGCGGCGTGGGGTAGGAGGCGTTGTCTACAATGATCTCCTGCGCCGTGATGAGGATACGGCAGGCATGTTTGAACGCCTCGGTATCGAACTCGCCGTCCTCACGCCGAAACTTGATGAGATTTAATGACGCTAGATTGCAGGCGCTATCATTTAGGAACATATATTCACTGTTGTGGACAAAAACGCCTGAATAGTTTAGCGCGCCTTCCGCACAGGACAGCTCTGTTGAGGTCAGGATGGCGAAGTTATGATGGGTGTCTACCGTGCCGTCGTAGACATCTTCATAGCCGCAGAACGCGACGGAAACCACCTTATGATTGTACAGCGCGGCCTCCTCGCGCAGAGCGGCCTCACTGTCAAAGTGCAGTGCGACCGTCTCCGCTGTCGGCACGCGCGTTGCCCCTAGCGCGCGGGCTTGGGCACGCAGGGAGTCCCAGGCATCCAGCGAGACGGGGAGGCCATTATCCAGCAGCAGGCGCGCGGCTTTCAGGATGGCGTTGCGGTGGCTGGTCAACGCCGCCCGCCGCTTGGTTTCCGGGTCGCTGGCAGCGCGGACGCTGGCGCTGAGCTTGGCCCGATGGTCGGCGGTGAGCACGCGGCCCCGGTTGTGCGCCCAGGTCTTTTCGCCGCTCATCTGCATTCCCATCGGGCTATAGCGGCAGGCATAGGAGCAGAATATCTGCTCAATGCGCGCCGTGATAAAGTTGTTCCGGCAGACCGGGCAGCACCGCTCGTAACGCTCTCCGCACGGACGACCGACCGGGCGGCCCTCGGCTTTTGCCCGTGCCAGCGCCGCTTTGATGCTTGCGCCGGAGCGTTGACGCTCTTCACTGCTGGCCCAACGCTGCGCCGACCTCTCGCGCATACGGCGGCGCGTCTCCTCCGAGTGCATATGTCCATAATGGCCGTTCTTCTCGCCGCGCTGCGCTTCGGCGATATGCTGCCGCCAGGCCGCGCTCATAAAGCGGCAGGCCGGATTGTTATCGCCAAGCATTCCCTCTCGATGCAGGGCCGCATGTTCCTCGGCGGGCATTAGTTCCAGGTTTGCCAGAGTATCGTTGAGGGCATTGAAGTCGCGGTGATGAATGTGGCAGCCCTCCGGCGTTTTGCCGTTGGCATACTCCCAGACGGCCCGGTACTGCGGCTTCCAGGCGCGTCCGGACCAATAGTAGCGCCGCTTCGTCCGCACATTCGCAGGCATAAGCACCTTCGAATGGAAGGGCATCAGCGCATCGCCCGCTTTTAGATCGCGCACCATGCGGTACGCGCCGTCGCGCAGCATAATGAGATGGTCATCCGTGGCGCGGAAACTGCTACCGTCGTCCAGAGTCACACGGAAGACCGGCGCATTATGACGCTTCACGCCGATATTCCACATGCGCGAGATGGTTGTGCGCCCCGTGGCAAGGTCATGGGCATAGACAGGGACTTCCGTGCCGACCAGGTCCTTAATGGCGACAGCATTGCGCCCATCGGCGACCGCTATGAGCGTGTCTCCGGTGACACAGCACGGGTTCGAAGCGTAGATGCGATCCGTGTTCTTGCAGGTATGCCACTTGTTGATGGTCGTGTCGTACTGAATGCCGGGATCGCCGCAAACCCAGGCGCTCTGCCCGATCATCTTCATCAGTTCGCGGGCCTTGTAGGTGCCGGCAACTTCGCCGGAAAGGACGTAGTGCGTGTTCCAGTCGCCGTCCTGCTCACAGGCGCGCATGAACTCGTCGGTGACGCGCACAGAGTGGTTGGCGTTCTGGAAGGAGACGCTGTCATACGCGCCACCCGGCACGTTGAACGCGCCGCTGTAGCCGGCATCAATCAGCGCCCAGGCTTTGCGCTCCTCTTTCTCCTTGCAGGTGATGAAGTCTACAATGTCCGGATGGTCTACGTCTAGTATGACCATTTTTGCCGCCCGCCTGGTCTTTCCTCCGCTATTATGGTTTATAATGCCATTTGCGACAAAAGAATGCGTCCCAGGCACGGTGAAGTCGTACGTGACCGCCGGTTCCGCCGGCTGCACCGAGGCGACGACATCCCAGAAGAACTCTCGTTCCAGGATCGTTTCCAGCGTCTGCGCCCAGTCAGGATTTAGAGACCGTACTTTCTCGACCAATCCCGGCGCGCTGCGCAACCGGTTATACGAGATGCCCGTTCCCGGCCTCCGGTTAAAGAAGCCGAAGGCAAGAGGACGCTTCCCGCCGCCCGCGCACGCGAAGTATTTCGAGCGGTGGGCGCAGGCGCGCAGCACATCTACCAGGAAGGGAACCACATCAATATTCGTGTTCTTGTCACCCGCGAACTCGGCGGCGCGGCGTTTCCGCGAGGAGATAAAGCCGACCTCACGCACGAACATCCATGCCTGCTCGCCGCGCAGATACAGGCACCAGTAGGTTTTTCCATTGACCGCATGTGGTCGCAGGAGCGGAACCATGCCTATGTTGAGCAGGAGCAGTTGGATCTCTTGCAGGAGCGTTTGCGAGGCGCTGGCGGCATAGACATGCGTAGAGACATGCCCATCGCCTTCAAAGTAGGCGCGCAGGAACTCTACGACCAGGGCGCGCGGCGCGCAGCGGATACTCCAGGGAACGGACCTGGCTTCGGAACGCCCCGTCGTTAGGCCGACGTGCTTCAGGAAGCGCACCGCGTTCGTCCAGCAGGCTTCAAATTGCCAGGTGGTCACGCCGGTCTGCGGATGCACGCGCTGCCGGATGTTGCCCGTCGGGGCGACGCCAAACACCGCCTGCACGCAGGCCAGGAAGTCGTGGAAGACCTCCTCGTCCGCGTTGCTGAATCGGAAGCGCTCGTCGTCCAGGCTGCCCTCCGAGACCATATAGCCGAGGAGCCTTGCCAGCTCCGGGGTCAACGCCTTCGGATAGGCGAGCGTCTTCTTGGCCGACTTTGTTTGCGGCTGGAAGTCCTGGAAAGAGGGCGCCTCGGCAGGCCACATCTCCATGCGCCGCGATACGGCCACGCGATCCCCGGCGGTGAGGTCGGCCAGCCGCTTCCAGACAAGCGCGAACGAAGGAGTCAGCGTGAGCACGGGATGCTCCGACGTGCCGCGAAGACTCAGGCCGGTATGCTGCAAGGTCAGGCGGAACGTCTCCGCTTCGGGGCTTACATAGACGTGGGAGATGCGCGTCGGGCCGTCTTTCGTTGCCAGCGTGACCGATTCATCGGCATGGAAACCGGACGGCAGCGTGGTATCAATGACCTCTCCGAGCGTCTGAAGCCCCCGGTCGGTATAGATATAGGCATCCGGCGTCAGGCACTTAATCGCGCCCGCAAACTGGTCGAAACCGCGCATGAAGGAGATCGGCCCGGAGGCCGTCCCGCCGCCCTGCAGCGGTTCGCGCGAACCGCGTATCGTCGAGAGGTTCGTGCCCGTGCCGCTGCCGTACTTAAACAGCATACCCTCCGTCTTCGCCAGCGTCAGGATCGACTCCATCGTGTCCTCCACGCTGTTGATAAAACAGGCTGAGCACTGCGGGCGCGGCTGGTCCGGCAGGCCGACATTGAACCAGACGGGAGAATTGAAGGCGGCTTTCTGATGCAGGAGGATATGCGTCAGCTCGTCCTGAAAGGCCTGAGCGTCCTCTTCGGTGGCGAAGTAGTCCATCGCGCGGCCCCAACCCGCCATTGTGTTCGCGACGCGCCCAATCAACTGGCGGACGCTGCGCTCACGCTGCGGCGTGCCGATGTGGCCCCGGAAGTACTTGGAGACGACCACGTTGGTTGCCAGTTGGGACCAGGACTTGGGGATCTCGACGCCCTTCTGCTCGAAGACCTTCTCGCCGCGCTCGTTGGTGATGACGGCGTCGCGCAGCTCCCATTCGACCGTGCTGTAGACGTCCTCGCCCTTTTTCGTAAAGCGGCGCTCGACTCGCAAGCCGGGGGCGTTGGCAGGCCGCACGCTCTTGCGCTTGCCGTCGGTGGGTTTGGCGCGAACGACCGCCTTGCCGTAGTCTTTGGCGTGACCGTTGGCGGTCGCAGTGACGTTCTGCGCGGGCGTCTCGGTTTCGTCCTGATGAATAACGGATTCGATATCCGTCTGATGGGGATTCGGATCCTGAGTCAACTCTTCGTTCCTCCAATGGTTAACAGGTTGGGGCTGCGTGGCGCAAACAGGGTTCCTTCTAAGGGAATCTCCGGGATATGGGAAAAGCGGAAAGGAATGCCGGGGAACCTTTGCCCGGTATCGGGCAGAAGCCAATCGGCGGCCAGCAGGGCTTCCGGCGATGCCGCCAGGCAGCCCTTGGCCCATAGTACCCCAAGAAAATCCGTTTCCAGTGCCAGAACCCCTGTTCTCTGCGCTCGGCGTTGCGTTGACGACATGGTCTCTGCTCTCCCGCGAGCACGCCCGTCCGGCGCAGCGCGACGGCGCAACGGCCAGACTGGCGGCGCTCCTTGCCAATGGTGCATTCGCTTCTTCCCGGCAACGCCGGCGGGAAGGGGACGCTCAGGACTAGCGCATCCACCGATTTTTCTCTCCTCATGCCAACCGAGCACGTTCGCAAGGAGAGGAAGAGGCGCTTGCCCTAGGGGACGCTAAGGTTTCTTGTTGCGGCGGCGCAATAGCATATTCACAATCTCTTTGAACTGGGTAGCATCCTCAAACTGGCGGTAGACGGAGGCAAAGCGGACATAGGCCACGTGATCGAGGGTGCGCAGCCGCTCCATCACCATCTCGCCGATTTCGCGGGACGAGACCTCTTTTTCCAGGCGGTTGTAAAGCTGGCGCTCGATCTCCTGAGCGATCTCGTCGAGCGTTTCAAAGCTGATGTCGCGTCCCTTGCAGGCCAACTGCATCCCGTGCACGATCTTCTGGCGGTTGAATGGTTCGCGACGATTGTCAGATTTCACGACAAAAAGCTGTAGCTCCTCGATCTCTTCCATCGTGGTAAAACGCCGTCCGCAGGCTTCACATTCCCGGCGGCGTTTGATGGAAGCGCCATCGTTGAGGGTGCGCGTTTCGAGAACGCGGTCCTTGTTAAGCGTTCCGCAGAACGGGCACTTCATGGCCTGGCAGTCACCCCGCTCAGACTCCTTCTCGCTCTGGCGCGGGCGAAAGAGGTAACTTTCGGGCCGCGTCGGCCCCGCTAGGTTTAGGGGCGGAGACCTCCCCAGATGCCGGCTTGAACACTAAATATGTTCTAACTTTCGCGTTCGCCGCCTATATATGGGGACAAGCAAAGCATATCATCCCTACGGGTAGGTTGTCAAGTAGTTTGGAAAAAAAGAGTCGGAGAAATTCTTGCGGCCTCGTCCGGCCCCTCTCGTTGTGAAAGAGAGGGGCGGACAGGCTGCTGGCGCAGGCGCTACCGGCGCAGCCCAAAGGTGGGTGGGTCCGGGGGCAGTGGGGCCGCCGGCCAGACATACAGAGGCGTCGGTGTCGGCTGCCAGGTGGCCGGCGTGGCGGAGGGAGCTGCGGCGACCGGAGCGGGCGCCGGGAGCAGGTAGCGAACCTGGGGCGCGGGAGGGAGGCTTTCCGCCGGGGCGGCGGTCAGGCTCTTCTCCGCGCGGGCCGAACTGGGCTGCGGCGTGGGGACGGAACGCACGGCCATTATCCGAGAGGGAGCGGGAGACCAGCGCAGCATCGCGGCTATCAGGAGCACGACGAGCGCCAGCTCGCCGGCTATCAGGCGCAGCAGGCGGGTATCGCGGCGTAGGCCGCCCTGCGTGGCGCGGACGCGGGGAGCGCCCGACGCAGGCCAGGGGATCGGCTGCGTGACATCCAGCGCGGAGGCCGAGAAGTGTAGAGTCTCCATACCAGCGGTCACGTCCCTGGCATCAGGCGATGGAGAGGAAGCGGATACCATGCCCCATTATACCAGGCGGAGCCAGGGACGGCAAGAGGCGTCTGACGGGCGCAGCAGCCCATGTAACAGCTCACACGCCGAATGTGGCCGATGTCATAGCGCCCGCGCGCGCCCGGACGGCTATACTGGGGGTATGATCCATTCGAGGGGACCGCGCTCGAAGCGCCGGGAGGCAACGCCATGTTCACGCTGCTGCTGTTCGGAGGGCTCTATCTGGGAATGGCGGTCGCATTCTACGCCTACCTGCTGACAACGGCGCAGGAAGGGTCGGAAGAGGATACAGAGATAGAGCCGGCGGATGATTGTGACCGCCCTATCATCGTGGAGAAGGGCTGCGAGCCTCAGCGCGTCCCCTTCTCAGCGAGTGGCGCCTGAGCGCATACCGGGCCCGGTATCGGAGCCATTTGCGGAGGCGCCGCCTGTCGTCATGCCCGAACTTGCACCCGGCGCGCCCGTTTGCGCGCCAGTGCCGGTCGTGGGCGTGCGTTTTTCGGTATAGCCGGCAGTGCTGCCAGCCCCAGCTACCCCAGGGGGACTGCCTCCCGCGCCCTTGTTTGGCGTCTGCTCCCTATGAGCAAGCCCCGTTCCGCCGCCGGCGGAAGTGCCCGTTGAGACACAGCCGATAACCGGCAGTAATCCAAGCAGAGCGATGACGCCTGCAAGTGTGCGTATTCCCCTCATCCTTATACTCCTCATGGTCCGCACGATCCGGTTATGGGACACATACCGACGGATTAATGTTCCGTCAATGCCCTATCGGGAACGATTCGGGCATGGGAAGAGCGTACTCCTCAGAATCCATCGCTTTTTGACGGACGGCGGGCCGGCGTGTTATAATGGCGCGCCTAAGCCTGCCATGCCGGAGGTAGGATAGGCCCGATGGGGTAGGGCCTGAGATAGAGACTTCTGGGGTGGAAAAGGAGGCGATTAGGCGCGGGGATGCGCCTTTTTGTAGATGTCCTTGAGGCGCTGGTTGGTAACGTGGGTGTAGATTTCGGTCGTCGTGATCTGGGCGTGGCCGAGCAGCTCCTGGATGGTGCGCAGATCGGCCCCATGCGCCAGCAGGTGCGTCGCGAAGGAGTGACGGAGCATATGCGGGGTCACCTTCTCGTCCAGGTGCGCCTTATTGGCGGCCTCCCGGACCAGCTTATAGACATCCTGCCGCCATAGCTTCTCGCCGCGCCGGTTGGGGAAGAGCAGGGGGCTGCGCGCCTCCTCCAGCGTGATGGGCATCTGCGCGCGCCTTCGTCCCCGGCCTGGCCTGGGCGTGTCGGCGTAACGCGGCGCCGGCCCGCCCGCCTCCGCCGCCTTGACCACCAGCTTGCGCTGCGCTAGATAGAGCGCCACGTACTCGCAGGCAACCTTGCCGACCGGCACCATCCGTTCCTTCCGGTTCTTGCCAAAGCAGCGCACGGACCCGTTTTGCAGGTCTATATCGTCTATGGTCAGGCGGGTTAGCTCCGAGACGCGCAGGCCGGTGGCATAGAGCAGCTCACAGAGCGCTTTGTCGCGCAGGGAGTGGGGATCGGCGGGGTCGGTTTGGTTTAGCAGCTGCTTGACCTTGGCGGGGGAGACCGCGCGGGGTAGCCGCTTGGGCCGCTTGCGCCCTGAGATGCCCGCCATGAAATCGTCTTTACGCACGTCGTCAATGACCAGGTATTTGGCGAAGGAGTGGAGCGCGGTCAGCTTACGGGCCAGGGTGTTCTCCGAGAGGCCCTGCGCCTGCAACTGCGCGATCCAGGCCAGCACGTGGGATTCGAGCAGGTCTTCGGCGTCGCGCGCCCCCCGCTGCAGCGCCATCATCTGGAACTGCTCCAAATCCACCCGATACGAGGCGGCGGTTTCCGGCGACAACCCGCGCTCGACAATCAGGTAGTTGAGGAAGCTTTCGATGTGGGTCTGAATAGCTGCCATGCTTTTCTATTCGGCAGCCCGGCGCATTTTCCTGCTTTTGTTTGAAAAGGTAATCCCTCCCAACGGTATTGACGTATCTCCTCAGCAGCAGGCTGCGTGAGATTGATCCACACGGCTGGGAGTGTCTACCTTTGAAAAAAGAACGCTGATAAATGCAGATAAACGCCGATAGCCGTGAAGGACTATGTTCATCGCCGTGCAGGAAGGGTCGTTTGGCGCGTTTGATAGCGAGACGGCGGCAAGGGCAGAGTGCGGGCCAGGGCGGAGCGCGGACGGCGCAGGAAGCGAGGAGAACGGACGTGCGGTTTCAAGGCGTAATGGCGATGGTGCTGGTGCAGGATATCGAGCGCGCGCTGCGCTTCTACCGTGATATCCTCGGCTTCACGGTCCAGGAGGAGCAGGAGGACTGGGTCGTCTTCAACGAAGGCGTCGGATTACAGGTCTCCCCGGAACCGTTGCCGGAGGTGAATCTGAATGTCAACGCGGTCATGGTCACGCTGCTGGTAGATGACGTGCGGGCGGCCTATAACGAGTTGACCCAGAAGGGCGTCGCGTTTCTCGTGCCGCCGACCGATGCGAGCGGGGCGGTGGTGGCGACGTTGCGCGATACCGAAAACAACCTGCTCCAGCTCATGCAACTCTACTGATTTGCGGCAGGCTAAACCCTGCCGCTGTGGGGCCTATGGCCTGCCGCCCACCTGCGTGGGCGGGAATAGGCGCCGCAAGCCCGGCCCCGTGTTTTTACTCCGAGTGCGCCGGCCTCCCACCGTCGCGACCGCCGGCTCCAGCAGCAGGGCGACGAGCGCGGCCAGCAGACAGTAGGGCCAGAGCGGACGCCCGCGCCGTAATTCCTCCAGGGCCGCGCTGCCTTCAGTTCCCCCGCGCACCAGGTAGGAGGCGCGCGCACGGCGCTTGCCCTCCAAGGCGCGAGGGTCCAGCGCGCGCAGGTCGCTCTCGTCCGGGTGCGGATTGACGGCGAGGGTAGCCGCCGCCTGTCCGTCTGCCAGGAGGGTATAAAACCCCGGCTCCTCCGCCCGCTCCACGATCACGCCGCTGCCCGTCCGATCCACGGTGACACGCTCCGATGCGCTATGCGGCCCGATGGCTATGATCCGACCCTTCGCCTGCGCCGCCTCTAGGGTCGCCGACGCCGACTCGCCCGCAAAGAACTCGCGCCGCTCGCCCTCGCCTGCCGTCATGCCCTTGATGAGCTCGTGCAGCAGGGGCGGAAAGACCTCCTGCCGAGCCAGATCGCCGTCGGCGGGCGCCGGAGAGAAGTTGCAGAGCAGCACGCTGCCTGCGCCCAGATTGCGGCGGGCGGCGGCAGGCGTTCCGTCTTCGTATTTGAGCAGGACTTCAGCGCGGGGATCGGCCGGCTGCGTAATAAAAAAGTGCGTGAACCGGACCTGGCCCAGGTCGGCTGCGCCGGGATCTTTGAAGAGCGCCAGCAGCGGGCTTTCGTACCGGGCCTCCGTCCAGACGACGTAGCCTTTGCCGTGCCCCCGCACGTCCATCGGTGCCTGCGGCAAAAAGGGCAGCCCTTCGCCGCGCGGAGCCAGCTTCGCCAGCGCCGCCATCTGCTCGACGCAGCGCGGCCCGCTCAGGAAGACGATCAGCGCGCCGCCCTCGGAAACGTAGCGGGCAATCAGCGGAAGCTTAGCGGCGGGCAGCGTCCTCACCTCGGTCCAGATCACCACGTCGCTGGTTTTCAAATCCGTTTCCGAGAGGTCGGCGGCGTGCCGGGGCAGGACACGCATCCCGCCCGGCTGCTCGGGCGTGGGGTTCAGGGCACGGCGAAGGTAATAGGCGGCGGTATCGGGACGGCGCAGGTCCGCGTCGGTGAGCAGCAGGACGTTGAGGCTGTGCCGCAGGTCGGCGGCGAGATAGCGGACGTCGTCGGCAGGCAGATCGTCGGCGGGCAGCCGCGCCGTGATCCGGTATCGGCCCGCGTCCGGGAACATGATGGGAAATGCCGCTGTGCCGCTGGCGTAGGGCGGGACGGTCACGCTCTGCGTCTGCGTCTCCGGGGAAGATGCGCCTTCGGGAAGGGGCCCCTCCTTTTCCACCCGGAGGGTGATGGGCAGCGTGCGCGCTCGGCGCGTGCCGTTCCAGACCTCCGCGACGACCTGGGCTACTTCACCCGCGCGCGGAGTCGGGGGACGCAGCTTCAGGCCGGTCACGGCGGTATTGTCGCGCTCCCCGGCGGCATCCAGGAAAACGATTTTCACTCCCGGCGGCAGGGCGTCGAACGACACTTCGGCCCAGTTGGCGCGCTGAAAGTCGGAGGCCAGCCATAACTCCTTCTGCGGCGCCCGCGCTTTGCTCAACTGCTCAGCGGCCAGGGCGATGGCGGCAGGCAGGTCGCCCCGCTCCGGGACCGCCTCCGCGCTCTTGAGCGCTTGCCGCAGCGTGCCAAAGTCCCCGCCCATCTCCGGCAGGACGGGTTTTGGCGCCGCGCCGGCCAGGAGAACGTTGGCGATATCGCCGGGGCGCAGGTCCTCCAGCAGCGCCGCCGCCTGCCCGCGCGCCCGCGCCAGAGTGGAGACGCCCCCCCGCGTATATCCCATAGAAAGCGAGGTATCGAGCACGAGCAGAACGGCGCGCTGCGTCCCTTCTGCGGAGGCCAATGGCGCCCGCAGAGTTGGCTTCAGGAAGGCCAGCACCAGAGACAGCACCAGCGCCAGCCGCAGCGCCAGCAGCAGCCAGCGCCGCAGACGGAACACCTGCGATTGCTGGGCCAGCGCCCGCTGCAAGAACGCGAACGTCGGCAGCACATAGGTGCGCCGTGCCTGCCGCGTCAGCAGATGAATGAGGATGGGAATGCCAAGCGCCAGCAGCCAGGGCCACAAGCCCACATTAAGAAACGCCACTCCATGCATAGGGAGACAGCTCTTTTCCGAAATAGAACTTTCCGACGTTTACATGCGTCTAATAAACCGCGACAGCTTATGTGCGCCTTCAAGAAGGAACCTGCCCGGACGATACGCGAATTATACCGTATTCTGATTATTCGGCAGCTTCTGGAGGGCAAACGAAACCCATGAAACTACCGCAGGAGAAGATCGAGCAGTTCCGACGGGACGGATACCTGGCGGTCGGGCCGGTGCTGACGGCGCAGGAGCTGGAGGCAGCGCGCGCCGCCTATGACCGCATCTTCCAGGCGACCGAAAAGCCCGCCACCTACCGCAACCTGGGCCAGAAGGAGGGCGAGGAACGGAGCGAGGGCGCGGTGCTCCAGATCATTGACATGCACACCCTCGACGACATCTTCCGCCACCTGCTCTACAAAGAGGAGATTCTCGATCTGGCCGAAAGTATCCTTGGCACGCCCGACATCCGGCTCTACCACGACCAGGCGCTCTACAAGCCGGCCCTGCACGGCGATATTGTGCCCTGGCACCAGGACAACGGCTACTGGCGTCTGGAGCCTCCGAACGCCGCCTCGCTCTGGATCGCGCTCGACGCCGCGACGACGGAGAACGGCTGCATGTGGGTCATACCGGGCAGCCATCGGGCGGGCGAGGTCGGCCACCAGCGCGCCGGGCAATACATCGCTCAGCTCAAAGCCGACGCCGACGAGTCCCTGGCCGTTCCGGTGCCGCTTCCGGCCGGTTCGGCCATGTTTCACCACTGCCGCACGCTGCACTGCACCCGGCCCAACCGCAGTCCCTACCAGCGGCGCGCGTGGGTTATCCACTATATGCCCGCCGATACCAGACAGGGCGGGAACTACCTGTCGCATCGTCCCCTGCTGCGCGGCCAGGCACGCCTCTCTGGCGTCTCGCAGTCGTCGAGCGGGGACATTTAGGAGAGGCTGAGGAGAAAAAGCAATGTATTGGCGCACGATTCTTTCTACCACGGCGACGGTGGCCGCCGCGCTCCTGATTGGCTTGAGCGCGCCGACAACCGCTCTGGCCCAGGGGCCCGGGCAGGGCGGACGGCCCGGCTTTGGAGGCGGCAGGTTCTTCGGCGGCATGTTTGCTGGCATGCAGGCGCGTTCCGCCGCAACCAGCGATCCGCTTCGCAGCGCCGAGATGGCCCTGCTGACGCGCCCGGATGTCCAGCGCACGCTGATGCTGACCGTTAAACAAAAGGACGCCCTGGCCGAGCTTCAAAACAACGCCGGTGAGCAGTTCCGTCAGAGGATGGCGCAGAATTTCCAGGATCTGCGTAATATGACCCCGGAAGAGAGACGGGCGCAGCGCGATCAATTCCGCGATAGGATGCAGGACACCATTACCCAGGTGACCGGCGAACTGAACAAGCAGGCGGAGGCGATACTGAAGCCGGACCAGGTTCAGCGCCTGCGCGAGCTGGATCTGCAGTGGCGCGGACCGCTCGCCCTGAACGACCCGAAAGTGGCGGAAGCAATGGCGCTGGAGCCGGAGCAGAAGGAAAAGCTGGCGGCGCTCTTGCAGGAGTTCCGACAGGCGCAGCAGAAGGCCATGCAGACGGCTTTTGCCGCTATGCGTCCGCCGCAGCCTCCCGCCCCTAATGCCGATGGCAGTACGCCGCCCCCCGCTCCACAGGCCCGGCCCAATCCGATGGAGATGCAGGCCCGGTTCCGCGCTGCCCAGCAGCAGGTGGAGCAGCAGATGGAAAAGGTTCGCAAGGGGCTGAGCGAGAAGGCGCTGGCCGTGCTTACCGATGAGCAGCGACAGCGCTGGCAGACGCTCCAGGGCAAGCCGTTCCTCTTCCGCAATCTGGAAATGCCCCAGCAGTAGCAAAACGCTTCAACAGGATTAACAGGATTTCTAAAACCCAACCAACCGAGTCTCTATGCCTCTGTTCCGCTTGGTTTTAAGGCTTTTGTCTTCATCCTGTAAATCTTGAGAAATCCTGTTAATCCTGTTGGATTTTTAAACCCCGGCGAGGATTTTATCCACGCGGGCGCTGACATCGCGCAGATACGCTTCGTCGCCGCCGCCGAGCTCCGTGTTCATAAAGCCGGTAAAGCCGACCTCCGCAAAGGCCCGGCGCACCTCCGGCCAGTCCACATCGCCTTCCCGCAGGTTGACGAACTGGTAGGTGCTGCGCTTGAAATCCTTCAGGTGCACCTTCTGGATACGCTTGCCCAGCGTGCGTATCCAGTCCTCCGGGTAGCCGTAGATCACCACGTTGCCCACATCGAAGTAAGCCTGCACCAGCGGATGCCGAAACTCGTCAATGTAGCGGGCGAACTCCAGCGGGCTGAGCAGGAACTTGTTCCAGACCTCCTCGATCAAAATCATTACGCCCAGCTTCTCCGCCGTCGGTATCAGCGTGCGGATATTCTTTTGGGAGCGTGCGTAGGCGTCCTTGTAGCGGGTTTGGGCCGTGACGACGCCCGGCACGAGCAGAATATCGTCTGCCCCCATCCATTTGGCGCTTTGCAGGGCCGCGCGCGTGCTCTCCAATCCCCGCTCCACGACGGCAGGATCGGCGCTGGAGAGCGGATTTTCCCACCCGCCATAGATGACGGAGTGAATGGGTATCCCGGCCTTCTCCGCCGCCGCCCGCATCGCCAGCGCCTCCTTCTCCTCGCCAACCGGCCCGGCCTCCACGCCCTCAAACCCGACCTCCTTCGCCAATTGGAAGCGCGCTTCCAGGCTCAGGTTCCCGGGCAGCATGGAGAACATCACCGATTTTTTCGGGCGGTTGGCCTGCTCCTGGCGCCGAGGGGCCGCATCGACTACGGCTGTTTCCAAGCTGCCGGCGGCGCCCGCCCCGCCCAGGCCGAGCGCCAGCGCCGTGCTCGCCGACCTGCCAAGAAATTGGCGCCGATTGATGTGTTCGCTCATGGTGGTTTCTCCTCTCGCCTGCGGTGCGCCCTAGAGGTTCGGCAGGCAGAGGGAACGTTCCTGCCCTCCGGCAATTGCCGCCCTGAGAGCCTATCCCCATAGGGCCAGGTTGCTTTCTCGCAAGCCTGCCTGCCGGAAGAGGCCCTTACTTGGTGGGGAAGAGCAGGATCACACCGCTTTGCGGCGGCAGATCTACCTTGCGCACCCGCGCGCCCGTGACCCGCTGCATCTCGCCACCCAGCAGTATGGTGCGCCCTCGCTGCGCGTCCGAGTTGACGTAGACCACGCCTCCCTGAAACACCCGCCGCCAGACCGTGCCGCCCTCGGCGGGAACCAGGTGCCGCTCCTGAACCGCCACGCCCAGGGGCACATTGAAGTAGGCCGATTTGGCGCTGACCTGCTTGCGCAGCACAGCCAGGCTAAAGCCTGCGTCGCGCCGTTCGTCCGGCAGCAGAGGCATCGGCTGGAAAACACAGCGCCCCTGATTATGGACGATGAGCAGGTAGCTTGCCAGGTCATACTCCAATTCGACGTCGTTATGGTAGGCGGCGCAGGCGATAAAAACCTGACCGTTGCGGCCCGCGCGGTCGGCGGCCTCCAGGGCAATCTCCCACAGGTTTTCCGGCTGCGGGACGTCATCCCGATACGAGTAGACCCACCCCTCGTCCCAGGCTCCATCTATGAGGCCGAAGTAGTCGTCCCAGAGCCGGCCCGGAAGATTGGGTTCCTCGGTGCCGGGGGGCGTCACGAGCGTTGTATGCCCGGCAGGCAGATCAAAGCCCATCGCCGCCGGGATCAGAAAGAAGCGGTTGGCAGCGCGGGCGGCACGCAGCCAGTTTGTCGTCGCCGTAATGCGGTCTTCCGGGGTCCGGTACCGGGCCAGATCCTCGCCGACAAAGGGGTTGTTGAGCGGCAACTGTGTCGCCACCACGCCCTGCGCGCTATACTGGCGCGTCAAGGCCAGCGCGCGGTCGCGCCAGTGGGCCGCCCAATCCGGGTTGGCAAAGTCCATCCAGTGGCCGCCCGGCGCCGGATGGGCGATCTCGTTGCCGCTGCCATCACGCAGCGTCCAGGCCGCCATCTCCGGCTTCCATCCGCCGACGTTGGCCCGCTGGTCGTCCCGCTCGTAGAGGGCGGAGGCGGAGGCGATAAGCAGGGGCGTGAAGAGGCGCTGCGCCTTGACAATAGCCGGGAAGGTCTCCGGCGTGATATTGACCGCATTGAGGGCGATCACGTCGCAGTTTGCGGCGATCCAGCGCTGGTTATCCGCCGAGAGCTTGACGCCCAGCGCCGCCGACTCTTCCATATCGGCGCTGCCGTCGCCCAGCCCCAGCGTATAGATGCCGCCCAGACGCACCGGGCAGAGCGGACGGATGCGCGGAGCTACCTGGATGAGATCATCGTTGGACTTGGATTCGAGCTTGCCGCCCGGTCTGTCCGAAGGCTTGACCTCGATCTCTTTTACCCGCACCTGCGGCGGCAATTTCGGTCGGCTGTCTGGCGGCGCAGGGCGCGGCTTGGCAGGAGGCTTCGCAGAGGTAGCGAGCGCACCTGTGCAGAGCAATGCAGCGATTAGCCAGAGAGTGAGCAAGCGGGACATAGTAACAAACTCCTGAGTTGTCCCGGCGCTGCCCGAACGGCACGCACCCGGGCGAGACAGATGGCAGGGACATGGCGCGGGGGGAGATATCGAGGACAGACCTGCGTTCCAGGGAGATCGCAAAGCGCCGCTTACAGTATAATCCACGCGGGCCGGGCCGTCAAGTAGGCAGTAGGGAGTAGGTAATGGGCAGTGGGGCATCATCTGCACGCCGGGCCGTCGAGCTGAATCCGGGGAAAGGGAGCGCCGAGAAGATGGGAACGATCTCCAGGGTGGGGCCGTCTCCTCAATAACCCTGTGCGTTAGGAGAAAGAGAATACAGATATTGAACAGGCTCACGTTCCCAGGTAATCCCTCCCAACGGTGTTGACGTATCTCCTCAGCAGCAGGCTGCGTGAGATTAATCAACACGGCTGGGAGTGTCTACCCGTTCCCACTTCTTCCAACGCATACTCCATCGCCTGCTCCAGCGTCATGGCCTGCCCTTCCGCCCAGGCCGCCGCAAACGCCTCCTCGCCCAACGCCTCCCGCACGTCGCCTAGGCTGCGCTCATACTCAGCAAGAACACAAGGCCATAAAGGAGAACTCATGGCTTCGCGTTGCGCTGCTGCCACGGCCCATAAAACGGCCGCACGCTCCCCCTGTTGCTGAGCCGCCGCTAACTTCGCGAACCCTTCGAGAAACCAAACGACCCCGCCCTTATAGCCTAAATCCCTGGCTATCTCTAACCCTTGCCGCTGGAGCGCGCGGGCGGAAGCATAATCCCCTTCTGCTGTAGAAAGAAGGCCCAGGTTGTCCAGGGTCAGAACCATGCCGTATTTGTTGCCCATTTCCTGGAAGGTAGGCAGGCACTTTTCATAGCAGGCGCGGGCAGCGGCATAATCGCCCTGATGATAGGCGGCAAGCCCCTGATTGTTCAGCACATAGGCTACGCCCGATGTATTTCCCAACGCCTCGTTGATAATCCGGCTTTGCTCATAGAGAGAAAGCGCGGTAGAATAGTCGCCTTGAAAATGGGCTAGCAGGGCGAGCATGTTGAGCACAGAAGCAATTTCTTGCTGGTCATCTAACTGCCGATAGATCGCCAGACTCTCTTCATAGAACGCGCGGGCCGCCGCATAATCGCCCTGGGCGCCCGCCATGTAACCGACTTGAAAAAGCGCTCCTGCCCTCAGGGCCATCGGCGTGCGGCTGCTTTTTTGCAGCATGGTTTCCAGCCATTGGCGCCCCTCCGAATAGCGTCCTCGCATTCCCCAGAAATGCGACAGCCAGCCCGCCAGACGCAGACCGGCCCCGGCGCTATCCTCCTGAGTCCGGCACCATTCTAACGCGGCCCGGAGATTGGCGTACTCCCTTTCCGAGCGTTCTGCCAGGTTCGGCTTTTTCGGCTCCAGATACTGCGAAAAGTAATCAAGATGCCTTCGATGCAGCGCCTCTTGTTCGCCGCCCGCTTCAGACTCTTCTGCGGCATACTGGCGCACGGTCTCCAGCAGGCGGTATCGCGCCTGCCCCTCCCGCTCCTCGTAAAGGACCAGGGACTTATCCACCAGGCCGGTCAGCAAGTCCAGCACTTCCCAGTCCTCGATGCCTTGACCGGCACATACGGCCTCTGCCGCTTCCAGCGTCCAGCCACCGGCAAAGATAGACAAGCGACTCAGCAAAAGCTGCTCCTGCTCCGAGAGAAGGTCGTAACTCCAGTCAATAAGCGCGCGCAGCGTCTGCTGTCGGGGCAATACCGTGCGGCTTCCGCTTGTTAACAGCCGGAACCGGTCGTCCAGACGTTCGGCTATCTTCTCGACAGCCATCGCGCGTATTCGGGCTGCCGCCAGTTCGATAGCCAGTGGGATGCCGTCCAATTGGTGGCAGATCTCGGCTACCGCAGGCCCGTTCTGCCGGGTGAGCGCAAACTCAGACCGATGCGAGCAGGCGCGTTCCACAAACAGGCGCACGGCATCATAGTCCATCAGCGCTGCCGCAAGGTCTTTCTCCTCTGAGGGCAGACGCTCCGGATCGGGCGGAAGCAGGGAAGGCACCCGATAGGTCGTCTCGCCGGGAACATTGAGGGCTTCCCGGCTGGTCGCCAGCAGCTTCACGTTGGGAGAAGAGCGCAGCAGTGTCTCGGCCAGGGACGCACAGGCCGCCACCAGATGCTCGCAGTTATCCAGGATCAGCAGCAGGGACCTGGACTGAAGATAATCGATCAAGGTCTGAGTCAGGGAACGGCCTGGCTCCTCACGCAGACCCAGGGCCGAAGCCACACTCTGCGGCACCGGGCTGCCCTCGGACAGAGCGGCCAACTCCACCAGCCAGGCGCCATCCGGGTAGTCCTCCAGCAAGTCGGCAGCCGCTTGAAGGGCCAGCCGGGTCTTGCCACAGCCGCCTATTCCGGTCAGAGTCAGTAAGCGGGTGGAAGAGAACAACCTTTTGAGCTGGGCCATCTCCTGCTCTCTGCCGATGAAGGAAGTGGTCTGGACAGGCAGGTTGGTATTGCGTAGAGAGCGCAGCGGTGGAAACTCGGAGGGCAGATCAGGGGCGGCCAGTTGAAAGACGTGCTCCGGCTGCTGCAAGTCCTTGAGGCGATGACTGCCCTTGTCCATCAGAGGCGCATCAGGAGGCAACAAGTCCCGCGCGGCCTGAGAGAGCAGCACCTGGCCGCCATGCCCAATAGCCCGCAGCCGAGCGCAACGATTGACGGCGGAGCCATAGTAGTCGCCTTCTCGCAAGTCCGCTTCTCCCGTATGCAAGGCCATCCGAACCCGCAAGGGAGCTTCGGCAGGCCAGGGCTCAGACACAAACGCCTGCTGGAGCGCACACGCGGCGGCCACGGCATCGGTAGCGCGGGCAAAGACACAAAACAGGCTGTCGCCTTCGCCCCGGCTCTTGACCAGAAGGCCCTCATGCTGCTCAATAATCGAGGCGGCCAGAGCGTCATGGCGGGCCAGGGCCTGGCGCATGGCCTCCGGGCATTCTTCCCAGAGCTTGGTGCTGCCTTCAATATCGGTGAAGAGAAAGGTGACGGTTCCGCTCGGCAGGAGCATAGTGCGCCTCCGCAAATTAAGCCAGGAGTTCGGAGTAAAAGTTCGGGAGCCGTGAGGCTTTTCCTGCGAGGCAGAGGCAGTGTATCACAGCGCCCTCTCAGTCATGGAACATGGCAGGAGAGGATACGCCCAAATTTCGCCGGGTTATCTGGTTTTTCCTGTGGCGGCGAGAAGCCGTGTTGTCATGGGGAACTAAGCGGGGTACACTATTTCACGGGCGCTGCCGGCGTCCCGCCGAAAATGGCATCGCCCGCATCAGAGGCGCGCTCGCCTGAGTAGGTAGAGCCTACGGCCTGTCCCTTGCGGGGTGAGGTTCAGGCCGGAAACGCCTGCATCCGGCAACCATTCACTTCAGATCGAGGAAGCTCTTTACATGGATTTGCTCAAAGCCGCATCCGCCTCGCCCGCCGACGCTGCGACGGAGGCGAGGCTGCGACTGGACTGGCAACTGTTCACTGCTCTGACCTTTTTGTTCTCTTTCGGATTCGCCGTCTACTCCGGGGTCTTTCAGAACTTCCTGCGGGACGTGCTGCACGCCAACGCCCTGCAGCTTGGGGAGCTGGAATCCCTGCGCGAGATACCGGGCCTGCTGGCGGCGCTGATGGCCGGAACGCTGGTGGCGCTGGCCGAGTCGCGCGTGGCCGGATTGGGCCTGCTCATCACGGCCATTGGCATCGGCTTGAGCGGATCGGTATCGGGATACGGAGCGCTGATCGCCATCACCGTCTTCTGGTCGGTCGGCTTTCACCTCTGGGCCTCGGTGCAGTCGGCTATCACGCTGGCGCTGGCGCGCGGACGGGAGGGTGGGCGACACCTGGGCCGGATGTCGGCGGTAGGCTCGGCGGCGACGCTGGCCGCGCTCGGCCTCGCGACCCTGCTGGCGCGCCTGGCCCCCAAGCTCCATTACACCGTCTACTTCGCCCTGGCGGGCGTCTGCATCTTCGCTGCCGCCGCGCTCTGCTCCCGCCTTTCCACGCACGCAGAAGGCGCGCCCCGCGCGCGCCTCATCCTGCGCCGTGAGTACAGCCTCTACTACCTGCTCACCTTCCTGGAGGGCTGCCGCCGGCAGATATTCAGCATCTTCGCCTCTTTTGCCCTGATTCTGGTCTATCACGTCAAGCTCGGGCCGATGCTGACCCTCCAGTTCATCAACGCCATTCTAATCTCTATTACCGCGCCCGCCATCGGCAAGCTCATAGACAGGCGCGGCGAGCGCAGCCCGTTGACCTTCTACAGCGTCGGCCTCATCGTCGTCTTCCTGGGCTACGCCACCTTCCAGAACGTCGGCGCGCTCTACGCCCTCTTCCTGATTGATAATGTGCTCTTCTCCTTCGGCGTCGGCTTTACGACCTACCTGCATCGAATCGTCCGCCCCAACGAGCTGACGCCCTGCCTGGCCATGGGCACGACGATGAACCATATCGCCGCCGTGACCGTGCCGGTAGGCGGGGCCTGGCTCTGGCAGCACTATCACAACTACCAGCTTCCGTTCTGGGTGGGGGTCGGGATCGCCTGCGTCTCCCTGATCGCCACGCGCTGGCTGCCGCGCGAAGCGGCCCTGCCCGCGCCCACCATCGCGCTCACGCCCGAAACGCCGCCGCAGGAAGAGACGGCCCCCATCGTCACGCCCTGATGGCTCTATCGCGTGCCTTCCTGTAAGTTCCGGGAACCTTTTCTCCAGAACAACCGACAGATGTGTATTGATTTTTGACGGTGATAGGAGGGCACCATGAGCCAGAGAGAACATAACTCCCATGCCCGGATGGGTAACGAGGCCGCTAACGGGCGCACCGCAAACCTGCGCGATTCGCCTATGATGGCGCATCTGCTGGACGCCCTGGAGTCCGGCAAAGACATCGGCCACTACGGGCGGCTTGTCTTTGCGATGGTGGCGCGATTCTTCCTGCCGGAGGACGAGATCGTGCGCCTGCTGGCTGCCCAGCCGGATCAGAACGAGGAGAAGGCGCGGGCGATGCTGCTCCAGGTTAAAGAGCGCAACTACAACCCACCCAGGCGGGAGCGCATTCTGGAGTGGCAGGCGCGGCAGGATTTCCCGATCTGCCCGACTCCCGACGATCCGCGAAGCTGCAACGTCTATAGCGAATTGCAGTTCCCGGAAGACATCTACGGCCAGATCGAGGAGTTCTACGAGGAGCAGGTGGAGGCGCAGCACGCTTCCTGAATCGCTTCGGAGGGCAGACCTCACCCCGGCCTACTGCCAGGGTCGCGCCTGCAATGGTTGGGCCACTGCTAGGGTCGGCAAGGTTACGGCCCTTGCCTCCGCCTAGCGAGGCCACCCCTCTCCTTCGCAAGGAGAGGGGAGAACGAGAGTAGCCCGGCCCCTCTCCTTCGCAAGGAGAGGGGCCGGGGGTGAGGTCTCTCCCCTCTCCCGCAGCGTCGGGAGAGGGGGAGGGGTGAGGGCCTGCTACTCGGCGCTGGCGCCGACGGCGGTGATGGGTGGTGTCTCCGGCAGCGCCGCCCCCTCCGTCGCCGAGAAGAAATTAATCGCCGTGTGGTTGAAATCGTCTGCCTCTTCGTCGTGGGGCAGCATGCCGCTATGCTCGAAGATACGCAGACGCGCGTGCTGGCCCTGTTCTACGAACGCCTGCGCGTTCTCCACCGGAGATTGGCGGGCATAGCGTCCCCAGCAGATTAAGATCGGCTGCGTCACCTGCGGATAGACGGCGGTGAGGTCGCAGTCGAGCAGCCCCGCCAGGAACGAGCGCAGGGCGTACTGCGCGCCGGGCTGATGCGCCGACTGATAGTAGTGCTCGACCAGCGCAGGCGTCACGCGCGTCGGATCCACATACAGGTTCTCCCGCAGGTAAGACTCGATGTAATTATAGGAGGCAATGCCGTTGTAGACGGATTTCCCAAGAGCCGGCAGGCTGAACAGGCCGTAGACGGCCTGACTCACGCCGGGGAGCGGACGACGAAGCTGCTGAAGCCCCGTTGGGCAGATCAGCACTAGCTTTTCGATTAGCTCTGGGCGCTGCGCCGCAAGTTTCACCGCGTAGGCGCCGCTCAGGGAGCTAGCGATCACAAACGCCGGCTGCTGCACGACATCCCGCAGGAAATCCATTAGGGCCAGGATGTAGAGGTCGGCGGTGTAGGTAATGTCCCGGCGCTCCGACTTGCCGAAGCCGGGCAGATCCAGCGCATAGACGCGAAAATGCTCCGAGAGCATATCAAAGTTGTGCCGCCACTCGTAGGACGACTCTCCCGCCCCGATGCCGTGCACCAACACCAGCGGAGTTCCCTGGCCGCGCACCTGGTAGTAGATGCGCCCCATCGGCCAGGCGTATTCCCCGCCATCGCCAGGCAGGGCCGTCAGAACCTCTCGCCGCCGAAGCGAGATCGCGTAGTTGATGGCGGCAGGCACCGCGAAGGCAACCCCGGTCCACAGGGCAGCGCGCCATAGCCTGTTCATCGCCCTCCCTCCTTCCCAAAAGCAAAACCTTCCGGTTGGTTTAAAAGGCTTGTCCCTGCACCCTATACCGCAAAACCTTCAAGTTGTTTAAAAGACTCGCGCCCTGGAAACGCAGGCAGGCGGAATCAGAGCGCGACACCGTCAAGTTGTTGGCTTAAAAGCCTTCCACGTAGGTAGCGCCGTATTTGGTCAATAGATCTCGTATCTTCGCTTCGCTCACCTGTCCGGTCACCTCTACGCTCAGGATCGGGCCGCCCGTCTCCATGTGCTCGCTCAGCCGACGCGCCGGCTCCGGCGGCAGGCCCATATCCGTGAGATAGCCGTAGATGCCGCCCGCAATGCCGCCCGCCGCGCCGGTCGCCGCCGCCAGGCCCGCGATCAGCGCGCCGGCGCCCGCCACAAGCCCGAAGCCGGGCACCGTCACCGCCGCGATACCCAGCAGCGCACCCAGGCCGATCCCGATGCCGGCCCCTTCCAGCGCGCCCTTGGCCGCATCTCCGCCCGTGCTCGGGCTGATGCCGGTCGCCGCGTAGGGCTCCTTGCGGTTCTGATCGATGATGTGGGGCGCGTGATCGGTCTGCACCATATCTATCGGGACATCGCCGGCCAGCGTGGGCCGCTCGGTAGCGGACACCGCGACCGCCGGCTGCACGCCCGCCACGTTGACCGCAGGCGGCTTGCTGTCCGGGAGGACGGCTCCCGTCGTACCGTAGGTAGAGGCCGTTGTATTATCCTCCGCAAGATGCCTATCCTGCGCCAGCCCGGTGGCAATCGGGTTGGAGACGCCCGGCGTCTGCGGAATCGCCACGTCGGGGGTCGGAACATCCTGCGGCACAGCACCCGGAGTCGGGCCTACCGGCGGCAGTCGATCCTCCATCTCATGGTGCTCAGGATGGGCCACACGCCGGGGCATAATATAGCTAAGCGCTTCGGCAGGGACGCCGTGATCCATCAGCGCGCCTGCCGCGCGCTCGGCGTCGTTGCCGGTCGGAAATGTTGCGTAGATAGTTCTCGCCATGGTCGCCTCTCCATAGGCAGCGCCTCGCAAGCGTGGTTTAAGGAGGAAGAAAAGCCTTTGCTCTTTTCCTCACTTCATCCCTATCGTGGGGCAACCACGCGTGAAGGCCATGCCGCTCCACTGTTCTGCCGACGAATTTATAGGGAGGACGATGGGCAAACGAGCGGGGTTCCCAAATGTAGGCCGGCAGGTTCGGCCAGGGCCATCCCCGCCGATGCGACCGCCCAATAACGGAACCTGCGGCGGGGAACAGGCGTCTGTTTCATAAGGGCCGTTCAAGGAAGGCTCCACGCCGGAGGACTCGCCTCGACACACGCCGGCGGATGCCGTTGGCCTGAATGGGCCCGCTCTTCCGACCCCTGCGTACATTATTGCCTTGTTTGAGGAAAGGGAACACAGGATGACACCAATCTGGCTGGATGGGTTCAAGGGACAGCATGTCACGGTCTACTCCAGCGCCGGAGACGACGAGCGCACGGATACCGGCACGCTGGCACAGATAGGAGACGGCTGGCTGCAATTAATCAAAGACAACGGGGAGAATATGCTCTACCCCTACTCGGCGGTGCGCGTCGTCAAGCTTCTGGATCTGGCTCAGACCACGCCCGCGCTGCGCGCGGAGCCGGGCGGTCCCGTGGATACGCGTATCTACGAGCCCAACGCGCAAACGCTGCCCTGATCGATCTGGTACCCAAGAATCACGACAGGGACGGCGCGTTCATATACGCGCCGTCCCTGCGGAGTGGACGCAAACGGAGAGGAAGATACGGGGCCTAATTGATCAGGCGCTGCCGCACCATATAGCGGAAGATAGCCGCTCGCTCCTCTTCGGGAAACTCGCGCACGGTAGAGCAGATCTCTAACTTGCGCTGCTTGCACCACTGGACGAACTGCTCGTCGGTGAAGTAATAGATCCATGTCGGAACCCGAACCATCGGCTCCTGATTCTCTTGCGTGCGTTCGGGCGATACTTGCGTCATTCTCTTGCCTCGATCTTTCCTTGGCCAGCGAGTAACGGTAAGGATTCTCTCTCGCTCCGCCGGGAGATCCGGCGGGAAGAGAGAAACAGGACAGCCAAGCTGCGCTGGCCGCAGGCCCTTGCGCTATCCACGGTTCGTATCGTTTGGCAGCCGGAAGGCGCCTCCATACGCCCTCCGGCATTTTCTCTGTTTATCCCTTTCGGCTAAACACAAGCCCTCTTGTTCCGCTCGAACGCCTCTCTATACGCGAAGCGTTCGAGCGGGGAGATATTAATCGAGATTGATCTGGGCCAGCACCGTCTGCTGACCGCGCCGAATAATCGCTGAAACGGACGTGTCGCTCTTGAGGTTACGCACCGCCGCGCTCAGATCGCTGGCATTGGTAATGGCCTTGCCGTCGAGCCGCTCGATGACGTCGCCGGGCTGAATGCCGGCATCCGAGGCCGGGCTGCCGGGAACCACTTCGACGACCAGCGCGCCGGGCCGTCCGTTGCCCTTCAGGCCGAGCTGCTGCCGGACCTCGGCGTTGTTGGCGTCCGCCACGGAGACGCCGAGCCGGGCCCTGGTATCGGACTTGGCCGGGGTCTCGTTCTGGGCGACCTGCTCCGCCGGGAACGTACCGACCGTCACGTTGATCGTGCGCTCGGCATTGCCGCGCTTGACGACCACCGGCACCGTCTCGCCCGGTCTGGTGCGCGCTACCATCTCGCGCAGGCTGGCATCGTCGGTCACGGGCTTGCCGTCATAGCGGATGATCACATCCTCGACCTGGAAGCCTGCCTTGGCCGCCGGGGTGCCATCCTGGACGGAGACGACCAGCGCGCCCTCGTTGACGCCGTAGCGCTGCTTCTCGTCATAGCTGAGCGTCTTGGGAGCCAGCCCCAGGTAGCCCCGCGTCACGGAGCCCTTGGTCATGAGCTGCTCCATAACATACTTGGCCGTGTTAGACGGGATCGCGAAGCCAATGCCGACGTTGCCCCCGCTCGGGGACTCGATGGCGACGTTAATGCCGATCACGCGCCCGAAGATGTCCACCAGCGGGCCGCCGGAGTTGCCAGGATTGATGCTGGCGTCGGTCTGGATCAGGCGCGGATAGAGCCGCGCTTCGCTGCCGCTGCCGATGGCCTGCTCGCGATTGAGGGCCGAGACGACGCCGACGGTCATGGTATCGCTCAGGCCGAACGGAGCGCCGAAGGCGATGGCGAACTGACCGATATGGACCTGATCGGAGTCGCCCAGTTCCGCCGCCGGCAGGCCGGTCGCGTTGATCTTAACCAGGGCCAGGTCGTCGAGGGAAGAGCTCTTGACCTGCCCGACGAACTCCCGCCCATCCTGCAGCCGCACCGTGACCTTATCTGCGCCATCAATGACGTGCGCGTTGGTAAGGATATAGCCGTCTCCGCGCACGATCACGCCGGAGCCGCTGGCATAGGCGTGGCGCGGGAAGGTGGGCGGCATCATGCGGAACTGCCCTCCGCCAGGACCGCCCGGAAAGCCGGGAAACATAAAGCCAAACGGATTGTTATCGCCGTCATCCTGGTCGGCGCCACGCCGCAGCTGCGGCGCGCTGGCCGTCTGGCGGCTGCGGATGAAGACTACAGAGGGCCGCAGCCGGTCTGCAACCTGCTGAAAAGCGTTCTGTAGACTAAGCACCTGGGCTGGGGGCTGGACGGGAGGCGGCGCTGAGACGTTCTGCCCCGCGTTGCCGCGCAAACCAACTGCGGCGATTGCGCCCAGCGCGAACACGCCAGCCAGGGACATTGCACGCAGCCCGCGATTCTGCCACCGCGTAGAAACCATCCTCTTTCTCTCCTTCACTATCCGCAAAATTACAGGGCGCGCTTCCGGGGGTCGCAACGAAACGATAGCCCTGCAGGAAACCCACCCGCGCACGTTGTCCGGTAGATATTTGACACGCCTTGCGGGCGTCTTTGCTCTAGGATTAAATACGAGAAGCGCAGGTTGGCGTGTTTCCACAAACAGCAGAAACTACCGGAAATTGTTGAGAAATCTTAACTAAATCCAAAGCGGGGCCTGAGGGGGACGAGAGAGGGCGCGTTTTCTCCGTAAAGACAAACCAAACGAAAAACCAAAACCTCCAACAGGATAACAGGATTTTACAGGATTAAACAGGATTTCTCAAACCTACCCAACCGAGTACCTGTTCCTCTGGACTTCAAGCTGATTGGAGGGCTTCTGTCTTTTGTCTTCATCCTGTAAATCCTGAGTAATCCTGTTCATCCGGTTGGAGGTTTTTATTTGATGGCGCGCAGATCGACGACGAAGATGAGGGTGGAGTTGGGTGGGATGGTGCCATCCGGCGTGCCGGACGCTCCATAACCCAGGTCAGGGGGGACAGTGAGCTTGCGCTTGCCTCCGACGCGCATCCCGGCGACGCCCTCATCCCAGCCTTTGATGACCTGGCCCGCCCCCAGAGGGAACTCAAACGGCCCGCCGTGTTTGCTGGAGGCGTCGAACTCCGTGCCATCCGCCAGCGTGCCCACGTAATCTACAGCCACCGTCTGGCCGGGCTTGGCTTCAGGCCCCGTCCCCACCACAATATCCTCGTACTTCAGCCCGTCGGGCAGGGTGACCACCTTGCCGGCGGCGGCCTTGGCCGTCGGTTTGGTCCCGGCTTTGGGCGCTGCCGGCGCTTTCGCCGGTTTCGACGCTGTAGCGGTCTCCGGCGCTTTGGGAGTTGACGGCACCTTCGCCTCCGCCGGCGGAGACGTTTCCGCCGTTCTGGGCGTCTCCGTAGCCTGGGGGGGTGCTGCCGGCCTCTCTACCTCGGTGGTTTGTTTGCAGGCAAAGCTGCCGGCCATCAATGCCGCGCCTAGTAGCGCAATGTAAAGTCTTCGCATGGGGGTTACATCTCCTGCAAGGGCACGTCTCTGGGACGCCCGGTGTAATGGCAATCACAGGCTTGTTCGTGCCGGAGGAAGCGTTTTCCTGCCTTGAGGAGATCCGGCGCTCAATGGCGAATAGACCCCTGCATTGGCGTTTTCAGGAATCCCGCAACGCGGGAAAGAGAGGAAGATGGCAGGCAGGACCAACCAGCGCAAGACGGAGATAGCCACCGATACGCCCGAAGCAGGCGCAGCCGTGACTCCCCGACCGCACCCTGCGCCGCTCTCCTGGCGCTCTGTGTTCATCGGACTGGCGGGGGCCGTGTTTATCAGCGCGCTGCAGGTAGCGCAGAAGGTCACCCCACGCCGCGCGCTCTTCCCCTTCCACAGCGTCTACACGCTCTTTCCCGGCGTCATCTGCCTGCTGTTTGCGCTGGCCCTGCTCAATCTGGCGCTGCGACGCTGGCGTCCACGCGCCGCCTTAAGCCCCGCCGAGTTCGCCGTCGTCTACGCCATTGCGACCGTCGCCGCCGCCATCGCCGCCCAGGATGAGCTTCAGTTTCTGCTGCCGATGTGGGTCTACCCCTTCCGCGCCTCGCAGAAGGAGGCCATGGAAGCGTTTCGGCAGTATATTCCTACCTGGCTGGTGCCGCAAGACCCGCAAATCGTCGAGCCCTACTATATGGGCGGCGTCAACTTCTGGCAGCCGCGCCTGATCCTGGCCTGGCTGGTTCCGCTGGGGTCCTGGCTCATCTGGCTTCTGGCGCTGGGGGCGACGATGTGGGCCTGGAACGTGATCCTGCGCCGTCGCTGGATGGACCATGACCGCCTGGAGTTTCCCTGCATCCAACTGCCCTTACAGATGTGCAAGGAAGCCGGCTTTGGCGGCATGGTTTCAGGCCGGCTGTTCTGGGGTGGCTTTCTGATCGCGGCGACCCTGGAGTCGCTGGCCCAGATCCATGATCGCTTCCCCGCCGTTCCGGCCATGCCCCTCGACTTCAACGCGACTCCGTTCCTGGAGGCCGCGCCGCCGCCCTGGAACGCGCTGGCGCCCATGTATCTGCTCTGGAGCACGCTGCATCTGGGCGTCTGCTACTTCATCCCGCTGGATATTCTCTTTAGCGCCTGGTTCTTCTACCTGGTGCGCAAGGGGCTGGAGGTCTTTGGGCGGGCGATGGGCTGGCGCGACCTGGGCTGGGACGCCTCAGGATTCCCCTTCACGCGGGCGCAGGCGGCGGGTGCCTGGATCGCGCTGTTCTTCCTGCTGGTCTGGGCCGAACGGCATCATCTCAAGCGCGTGCTGATGCTGGCCTTCGGGCTGGGCCGCGCTCGCGCGCGCGCAATGCTGGATGGCTCGCTCAACGATGCAGGCGAGCCGGGTTCCTACCGCTGGGCCGGGCGTATTCTGGTTGCCGGGACGCTGTTTATGGTCTTCTGGAGCGTGGCGGCGGGCATGTCGTTCTGGCTGGCCATCGCCTTCTACGGCTTTTTCTGGGCGCTCAACGTGACCATGACGCGCATCTATGCGCAGGTCGGCCCGCCCATTCTGGAGCTCTACTTCCTCGACCCGCAGAAGACCCTGACGACCCTCTTCGGCACGATGGGCCAATCGCCCGCCTCGCTGACGCACCTCTCGCTGCTCTACTGGATCAACCGGGACGACCGGGGGCAGCCGATGGCCCACCAGCTCTCCGCCTTCCGCGTCGCCAAAGCCGCCAACGTCGATCTGCGCGGCATCGGCAGGCTCGTCCTGGTGGCGTTTATGGTCGGCTGCGTGACGTGCCTGCTGGCCTATCTCTCCTGGGCCTATCGCGTCGGGGAGGATCAGTTTATGGAGGGCGGCTGGCGGGAATCGGCGGCGCCGGTGGCCGTGTCGCGCATTCGGGATTGGGTGAACACTCCCAAAGGCCCCCGCTGGACAGAGATCGCCTATATGGCGGTTGGCGGCGGCGTGACACTGGCCCTGGCCAAGCTCAACTACACGCTGATAGGCTTCCCGTTCCACCCCATCGGCTTTGCGCTGGCGATGTGCTTTGCGGTGGAGTACAACTGGCCTGCGTTTCTGGGAATGTGGCTGCTGAAGCTGCTCTTGCTGCGCTATGGGGGCCGCAAGCTCTACCTACGTTATGCGCCGATCTTCCTGGGCCTGATCCTGGGAGGTCTGGTGGTGCCGATGGGCTGGGGCTTTGTCGCCTGGCTATTCGAATGGTACAAGTGAGGGAGCCTCCTGCGCCCGCTTCCGCGCCATCCAGCAGACAAACGGCGATCATAACAGGACGTTTCCCTTGACAGGCGAACGCGGCAGTGATACAATAGGGGAGTTCAGAACGGCAGAAATAGCTTGCGCCTCTGTAGCTCAGTGGTAGAGCAACCGCCTTGTAAGCGGTAGGTCGTCGGTTCGAAGCCGACCGGAGGCTTTTTGACCCCTTCTGAGGGGTACGACTCCATAGCTTGTACCCACTTGTCCGCCGTTAGAATCGGGGTTTGTACCCCTCACATCCCCATTTTTTATCACTACGCGGCCCGGCACAAAAGCGGAAGGCTGCGTAGTTATTTTTTGTGTGTATTGCGCTACGGTCTTGGCTATCAAACGCTTATATGGGCAGGTGGGAACGCAAAGCATCGCGAATCAGAGTCTCAGAAAGCACCCGACACATAGGCTGGCAACACACAAGGACAAAATGCTGATAACTCCCATAGTGATCCAAATTGGCGTCGTCCAGTCTGTTGAAGGCGTTGCTCCTGCGATTTTAACCTCCAGTATTATGATAAGCAAGATAATCCAGCAGCAGCAGCCAAAACCATCCCCACAGGCCCAGGCCGATCCTGAAGTAACGCCACATGGAACCGGGTTCATCCCAAATCCATCGTATCGGCACACTGCTGCTGAGTAAAGGCGCTGGCGATGCAGCCTGCATCTGCAAGGTTGACTGGATAGTTGGCTGCGGAGGAGAAGGTTGCTGCGAAGGCGGGCGCTGATCGGCCCCACAGTGCCTACAAAAGACATCAGATAGATCAAGGGGCTGCTTACACTTGATGCAGTAGACCGGATTGACCATTGCTGCTTGTTCTCCTGGGGTTGTATGGTCGGTCTTACTACTGTGATGGGTCGCATTCTCTCTTTCGATACAGGCCAGCAATTCTCCTGCTGTTGATGGATTTCCACTGCTTACTCGGTTGGATCACGGAGGATGACGCTGGCAACCTTCAAGGGATCAAAAGCATCGCGCCTATCCTCCAGTCTGGCACTCTCATAGCGAATACGGTAGTAGTAATGAGCATTGTTGGGTTTCTCTAAGCCACCAACGATAGCGCAGGCCCAGTGTTGATAGCCTGGGTTGAGATCACTACGATATGTTCGTCTAGGGCGGCTTTAAGTGTTTCAATGAAAACGGCCACCGCTTGGTCACGCCGTCTGCGAATGGCAACAGGTGTAGGCGCGTTAGCGCGCGCCGCTAAGTAATCAGCCTGTGCTGCCTTCACTTCGTCAAGCGCCCCCTGAAGGCGGGCCTCCATCTCTGTGTCCATGTTCTCTCTCCCTTTAGCACCGTACCGCTCAAACGCATCGCAATGGCTCACCCGACCGAGGGGAGCAGCCAAGAAAGGACGAACGAGGTAGCAGTCCTTGTTAATGTGAACATTGTAGCGAGCGAAGAGAAAGTTGTCAATGGACTAATTACCGCACGGCGCATCCTCTCCAACACGCTCTTGCCCGTTCGTGAACACCAACCAAACCCAGGTCACCACTGCGTTTCCCTCCGCCAGAGCCTTCGCTGGATCCTCCTCCCGCAGCGCCTCCAGGATAGCGCCTCGTCACCACTGCGTTTCCCTCCGCCAGAGCCTTCGCAGGATTGACGCGGTTCTGGAGAGAACCCGGTTGGGCGGAGAAACCCAACCGGGCCTTACTGCTGCCTGCCGGAGAGGGAGGAGAGAGGCCCTTAGCGGCAGGGCGGAGGACAGGGGAACGCGCCGACTACAGGGGCCGCTTACTTCTTGACCGACCAGGCTCTCTCTACGCGCTCCAGATACGCCTCAATCTCCTCCTCGGCCCGCGCTGCCCGCGCATCCCGGTCACGCTCCCGACGCATATACTCCCGCATGTGCTCCACACACGCACTGATCTTGACCTGGATGCTGTTTTCCACATCCTCCCGCAGACGCGCTGCCTCCGCTTCCAACCAGATGGCTTTTTTGTAAAGGGAGAGACGCACGGCCTGCTCTCCGAGGGCCACACAGGCATCACAGATATAGCCGATCCAGTCAGCATCGCGCTCATAGGCAGCGGCCACATGCCCTAACTCAAACAGATGCCCACAGACATAGCAGCGGTGGTCATCAAAGACATTGCTGGCGAGCAAACGGATGTCCATCTTGGTGCTCCTTTCCCGCGCGCAAAGAGCGCGGCTCACAAAAGGGGATACGCCTCTGGGAGAACGTGGGCACGCAACAGAGGCGCAGTGCCCGCGCTCACCCATCGGCAGGAGCATTAGGGAGGGCAGAAACAACAAAGCCACCAGGCGCATTAGCGTCCGGTGGCTCAACAAGGGAGATGGGAGGGAGTACAGTCTCAGGATAGGGAGACCTTGTTTCGGAAGGCGAGACTTCCGCGCATTGAGGCTTATGCCTCAAGCACCGCTGGCATCTCCTGGCCCGGTTGCTGGATGCTCTGCTGAGCATCGCTCCTAATGCATCTCCTAGTATAGCGCATAAGTGGTCTTTTGTCAACCGATTTCCTTTTTTTATTTTGTCGTCTTCCCTATCCATCTGGTTTCGAGTATTTGACTTAAGGAGATGGTGGATGCCTCAGCCGGAGACACTGACGGTGAAATTCCGGTGTCTTTTCCGCAGGATTCTCCGTCCGGCTGTTGAATAGAGAGGCGATCTGTTGCGGCGCTCCGTGTGCGGCCTCATGGCAGCACTTTGTCCCCTTCCTGGCAAACAGAGATAGGATGCTCTGCCTGGGTTTCCGCTTGCACTCGCCTGCCCGGAGTCTGCCCGTCAGAAAGGAATTGCTGGGGCCACTCGCGCCATTTTTCCCTCACGATACAGGTGACGACCACAGCCATGCCGGATAATATTTTGCTCTCTCTCGTGGGCCAACGGGTGCCGCTGCCAGGACATTTCGATGTTCCCGTCCTCCTGGAGCATGTCCGTCCCCTGGCAACGGGCTTTGAGTGCCGCGTCCGCCTGCCCGATGGCAGGTTAGAAGAAGCCGTTCTCTCCTCCTCGGAAGCCCAGGCATTGGCAGGCAGGAGCGCCGTACCCACGCAAAGCGCGTGCCCTGCCCAGGCTGAGCAGCTGCGCTTGTTGATTGAGTCGGCCCGTATCCGGCTGGCCTATGCCCACGACCCCCAGTTTGCCGTCTCCCTCTCCGGCATCCGCACGCTGCCCCACCAGATTGAGGCGGTCTACCAGAAGATGCTGCCCCAGCCGCGCCTGCGCTTCCTCCTGGCCGACGATCCCGGCGCAGGCAAGACCATTATGACGGGGCTGCTCATCAAGGAGATGAAACTGCGGGAGGCCATCGAGCGCGTCCTGATCCTCTGCCCGGCCCCCCTGACGATCCAGTGGCAGGATGAGATGCTACGCTGGTTCGACGAGCCGTTCGACATCCTCTTTGCGGCGGTGGATCAGCAGCAACTCACCGACCCCTGGCAACGGTGTTCCCAGGTGATCGCCTCCCTGGACTACGCCAAGCAGGAGGAGGTGCGGGAGCGGGTCTGGCAGCAACGGTGGGACTTGGTGGTCATTGACGAGGCGCATAAATGCTCTGCCTACACCAAGTCCCAATCAGGTCGGAACCCGGAAGCCGAAGAGACGAAACGCTATCAACTGGCAAAGAAACTCACGGCGCTGGCCGATCATGTGGTGCTGCTGACGGCCACGCCGCATCATGGCGATGAAGACCGCTTCGCCCATTTCGTCCGGCTCATTGACCCTGACCTGTTCCCGGAACCCCACCGGCTCGGCCATCAGGCCCAAGAGATTCGGAAGTCCGTCTTTCGGCTGGGCGCGGAGTGCCCCTGGGCGCTGCGCCGAATGAAGGAAGACCTGCGTGACCTCAACGGGCGCCGCCTCTTCCCCGACCGGCACGCCCTGACCGTTGCCTTCACCTTAAACCGTGCCGAATACGCGCTCTACAAGGCGGTAACGGCCTACATTAACGAGTTTATCCCCCAGCAGACCGGGCAGCGGAGAAGCAGCGCGGCGCTGGCCCGTACCGTGTTGCAGCGCCGCCTCGCCAGTTCGACCGCCGCCATCCATGAATCGCTCAAGCGCCGTCTGGAGAAGCAGCGGAACCTGCTGGAAGAACTGGAAAGCCTGACGCCCACCCAACGGGCCAGGCGGTTGGCGCGGACACAGGGACGCCTGCCAGACGCGGAGCAGGAAGAGGACGACCTGGACGAGGCCGCGCGTGATGTCGTGGTGGACGAGTACACAGCGGCACAGGAACTCGACCAGATGCGCCGGGAGGTCGCGGTCTTGAAGGAGTTGGCGGAGCAGGCCCGCCAGGTACGGGAGCAGGCCAGCGACTCCAAACTGGCTGCGCTCAAGAAGTGCCTGTCCCACTCGCAGTTCGCTGACCTAAAGGACGGGCGCGGGAAGCTGCTCCTGTTTACCGAGCACAAGGACACGCTGGATGCCGTGCGGGAGGTGCTGCACCGCTGGGGCTACTCTACCTGCGCCATTCACGGCGGCATGAATCCCCACGAGCGCAAGCAGGCGCAGGAGGAGTTCCGCACGTCCGCGCAGATGTGTGTAGCGACCGAGGCCGCCGGGGAGGGCATCAACCTTCAGTTCTGCCACCTGATGATCAACTACGACCTGCCCTGGAACCCGACCCGACTGGAGCAGCGGCTGGGGCGCATCCACCGGATCGGACAGGAGCGGGATGTCTACGCCTTCAACTTTGTCGCCACCGAATCGGAGGAGGGGCAGCCGGTCATCGAGGGGGCAATCCTCTCCCGGCTGCTCTGGAAACTCGATCAGATGCGGGACGCGCTCGGCGACCGCGTGTTTGATGTCGTGGGGGAAGTCCTCTCCCGGAACGACGTGAACCTGCCGGAGATGCTGCGGGAGGTCGCCCACGACCCGCGTCGCCTGGATGAGTACATGGAACAGATTGACCGCATAGACCCGGAGCGGCTGCGGCAGTACGAGGAGGCGACGGGCATCGCGCTGGCCCGTGCGACGGTGGACTTCAGCGGTTTTCAGGCCCGGAATCTGGAGGTCGAGGAGCGCCGTCTGATGCCCCGCTATGTGGAGGCGCAGTTCCTCGCCGCCGCAAGGGAGGTCGGCCTGAAGGTTGAGACCCGCGCGGACGGCCTGCTCCGTATCGAGCATGTGCTGGCCGACCTGCGCTCGGAGCGGTTGGCGTCCGTCCGTAAACTGGGCAAACCCGCCGTCAGTTATCGGAAGGCGACGTTTCAGAAAGAGACTCTGGAGCAGGATGCCCATATGGACGCGGTGCTGCTCGGCCCCGGCCATCCGCTCTATGGCGCTGTAGACGAGCGCCTGAACGAGAAGCTGGCGCCGCTCGTGGGCGGTATCGCCCTCTATCTTGACCCGTTGGCCGCCGGGCCATATCGCCTGCATTTCTTTGAAATCGCCATCCGGGGCAAAAACACGAAGGGCGAGGACGTGCCTCTCTATGGCGAACTGGTGGCCGTCCGCGAGGAGACGCGGCAAGACGGCACAGCGGCGTTTGAGGTCGTGCCCTCCGACGTGCTCATGAACCTGCCCCCGCTTCCGAACCCGCCCGACAGCGTGCCCATTGTAGACGTACAGCCCGCGTCCGACTACCTTAAGAGCACCTACCAGATCGAGTGTCGTGTCCGCTGCCAGCAGGAGCGCGAGCACTTCGCGAGCGTCTGTCGGAAGTATCTGCTCGAATCTTTTGGCGCCCGCATCCGCAAGACGCAGGATCGGGTGATGCAACTGATGGCGCGGGAGCGGGAGTCGGCGGACATGGCCCTGGCCCGGCAGCGGGCCGAGCAAGACCTGGCCGACCTGGAGCGCACGCGCCAGGAGCGCCTGTCCGGGCTGGCTCGCCTCGCCTTAGCCCGCACGGGGCCGGTGCGCCACGTCGGAACGGCGCTCATCGTCACCGAAGACGTAACCGGGGCCGACAGCATCCGCGCTGCCTTCGGCGGGGGCGACGCGGCCACGCGCGCGCGGGTGGAGAAAGCCGCCGAAGACCACGTGATCCGCCACCTGGTCGAAAAAGAGGGCTTCCTAGAGGCGGATTGCGTGCGGGTGGGCCATGTGCGGATCGCGGGAAACACGCGCGAGGGCTTCGACATCCGAGCGGTCAAGGTCATTGACCACGCCACCGGGCAGATGGAAGTCCGGCGCATTGAAGTGAAGGGACGGCAGCGCGGCGGGAGCATCGTCCTGACGACGAACGAGTGGTACAAAGCCCAGCAGCTTGGCCCTTCTTACTGGCTCTACGTGGTCTGGAACCCGCTCGGCCCGGATGCGGAGGTATCCATCATCCAGAACCCGGCCCAACGGCTGGAGCACGCCAAGCGGGAGGTCATCGCGGCCCGCTACTTCGAGATCGAGGCCGACGCCCTGAAAACCGCCGCGCAGGGAGCAGGGGAATAACGCATCCATCGTGGTTATCGAGGGGGTAATAACGCCGGGAGGAAGCGTGCGTGAGCGAAGAACTACAGCCCGTCTCGGAAGCGCAGGCGCTCGCCGACCTGAGCAGCGGCATTGCGCTCCTTCTGGAGGAGGCCCGCCGGCGGGCCGCCCGCTCCGTCAACGCGATCATGACCGCGACCTACTGGGAGATCGGGCGGCGCATCGTCGAGTTTGAGCCGGGCGGCCAGGGGCGCGCGGACTATGGGGAGCAGATCATCGAACGGCTGTCCAAAGACCTGACGGCCCGGTTTGGACGCGGATTCGGACGGAGTAATCTGTTCCAGATGAGGGCTTTTTATCGAGCCTATGCGCAGATTGTCCAGACAGTGTCTGGACAATTCGACCTATCCGAGGTGGCTACCGCCTTCCCGCTCTCCTGGTCGCACTACGTCCGACTGCTCTCTCTTCGGGACGAGTACGCCCGCCGCTTCTACGAAACGGAGGCTCTGCGGGGCGGATGGTCGCTGCGGCAACTGGATCGGCAGATCAACTCCCTGTTCTATGAGCGCACCGCCCTCTCCCGGAATAAGGCCGCCATGCTGACGCAGGGCACGAAAGCAAAGTCCGAAGACGCTATGACCCCGGAGGAGGAGATCAAAAGCCCCTATGTGCTGGAGTTCCTGGGGCTGAAGGACGAGTATTCTGAGGCTCAACTGGAAGAGGCGTTGATCCGCCACCTGGAGGGTTTCCTGCTGGAACTGGGCAACGACTTCACTTTCGTTGCGCGGCAGAAGCGCATCCGGGCCGGCGATGACTGGTATCGCATGGACTTACTGTTCTACCATCGCCGCCTGCGCTGCCTGGTCATCATTGACCTGAAGATCGGCAGACTGGATCACGCCGACGTGGGGCAGATGAATCTCTACATCAACTACGCCTATGACCATCTGACGCTGCCCGATGAGAACCCGCCTGTCGGCCTCATCCTCTGTTCGGAACCCAACGCAGCGGTAGCGCAGTATGCGATGAACCGCCTGATGAATACGGTGCTGGCGGCAGAGTACCGCACGGTGCTGCCCGACCCGGCGCAATTGGAAGCGGAACTGGCGGAGACCCGGCGAATGCTGGAATCGCCCAACCGCAAAAGGAATCCAGATGCCTGATAACGACCGCCGACTTATTGAGGACTACCTGCCCATCGAGGCCATCAGCGCAGAAGCGTCCAGAGAGAAATCCGTCCGTAAGGGCCATATCTCCACGCTGCACCTCTGGTGGGCGCGACGACCGCTCGTCGCGTGCCGGGCCGCCGTCTATGGGGCGCTGGTTCCCGCCGACCGTTTCAAGAGCCGCAAGGCTGCCGAGAAGTTTGTCACGGCGCTGTGCAAGTACCCTGGCGACCCGCGCACCATCGCGGAGGCCGAGCGGCACATCCTGGAAGCGCACGCCGAGCGACTGACGCGGGAGACGGGCCAGGTCGTCACCGTCGAGGACATTGTGGCAGGCCGCGCTCCCAGGCCGAAGGTGCTGGACATGTTCGCGGGCGGTGGGGCCATCCCCCTGGAGGCGCTGCGCCTGGGCTGCGACGCCTACGCCCTCGACCTGAATCCCGTCGCGCATATCATTGAACTCTGCACGCTCGTCTACCCGCAGAAGTACGGCAAGCCGGACAAGAACGCGAAGGGCTGTGCGCAGGACGGGACGTGGGCGGGCCTGGCGGCGGAGGTGGAGCACTGGGGCAAGTGGGTCTTGGAGAAGGTGAAGGCGGAGATAGGCGACCTCTACCCACCGATCCCTGACCCGGAAAACCCGCCCGTCGAATTAGCCCCACGCCCGCAGTTGGTGATGGAGGAAGAGGACTTCCCGCCACCCAAGCAACTCTCCCTCAAAGCCGGGTCGGGCTGGTTGACACCGGTAGCCTATCTGTGGACGCGCACGGTGCGCTGCAAGAATCGGGCGTGCGGCGCGACAGTGCCGTTGGTACGGCAGACCTGGCTCTGCAAAAAGACAGGGCGCTATGTCGCGCTGAAAATGGCCGCGCCAAAGGGCGCGAAGCGCGTCCGGTTCGAGGTCGTGGAGGCGGACACGGAGCAGGCGCTTGGTTTCGATCCGGCGGGGTTCAGCAAGAGAGGTAATGCAGCCTGTCCCTTCTGCGGTACGGTAGCCGAAAGCGGCTACGTGAAGGCGGAGGGCTGCGCCGGGCGCATGGAGCAGCAAATGATGGCGGTTGTCTGCACGCGCCCCGGCAAGCAGGGAAGAGTTTACCTTTCCGCCGAAGGTCTAACGAGTTTTATTCCCGATGACGCTGCAATCCGGCAGCGAGTCGAGGAGTTTTGTGCGCGGACAGGGTTGACCGTGCCTTATGAATCTATCTATAACGATGCGAAGAACGCCAATTTCTGCGTACTGTATGGCCTGACTCAGTTCAGTTCTCTTTTTTCTCCGCGTCAGATGCTCTGCCTGCTGACCTTCGCCGCTGGTGTGAGACATGCGAATACCGAGATGCTCCGCGAGGGTTACAATGCAGAACACGCGAAAGCGGTTCTCACGTTCCTCGGCTTGCTAGTAGACCGACTTGCCGACTACAACTCTGCGCTCTGTCACTGGCAGAATACAAGGGAAATAATCGGTCATACGTTCGGTCGGCAAGCGTTGCCGATGGTCTGGGACTTCACGGAACTGGCTCCGTTTGGTGAAGCGTCTGGCAGCCCGCAGGGAGCCATTGCCTGGCTTAGTGGGTACGCGGCAGCGGAGCAGGATTCCGGTGCGCCTGCGACTGTCGTACGTGGCTCGGCCACCGCGCTGCCCTGGCCCGATGCCACCTTTGATGCGGTCATTACTGATCCACCGTATTATGACAACGTTCCATATGCGAACGAATCAGATTTCTTTTATGTTTGGCTCAAGCGCACCATCGGACTGCATTATCCAGAACATTTCTCCTCCGAGGGATCACCTAAGAAGCGAGAAGCGGTCGCAGATGCTTTACGGCATGGAGGAGATAAGAGAAAGGCTAACGCGGCTTACGAGAGCATGATGGCCCAAGCGTTCAGCGAGGCATATCGCGTTACAAAGCCTGGTGGTCAGTTGAATATCGTTTATGCCCACAAGACAACGCTCGGCTGGGCTACTCTCGTGGACGCGCTGCGTCGGGCTGGTTTCACCGTTACCGAAGCCTGGCCCCTTGATACCGAGATGAAAACCCGGCTGCGCGGCATGGAGTCAGCGGCTCTCGCCTCCAGCATCTTCTTGGTTGCCCGAAAGCGCGACGGTCGGCTTCTACGAGGAGGACGTTCAGCCGGAACTAGAGCGCATCGTTCGGGAGCGGGTAGATACGCTCTGGGAGCAGGGCATTGCTGGAGCCGATCTGGTCATCGCCGCCATCGGTGCGGGACTGCGGGCCTTCACGCGCTACGCCTCCGTCGAGTACGCCAACGGCGAGGAGGTTCCCGCCGAGAAGTTCCTGGCTGAAGTTGAAGGCGTCGTGCTGGAGACGCTGCTGGAGAAGATATTCAACGTGCCGCGCTCCGGCGTGGCGGCGGTGGACGGGCCGAGCCGATTCTACACTCTCTGGCGCTACACCTACCGGAGCGGCGAACTGGACGCGGGCGAGGCCATCGTCTTCTCCTACGCGCAGCACGTCGAATTGGACGGCCCGCGTGGGCTGACGGCGGGCAGCCGCGCCCTGGTGAAGAAGACGAAGGGCAAGTACAGCCTGCTCGACTACACGGAGCGCGGCCAGGACGAGAAACTGGGACTGCCTGCGCCGGACGGCACAACCGCGCCTCTGATTGACGTGTTGCACCGTGCTCTCTGGCTGATGGAGAATGAGCCGCGCAAACTCAAGGAGTTCCTCGACGAAGCCCATCCCGACCGCGAGCGGCTGCGCTTGCTGGCTCAGGCGCTCTCCGGGGCCGGTCTCAAGGGCACGGAGGCGGAAGGAACCCGCAACCTGATTGCCACCACCACATCGGAGCAGTCCACGCTCGCCAAACTGGTAGCAAACTGGCGCACACTGGTCGCCGACAGCCTGTTCAGCGACGGAAGATAAGAGGAGGAAGCCCATGAACATTATGGCACTGCGCCCCTGGACAGACATGGTGACGCTCCACCCGGACGTAGAGGCTGGAGCGCTCACCGAGGCTATCTTCGCTATTGACCTGGGCGCGATTGCCGCCCGCGACCCCAATGTTCCGGCAGTCAACCGCACCCCAGAGGCTTTCTTCCGCGCCACGCACATCACCGCCGACCTGGGCCGATTGCTGGAGGAGGTACTGGCCTCCCTCGCCGGAGAGCCAGGCTACAACCGTGTGCTGAAACTGCGCACGCCCTTCGGGGGCGGCAAGTCGCATACGCTGGCGGCCTTGCTGCACGCCGCCCGCGACCGGGCGGCCCTCAACGTCGTGACTGGCGCAGAGCGTTTTGCTGATCCCGGCCAGGTGCGTGTGGCCGTCTTCGACGGGGAGAAGTTTGGAGCGCTGGAGCCGACACCGCTGCCCAACGGCCAGGCCGTGCAGACGATGTGGGGCTGGCTGGCCTGGCAGATAGGCGGCGAGAAGGCGCGGGCGCTCGTCGCGGAGAATGACCGCAACCGCACCGCGCCGGGCGGCGACCTGATCCACCGTCTGCTGACGGAAGGGGCGGACGGACGCCCGGTGCTCCTGCTGCTGGATGAGGTGCTGAAGTACATGGAGCGGGCCGCCTCGGTGGCCGTTCTCGACTCCACGCTGGCGCGGCAGGCGAAGGACTTCTTCCAGAACCTGACGGTCGAGGTCGCCAAGACCACCCACGCCGTGATGGTCTACTCGCTGCAATGGAGCGCACGGGAGGCCCTGGGCAACATGGCTCTCCTTGACGAACTGGATAAACTGGCCTCGCGGGTGGATCAACTGCGGGAGCCGGTCTCCGGCGACGAGGTATTACCCATCCTACAGCGCCGTCTGCTTGGCGGCAAGCCGGACGAGGCGACGGCCTCCGACGTGGGAGCGGCATACGAGGAGGTCGTGACCACTATGCGCCGGGCCTATGCTGACAACACGACCGAGCGGCAGATGGCCGAGGAGGAAGGTATCCTCCTACGGGAGCGGTTTAAGGCCGCCTATCCGTTCCATCCGGCCCTCATAGACGCCATGCGCGAGCGGTGGACTGCGGTGGATGCCTTTCAACGCACACGCGGCTCGCTCCGGTTCCTGGGACAATGCCTCCACAGCCTCAAGAAGAACGGTGGCGCGCGGCCCCTGCTCGGCCCCGGCGACATTCCGCTCCGCGATCCGGAAGTGCGCCTGGCGATGCTCAAAGAGTTGAATGCCCAGAACGACTACGATCCGGTCGTCGCTGCCGACATCGAAGGGCCGAACGCCCGCGCCAGGCGCATTGACGACCGGCTGGCCCGCGAGACACCCGCTCTTGCCAGCGTCCGGCCCGCCACCCGGTTGGCGACGGCCATCTTTGTCTATTCCTTCGGCGGGCTGAAGCGGCAGGGAGAGACCGACGCGGAGGCGCTGCCGCCAGGGGTGACAGAAGCAGAACTGCTGGCCGCGTGCGTGGGGCCGGACTTAGACAGCATCACGGCGACGGCGGTGCTAGCCGACCTGCGGACATCCTGTCTGTACCTGCATTACGACGGTCTGCGCTACTGCTTCAAGAAAGACCCGAATGTCACCAAGCTGGTCGAGGATGCCGAGCAGGAGGTGGCCCGCAATGCCGAGGAGGTCAGGGGCAAGATCAAGGAACTGCTGACGCAGCGCCTGGCAGGGCAACGGACAGTGGTTGTCTGGCCTGCCAAGACCCAGGACGTGCCGGATAGGGAACCGGCATTCCTGCTTGGCTACCTGCCCCTGGAGTTCGCCGCCGCATCGAGCGCCGAGCAGGAGCGGCAGGCCATTGAGATGTTTACCAGGTATGGCGACCGCCCGCGCTCCTATCGTAACGGCATCGGGCTGGCGATCCCGGATAGGAAGCAGGTGGAGGCGCTGCGTCGGGCCGTGCGGTATCTGATGGCTTGCGACCGGGTGGAGGCCCGCAAGAGCCAACTGCGCCTCAGCAAAGACCTGCTGGATCAACTCAAGGAGCGCAAGCGAACGGAGGAGGCAGCGGTCGAGGCCGCGTTTCGGGCGCTCTATACTGCTGTCTGGCTGCCTCGTGTGGAGGAGGGCGGTATCGGCATCGAGCGGGTCGAGGCGGCAGGCCGTCCCTTGCAGGCGACGGGCATCCACGAGCGCATGTTGGAACTGCTCACTGTCGTCGGTACGCCCAAAATGCACCAGAGCGTGACACCCCGCAAGATCATCGAGCGCCTGCGCCTGCGCGAGACCGCCGAAGGCGAGGAGGCCGCCCGGCCTGGCGTTCGGGTGTCGGATGTGCGGGATGCCTTCTTCGCCGTTCTGGAGCCGCCCCGCCTGGACTCGCTCAACGCGCTGCGGAAGGCCATCGTGCGGGGTGTGCAGGAGGGTGCGTTCGGATACGCCAGCGGTTATGCGCCCAACTTGGGGACGGACGGACGCTATCAGCTTCCCCGCGAGCGGATCGCCTTCTGCCGCGCTCTGTCCGAGGATGAAGTGGATTTCGACAGCGGCTTTCTGATGCTACCGGCGGCTATCCCGGAGGCAGTCCCGGTCGCGCCGACGCCGGAGCCATTTCCAGCGGGCGTGAGCGAAGGACTTGCCCCAACGTCTGGCGGCGTCAGCGCCCCGCCAACCCCTTCCGGCCCGGCCTCACCGCCCTCCACCGCAACGACCGGCGTGGTTAAGTTTGGTTTTGTGGCAACACGGGATCAGGTATTCCGGGCATTTCCGGCCATAGCGAATTTGGCGGAGAAGGCTGATGGCGGCAAGGTAGCTATCCAGGTAGAGGCGTCTGCCGCCGCAGGCTTTGATCCAGCGTGGTTGCGCAACGCCGTCGAAGAGCCGCTCGACGAGGCCGACATCGAACGCCTGGAAACGAATTAGAGGGCGATCACGCTACGATTGCCTGGTCTCCAGAAAGAGAAGAAGCACTGGGCTGGATGGAAAGGCTCGCCTCAAGGGTGATCTTCCAGCGTATCGGCCTCTGTGCTGGCATCGCTGGCAGCCTCGGCCTCGTGCTTTTCCAGAAACTTCTCCAGCGCATCGTTTAGCTGCCCGATGACAAACGTTCTGTCCAGGGCCAGTTCTGCGGCGGTAGGCGCTTCGGTGGGCGTGGTCGCTGTGAAGAGTCCGGGCCTGCTCTGCGGCGTGTCCACCAGGCGGCTGAGGTCGGCCAGGGTCGCGCGAAACTCGCGACCCAATAGAACGATGTCCACCTTGTTGGCGGGCAGGCGGGGCATGTCCTCGTAGCCCCGCACTTTGCCGGTCATGCGCTGCCAGAGGTCTTCGGCGTGCTGCGCCAGCGCCATAATGCGCCGGGCGCGCAGGGCCAACCCAACCTGCACGCTCTCTATGTCCAGGCGCTCCAGGGCTTGCTGCACCTTGCGCGACTGGCGATAGCGGTGGAGGGCTTGCCGAGAGATGGGCAGGTAGCCCTCCTGCTCCAGCGCCGCCTGTACCTGAGCGTTGCTGTCTCCAGCGAGGAGGCGCTGTCGGATCAGCTTCCTGGCAGCAGGAGGCAGCTTCGGGCCAGGACGGGAAGCGTCAAAATCAGTCAAGATTCTGGCCTCCCTACCCGCCTAACGCGTTTGCTAAGCTATCGAGATGCTGGTAGCGTTCGCGCGTCAGCCAGCCAGCATTGGCCCGCTCCACGTCCTGCGAAGAGAAGCCTGGCACCGTCTGGCCGCTCTCGCGCAGCTTGACAAGGCGATCCATCAGGTGGGTCGCTTGCTGGCGCGGCACGTAGGGGCTAACCGATACAGCCGGCGGCGCCGCCTTCTGCATAGCCGCCGCCTTCTCCAGCTTTTTGCGCTCCTTGAAGCGTTTGTAGGCTTGATCAAAGTGGCTCATTGGCGTCTATCCTCCGTGACTTATCGGGCCAACCACGTCGGCCCGCCCTGTAAAACCCAATCGGCAAGCGCCGCGTTAGCCTCGCCCACCGGCTGCGCTGGCTCGCCGCCCAGGGGCGTGTAGCTGATTTTCTTGCCGTCCACCGGGCGCAGGGCGTCCGCATCACCGACCCAGTAGGGCAGGTTGCTCTCCAGCCAGGCCAGAAGGACGGCGCGGGCTTTGCGCGCTCGGTTGACAGCGGCCTCTACCGCGCTCAAATCGCGTTGCAGGCGCGGTATCCAGCCGCTGGCCTGCTGGCGGCAGTTAGCGTAGAGCCTGACCGCCGCCGCCTCCTTCGCAGCGATCTCCTGGCGGGTGTTGGAGACGACGTAAGTCAAATGATCGCCGCCACCGCGTTGGCGGGCGAAGGCCCGCGCCGAAGCGTCCCCGTCCAGGCGGACGTCTCGCGTGTCGGAGTAGGTGCGCGCACAGCGGGCTTGAAGCGTCAATAGAGCCTCGGTAGCCTGCCTGTCGAGCGTCAAAATGCTCGTCATGGACATCTATTTGCCCTCCTGGGCTGGCTGCTGGCCCTCGTGCGCCAGTTGGTGTAGAGCCTCCATCGGGATGCGGCGGCACTTGCCAAGCTGAACGGAAGGCAGCTTGCCAGCGGCCATCAGGCGGAGCAGGGTGGACTCGGAGATAGCAAGCATCCTTGCTGCCGCAGGGACGGTCAGCAAGAGCGGCTGCGTCGCTTCGCGCGTTGCCGCATAGGGCATTGGTTCAAATCTCCTTTAGAAGCCGGATAGCGTAACGTACAGCTTTCAGGTAGTGTACCCATAGAGAGTTGATACTTCGTCGCCGATGACCTTATCAACTCTGTAGAGGGACACTACCAGCTTTCATGCGGCTCCATTAGTAACTATGCGGGCATGGAGGAGTGCGTAACAGGGCGTGCAAGTGCAAGGAGTCGCGCGACTCCTTTTGTGGATGATGGATAAACACAGGAGGGGGGAAGGAGTTTAACCGAGGTCGAGGGGTCAAATTGTGCAGACACGTCTGCACTTTGGGGTGAGCGTAGGGATAAGCGGGTGATGGCCTGTCTACCCCGAACGCGGAGTTGGCAGAGCCGCAACGAAAAAATTAGTGCAGCAAGCAGGAAGGGCAGGAGTGCCTGGCTAATCTAGATATTACCTGCTTGCTTCGACCCTCCTAAAGCCAGCAGAGCCCTTCCATTCGTGGATGCCCTATACCGTACCCCTATCCGCAGGAGGCTTCTTCAGATGAATGGCAAGATGCTGGCATCAGGCTACAGAACGGTGCTTCTCCTCGTCACTGTGTTGTTAGGCTTGCTTCAACGGCAGGCGCTCGCCCAGACGCCACCGCCCCTGGATCAAACAGCCAGTCCCTCCGGCATCGGCATTCTCTCTGGCCTGGACACCAAAACACCGGCACCCGCTCACCCTGCCGAAGACGGGCATCTGGTCGTTACGGCAGCCCGTACTCAGGCTTTGGCGCTGCCCGGCACCATTGTCGAAATCGTTCCGGCGCTCCCCCTGCCAGGTTTTGAGACTGCCATGATCGCGGTCGAGATTGACGGACAAGAACAGGCCAGGCAGATCGTTGACCCCACCAGCCCGCTGCCGGTGGTCAGAGTGCCCCCGCCCACAGGAGAGGTGGGCCGCAAGCGCGTGCGCGTCGTCCTCTTTAACCACTTCAAAGAGCCTGCCGAGTCCTCCCAGTGTGTTATCCGAGCGCGGATGCACGCCAGCGTGCAGATGACCGCCCAGTTGCAGGGCGAACAGCTTCGCCTGGCTATCGCGGACAGGGCCTCTCTCCAGGGCGTCTATGTGTTTGAAGGCGCTACCTATCTGGGACGGCTGGAGGACAATACCGAGCAGGCCCTCCTGGATGCCCGGACGCTGCTGCCCGGCTCCCATCGCTTCTGGGTCGTTGCCGAGACCGCCGAAGGCGTTTTGTTGCCCCCGATCAGCCAGATGGTGAAGATAGAGCCGCGCTATCGGATCAGCCTCCCCGCCCAGACAGGCCCCATCCTGGTGCCCCAGGACAACCCGGATAAGAAGCTCTCCGTCAAGGTGGAGCGCGCCGAAGGGGTCGGCATCGCCAAGACCCGGTTGCTGGTGGACGGCACCATCGTGGGCGAGAGCGAAGAGGCGGTCATCCAGATGGAGGTGCCCCTGCGCAACGTGCCCTCCGGCCCGACGACCATAGAGGTCATCGGCATCGGCAAAGACGGCCACCTCTATCCCAGTGAGAGCCTGCCCATTGAAGTGCAGAACAAAGCCTGGGAGGCGCATGTTGCCAATACGCTGGTGTTGAACGACAAATATCCTTCCTGGTCGGCGACAATTAGATTTCCCGTTGCCTCTTTTTCAGGATGGTGCGATTTCTGCTGCTTGCTGCTGGCTTTGCGCCTGCTCCATACGGTAACTGGGCAGGTTCAACTCCAGGA
>DASRGZ010000144.1:0-12941 GCA_035650735.1 Chthonomonadaceae bacterium
GGCGAAGTGCGCGTGGGCAATAACGTTATTCTGGGCGCCAACGCGGTGGTCAACCGGGACATCCCCGATAACTGCGTGGCCGCCGGGGTTCCGGCGCGCGTGCTGCGAACCATTCCCCCTGGCTCGCTAAACGCGCTGGCCGGATCATTAAATGCCGAGGGAGAGGGGAGAGACCTCACTCCCGTTCCCTCTTAACCTAACCCCCGTCCCCCTTCCCTACCCGCTCGTACCTCGCTAGGGAAGGGAGGGACCCATCTTGAGATGGTTGTGGCCCTCACCCCCAACCTCTCTCCCAATTCTAGGGGAGAGGAGAAGCCGGGTCACCCTCTTCCCTCGCAGGGTCGCTAGGTGTCGCAAGGCGGAGGCAGGGCTTCGATCTGCGCCCCCTCGACGGCGAGCTTGCAGTCGCAAGGCGGAGGGCTGTGGCAAGGCGGAGGCAGGGGCCGTAACCCTGCCGACCCTGGCAGTCCATTGTAGGGCCGACCCTGGCAGTGGTGCGAGCGTGCGCAGTTCCGACCCTAGCAGTGGGGGACGGGGGTTAGGTGAAGCATGAGGGGCGGAGGCTATTTTGATTTATGTTTGCGGTAAATGGCATGGAACGTGCAAACAAGCGTTTCGGGCAGAAAGCTGCGCTCAACAGAGGCGGCTGCCCGCACGATTGAGTTGAAAACCTATGGATAAGCGCCTTTTGATAATCGGCCCCTTGCCGCCGCCCTATGGCGGCTATGCGCATCAGGTCGCCTCCTTCCTGCGGCACCCGTTCGCCGACGCCTTTACGCTCCTGCCTTACGACACGCGCCTCCACGATGCCGTCGAGACGCGCCCGCTGCTTCCGGTCCTGGGGCGCGCGGCCCGGCAGGTCGCCGTGTTCCGGCCATTCCTGGCGGCCAACCGGCCCGATAGGGTTGTGCTGTTTACGGCCCTGACCGGATGCTTCTGGCGCGACTTGTTGCTGCTGCGCCGCTGCTATCGGGCGGGCCTGCCGACGATCATCAAGCTGATCGGCGGCGACTCCACGCTGCGATTGGAGGCCCAGCCCGCGCCTCTAAAACGGCTCGCCCTCGCCCACCTCGCCCGCGCCGCCGCCATCCTGGTCGAGACGGAGGAGATGGTAAAGCACCTGAGCCAACTCCTCCCCAACACGCGCGCCTACCGCTTCCCCAACTTCATCCATAGCGAGGATGTCCCGGCGCGACCCAAGCAAACGCGCCCGGACGGGCCGCTCGGCGTGATCTATTTTGGCAATATGACGCCGACTAAAGGCGTGGAGACGATCCTAGCCGGCGTGGATAAGGTCTGCGACCGGCAGGAGACGACCTTCCACTTTGTCGGCGGGGAGCTGGAGCCCGGCTACCTGGAGCGCTTCCGCGCGCGCGTCTGCCAGTTGCGCCATGCCGACTGCGTACAGGTTCATGGCCGCTTGCCGCGTGAGAGGGCCCACGCCCTGGCCGGTGCATGCCAGATATTTGCCTTCCCGACGCAATGGCCGGGCGAGGGACAGCCCGCCGCGCTCGTCGAGGCCATGAGCCTGGGGCTGGTGCCGGTCGCAACCCGCTGGCGGGGCGTCGCCGAGATCGTCCGTCACGAGCACAACGGCCTGGCCCTCCAGTCGCCCGACCCGGAGCTTCTCGCCAGAGCCATTCTCCGGCTGGGCCAGGACTGCGCCCTACGCGAACGGCTCGCTCAGAACGCGGTCGGCACCATCCAGAACGAATACGAGGCCCACGCGGCCCTTCAACTATTTCAGCAGATCATGGCGCAAGCCATCCCGGTATAGAAATCACCTATGGACCCAAGAACCGTCAGCGCCTATCAGGCGGAAACAAGCCAATACCCATGCAGCGCGCCCTTCCACCCGGACCGGGCCTATCCGGAATACACGCTGGGCGCGCTCGCCCCGGAGCCAAACCACGTCTACCATGCCGTGCGCGAATGCTTCCGCGTGGCGGGCCTGGATGTCGAGCGTTTCGGCACGCCCGCCTGGAACCCGCTTGCCGACCTGCTTCGTCCCGGCGAAACCGTGCTGCTCAAGCCCAACCTGGTCAAAGAGTGCCACCCGCGCGACCCCGAAGGATGGCAGTATGTCCTCACGCACGGCAGCGTCATCCGCGCCGTCGCCGACTATGTCTGGAAGGCCCTGGAGGGCCGGGGCAAGGTGATCGTCGCCGACGCGCCCCAGACCGACTCCTCCTTCGCAAAGATACGCCAGGTCTTGCAGCTGGACGCCATTCGTGACCTCTACCGAAACGCCGGCCTGGACTTCGAGATCGTAGACCTGCGCCGCGAGGAGTACGTTAACAAGGACGGCGTTATCGTCGAGCGCACCGCCCTGCCGGGCGACCCCAACGGCTATATCGCCTACGACCTGGCCGACTCCAGCGAGTTCGTCAGCCACAACGGCGGGGGCCGCTACTACGGCGCCGACTACGACGACGGCGAGGTCAACCGCCACCATACGGGCGGGCGGCACGAGTACCTGATCTCCGGCACGGCCATCCTCCCGGACGTCGTCTTCAGCCTGCCCAAGCTCAAAACCCACAAGAAGGCGGGTATCACCGTCAGCCTCAAGAACCTGGTCGGCATCAACGGCGAGAAGAACTGGCTGCCCCACCACACGGAAGCTGGCGCCGACGACCCCGGCGATGAGCGCCCGCTCGTCAAAAAGGGCCGCGCGCCGGAGCGCCTGCTGGTGCGCCCCTTCCGGTATCTCTCCCTGCACAGCCCGATTATCGGCCCCTGGCTGCACCGGCAGGCTCGGCGCGTGGGCCGCAAGGTCTTCGGCGACACCGAGGAGGTGATCCGCAGCGGAAATTGGCACGGCAACGATACGATCTGGCGGATGTGCCTGGACCTCAATAAGATCATCTGCTACGGCAACCCGGATGGCACGCTCCGGCCCGACACGCCGGACAACCGCAAGCGCCACTATGCCCTGGTGGATGGCATCGTCGCGGGCGAAGGGCGCGGCCCGATGAATCCCGATCCGGTCCCGGCGGGCCTGATCCTCTTCGGCCTGAACTGCCCCAGCGTAGACGCCGCCTGCGCCTGGCTGATGGGCTTTGACCCGGACCGCATCCCCATCGTGCGCCAGGCGTTCCGCTGCCGCCACTTCCCCCTGGCCGAGTGGGATTGGCGAGATGTGCGCCTGGTCAGCAACCGCCCGGAGTGGAACCGCCCTCTGCCCGAGATCCCGGACGCTTCCACCCTCCATTTCAAACCGCATTTCGGCTGGGTCGGGCACGTCGAGCGCCGGAAGGCCGCGCAGGAGGTCATTGCGCATGGCCGACCTTGAGGCGATCTACCTGCGCATGCCCTTTTTCGTGCAGAACGCCCTCTGCAACGTACAGGGCTGGAAGAACGAGCGCCAGCGCTACGGACGCGCCTTCCCCGCCCTGCTGCGTGAGGCCGAGGAGCGCGTCGGCTGGCCGCAGGAACAGATGATCGCCTTCCGCGACCGGCGCCTGCGCGCCTTTGTGCAGCACTGCGCCCGCACCGTCCCCTACTATCAGCGGCTCTTTCAAAAACTATGTATTGGACCGGAGGAGATCCGGACCCTGGAGGATTTGCAGCGCCTGCCCATCCTGACCAAGGATGAGGTCCGCGCGCACAGCCAGGAGCTAATCTCGCAGGCCGTTCCCGAGCGGGAGCGCATCTGGATGCACACCAGCGGCACGACCGGCGGCGGCCTGCGCTTCCCGACGACCGCCCAATCGCTCCGCGAGGTCTACGCCGCCTGCTGGCGCTACCGCCGCTGGCACGGCCTGGAGCGGGGAACCTGGGGCGCGTTCTTTGCGGGCCGCTCGCTGGTGCCTCTCACCCAGAGCCAGCCGCCTTTCTGGCGCATCAACGCCGTCGGCAGGCAGATCCTCTTCAGCGGCTACCACATGAGCCCCAACAACCTGCCTGCCTATGTGGCGGAGCTTCGTCGGCGGCGCCCGCCCTGGCTGCACGGCTACCCCTCCCTGCTGGCCCTGCTCGCCGCCTACCTGCTCGATACCGGGCAAGACCTGGGCTATCCCGTGCGCTGGATTACCCTCGCCTCGGAGAGCCTGCTTCCCCAGCAGGCCGAGCAGATGCGGCTCGCCTTTGGCGTTACCCCGCGCCAACACTATCATATGACCGAGTCGGTCGCCCATGCCTCCGAGTGTGAGTATGGCGCGCTGCATGTGGATGAGGACTTTGCCGCCGTGGAGTTCGTGCCCAACGCTGACGGCGCAAACTTTAAGGTGATCGGCACCAACTTCACCAACCTGGCCTTTCCGCTGCTGCGCTACGAGGTGCAGGATCACGTCACCCTGGGCGAGGTGGCCTGTCCCTGCGGCCGTCCGGGTCGGATTCTGGCCGACGTGGATGGCCGGCGCGAAGACTATGTTCTCCTCAAGAATGGCGCGCGCCTGGGCCGCCTGGACCATATCTTCAAGGACATGGTCCACGTCCGGGAAGCCCAGATCGTCCAGCGGCAGCGCGGCCAGATGATCCTGCGCATCGTTCGGGGCAGCGGGTACACACAGGCCGACGAGGCGCGGTTGCTGGAGGAGACGCGGCGGCGCGTCGGCGCGGATATGGATCTCCTTGTGGAGTATTCCGAAAGCCTGCCGCGATCCCGTTCCGGAAAGCTGCGCTTCGTCCTCTCCGAAATCCAGGATGGGCAGCTAACCACGTCCTGAGACTTCCTCTCCCTCCACCTCGCAGCCCGGCCTCCAGGGGCCGGGCGGGCTTCCCACGCAAATCTGCGGCATTCTCCCGTGTCGGGAACTATTCGGTATTGGCCTGCCGCTTACCTGATCGGTAGCACCACAGGAAACGGTGATTCCATCTCGGACACCCGATCTCAAATCACGGTTGAGTGGGTGCTGTCACCCGATCAGGAAAGACGATGGAATTTCCGGCACGCCCTGCGCCCACCCAGAACGCCCCTCTGCGTTTCGGGGTCATCTGCCCTGGAACCATCCTGTCTGCCTGGCAGGCGCAATGCATTCGCCGCCTGCTCATCGCCAATGTCGCCCGACCGGCGCTACTGCTCGTACAGAAGAACGCCGGGCCAACTCAGGCAGGCAAAGCCACGGGAAGCACGCAGCCTCCGCGATCGCTGTGGTCGCTTTACCGGCAGTGTATGCGCGTGCCTGCCGAGCGCCCGGTCAGCCTGGAAGCGGATCTCGCTGGCGTCCCCGCCCTCTGCATTGAGAGCGCGCCGGGACTGCGGGTGTCGGAGGCCGTTCTGGAACAGATAGGCGCGCTCCATCTGGATTTCATCCTGCATTTTGGCGTCGGCCTCGTGGAGGAGGCCCTCCTCCGGGCAGCGCGCTACGGCGTCTGGTTCTATCTGCACGGCCAGGCGCCATCCTTCGGCAGCGCGGCGCCCGGCTACGCCGAAATCTGCGCCGGGGAGCCGGTCACGATGGCGAGCCTGCGCCGATGGGTCGCTCCCGAATGCAGCATTGTCCTGAGAGAGGGCTGCTTTAAGGCCCTTCACCATGCGTATGCGCGCGGCCTGAACGCACTCCTTGCCGGCAGCGCCTGCTGGCCCGCGCAGGTGTGCACCGATATTCTGAATGGGAATGCAGACTATCTGGAGGACGCCCCTCCTGCGCCCAATCCTCCCATCCGCCCGTCTCCCGGCAATCTACAGACGGTGGGCTTTCTGCTCCGGCAGGCAAAGAGCGCAGGGGCCTGGCTCTGGAGTCACTTGCGCCCCGGGCAGTGGAACATCGGCATCGTGGAGGCGCCCATCCAGGCGTTCCTGACGCCGGGCGCAAAGCCTGCGGTCCGCTGGCTGGCGCCCCCCGCCGCAAGCGAATTTGTCGCCGACCCTTTTGCCCTCTATGATGGGAAGAGCCTGTCTCTGCTCTGTGAGCAGTTTCGCTACGCGGCCTCCAGGGGACGGATCGCCTGCGCGCAGCTGGACCTGGAGGGCCGCGCGTCCGGGCTCACCGCCGCGCTGGAGATGCCGGCGCACATGTCGTACCCGTACCTGCTGGAGCATGACGGGGAGATCTATTGCATCCCGGAGACAGCCGAGGCGCGCGAGGTGGCCCTCTACAAAGCGCGGGAACTTCCAACGCAATGGACGCGCGTGGGGACGCTGCTGGCAGACGTGGCCGCCTGCGACAGCACCGTATTCGCTTACGAGGGCCGCTGGTGGCTGCTGCACACCGACGCCGAAGAAGACCCGAACCTTCAGCTTTATGCCTGGCACGCGCCGAGCCTGTTCGGGCCGTGGCAGCCGCACGCGAACAACCCGATCAAGACGGATATCCGTTCGGCGCGGCCTGCCGGGACGCCCTTTTTCCACGAAGGCCATCTGTATCGCCCCGCTCAGGATGCTTCCGTGCGCTACGGCGGGCGCTTGCGGTTGCAGCGTATCCTGCGCCTGACGCCCACGGAATTCCGGGAGGAGACGGCGGCCATTATCGCGCCCTATGCCGGCAGCCCCTATTCGCAGGGAATGCATACGCTGGCTGCGGCCGGCCCGATCACGCTGGTGGATGGGGCCTGCTATCGCTTCAACAAAACCGCGTTCCTAGCAGCCTTGCGCCGCGCTGCCGCGCGCCTGTTGCGCGCTCAGCCCTGAAATGCTGCCATCCAAACCGGTGTGCCCTCGTTTCTGGAGGCTTGACATGCGGGCGCCTGTCGCCCCATAGCAACACGCTTAACTCTCTACCCTTGATCGGCACCACCACAGCACGACCCTTTGCCGTCCAACGCCCACGACCGAACGACCCACCTTCGGCCCACCAATAAATCGCCCCGACCCAGCTATACGGTAGACATCCTCCGTCGTGTGGCGGTATTTCCTTGCTGCCTGGCTTCTTGGGAGGCGCCCACACAGGGCGGAGGGATTACCGGCCACGCATAATCACTTAACGCAAATGGAAAAGGCCCTGGAACGTGTCACTCTGGTCGGGGGCTACCCACCGCCCTATGGAGGCGTGACAACCCATATGGAACGGCTGGCCCACAAGCTGATCGCCGATGGCTGCCGTGTTGCCGTCATCAATCCGTATAACCTCGGCGTCGCCGTCTCCTCCGGGTGCGTCCCGCCCCGTCTGCTCCTGTCCCGGCCCGCCTCACGCCTGCGCGGCCTCTGGCAATTGATGCGCGCCCTCGTCCGGGAATCGCGTGGCGCCGTCGTCCACTTCCATATGGTGGAGGGAGATCGCTTCTATCGCTGTGCGCCCCTCTTCCTCGCCCTGACGCGCCGGGCCTGCAAGCGGGTGCTGACCATTCATAGCGGCGGGTGGGCCCGGGCGTTTTTCAAGCTCGGTCCCCTACAGAGGCGGCTCGCCGTGCACAGCTTGCGCGCCTTTGATGACATCATCTGCGTCAATGCCAGCCAGCAGCGCATCCTGGAGCCTCTGGTTTACGGTCGGGTGCATGTTATCCCGGCCTTTCTGCCCCCCTGCCCCACTCTGGAGCCATTGCCGGAGCCCCTTCTCGCTTTCCTCGACAGCCTGGACCATCTCTTTGTCACTTCGGGATGCGGCGAAGCCCTCTACGACTACGAGACGATAAGGTACGGCCTGGAGTTGGTCCGAGGCCGGATACCCGCGCGGATCGGGCTGGTGGTCGCCACGTACTCTTATTGGGACCCCGGCTACTGGCCTTCGATGGCCGCGCGCCTCCAATCAAGCGGCGTAGCCACCTGCATCACGCGCGGGCTGACGCCTCCGCAGTTTCTGGCGCTGCTCTCCCAGGCCCGTATGTATCTGCGCGCCAGCCTGACCGACGGCGACTCCGTAGCGATCCGGGAGGCGGCCCTGATGGGCGTTCAGGTGCTGGCGACCGACGCCGTGCCGCGTCCGCCCGGCACGGCGCTCTTCCCCGCAGGAGATGCCTGCAAGCTCGCCGAAACGATTCTGGAAGCGCTGGCCAACCAGGAGATCGGGCGGCTGCCTGCCGAATCTTATTGCGATACCTACGCGGCGCTCCTGAAGGTCTACCGGGACTAAAGCCATAATAACTCAACTGATCTTACACACCCGGGCTTCTCCGGGCCATAAATGACTCGTTCCTGGAAAATAGTGCCTTTGACCGGCCCAAACGACCAATGCAGCTCTCTCGCTATCTTTACACGGTCCGTTACCTACGCCCGATTCAGATTTATGGGCGGCTCTGGTTTCGACTTCATAAGCCGCGTCCGGATATGCGCCCCGCGCCGCCCCTCCGCCCGCAACAGGGCCGATGGACGCAGCCCGCGCGCCGCGAGCCCTCCCTGCTCGGGCCGCAGACCTTCCTTTTCCTCAACCGAAAGCAGGAACTGACATTCCCGGCAGGCTGGGACGACAGCGCACTCGAAAAGCTCTGGCTCTATAACCTCCACTACTTTGACGACCTTAACGCCCGTGAAGCCGAGCGGCGCGCGGACTGGCACCGGGCGCTCCTCGCGCGCTGGATTGCCGACAGCCCACCCGGACAGGGCACGGGCTGGGAGCCTTACCCGCTCTCCCTGCGGCTGGTCAACTGGATCAAGTGGGCGCTTGGCGGCCATGCCCTGCCGGAAGAGGCCCTGCACAGCCTGGCGGTTCAGGCGCGCTACCTGCACGGGCGCCTGGAGTGGCATCTGCTTGGCAACCACCTGTTCGAGAACATCAAGGCCCTGATCGCCGCCGGGCTGTTCTTCGCCGGCCCGGAGGCGGAACGGTGGCTGGCGCTGGGACTGCGGCTGCTGGATCAGGAGCTGCACGAACAGATTCTTCCCGACGGTGGACACTTCGAGCGCAGCCCGATGTACCACAGTATTCTCACCGAGGATCTGCTTGATCTGATCAATCTGACTGCCGTCTACCCGGAGGCCTTTGCCGCAGATCGAGCCGCCCTCCCCGGCCTTTGGATGGATACGGTCCAAAGGATGCGGCGCTGGCTGAAAACGATGTGCCATCCCGACGGCCAGATCGCCTTTTTCAATGACGCCGCCTGGGACATCGCCCCGGCGCCCGCCGAGATGGACGCCTATGCCGGGCGCCTGGGCCTTCCCTCCGTGGCCGCACCGGAGGATGGCCTTACCCATCTGCAACAGAGCGGCTATATCCGCATGCAGTGCGGCCCGGCGGTCGCGCTGCTCGATGTCGGACCGGTCGGCCCCGACTACCTTCCCGGCCACGCCCACGCGGATACCCTCTCCTTCGAGCTGTCGCTCTACGGGGCGCGCGTCCTTGTCAACGCCGGCACGTCCACCTATGTCAGCGGGCCGCAACGCCAGTGGGAGCGCTCGACGGCGGCGCACAACACGGTCACTGTGGACGGCCAGGACTCCTCGGAGGTCTGGGGCGGGTTCCGCGTGGCGCGGCGAGCGCGCCCGGCTGCGCTCTGCCTATCGGCCCCCAATGAAAGGCCACTCCAGGTCAGCGCCGCGCACGACGGGTATCTGCGCCTGCCGGGCCGCGTGCTGCACCGCCGCTCCTGGAGCCTTACCGCTCGCTCTCTGGAGATCCGCGATACCCTGGAAGGCCGATTCTCCGCCGCCGTGGCCCGCTTCCATCTCCACCCGTGTCTGGTACCGCAGCAAACCGCGGCTTCGCCGGAAGGCATCCGCTTTCTGTTTTCGGGCCACACGCTTATCTGGCGTCCGCAGGGCGTCGCCGCCTCCCTCGAACAGAGCGCCTTCCATCCCGGGTTCGGACTCTCGCAGCCCACAATCTGCCTGACCGCGCGCTTTCAGGAAGCTATGGCGGCAAGCCTGTTCACCTGGGAATAGGCCGCTCCCATCCTCCGCCACCCGAACCCGTAAAAAATACCAGTTCCCGTTTCCGGCAACGCAGACGACGAAAAATTGTCACGTCCGCAAGGCATCTGGCATGAAAAATGCCAGAGTGCTATACGTAACCTGGGCCGGGAGGACATTCCCACTCGTCTCGCCTGCTCCTTTCCGCCTATCGCCTATCGGCGGTGCCGCAGTTTCTCCAGCGGATGGCGCCACTGGCAGCGAAAGCCGAAGCCTACCCGTTCGTTGTTTTCGCCCAGGAACGACCCAAAACGCTGAGGCACCTTTATGCGGATTCTTTTCTTCTCAGATAATTTCAGGCCGGAGCCCTGTCCACCGGCCGCCCATGTCTACGAGCGCGCCAAACTCTGGGCCAGTTGGGGGCATGAGGTCACTGTCATCACGACGGCCCCCAACTTCCCGGAAGGCAAAGTCTTCCCTGGCTACACGAACCGCTGGCGGTTCGTGGAGAATATGGACGGCATCCGTGTCGTCCGCGTCAAAACCTTCATCGCACGCAACGAGGGCTTTCTGCTGCGCAGTCTGGACTACATGTCCTTTGTTCTGCCCGCGCTCTGCTGCGCTCTCCTGGAAGCCAGGCCCGATATCGTTATCTCCACCTCCCCGCAGCTCTTTACGCCGGTGGCCGGCGTGCTCTATTCCAAACTGCGGCGCGTGCCCCACGTCTTTGAGCTGCGCGACCTCTGGCCGGCCTCCATTCTCGCCACCAGTTCCATGCAGCCTGGGCGGCTCTATCGCCTGCTGGAACGTCTGGAGATGGCGCTCTACCGGCACTCGACCCGCATCCTCTCCATCACCAACTCCTTTGTCAAGGACCTGACCGCGCGCGGCATCTCCGCCGACAAGATCGATGTGGTCCTCAACGGCACCAACCTGGACCTGTTCTCCCCCCGTCCCAAAGACGAAGAGATCGAGACGCGCTATGGCCTCAAGGATCGATTCGTTATCGGATACCTGGGCACGCTGGGACTGGCGCACGGCCTGGAAAACGTCCTCCACACCGCGCAACTGCTGCGAGATCTGCCCGTGTCGTTCCTGTTTGTCGGCGTCGGCGCCGCGAAGGAGAAGCTACAGGCGCGCGCCCGCGAACTGGAACTACAAAACGTCGTCTTCGTGCCTCGCCAGTTGAAAGAGGACATGCCCCGTTTCTGGAGCGTCTGCGACGCCTCGCTGGTGCATCTGCGCAATGCCGAGCTTTTTAAAACGGTCATTCCCTCGAAGATATTCGAGTCCATGGCGATGGGCCTGCCGATCCTCTTTGTCGGGCCCCGGGGCGAAGGGGCCGAGGTCGTTGAGCGCCATCGCGCCGGGCTGATCGTTACGCCGGAAGACCCGCAGGCCCTGGCCGGGGCGATCCGCACCCTGCTGGGCAATCCCAAGCTACAGGAGTCGCTGGCCGATAACGCCTTGACTGCCGCCCCCGGCTATTCCCGCAAACGCCATGCGGAGGGAACGCTGGAAGTGCTGACCAGGGCGCTACAGGCCTATCTTGGCCGGAAACGACGGCGGGAACCGGATGCGGCGCTCCCACCATTGACAGAAGCGGTCGTAGATTCCAGGCTGGTGACGCTGCCGCGAGAGCAGCGTCCCTGGCCGGATGCGATTACTCTCATCTATGCGCGCGACCCCCGACCGGACGGAACACGGGAAACCCTGGAAACGGCCCTCAGTATGCCGGACAGCGACAAAGAGCGAATCTGAACGTGAAGCGCTGCCCTTGCCATGCGCGTTGCGTTCCCTGCCTTGCCGGCCGCAGCCTCCATCCCGTGAAAGCCTTCTGCTTTGCCCAGCAGCCAGCCACATCAGCGCAAACGGAAACTCCAGACCCCTGCCTGGAGTTTCCGTTTGCCGCTTGCCGACCCCTCAGTAGCGATAACCGCAGAGCCAATCGAGGAAATCCTTCTCGCCTGTCGAAACAGATGGCATACTTTTTGTTAATGTAGTGTTGGCCCTGCATAAGGGTACGGCGAGCCACATCTTACCATGGTTTCGCCGTATATAACCCTATTTCTGGTAGAACTGCACGCAGCGGTGATTCTCAGGAACGCTTGAATCGGTTTTCACGCTTAATGCAGTACTGCCTTATTTACTCGAGCGGAGGTTGGCAAGATTATGAAATTAACCTGCGTGGTGGGCGCGCGCCCCAACTTTATGAAGGTAGCCCCCATCCTGGCCGCCGCCAACCAACGGCCCCACCTAAACTGCCGCCTGGTCCATACCGGGCAACACTACGACCAGCGCATGTCCACGCTCTTCTTTACCGAACTCGGACTCCCAGAGCCCGATGTCTACCTGGGCGTCGGCTCCGGCAACCCGGCCGCCCAGACCGCCCGCATCATGCTCGCCTTCGACCAGGCCCTCGATACCCATCCGGCCGACCTGGTCCTGGTCGTCGGCGATGTCACCTCCACCCTGGCCTGTGCCCTGACCGCCCTCAAGCGCGGCCTGCCCCTGGCCCACGTCGAGGCCGGCCTCAGGAGCGGGGACCGAACCATGCCCGAAGAGATCAACCGCATCCTGACCGACCAGATGGCCGACTACCTCTTGATTACCGAGCGCAGCGCCCAAGAGAACCTGCTGCGGGAAGGCATTGCCCAGGAGCGCATCCACTTTGTCGGCAACGTCATGATCGATACCCTGCTGCGCCATCGGGAGCAGGCCCGAAAGAGCGATATTCTCTCTCGCTTGGGGCTTTCGCCGGGGGCCTATGCCGTCTGCACGCTGCACCGTCCCAGCAACGTGGACACGCTTTCGGCCGCGGAGAACACCCTGCAAGCCCTGGAGGTGCTGGCAGAGCGGCTGCCGGTGGTGCTGCCGCTGCACCCGCGCACGCAAAGCAAGCTGGAGAGGTTCGGTCTGTTGGAGCGTCTGCTGGGCTTTCCCCGGCTTTGTGTGACCGAGCCGTTGGGGTACCTGGAGTTTCTGGCCCTGCTGGATCAGGCGCAGTTGGTCTTTACCGATTCGGGGGGCATTCAGGAGGAGACGACGGTGCTGGGGGTTCCGTGCCTGACGTTTCGGGAGAACACGGAGCGTCCGGTGACGATCACGGAGGGAACCAACCGGTTAGTGGGTCGGGATCCGTGCGCGGTGGCAGCGGCGGTGGAGGCCGTGTTGGAGGGCAAGCATCCAGGGGGACGGATCCCGGAGTTGTGGGATGGGCAGGCGGCCGAGCGGATACTAGATGTTCTGGAGAGGCATGCCAGCGTCCCCGCGTCGGCTT
>DASRGZ010000145.1:0-21704 GCA_035650735.1 Chthonomonadaceae bacterium
CAGTCGCAAGGCAGAGGCGCGAGTGTCGCCAGGCGGAGATCGCCAGGCAGAGCCGCGAACCGTTGAGCGGCGTCCCTGGCAGTCGAGCGTGCGTAGTTCCGACCCTAGCAGTCGTAGCGCCGTCCCTTGCAGTCGCTTGGCGGCAAAGCCGCCCCCCAGCCGGGTACTTTAGTGCCCGGCACTATTGCTAGCTGGTTTGCGTCGGGTCGTGCAAGATTGGCGCAGGCGTATTGACATTCTCGGTTGACCTTGTTATGATAAGGCGGCTCGCATACCGAGGGTGGCACAGGCGAGAGCGGCCCGATGTCCTCCCGGAACGGACGCGGCCAGAATCCAATTCCCATCAGGGAGCCAGGCGATTATGTCTTCCCGCCAGAACCCAACATCCAAGACGAACCTGCCCGTCTCCCAGGCCGATCCACAAGCCGCGCAGCCCTGCTGCCAGACGGGTTATCTCTCCCAAACGCCCGGCGAGGTGCGCTGCCCGGTCTGCTATCACCTCATCCCGCCGGAACATATCGGCTACAAGCTTCATTGCCGCCGCTGCGGCTATCTGGAAAGCTGCTGCAATCCCATCTGAGCCGCCACGCAGCGTTTGTTCGCCGTTTATCGAGAGGGAGAACCTGTCAGAGGCTTCCGCGCTGTGGCTCGGGGGCGACCTGTCGGCCAAAGAAAGCCGCCGCAAAGACCTTGAAATTGGTTGCCCTGTTTCTATTTATCTGGGTTTATGGTAAAATACCGCCTTGAAGCTAAAAGGAAATCGCGTTGCGCCGATGGGGCAGGATAGGCCCGCAGGCACAACGTAGAGATTGCAACACAAGCAAGCGCGCCTGCCAGGGGGCCTGTCTTGCGCTCTGGTACCACCGGCAAGCCCGGCTCCGGCGCGTGAAACGCCGCCGAGCCGCTGTGCGTAGTCTGAGTAGGGCGAGACGCCCGCGCCCACAGGCGGCAAGAGGCCATCGGTCTTTTCGCCTGGAAGGCTCTCGTCTGCCCGATCACTCCATTCCCGAAGCAGAGATGCGCGCCGCGCTGTCGTTCCTTGCAGATTCCGAGTTTCAGGCAGCGTTCACTTTCCGGCCTATTGTCCCATTGCCGCCCGCGCATCCTGCTGGAAAGCGAGAATCAGTATCGTGATGTCGCTGTTTACCCAGATCGCCTCTGGTCTCTGCTTGGTTATTTACGGTAGCTTCTTCGAGTGGTTCTGGCACAAATACTGGATGCATACGCCGCGCCCGCCGCGTGAAGCGTTTCGCGGGCACACCCTGGTGCATCATGTCCTCTACCGCGGCGACGATAGCTACTACCTGCCGGACGGCGAAGACCCCAAGCATATCCTGCTCAAACCCTACGCTCTTCCGCTCATCTTTCTGTTTCACTTGCCGGCCATTCTGGCGATAGATCGGTTCGTCGTGCCCCATACTGCCATCGGCGCAATGGTCGCCATCGTCCTCTACTTTGTGGTCTATGAGTACATGCACTGGAACATGCACGTGCCGCGCGGCCACCTGGTAGAGCGTTTTCGCTGGTTTCAGTTCCTCCGCGAGCACCACCTCTTGCACCACCGCTTCATGCAGAGGAACTTCTGCGTCCTATTTCCCCTGGCGGATTGGGTGTTCGGCACACTGGTTACCGAAAAGAGCCTGGCGCACCGCCGCGCCCTGCGCGAGCAGGCGATTGCCAACGGGATGCCCATCAACGAAACCGAGCCGCGAAGCCGACGCTTTAAGCGCCTGGAGCTCAACCGCCGCGAGAGACGCAGCAAACCGGCAGGCCGCTCCGAAAAGTCGCTCCTGACGCTCCGATTTCTGAAATCCGAGGCGCTGCGGATACACGCGATGCGCGAGCAGCGGCAGGCCCGTAAGACCGTTCAGGCGGCGGAAAGCCGCACCGAGCGGTAAAACCGAACCCCGCATCCCCCTGACTCAGCCCTCGGATCATCCGGAGGAGGAACACGGCTCGTTCCTCCTCTTTTTGATTTGCCGCCATGACCTCTGCCGAGAGATTGACCGCTGCGCCGCCGCTGGACGACCGCCGCCAGCGCCAGATCGCGCTTGCCATCGCGGTTCTGGCCGTAGCCGTGCGCCTCTGGATGTCCCAAGCGACGCATTCGACCGGTGAAGATTTTCTCATCACCCTGCGCTACGCAGAAAATATCGCCGCCGGACGCGGCTTTGTCTATAATCCGGGCGAGCGTGTCCTGGGCACGACCACGCCGCTCTATACGCTGCTGCTTGCCGGTGCTGCCTGGCTGGGCCTGAACGCGGCGCTGGTGGGCAAAGCCGTCAATATCCTCGCCGATGGCGTGACCTGCTTTCTGTTGGCGCGTCTGTTGGCTCGCCGCGAGATTGGGCAGCCGATAGCGGGGCTGTTCGCCGCGCTGCTCTACGCTCTAAGTTCGACGCCCATTAACATCAGCATTGGCGGGATGGAGACGGGACTGGTGACGTGCGTGGGAATGGCCGCTATCCTGGCCTACGTTGCCCGCAACGCCACCGCGCTGTATTTGCTGGGCGCAACCCTCTTTCTGCTGCGCATTGATGGCCTGTTGCTCTTTGCGATCCTGGCGGGCGGGCTGATCTGGCAGGAGCGGCGCCTTCCCTGGCGCGCTATCGGCCTCGGACTGCTTCTCGCGCTGCCCTGGCTGATCTTTGCCTTTCTCTACTTCGGCTCCCCCATCCCCACCTCGCTCGTCGCCAAGCTCACCGTCTACGCGCGCGGCGTGGAGACTTCCCGCCATCTCATTTTGGAAGCCTTCGCTACCCAGTTCTGGACGGGCCTTGTGCAGCGGATTCTCACGCTGCTATTCCTGTTCGGGATGGTATCGGTGGCTTTGCCTAACCGCCCGGCTCCCGCAGCCCGCACCTCAGAAGACCTCACCCGCGGCCCCTCTCCTTCGCAAGGAGAGGGAAGAGGCCCTCACCCCCTGACCCCCTCTCCCACGCTGCGGGAGAGGGGGAACGGAGAAGCCGGGTCACCCCCTTCCCTCGCAGGGAAGGGGGACGGGGGGTTAGGTCAAAAGCAGAGGGGAAATGGAGAAGCCAGCATGGCCACTGCCCGCGTAGGCGGGCAGCGGGCCGCAGGCCCCACAGCGGCAGGGTTTAGCCTGCCGCTAGGGAGGTTAGGTTTCCCCCTCCTCTGGCTGCTGATCTACTACGGCGCGATGTTCGTCTCGCGGGTGCCGCCGTTCGCCTGGTACTTCCTGCCGCCCTGGCCGCTGTTTCTGGGCATTGCGGCGCTGGGCGGGAGCTGGCTGGCCGCGCTGATGGGGCAGAGACTGCCTGCCGCCACCAGAACACGCCTGCGCCCGGCCTGGCTGGTAGGATTGGCGGCGTGCGGCCTCTTCGGGCTGGCGCACCTGCGCTCGGTGCGCGCCGACATCGCCAAAACGCAGTGGCAGGAAGACACGCTGCGCGTGCCGATAGGCCGCTGGCTGCACGCCCACGCCCGCCCCGATGAGCGTATCCTGCTGGAGCCTATCGGCTACGTCGGCTACTACTCCCAGCGCCCGATCCTGGACATGATCGGCCTGGTCTCCCCGGAGGTCTTTGTCTCCTATCGCACGCCCGGCTATCTGGCCGACATGGTACGCCGCTTCCGGCCCGCATGGCTGTGCCTGCGTCCCCATGAAGTGACGACGCTTCGCCGGCAAGACCCCTCCCTGCCCGACGCGCAATACACCTATGTCCGCGAGTTCCACGTGCCGGGCCGTCCTCCTGACTTCCTGCTCTATCACATCCGGCAGGATTTTCCCCATGAAATAGCGCAATAATCAAGAAATACTGCCACGCATGGGAGGAGCGTGCTATGAGCGAACTGAATTTCGACCTGCTGAAACGGCTGTGCGAAACGCCGGGTATCAGCAGCCATGAAGACACGATGCGCCGGCTGGTCGCCGAAGAACTCAGGCCCCTGGTGGATACCCTGGACGCCGATGTGATGGGCAACGTCATCGGGATCAAGAAGGGCGTGACGGAGGGCCCGCGCGTGATGATCGCAGCGCATATGGATGAGATCGGCTTCCGCGTGCGCCACATAGACGACAAAGGCTTCGTGCGCCTGCTGCCCGTCGGCGGCTGGGATGCGCGCGTAATGGTCGCGCAGCGGGTCTGGGTGCACGGCTTCGCGGGCAACTCCCTGCGCGGCGTCCTGATGCCCGCCGCCAAGCCCATCCACCTGCTGACCCAGGAGGATATGAATAAGCCGCCCAAGATCGAGGAGTTCTACGTAGACCTGGGCCTCTCCGCCGATGAGGTCAAAGCGCAGGTCGAGCCGGGCGACATGGTCACGATGGATAGGACGACCGAGCGCGTCGGCCACACGGTGGTCAGCAAGTCGCTAGACAACCGCATCAGCGTCTTCGTGATGATCGAGGCGCTGCGCCTGCTGCAAGGCAAAACGCTCAAGGCGAATATCCTGGCGACGGCTACCACGCAGGAGGAGGTTGGGTTGCGGGGAGCGACCACCGCCGCCTACGCGCTCCAGCCGGACATCGGCCTCGCCATTGACGTGACGCTCGCCAACGATTTCCCCGGCACCACCGACCATGAGCAAGTAACCCGCCTGGGCAACGGCGTGGCGATCAAAATCTCCGACTCCTCCCTGATCTGCCATCCCAAGCTGGTCCGCCACTTCCGCGACGTCGCGGAGGCGAAAGGCATCAAGTACCAGCTTGAGCTCCTGCCGCGCGGCGGCACGGACGCGGGCGGCATTCAACGCAGCCGTGGCGGCGTGCCCAGTTTCACCCTCTCCGTTCCCACGCGCTACGTCCATACGGTGGACGAGATGGCGCACGTGGAGGACATTCAGGGAGCCATTTCGCTGCTCGCGGCCTATCTGGAGGAGGCGCACACCCGTCAATATGGCTACGCCGACGACATCAAATAGAGCGTCCTCTCCATAGTGGCAGCTACATTAACGGCGCATCCTGCCATGAGCAATCCCGGCTTCTGCCCTGGCCTTACAAGGTCGGGGCGTTGTTTTGCTTCTACGAATGGACCGTCCCGGACATTTCCCTGACGGCTGGATAGCCGAACGCGAACGGCGAAAGGGAGGACGTCCGCCCGATAAAGGAGGCATGACGGATGCAATGGATACTGGTTGCCATAGCGCTCATTCTGTTTGTCGCGGCTCTGCCTGGCGCGGGTGCATCGGCCCCTTCAGGAGCACAGGACGCCAAGCCGCCTTACCCGCCCAGTCCGGTTATCGCAGGCATCACCTGGCATTGGGATACCTATCGGACGGCGGCTCCGGGCAGCGACCTCTGGCCCGTCACCTGGGCTGTGGACGACAACCTCTATACGGCCTGGGGGGACGGCGGGGGCTTCGGCGGCACAGATTCGGAGGGACGTGTGGCGATGGGTTTCGCACGGATTCAAGGCCCGCCGGAGCGTTTCCTCGGCATAAACGTCAATGGGGGAATGAATCCGGAGCATCCTGCCTCCTTCCCGGAGCGAGGCAAAACCGGGGGAATCCTGGCGGCAGGCGGGACGCTCTATGCCTGGGTGAATCTGCAAGACGGCGACTGGCCCCATGTAGACGTGGGGTTGGTATGGTCCCGGGATAGAGGAGCGACCTGGCAGCATAGTTCCTGGGTCTTCCCCAAAGGCGCGGGCCATTTCAAACCGTCCACCTTCCTGAATTTTGGCAGGGACTATTCCGGCGTGCCGGGCCACCTGAAGGGCTTTGCCTACTTTTACGGACAGCGGCAAGGACAAGAGACGGAGATTTTTATGGGCCGCGTCCCTGTCCATAGGATGCAAGAGCGCGACGCCTATGAGTTCCTCTCCGGTTTCGTGAACAACCAGCCTGTCTGGTCGCCTGACGCGAGCAAGCTGTACCCTATCTTCACGGATGCCCGCGGGTGCGCCGACCTGGCCGGAGCGGTCTATAACCCCGGTCTGCAGCGGTATCTGCTGACCAGCTTCCACAAAGGTCCCGGTCAGTTGGGCCTCTTCGATGGGCCGGAGCCCTGGGGGCCGTGGACAACGGTGGCTTACTATGAGGATTGGGGGCACATGGGCGCTGCTGGAGAAGGGCTGACCTGTAGCTTCCCGCAGAAGTGGCTGAGCGCGGACGGGCGGACCGCCTGGTGCGTCTTTAGCGTCTACGGCGGCGGCGCCAAACAGGGGATCAACGCCCACGACAGGTTCAACCTGGTGCAAGCCACCTTCACGCTGCGCAGCCTGCCATGATGTCGCGTAATAGCGACGCCCACCACCAGATAAAGAACAGCCAGAGGGGCAGCCCTATAAGGATCAGCATGTGGACATGGTGCGGGTTCATATTGGTCGCCCAGAACAGGGGCGTGTGCGTGCGTCGGAGAAAATCGAAGTACTCGCCGTTGAACGGGGAAAAGAGATAGACGGTCGCGATGTTGAGGGTAGCAAGCACCGTGAAGAGCCGGAACCGCGCCCAATCGGCCAGCAACGCCAGAGGGACAACCCATTCCAGGTATTGCAGCCCAAAGCCCGGCGTAAAGACGTAGAAGGTCAGCACGCCCAGACAGGCCACCTGCGCCAGGCTTCCGCGCCGCCAGGTCAGGAAGTAGACAACCAGCCACGCCGCCCACAGGACTACCAGGACTAACTGCGCCAGCCATTCGCCGGTCGGCTGGGGCAGGAAGGAGGCGGGGATCGTCAGCCCCCACATGCCGTGGCGACCGCGGTAGAGGATCACGTTGTGCAGGATGGGGTCGGGATCGTCCAGGTAGAGCAGGAGCAGGCTGAGCGCCGTCGGCGCAACGGCGAGGAGGGCATACTGGAGTTGGCGGCGCGCGGGGCGCAGTTGGCGCAGGAACGCCGGCAGCAGAAAGAGCGGCCAGAATTTCGCCAGCCCGCCGAGCGCGAGCCAGAGGGCCGAGCGCACTTGCGCCTTGCGCGAGGCCGTCTGACTTCCCGCCATCACCGCCAGCGTGGTAAAGAGGGCGGGCAGCGATTCAAACTGGCCTTGCAGGGCGCAGGTGGCGATGGGGATCGGGTTGAGCGCGTACCAGAGCGCCCGCTTAAAGGCGCCCACCGCCGCCGACTCACGGCTCAGAAACCAGAAGTAGAGCGCCAGGGTCAGCGCGGCGTCGGCGCAAATGGGAATGAGCTTGACGGCAAAATAGCTAGGCAGGCCGTAGATCGTCTGCATCCGCCCGACGTAGATCAGCAGCAGGGGCCATAGGGGCGGCCAATTCAGCTTGCCGGTCTGGTAGGGGTTGTGGCCCAACTGCCACTCCCGGGCGACCAGTTCCCAGGCCCCGACATCAAAGGAGCCGTAGACCAGATAGGCGGGCACGAGCCGCACGGTCAGGCTCAGCGCCAGCAGCGCCAGCGCACAGCGCCCGCCCTCGCCGCGCAGCATGGGAAAGCGCTCCAGGAAACTTCTGCCCGAACCGTCCTGCTCCATTGCGCCCCTTAGGCTCCTTAGCTTCCCTCCGCAACAATTACCGCTCCCCTGACCTCACCCGCAGGAAAGCACTTCCCGCCGACCGCTCAGGCGAGCGTAATCTGCCCGGAACGGAAGTCTATGGTCAAAGTCTGCCCTCGAAAGAAATCCAGACCGAGCAGACCATCTATGGCCGCGCTGGGCGGCAGCGTATGGCAGAGCACCGGAAAGCTGATCCGTTCCTGCCCTAGCGCCGCTATTTTATCCAGAGCGAGGCGCGGGACGTATACTACCCCGCTGACTGTTGTTACTTGAACGCGCTGCGGGGCAAGCGCTGGATCGTAGCCGAGTTGCATCAGACGGGCTGTATTTATTATGGTAGAGGTTGCGCCGGTATCAACCGCAAGTTGCAGGACACCATTCCCGCCAGGTCCCCATAACTCCGCTTGAATAACAATGGGGCCTCGATGTGGATTGAATGGAAATCTCATAGCACGACAGCCATATCATCCGGAATCGTGCCTGTGTACAATACCGCGAAGCGTTTGGGACGCAGTTCAATCGCTTTGCGATCAAACTCCGCTCGATCTTTACTGTGCCAGAGTACCTTGCCGCCCAGCACTTCGTTATATTCGTTCGTCTTCGGGTCTTCTATCAAAACCCACTCCGAGTCGAACCGGGACTTGATTTCGTCAATGCTCAGCACGTCGCTCATGGCCCTATCCTCCGAAGGCGCTCTTTGCACGCCTTGCTATAAGGGCATTATACCACGCTGCGAGCAGGCATAGCGATTGCTCTTCATGGCGAGAATACGTTCACCATTCACGCCTGTGTATGCGCAAACAGAATAGCAACGAGAGCGGTCGCGCGCTACTCATAGCGTGGTATCCGCTCGGCCAGGTAAGCCCGGTTTTGCGTGAAAACGGGCGGCGCTTCGACCTCCCAGAAGGCGCGCTCTACCTCGACCGTCTGCCTCTCTCCAGTCTGGCGATGCGTATATTCGACGGTGACGCGCCGCGTCTTCTTCACGACCGTGCGGCCCCGCTTGCATCCTGCCGGGTAGTCGTTCCAGTTGATGCCTTTCTGCCAGAACATCTCCTGCATCTGGTCGGCGCTTTTGCTTTGCAGTTCGGCGTGCGGGTAGGCCGCCTGCGCCGCCATTGAGATGCTGTTGCGCGTCGCATCTTGCTGCCTCCAGATGGCGAAACAAAAAGTTTCGGTATATTGCCGAAAATTAGCGGCATCAACAGGACGCTGGGATGCTTCCTGTGTTTTGTTCCGAGAAGCAAGAGTTCCTAGAGGCAAGATATGAAGTAAGTTCTCACGGGGCAAGAGGGGGTAAGCCTTGAGCCTCCGATTGGCAGGTCCTACGTCGGCGGGCGAGAGACAGACAACCTCTGTATAGCGGGTGAAGTCAGCGGTGTTACAGGTTCATGGCATTTCTTCATCAAGATGTTCCCGGCGCAACGCTTCTGCCGGAATATCCAACCCATGAATGGCCCGTGTCAGCAGACGTTCTAGAGCCTGACTCTTACGCGCTCGGGTTGCTGAGGCCGGAGTTTCTTCTGGCACGACTTTGAGCTCTATCTCCAGCGGTTGGTCAACAGGTAAATCCACCGGCTCATCCGGCACAATCACTTTACCAGCATAGTGTGCGCGAATCGTAACGGACATAAGCCTCACCTTCATTGGCATTATACCGTTCCGTTTCCCTCACGAAAAGCAAAACAGGCAGGAGTCAGGCCGCTCGTCGCGAACTCTACGGCAGCGTACAATGTCACTGGCAGCAACGGAGGCAAGGAAGGATGGCGGCGGAGGCAAAGTTCCTGGCGTTTGACCTGGGCGCAGAGAGCGGGCGCGGCGTGGTCGGCTTTTTTGATGGCGAGCGACTGCGCCTGGAGGACGTGCATCGCTTCCCCAACGGCGGGGTGCGCGTGCTGGATACGCTCCACTGGGATGTGCTGTGCCTTTTCGCCGAGCTCAAGCGCGGCTTAGGGATGGCGGTCGCGGCGCATGGCAGGGACTTTGCGGGCATCGGCCTAGATACCTGGGGGGTGGATTTCGGCCTGCTGGGGCGCGACGATAGGCTGCTTGGCAATCCACGCCACTATCGTGATCACGGCAACGACGGCATGCTGGAAGCGGCCTTCGCCATCGTACCGCGCGAGCAGATTTTCGCGCGCACGGGCATCCAGTTCATGCAGTTGAACACCCTCTACCAACTGCTGGCCCTGAAGACGCAGAATTCGCCGTTGCTGGACATGGCGCAGACCCTCCTGATGATGCCCGACCTCTTCAACTTCTGGCTTACCGGCGAGAAGTCCACCGAGTTTAGCATCGCCACCACAACCCAGTTCTACGACCCGCAGGGCCGCGTCTGGGCCACCGACCTGCTAGGACGCCTGGGGTTGCCCACGCACCTGCTCACCGAGATCGTGCCCACCGCCACGCCCATCGGCGCGCTGCGCGACGACATCGCCGCCGAAGCCGGGTGCGGCCCCATCCCGGTTATCGCGCCCGCCGAGCACGATACCGGCTCCGCTGTCGTCGCCGTGCCCGCCTCCACGCCGGATTACGCCTACATCAGCAGCGGCACCTGGTCGCTGATGGGCATCGAGACGCCCGAGCCGCGCATCTCTGAGCAGACGCTGGCCGCCAACTTCACCAACGAGGGCGGGGCGTGCGGCACGATTCGCCTGCTTAAGAATATCATGGGCCTGTGGCTGGTGCAGGAGTGCCGCCGCAGCTGGGCGCGGCAGGGCCAGGAATACTCCTATGCCGACCTGGCCGCGCGGGCCGCCGCCTCGCCGCCCTTTGTCTCCCTCATCGAGCCGGACGATAGAGCCTTCCTTGCGCCCTCGGACATGGTTGCCGAGATACGCGCCTTCTGTGCCCGCACCGGCCAGCCCGAACCCGCCGACGTGGGCGCAACGATACGCTGCTGCCTGGAAAGCCTCGCCCTCAAGTACCGCTGGGTGCTGGAACGGCTGGAGGAGTTCCGGAGCGCGCACATCGAGACCATTCATATCGTCGGCGGCGGCACGCAGAACCAACTCCTCTGCCAGTTGACCGCCGACGCCACCCGCCGCACGGTCATTGCCGGGCCGGTTGAGGCGACGGCCATCGGCAACGTGCTCATGCAGGCGATGGGACGCGGCCAGATCGGCTCGCTGGAACAGGCGCGAGAGGTGGTGCGCCGCTCGTTTGAGCTTATCACCTACACGCCCGCCGGGGATGCGTCTGCCTGGGACGCGGCCTATGCGCGGTTCCTGGCCCTCCGGGAACAGACCGGGAATGCCGCCTAGCGCGGGTTCCTGCTTGCGATCCTTTCCCTGCTTTATGCGATCAGTTCTCGGAACTTGCCGTCTGCTTGCGGCGTAGCGTGAAGAGAACAATTTTAATGAAGGAGTCTCTGATGTCCGCTTTACAGCCCAAACAGCATCTGCGCGAGATGATCCAGAGCGCGCGCCATCGTCTCGTGAACGACCTCAAAGCCATTCCCGCAGAGAAGCAAAACGAGCGTCCCGGCGGGTGCGCCCGTTCTGCGCTGCACATTGTCGCCGAGTGCGCCACCCTCAACGGCACGATTGCCACTTTTCTCCGCACTGGAACGATGAACCGACTTTCTCGCGAAGAGCGCGAGGCGCACTTGCGCTCCTTTGATACGGAGGAGACAGCTCTGGCTTATCTGGAGCAGGAGACCCAACGTCTGCTGGAGGCAGTGGATACTCTGGATGAGAACACGCTGGGGGATGTTTCCACTGAACCGCTGGGCCGCCCGATGAGCCGCTTCGCTCTGGCCGGGTTGCCCGCTGGGCATATGATGTACCACGACGGCCAGCTCAACTATATTCAAACGCTGCACGGCGACGATAAAATACACTGGAGTTAAATGCAGCGTGGCGGCAACACGAAAGTGGCAATGTGGCGTCAAGCCATCCTGGGAGTCCGTCTAAGAGGCGGTGCCCGGCCCTAAAGGACCGGGCTGCGGACGGCAAGCCCGCTAAAGCGGGCTAAGAGAGGTGGGTTAGTCCCCTTCAGGGGTTACAAGAAGGAAGGTTAGCCCCCTTCAGGGGGCTTGCCGTCCGCAGCCCACTCGTTTACGGGTGGGCTGCCAGAAGGTGTCCCACACTAAAGGGCATCTTTCGGATACCAACGGTATTCACGTGCTGGAAAGAGCGCTGCCAGCACGTTGACCGCCGCCTCCCAGGAGCCTATCGTCTTCACGAGTAGATTGGAATGCCGCGCTTTGCCGAAGAGCGGATCAATCGTTTGCGCGTGGGTCAGGCGCACTTGAATTGAGGGTGTTGCTCTGTCGGCTTCCTCCGTAAGAGTAAGCTGTCCATTCAGGGCCTCTATAGAAATATGGCCGACTTCACTTTCGATATAGAGGCTTCCTGCCCATTGGCCCAGCACCGGCAGGCCCTCCAGAAGCATCTGACGGTCCGCGATCTGTACGGCGCAAACGACCTGCCCATCCAGGACAGCGACACGTGTGTTCTCGACGGCAAAACGGGTGTCGTGCGTAAGCCGGCCCTTGCACCAGTCCACCACTCCCGGAAAACGGTCGCGATTATTGGCGGCAAAAGCGGCTCCGATACAGAGTGCCGCCGCCTCCAATTCCTCAGAGTGCGCTCCACGAACTTCTAGCATTGTGGTATTTTGCGTGGTTTAGTAGTGGGTTGCGCCGTGGGGCGGCAGCGGCAGTACCCAGATGTTGCGGTAGCGCACCTTCGTGCCGTGATCTTGAAGGCGGATAGGGGCGGGCCGGCTGAAGTCCTCGTCCGGGGCGGGCTCATGGCCGTCCGTTGGCCCCCGGATCTCCTGGTTGTTCTGAACGACGATGCCGTTTTGCAGGACGGTGACGCGCGCATGATCGACCATCTTATGGTTCTCATCGTAGCGGGGCGCGCGGAAGATAATATCGTAGGTCTGCCATTGCAGCGGGGGCTTGCAGGCGTTGATCAGCGGGGCCGCCTGGCTGTAGACCGCGCCACAGTCGCCCGTGCCGGGGTCGGGAAGGCCATAGGAATCGAGTACCTGGATCTCGTAGTGGTTGTCCAGGAAGACGCCGCTGTTGCCGCGCTTCTGCCCATGCGCGTTCGGCATATAGGGCACGCGGAACTCAACGTGCAGGTAGTAGTCCGTGAACTTTTCCTTGCTGGCGATGTCGCCGCCGCCCGTCTCCATGGCCCCATCTCTGATCTTCCAGGCCGCCGGTTCGTCCGAGCCGTACCGTACCCAGTTCGCGCGCACGTCCTCTTCCTTGCCTGCAAAGAGCACATGCACACCTTTTGCCATGGGCGGGGGCGGCACGGGAGCCGTCTCCCTTCCCCGCTCCTCAGCCCCCTGGACCGTCTTGGCGCCGCCGCGATGCCCACCGAACGCCGCCGGAGCCAGCGCCGCCAGACCGACCGCTGCCAGCAGGGCGAACCATCCTGACCGTAATGTGACTATCTGCCGCGCTTTCGCATACTTCATAACGCTTCCTTTCCTCCCTGATGATCTCCCGGAAGGGTGTCGTACGCTTTCCGCCCTGTCTGCCAGCCAGGTCTCGCTGCCGGACGCGGCGCAGGCGTGGACCACTCCAGACCGGGGCTTGCTATTCCTTCCTTTTTTCAATAAGGTCGCCGCTCGTTCCTCCGCCAAGATACCTTCAGGCAAGAAGGAAACAGGGAATTAAAAAGCGAGGAGAAACTAACTCCACGCCGTGCCTTGCCGTCTCAATGTACAGAGGAGAAACGGAATGCTGAGCGAGAGGGTAGAGCCGTTGCAGACGGTTATGCAGAGCGACATTCCCGAAGATCGTGAAGAGGCCGGTCAGATAGCGCGCGCCCAGTCAGGAGACGCAGCGGCGATTGACTGGCTGCTCGCGCGCTACCGGAATCGAGTCGTGCGGCTGGCCACTCATATTCTCCGCCGTCCGGGCGAAGCGGAAGATGTCGCGCAGGAGGCGTTTGTACGCGCCTTCCGCAACCTGCGCTCCTTTCGCGGCGAAGGACGCTTCTATTCCTGGCTCTACCAGATTGTCGTTCGGATCTGCCTGGACCGGCGGCAGTCCTCGCGCTGGAACGCCGAAACCCCGCTGGAACCGGTGTCCGAGACGCTAGAATCCACCGATACGGCGCTGGGGGATGTGGAGACACGCCTCCTGGTGGAAGCGTTGCTGGATCAACTGACTCCGCAAAATCGCGCGATGCTGGTGCTGCGGGAGTTAGAGGGATTGGAGTACGAAGAGATCGCCCGCGTGCTGGGGATTCCTGTCGGGCGCGTTCGCTGGCGGCTGCACGCGGCGCGCGCTCAGTTTCAGGAGTTCTGGCGCAATGCCCAACAGGAGGCCGATCATGTTTAAAGCACCCGAGGAGAACGAGGCCGACAGAGCGCTGCGGCGTGGACTGAGGAGCTTGCCCGTTCCGGCACTCTCGGCGGATTTTGATGCGCGCGTACGCGCCGCCTTGCGCCGCCCGACCCCCTGGTGGCAGCGGCTCTGGACGCCCGTTCGGCCCGTCCTGTCTATGGCGGCCTGTTCCTGCGGCGTGACTCTGGCACTCCTGCACTGGTTCACCGCAATACCTCTCGTCCCGCCAGGGCCATCGCATTTCGGCGCTCTGGACGCTGTTGCCTCCGCCAGAGGACGCGCCCGCCTGGAGGCGCTCGACAGGCAGATCGACGGGATGGAGCTATCCACCGCAACGCTGCGGGGCCTCTCTGCCGTGGAGCGGCCCCCGCTCGCAACGCAAAACAGCGCGCCACCCGCGCCGCCGGAACCGCGCCATGCGGCTCCCGAACGCCGCTCCCAAATGGCGACGCCCCCGACCGCGTGAGGAGATAAGGGGACGAAAGCACGCCGAAAGTTCCACCTGACGACACGCCTCTATCGCGTGAGGAGATACATAGCATGGAGACGCCGAAACGCTACCTTCCCAGGCTCGCAGGACTCTCTCTTGGAGTGCTGCTTGCGCTCTGGATATGGCCTGCGACCCGCTGGCTGATCCGCTCGCAGTTTGCCCTGGCTACTCCGATATACTCCGCCATAGCCCCCTCCTGTCCCGCCGGCCCGGTTTGTCCGGAGAGCGCCCCTTATCTCCGGCAGGCAACACAGGAGACGCCGAACAGCCCTCACTACTTTGCCAAAGCACTAGAGGAGACGGCGGCGCAGCATCCGGACAACTATCTGTTCCAGTTGGCGGCGGTGGTCACCGTCAACGCCGCGAAGGAGCCGCTGACCTCCGTGACGAAGGTAGATCGCCTCCGCGCGCTGGAAGCGCGCTTTCCGAACCGTCCCTCGCTCTACGCCAATATCCTGCGCTATGCGACTCAGGATCAGGTCGTGATCCATCGGGACGAGCCGGCGATGCTCACGGGGGAGCCTGCGCCGCAACTCGGTACGGATCGGCAGACGCAAAGCAGTACGCCCGAACCGCTTGCCGCCTTTGACCGGGATGCCGCCGAGGGCGAGCGCCTGGACTCGGACAACGCCTATTTCCCCCTGATGCGCGCCGTCGGCCTCTTTGCGGCGCACCGCGATGACGATGCGCTTGCCGCGCTCTCCCGCGCCGCGCAGAAACCGGTGTGGGCCGAATACTACAACGATGAGGTGGAGGGCGAATGGCTGTTACAGGAAGCGGCGCTTGGACACACTAGCGCCCTATCCAGGGAGGTGCTGGCGTTCTCGCTCCCCTTGCCCCATTATCATGCGCTTCGTGCCGCGAGCCGCATCGCGGTCTTCAAAGCTGTGGAGGCAGAGCAGGCGGGCCATATTGAGGAGGGGCTTGCCATTCGCCGTGCGGTGCAGCATTGCGCCAGCCTGATGCGGGCGCAGTCTCCGTGCGCGCTCGGTTCTGTAGTTGGCATCTCGCTTTTTTCTGACTCTCTGCTGCGGCCCGGAGGCACGCCGGCCCGACGTTCCGGCAGTTCGGCGCAACCGGCACAAGTGATACGGGAGCAGCGTATCCGCGACTTTGATGCCTACCTCCGGCGGATCGGCCACTCTGCTGAGAGCGCCGGGCTGTACGCGGAGATCGCTGCCGGACAACAGGCACGGCAGATTTTACGGCTCAGCATGGACCGCGATCCTCTGGGGCCGACCTCTCTTCTTACTCTCTGTGCCTGGTGGATAGCAGACCTGCTGCTGCTTTCCAATGCGCTCTGGATGCTCCTTCTGAGCGGAGCGGCGGCGCTTCTCAGGCAGCATCCTCGCATCCGGAGCGGAAAGGGCCTGTCCCCCTATGCACGACGCGGCTGCGCCCTCGGCATCCTCGCCTCCGGGATATTAGCCGCCCTCGCCGTTGTCCACAACGCGCTTCCAGGGCCGGGCACATGGCTGGTATTGGCGCTGGTCTGCGGAACGCTTGCCCTGATCCTTCCAGGACTTTCCAGGGCGGAAAAACTGCGCAGCCTGGGAGTTTTCGGCGTCACCCTGGCTGTTCTGGGAGGGCTGGGAGCGGCGTACTTCCGACAGACAGCCGGCGTGCTGGGCGGCATTATGCCGGTCATACAGCTCGTTCAGATAAACATGGACGGCGCAAAGGGAGCGGATCTGACGCGGGCGCTCTTGCCGCTGCTCCTCGGCAGCGGTATCGTCGTGCCGTTCCTGCTGCTGCTCACACTGGGCATCCTGAGCCTGAAATGGCGGGTGCCGTTGTCGGTGGGCCTGTCGCGCGGCCTGCGGGGCAGCGCCGTGCCCATCACCTGCGCGCTCGTCCTGGTATACGCCGTTCTGGTTCCTCTCACCATGCGCCAGGAGAGCGTCAGCGATAAGGGACTGAAACGCTGGATCGTTCATGAAGGCCGCTATCTCGCGGAGTCTATCGGGAAGACCTGGCCCGGCCCTACTCTGTGAACATCACGAATGGATGTTCACAGCCCTGCATAAAACGGTAGACACTCCCAGCCGTGTGGATCAACCTCACGCAGCCTGCTGCTGAGGAGATACGTCAACACTGTTGGGAGGGATTACCCATAAAACAAGCTCATGTAAAATTCCCACTCGATAGTTGCCCGCGCAGGCGGGCAACGGGCCTCGCTAGGCGGAGGTTCCGAACCGTTGTAGGCCCGACCCTGAAGCGGCAGGCTAAACCCTGCCGCTCGGGGGCGCAAAGCGCCCGTCACCCACCTACGTGGGCGACAAAGATGGCTTGCCCGCGTAGGTGTCGCTAGGCGGAGGCGCGAACCGTTGAGCGCCGACCCTAGCAGTCAACGAGCCGAAGGCTCCACAGCGGCAGGGTTTAGCCTGCCGGGAAAGGCAGGCAGGGCGAAAGGATGGCATAAAAGCGCGGCCCGGCCACAGATTTTACACATCTGTGGCCGGGCCGATTTGTCAGGTGCTTGCGGTTGGCTGTGCGTTAATTGCTGTTGGCCGTTGCCGCCAGGGAAGACGCCGGAACGAAAGCCGCCTCGCTCCCGTCGCGCGGGGCAAAGAAGCTCTTGCAGAACGCATCGCAGGAGGCGCAGGTCTTGGTCGGCGCGATATGCTTCTTGGCTAGCTCCCGGTTGCGCTGGAAGAACTCGTTGTTCCATATCTCGGAGAAGGGCCGCTCCAGCAGGTTGCCGTAGGAGTAGGTCTCCTTGAACGGCGTGCAGCAGCCCAGCGTGATCTCGCCGCTATAGGTGACGCGGAAGTTATCGCCCCAGAAGAACTGGCAGTCAAAGGGCCGCTTGGGATCGCTCCACGAAATGTCCGGGGATGGGAACGACTTGCAGCGTACGCCCAGCTCCTCCATGCGCTTCCAGGCCGCGTCGAGCTCGCGCTTATACGAGTCCGGCGTGCGCTTGTTCTTGAAGCCCCAGTCGTAGGAGGCGTAGGTGATGCAGTTGAGGAAGTCCACGCTGAACTCCGCCGCCTGCTCCACGAACGGCACCAACTCGCCCTCGTTGTCGTTGAGCATGACGAAGTTCATGCCGATCATCGGGAAGCGCGCCCGCGTCTCCTGCCGGACGCGCACCAGCCGCCGGATGTTCTCATGCAGGACATCCAGCTTGCCGCCGCGCCGCACGCGCCGGTAGGTGTCGGGATAGGCCGCGTCAATGCTGATGTTCAACTCGGTCAGGCCGCAGTTCATCAGCCGGTACGCCTTCTCCTCGTTGATGAGCATCCCGTTGCTGTAGATGCCGATCTTGCACCAGGGCCGCTCCTTGCGGCTGTACTCGACGACCTCGAAGAAGTGCTTGTACATCATCGGCTCGCCGAAGCCGTTGAGCGAGAGATTCATCACGTAGGGAAACTGCGCCAGGATTTTCTTATAGTTCTCGAAATCCATATCGCCCAGCTTATAGGGCTTGAGACCGAGCGAGCGCAGGCACTGGATGCAGGCCAGGTTGCAGCGGTTGGTCATCTCGATCTCGATGCCGGGCGGGTGGCTGTGCATGACCAGCGGGCGCTCTGCCGCCTCCTTCTGGTGCAGGCGGTAGTTCGCCAGCACTTTCGGGTGCAGCAATATATTGTAAGCGCCGTTCTCTTTCAGCTTTCTGTAATTGGTAACGATGGAGTCTAGCATGATCTGCCTATATCTCCCTGCAACAGCAGCGGTGCCCGGTTCCCGGCGAGGCCTGGATCTCTCCAGGCATTCAGGAAGGCCGGAGCGAGGCGTAGTTCTCGGCTCTTACGGCCCGGACGCCGCCTAAATCCGGCTTATTTACTCCGCAGCGTCAGCGGAATCTTTTCGATATGGCGGTCGGCAATGCTGCTTGGCACGTTGATCGTCGGCGAACCCTTCCGGCGGCGATAGGCCACCGCCGCGCGGACGTAGGCGAGGGCCAGACGGCGCGGGATCAGGTGAATCTGGGTCCTGAGCACCGCTTTCCAGCCGGACTTGCGCGCCCAGTGCAGGCGATAGGGAATGACCAGTTCCAGCCGCGCCCACAGCCGCGCCAGCCCCAGATCGCTGGCCGTCAGGAAGCGCGACCGCACCGTGGGCTCGTAGCTGTTCCACTTCTCGTAGGTCATCTCTTTGTCCAGCAGGCCCTCTTGCAGCGCGCGGTAGTACATGGGCGTGCCGGGGAACGGCGTCATCACTGTAAAGGCGCACTCGCATGGCATCGTCTTGGAGTACTCGATGGTGCGCTGCACCGTCTCCCAGCTCTCCTCCGGCGCCCCGATGACGAAGGTTCCGAAGACGTGAATGCCCAGCGAGTCGGCATAGGCGATCTTCTTGCCCAGGATTTCATTGATCTTGATTTTCTGGCCGATGCTTTCCAGGCACTCCTCGTCGGCGGTCTCGATGCCGGTCGTTATCGTCTTGACGCCCGCCTTTGCCATCAGCTCGATCAGCGGGTCGTCTACCACTTCCAGGCTGACCTCGACGGTCGCCTCCATCTTGACGCCGCGCTCGATCACCTTCGTCAGGATCTCGCGCACCAGCTTGCGGTTGAAGCCGAAATTGGGGTCGCGGAACCGCCAGTGCGTAATGCCCCAGGTTTTGTTGAGCCATTCCATCTCGGCCACGACACGGTCGGCGGTGCTGACGCGCAGCGGGCGGCCCTCATGGAGCATGTAGGGGCACATGGTACAGCCGATGGGGCAGCCCCGGCTCGCGGTGACGTAGACGTGACAGTCCTTCGGGTCGCCCGTCGGGCTGTAGCGGTGCAGAGGCAGCAGGTGATAGGCGGGGAACGGCACCTCGGCCAGGTTCTCCACCAGCACCCAGTCCTTGAACTTCTTTTGCAGCGAGCCGTCGTAGAGCCTGTCGCCCTCCAGCGGCACGTAGGTCTTCGGGTCCAGCACGCCTTTCTGTTCGCGCCAGCTCTCTCCCTCGGCCCGAAACATCGCGCCGACGATGCCCTCCGGCTCGCCATAGATCACGGCGTCGGCCTGCGTCTGGCGGCACCAGTGGTCCAGCGTGGTCATGATGACGGAGCCGAACAGGAAGAGCCGGATATGGGGCAGGCGCTGCTTGATGCGGTTAGAGAAGGCCAGATCCGCCGGCAGCGTCGGGATAGAAAGGCGCACGCCCACCCAGATCTCGTCTTCCGGCCCGGCCTCGCGCCGGATCGTCTCGATGGTAAAGTTCAGCGCGGCCTCGTCTTGGAGGTGCTCCAGGAGCAGGTCAATGACGCTGGTTTTCAGCCCGCACTGCTCCCCGACCGCCGCCGTCAGCATCATGTCCGGCGGGGGCAGAAACAGGTAAGGCTTCTCCCAGAACTTGAGCTTGCGCGAAACGCCCAGCCCTCCAGAAAGCGAGCGTTCGTTGGAGTAACCGCGCCGTTCCGGCGGATTGACCAGGAAAAGGTACCGCATGCGATCACATATCTCCTCTAGCGTTGCGTTTCCGCTTAGAAAGGCCCGATAAATCGAATTCCACACAGGGGCAGGTAAGCTTGCTCGGCCTGGCTCGGCGACGGGTTTCTAACCCGTCGCCCTCTCTATCATCAGAACGCTAGCCGTCTCTCAGGTTAGCCGCAGAGGCGCGCGATTCCAGGTATCTTGGCTCGGCGCCATTCCCGGCAATCAGGTCCGTATAGATCTGTTCCACTTCGGCGGCTTGGCGGCGCGGCGTGAACTCGCGCAGCACGCGCTCGCGTCCTTTGCGCCCCATCTGCGCGCGCAGGGCCGGATCGCGTAATAGTCCTATCAGCGCCTCCGCCAGGGCGTGGGTATCTTTGAGCGGGACCAGGCGTCCCTCCACGCCATCGGTAACGAGCTCCGGCAGCGCGCCGGAGGCAAACCCGACTACGGGCCGTTGCATCGCCATGCCTTCGGTGACGACCAGGCCGAACGGCTCCTCCCAGCTGGGAACGGCCAGCACGTCCAGGTCGGCCATGACCTGCGGCATCTCCTCCCACCATCCGGCCCAGATCACGTTCTCTTCCAGGCCCAGCTCGGCGATTCGGCGGCGCACTCGCTCCGTGTAGCTCTCCGCGCTCGTGGCCGCCAGCGTGTCCTCGTTGCCGACGATGACCAGCCGGACATCCGGCAGCGCGGCTTTGACCTCGGCCAGCGCCTCGATTAGCTCCAAATGGCCCTTCCAGACCATGATGCGCGCCACGATGCCGATTAGCGGCGTCTCCGCCGAGAGGCCGAAACGAGCGCGCAGAAGCCCGCGCGGAGCCCGGTCCGGGTCGAACGCCGCCGGGTCGGTGGCGTTCAAGGCCGTATAGATCTTCTCTTCCGGCACGCCGCCATCGATGAGCGAGCGGCGCGTAAACTCCGAGATCGCCAGCACGCCCGTACAGGCCCGCAAGGCCCAGGTGGTCGCGCGCCCGATTTCCGGGTACCACTTGATGTGGACGTGGATGACGTTGCGCCGTCCGGTGAGCCGGGCCAGGAGCGTCGAAAACAGCGCATCGCGGGGCCGGTCGGTGGCGTGGATCAGATCGATCTGATGTCGGCGCACGTACCAGGCCAGCCGCAGCAGCGATGCCAGCGCGCCCAGGTTCCTCAGCCCGCCGAGGAGCTTGCCGAGCTTGCCGCGCCCCTGCCCCGCCACCTCATGGCCCAGGTCGCAGACCAGGATCTTCAGATGCGGAACGGCCCGCAGGATCCGCAGCGTCTTTTCCAGGTCTACCGAATGGCGGTTGGTGGCGATATGGACTTCCACCCGCTCCGGGTCAAAGTTCTGGATCAGCGCCAGATGCACCGCCACATCGGCGCCGAGCGCGCTGCGCGTATTGACAAACAGCACGCGCGGCTTATGTGCCTGTTGCCGTCCCCCACGCTCCGGGGACGGCTGGGGCCAACGACTCACGGACAGCCCTCAACTTTCTTTTTGGCCGGGATCGCCTTCCCGCGCTGCTATCGCCGGCGTGCCGAGCGCCGACCACTGTATCTTGTTCGTGGTTGAATTATAGTCGGGATTCGGCGTGAACTTCGGGGGCAAAATTGCTGGGTTTGGCGGCCCTGCCCCACGCTGCCGGAATGTCGTCCGACAGTTGCGCCTGACGCCTCGCGCCAGCCGCTTCCTCTGTCTATCTGGCATAAATCATGCCAAAACCATTTTTCAGGCAAAAATAGGGAATCAGTTTTGGCTCGCTATTCTCCCCTCTCTTCGGTTGTGGCCGATCCCCTCTGCGCTCAGGAGCCTGGGCCGTCTAAGGGCAAATTCAGGCAGGAATTCGGACCTGCTGACGGGAAATCCTGCCCTGTTGCAGGGAGGTCCAGGATCCTTCCATTTTCCGCCCTCGCCGCCGGGCACTGAAAGTACCCGGTTCTAGGGCCTGCGGCCAAGCGCCCTGGCGGACGCACAGCCAAGCCAGGTGTTCCGTCCGAAGGACGGTTGGCGGCGCAGCCGCCCTCTAGCCGGGTATTTTCCATGCCCGGCACGGATCGGAGGTTTTCAACCCCCGGCTCCAGGGCCTAACGGCCAAGCGACTGCAAGGGACGCCGCTCAACGGTTCGCGGC
>DASRGZ010000146.1:0-7000 GCA_035650735.1 Chthonomonadaceae bacterium
TCCGCCTTTCGTTGTATCCGGGCGGTCACAAGCTCGACGGCCCGATGCAGGCGGAGGCGTTCGCATGGCTGGACCAGTGGCTAGCAGGGTAGGCACTCAATCGGACCGTTCTCCTCGGCTCACTTCCCGGCCGCTGGGCAGAGGCTTCTGTCGGGAAAAGGCTGATGGCAGTATGTTGTCCACGAGCAGCCAGGAGCGGTAGGGACTGCCCCCCTCTCCCGCACTGCCAAAGTCGCAGAGTCGCAACCTAGATCCATCGCCCGTTGGGAACTCCAGCAGCAACAGCGGAGGTAGCCAGCCCGACCAGGCAATCCGGCTTCCACTCAGCCCCCGCGCATCCAGAACGGGAAGCGCGTCCGGGTCCATCGCGTTGAACCGGCGGTCGTAGGTCAAGAGCACCGGTCCGCGATAGACCGAGACCTTCCCCGCGCACTCCCGTGCGCCTACCCAGTAGTGGAGGGCAAAGTCCAGGAGGATTTCGATCCGGTCTCCCGCTTTCCAGGTTCGGTCGAGGGTCAGGTAAGCGCCCGATGGGACATTTTCTACGGGCGTCTCGTTGACCCGCACGGCAGTCTGCTCGGACCACTGGGGAATGCGCAGCTTCAAGGCGAAGGCGGTCGGTTCCGAGGGATCGACCTGAAGCAGAATGCGTGGCTCGCATGGATAGTCGGTCTCTTGCGTCAGCCGCACCGACAGGCCCGAGGGCAAGCCAGCCAGCATCGTTCCCGCGCCGTACCAGTGCAGCCGCAGTCCCTCCGCGTCCTGCATGAGCGCCCAGTCGCTGAGCATTCCTAACCCCCGGGCGCTGTTGACGCTGCAGCAGTTGAGTTCGGGCGTGCCCTCCCGGGCCTGAAAGGCGAGCGCGTGGGTGCTGGCCTGGCGCACTCCATCCATGGGCGTATTGTAGGTGGCCCAGCGTCCGGTGACCGAATGCAGGCCCAACACCGCGTTGAGGGTTGCCAGTTCCAGCTCATCGGCCACCAGCGGATTGCCCGTCAGGCGCAGCATCTCCACGCTCAGAGCCATCCAGGCAATGGTACAGCAGGTTTCAATGACGCCCGGATGATAGGGATTCCCCTGAGCCTGCTCGTCGGAGGAGAACCCCCCGTTATTGTGCCGATCCAGCTTGACGATGCTCCACCAGATCGCCTCGAAAGCCTGCCGATACCGCTCCTGTCCCGTCAGGTAGTACAGCTCCGCCAGGGTCAGAATGGGATGCAGGCTCTCCCAGCGCGGCCTGGGCATGGCAAAGAACTCCTTGCCTGCCAGAGCTTGCTGTAGGTAGTCGCCGGCCAGCGGCTTGCCCGCAGCGTCTGTGGCGCCGAACTCCTCTACAAGCTGGAGCGCCAGATCAAGATACGGCCCAACACGGGCGTGCTTATAGAGCAGGCACAGCGCATGGGCGGGAGCCAGGTTCATCTCGGTAGAGCCCGTCTCCACCAGACGAGGCTGCTTGTCGCCCAGGAACTTCCTACAGAGCAGATCAGCCATCCGCTGCACACAGGTCAGGGCCTGTTGCTCGTGGGTCTGCTCATACCAGAAGAGCAAGCCCAGCATCAGATGATAGTGCCCCCAGGTATCCCAGGTCTGGCCCTCTCCTGCCGCGTTGGGCGCCTGGTTAGCCAGACGCCAGGGCTTGGGCCAGGGACCCAGGTAGCCATCCTCGGCCTGGAGCGCGAGGAGTTGGCCGACGAACTCCTGGAGGAGCCCGTGCAGCCCGGGATCGCCTGTCAGGCGCAGCACCTGGACCGCGCCGGTCAGATACTTGCCCGCGAACTCGCCGGCCCAGGGGACCAGGTTGCGATAGGGGAGCCGATCCCGGTCCCGGAACATCTCCAGCAAGCCAGGATTGGAGAAGGGAGCGACCTTGAGCCAGTATTGGCTGATGTTATGCAAATACTCGGCCAGGTAGCCTTCCGCATGGAAGCGCAGGTTGGGAAGGCGGTCACAGCAGGGGGCAGCCATAGCAGCAGTTCCTCTCTAGGGTTCCGGGGGGCGTAAGGTTCTTCCTCACTCTCCCCTCAAGGCGCAGTCCGAAGCGGCGCGTGCCATGTTGTCCAGTCAGACCAGACGCCGGAAGCGTTTCGCTCCCGCAGCCGGAGCCAGTGCGTTGCGCCGGCGGTCAGTTGTCGCTTTCCCGCACGACTGCCCATAAATGTGCCATGCGCCGCGTCTATGACCAGGCCTCGCGCCGCACTCGCCAGCGTTTTCGATCTCCAAACGACATCCTTCCCCTGCGGGTCCGTCGCCGCCTGCGCTTCCCAGGCGGCAAGGCCGCTTCCCGGCGTGCGTGTAATTGACGGTGGGTTCGCCGCAATCAGGGGGCCGATGGGCTGCGTGCTGATGACGAAATCATCGAACCAGCGGGCCTGGCGCTTTCCAGAACCTTGATTCCAATAGTTCTCCAGAAACACCGCGTTGATGGCGTAGTCGTTCCAGACGCCATGCCAGTCCAGGTCTGTCCGAGACGCTTCCAGCCGCCCGTCTACCCAGAGCGCGAACACACCGTCGCTCCGACCGGGAGTATTCAGCCGGATGTGCGCTTCGACGCAGACCCACCGCCCCGATTCTGCGGGGCTGAAAAGTTGTACTCGAAGTAGCGCGGCTCCTGGTCGGGCGGTCGGTCAAAGTCATCGTAGAAGATGACCGCGTTTCCCGGTCGGTGCGGTTGCGGCGTGACGGGCGACACGCACGCCACGCGCACGCTCGGCGTCGCGCTCTCCAGGTTCCTCGGCTGCGCCCACATCGTGAGGCCCGTAGATAACAACAGACTGCCGGCAATATTCCAGATATTCATCCATGATCTCTTCCGGTCGCGCGAAAGGGAGTCTCATGCTTCAGCCCTTCCACATAGGCGCGAAAAGCCTTCAGCGCCTGCCCGACCTGCAGGAACAGGCTCTTCAGGGTTCGTTCTCCCTCCTCGTTGCAGGAGGTTTCCCTCTGTTCTCAGATGATTCCTGCGGACCGAGCTAGGGGAGCAGGATCCTTCCATTTTCCGCCCTCGCCGCCGGGCACTGAAAGTACCCGGCTCTAGGGCCTGCGGCCAGGCGTCCTGGCGGACGCACAGCCAAGCCAGGTGTTCCGTCCGAAGGACGGTCGGCGGCGCAGCCGCCCTCTAGCCGGGTATTTTCCATGCCCGGCACGGATCGGAGGTTTTCAACCCCCGGCTATGGGGCCTACGGCTAAGCGCCCTAGCGGACGCACAGGAAAGCCACGCCGGCTTCGATGATCCCCTTATCGCCAACCAGATCGTCGGGCCGGAAAAATGCCGTCTGTTGGCGCAGGCGGCGCGCGAAATGCGGATCATGGTCGCTGTAGACGACACGGCAAACGCCGAGGAGTTGGTGACGGCGGCTCGGGCCGCCGGCAGCGAGATCGGTATCCTGGTGGAAGTGGATACCGGCATGAACCGCTGCGGTGTCCGCTCGCCGGAAGAGGCCAGGCGGGTAGCGGAGTGGGTCGCCGCGCTGGACGGTCTCCGCTTGCGGGGTCTGATGGGCTATGAGGGTCACTGCGTGCTGGAGCCAGATCGGAAGACGCGCGCCGAGAGGGCTTATCCGGCAATGGACTACCTCCTCGGTATTGCCCACAGCCTGCGCGTTGCTGGATTGCCGCCGGAACGAAGCCCAGGTCACGGCGACCGCAAAGGCGCTGGGCGCGGTCGCCGTAACAGGCGATATCTCGGTGCGCGCCGATGTTCGACGCGATGTCGAGACCTGTATCACCCGGTTTGGCGCGCTCGACGTTCTGATCGCGAACGCGGGCGTCACCGGCGCTCAGCCTCTCCTGGAGATAGATGACGACCGGTGGCAGCGCGCGCTGGACGTCAATGTCACCGGGACGTTTCTCTGCGTTCAGGAGGCAGGGCGCGCAATGAAGGAGCGTGGAGGCGCGATGGTGGTCACGGCCTCTACAAATGCCTTCTATGTAGAGACGAATCTCGCGGCCTATAACATGCCGAAGGGCGGGGTCATGGCATTCGTACGCTCCGCAGCGATCGACCTTGCGCCCTTCGGGATACGTGTCAATGCCGTTCAGCCCGGCGTCGTCAACACGCCGTTTGCCGCCATCCTTCTGGATAATCCCGAAGAAGCAGCCGACTATCGGAAGAACATTCCTCTGAATCGCTTCGCGGAGCCGGGGGAGATCGCCCGCGCGATCCTGTTTCTGGCCTCGGAGGAGGCGCCCTACATTACCGGTCAGGGGCTGATTCTGGACGGCGGTCTAACGCTTGGCATTGCGTTGGCGCTGCCGGAAAACGGACACCGGACAGGCCAGAGTTAGGAGGCTGCGGAAAATTTCTTAGTAAACCGGCTCTCTGCTCGTGTCTCTACTCCTCCGAGTAGTCTTTTGCCGCATCTTCAAGAACCAGCGCCCAATCCTCTTGATCGCCCTGGGACGGCGCGACAAATTCTTGCACGCCCGTATTGGCATACCGCCCGATGGAGACCCAGGTTCCCTGCCGGGGATCATACCACCGCGCTTTGACTTCCTTCCCCGCTATGCTGCCCATCCGAAGGCTGACGGGCTTGCCGCAAGGCACATAGGCGACGACAAAACCGCCGTCTTCGGCGCGGGCAGCCTGAACGTGGTCTTCGCCTTCTCCCTGGCCTGCGGCCAGGACCGACTGATCGGGGATCATCTTGTACCAGGGACGCCGTTCGAAGAGCCGACGCATCAGCCCTACTTGCCGTGAGCCTTCATAGGCCATTGCCGTGCGCCATTGCCGGAAGCCGTTGCGCGGGAAAGGACCGTCGTCGTCCTTGTAGAGGTGGAACATATCCAGAGCGCCATAGCCGTGTCCCGCCGCCCCCGCCAGCATCGCCCAGTAGGCACCTTTCCGAACTTGGTGCGAGGTGATCCGAGGCGTATCGGGACCGGTGGGGTGATTCTCGTAGGGCGGCTCCATGTCCACCGTCGGCTTGGCCGGAGACAGGCTGTAATCGTGTTGAATGTAGTCGTAGGTTTTGGTAGCCCAGCCGTGTCCGGACTGAATTGAGTTGAAGTCCAGCCAGTCGGCATCATGGAACCAATAGGAGGAAGAGGTATGTCCATGACCGTGATAGGAGACCAGATGGCTCCCCTCGCTTCCGTCCTTGAGGCCCCGGGCCATTGCTACCCAGACGGCCCCATCGCTGCCCGGGGCCGAGTCGCCGCCGACGTACCAGAGCACGGCGTTCTTCTTGTAGCGTTCCGCGAGGAACTTGCCGAAGGAGTAGGCGTTTTGGGCATCGAACACCTGCTCCCGATGGGAGTTGACGTGCCAGGACTTGGCGACGACCAGGCCCATCACCAGACCGAGTTCATTAGCCCGGTTAATGATGTAGTCCACATTGCGGAAGAACGCCTCGTTGGGCCGGGTCGGGTCGCGGTCGAGGAGTGGAGGTTCCCCAAGGAGCGAGATCTGTCCGTCCGGATGGCGCTCGCCAAGCCCTCGGATAACATAGGCCTGGATGACGGTGAACCCCTTGTCGGCGCGGTCTTGGAGATACGCCTCGACTTCCGGGTGATCGAGCCGTTGAAACAGCAGCCAGGCGGTATCACCGAGGTAGAAGAAGGGGGTCCCTGTGTGGTTGGTGAAATAGCGTCCATTGGAACTGATGCGGATCGTGCTCATGTTGTCTCCTCCTTGAGTCACAACGATTCGCATTATGTACGTCCCTTTCCTTCTCCGGCTTCCGTTTGGGAGGAACCTCTCGTATCCAGACCCAGTTATTCAAATTTATCGGAATAAATTTATAGGGGAACCTTCCTTTGCTAAAGGCTCCTTCCGCTCCTGTATTCTCTGTAACGCCCACGCCGCATGTTCCCGGACGAGCGGTTCAGGGTCATCCGCAACGGCCCGTTCCAACGCGGCCTCCGCTTCAGGGTCGTCCGACGCTGCCAGCGCGACCGCCGCATTCCGCAGCAGGCCGCGCCGCTTGGCCCGCTTCACCGGACTGCCCTTGAACTTCTCCCGAAACTCCTCCTCGGACATCCGGAGTAAGTCCACCAACCGAGGATTCCTCGTAACCTCACGGGGTTGAAAAGCAGGCTCATCCGTCGCGACAGAACGGCGCTGATTGAACGGACAGACCTCCTGGCAGATGTCGCAGCCGAACACGCGGTTGCCGGAGGCGGCGATGGCGGGCCGCAGTTCCTCCGGGATGCTGCCTTTGAGTTCAATGGTGAGATAGGAAAGACAGCGGCGCGCATCTATCTGAAAAGGCGCGACGATGGCTCCGGTCGGGCAGGCGTCCAGACAGCGGGTGCAGGTGCCGCAGCCTCCCCGCGCCGGCTCATCTACCGGCAGCGCGACGTTGGTAAGGATCTCCCCCAGGAAGAAATAGGAGCCGCGTCGCGTGTTGATGAGCATCGTGTTCTTGCCAAACCAGCCCAGTCCCGCGCGCCGGGCGACCTCGCGCTCCAGCAACGGCCCCGTATCCACATAGACGCGCCCCTCCGCGCCCTCGCCGGCCTCTGCCTTGAGAAACGCCAGCAGTTCGCGCAGCCTGGCGACCATCACGTCATGATAGTCGTCGCCGCGCGCATACCGGGCAAACTGAGCGCGTTGCGGGTCGGCATCGGCTGGCGTGCCCGGACCCTCCTCCGCGTCCGTATAGTAGTTCATGCCCACGACGAGGATGGAGCGCGCATCCGGCAGCAGCTCGCGCGGGTCGAGGCGGCGATGCAGGTTGCGCGTCAGATACTCCATCTCCCCGGCATAGCCGCGCAATACCCAATCCCGATACTCCTCGGCAAAAACCGACGGCTCCGCGCCCGTGATGCCTACCAGATCAAAGCCCAGTTCCTGCGCCCGCCGCTTGATCGCCTCCGCTAACTCTTGCCGTTCCATAGCCTACCAGCCACCAGAATAAACCACCCGCTGCGCTAGAGGCACGGAGACACGGAGGAGTCACGGAGAAAAGCAAAAGAGAAAGACAGAGGAAAAACCAGAGTTTTAGATAGGAGGAACTGGATGGACAGGATTAGAGAAAGAGGGAGAAAGGCTTGGCCGTGC
>DASRGZ010000147.1:0-14364 GCA_035650735.1 Chthonomonadaceae bacterium
CAAGCGCTCGATGTATGGTCGGGCGAGGTTTGATTTGCTGCGGGCGCGGGTGCTGCCAATGCACAAGGCAGCCTGAGAAAAGGCCGCAGTGTTGCCCTTCGAGAAGGCTACTCCTCATTCACCAAATCGTCGGGAGTTCCAATATTCCATGCCGGTTGACAAGTATACATCCGAATGGAATATCCCGCTCAACCGGTGCGTTAAAAACTCGCCCGTTAAATACCGGACGGCTATTGACTCTCTGCACCAATCATGTTAGGATTTACTGTCTGCCTGGTATTAGAAACTCCGTAGCTCAACTTTGTTATGTTTCGCGACGGTTCCCAAATTTCGCTTTCGCGGCATTTATATATTGCTGTAGCTTAATTTAGGTCCCGTTGACCGGGACAGAAGGGAGCGGAGATATGCAGGCATGGCGACCTACAACCTTTGCGGCTGCATGGCAAGAAGCCACAAGGCGTAAATCGGCAGAGACGAAGTCGGAATACACCCCCTCACCGGTTTCAGAAAGCCATATGCGACAGTGCGCGGTCTGCAGCGTTTCCGTGCGGCGCGATCGATTGGATCGGCACATGATGAGAGCGCATCCTGACCAAGCCAATGTTCAGGGCAAGCCCCGGATACGCCTGACCTCGTTTCAAGGAGAACAGGAATCCAGAAGCGGGATTTGCGATAATTGCGAGGAAATTGTGTCGCCGATATGGCTATACCGGCACAGCAATCAAGGAGCTGTGCATCTCTGTGATACTTGCAGATATGAAGTCATCGAGCGTTCCGTAAGTAAGGCAGATGCCGCCACTGTTCGGAAACTCTACACGCCGGATAAGGATAGGCTCCAATATATGACGAAGCTCGATGCATGGGACGAATACATCACAGGAGGGAGAAAGCGCATAGACTACCTTCTGGGACGCTACCAAAAGCAACGAGAGCTTATCGAGAGCATTAAGCCTGCAAATATGTCATTGAAAGAAGCATGGAAGCTCGCTGAGAAGCTCGCTGAAGAGTATGGCAAGGATAAATATAAGGAGTGCCTGCTTGCGTTGAAACGCAGAGAGGAAGCCAAGACTACAGCGCCTGTAAAGGATAAACAGACATCAGGTAAGCCTTATGGTGAGTTTTCGCACGATTGTTCGGATCATTACGAGGATGGTGGAGCGGTGTTCGCTGGCGATTGGCCATAGGCCAGCCTGAAGGCTCTTTCGCATAAGCGGTAGGTCGTCGGTTCGAATCCGACCGGAGGCTTTCCAATCGGGACAAAATGAAGCCCCTGGGAACAGCGCCTATGGTTCCCAAGGGCTTTTTTGTGCAAAATAGCCGTTACTCGGCAGTTCGCGAAGCGTCTAATAGAGTGAGCAATTCAATTAGAGAGCCTTGCTTCTCTTTGTCGGTCTGGCGGAGGATTCTAAAACCTAGATTCCTCCGCGCTTTTTGTTTGTCTATACCCTATTTTTTCTGCGTTGTCACGCACCTATTTATTCACAATGCGGCTCCGTTTTTCCTGCCTCAGCAGCCTGCCCTAAAGTGCTATAGGTTGCCGTTTGACAGGAGCAGCCCTGGCGTGCTACCATCGGGCACGCTGGAGATAGCAAAGAAAGGAAGCCCGTGTTTACTGAACCCCCGTTAGAGAAAGAGCACAGCACAGCGCTAACCGCTAAGAGCGCCCTCCGAAGACAGATGCTCTGGAAGCGCCTGGCTGTGGGGTTTGCGCTGGGAGCTTTCGTCGGGCTGGGAGCCGCGCAATTGGGCTTCCAGAGAGTGATCCACCTGGAAGACGAGTTTCTGCTGGCGGGCCTCCTGGGTGCTGTGATGGCCCTCACGCGCGCCCGCCGCCTCCTCTGGGCAGCCGCGCTAACGACCGTGGCGTTGCTGCTGGCGGTAGGGTACACGCCCCTGGTCCCGGCCTTGATGCGCGGATGGGTGTGCAGCGATCCCTTGCAGCCGGCGCCGGCGGTGGTCGTCCTTTCCGCCAGCGCCCATAAGGACAAAAGCATGAGCGCCTCCATGGAAGACCGCATCCTGCAGGGGTACGCGCTGTTGCGCCAGGGCTACGCGCCGCGCCTGGTGCTCACCAACGCCGCCATCGGCAACGGTACCGAGGTGCCCACGATCCGCCAGCAGATGCGCCTGTTAGGGCTCAACTATCCGATAGACGAGGCAGGCCCGGTGCGCGACACCCACGACGAGGCGCTGGAGGTAGCGCGTCTTGCGCGCCAGCGGGGTTGGAGCCGCGTGTTGTTGGTGACGCATCCCTCGCACATGCGGCGGGCCGCGGCGGTCTTTGAGAGGGCGGGCGTGCATGTCCTCTGCTGCCCCTGCAACGAGGGCGGATACGACCTGAGCGACCTGCGCGATCCGCGCGACCGGCTGCATGCCTTTCGGGATTGGCTGCATGAGACCATCGGCTACCTGGTCTACCGCTGGCGCGGCTGGATTTAAGGACACGCTGCGAAACCGACAGGCGAACCTCCCTGGCAGCCCCAACCCATCAGCGCATGTTTTAAGGCTGCTCGAAATGTCCTGAGAAGAACAGGGTCAGGACCGCATTCAGGTCGTCGAAGTCTACCACCCCATCCGGGCGCCCCGCAAACGGTCCCCCCGGGTCCGAGGTAATATCGGCGGCAGGATTAAATCCGGGCTCCCCGGCCTCCAGGAACAGAGAGAGCATCACCGCGTTCAGGTCCTCGTAGTCTACCAGCCCGTCACGCGGCCCCGTCCCATTCGGCAGCGAGCTATCGGTGATGTCGCCAAAACGCTCCAGGCGCGCATCCAGCCGCCGCGTCCCGCCGTTGGGAATGGTCACGTTATGGAAAAGCATGGGCACGTAGTCGGCGAATGGATACACCGTTTCCGGCCAGAGCGTATCCGGCTGCCCGACGGCATTGACAATCGGCAGCTGGCGTATCTCGATGTCGAACGTTCCAGCGGGATAGCCCTCCAGCTTATAGTTGACGGTCAGGCTACCGTTGGCGTCGTAGCTGGGCTGGGTAAAGACGGTATCCTGCCGGACGATGTTGGCGGGGTCGGGATTGGGTCGGCTGGGATCGATCCGGTAGGCGGTGATCAGGTAGCTGCCGGGCTTGTTCTCCACTAAGATGGAGCCGTCCGGTTGATGCGGCGGATTGACGCCGCGCCGTCTCAGATTGCCCAGCAGGGTGCCGCGCTGTGCGGTAGTACCGTCGCGGTTGGTGCCGTGCAGTGCCAGGAAGTAGTTATAGACGCCGCCGCTATCTTGATGGCTGGCTCCCTGGTTGAAATCCAGATCGGCTGGATAGGAGGCCAGGGGGGGCGAGTTCTGAAATTGCAGGCCGATGTCGGTATCGCCGGGAGTGACCGTGCCATGATAGGTGCGGTTGGGGCCGTTGGGGGAATTGATCAGGCCGATCCACTGGACGTCGGGCGCGGTGTTGCCTCCATCGGTATCGCTGAGCTTGGCGACCATCAGGCCGAAGCGCCCGCGCGGATCGTTGAGCACGTAAGGATTGACGCTGCCCGTCTCCATGTCAATGAAGTCAAACTGCCAGACGGCAAAGCCGTCGCTCGCGCTGAAATCGGCGATATAGCCATAAATCGGCTGGCCGTTATCGTCCGGGGTCTGGAGCTGGGCGACGTTAGTGTCAAAATCAGGCGGCGCGTTCTGGTCCACGCCGTCGAACATCAAGATCAGGATGCTGCCGGACTGGCCGGCAAACGTATGGATGTCGGCCATGCCGCCCGCAATTTCCAGGTGGTTGATCAGGGCCGGGTTGCCGATCTGGCCCAGGGCGACGTCGGCGGTGTTCTGGCCCGTCGGGGCGTTCTCCTCAATGGTGTTGGGGATGCGGTAGCTTGGCCCGGTATTGGCGGGATCGTAGCCCAGCGTTGGGAAGAGCCAGAGGGCGTCCGGGTTGCCGTCGCCGGTGTAGTCGCTATTGGAGCTGTAGAGAATAGGCGATAGCGCCTGGATCGTATAGATGGGACCGCGCCGCTGCGGACCCTTCTTGTGGATGGCCCAGCGCGGCAGCCGCAGGAAGCGCATTCTCATCGGTCCCCGCCCGGGAAGGTTAATCACGCGCTCCACGACATTGGAGCGCTGCTGGGGCTTCTGGTTGAGCTCGGAGGACTTCGGGAAGGCGATAGGGCCGCTGCGGGGCGGCTTCCCCTGCGCTCCAACAGGATACGCCATTCCAAGCAGGCCGATACAGGCTAACAGGGTCGCGCCGAACTGGGCCGTGAACCGAATCCTTCGCATCGCGTTCCTCCTAAAGACGAGTTTCAGCAGAGTAACTCCTTACCCTGCCTGTCAGTTTAGATCGCAGCAACAAGAGAGCCTATCTAACCACCGGCCCCTTCCTTTGTTGCCGTAAGGATGATCTTCATTCCCGGATGGCGTCTTCTGAGCGCCTCCGGTAATGAGAAGAACGTTGGCCGCGATCAGGCCGGCTTCATGCCCTTTGCTCGGGTATGACGGAGGGCGAAGCCGAGCAGGACGAGACTCCCGGCAGCAAAGAGCGCCACGCGGCCCGATTCGGGCACGGCGACAACGCAGACCCTCGTGCCCGTGAGGTCTATCGTATAAAACCCAAAATCGAAGCCGGTCTGCGACCACGCCCGCACGCGGTCGCCCCCGGCTGGCCCAATAGGGCGCTGAACAGCCGCTCCGAACTTGGTGTTCTCGAAGATGAACCCAAGTTCGCTGTTGGGGTCGGCTGGATTGACCCTCCCCAACGGGTCGGCGTCGAAGGCAGAGATGCCCAGGAAGTAACGCCCGGGTGTCGTGACAAAGCCGGCAGGAATCGTGGAGCGGAGGGCATCGTCCGGCGCGTCGTCGTTGGCAACGACGCCGGTCCCGTCCTGGTTGAACAGGAAGAGCTGGGTGTCGTCCAGGGTGCCGAACGTGTCAACGGTAGTCGCCATGAATATAGCCGGGTTGATGATGTTGATGCAGAACAGATCGATGTCTGCGGGACTACTGATGCGTCCAATGATTCGACTGAGCGGCCCAGGCCCGCGGGTCATCAGGGCCGTCTCAGGCAGGTCGCCCGCATCCACGAAAGGAAATTCGATCACCAGTTGGGCGGACGCCGTGGGGGCGAACGCCAGCAACGCAAATAGAGCCAATGCGCTTCTGAATAGCCTATGCATCGTGCCACCTCCTCAGGTGCCGTCATGACCGCTTAGCAATGACCGGAGCAGCAAGGCCTGATGGGTCAAAAACCTCTTGCATTTCCACCGACTATCCTCTATACTATCGCTGTATACTATTTCCTCTAAATAATTTCTATACAGACTGACGCTGCGGATTCTGCCTGAAAATTGCCCGGTTTTCCGCCACAACGGCCCGTCCCTTAAGCATAAGTTTGGGCACTTCTCTTCTCACTCGTTTGGACGGTTCTTCCCGAGAACCGATTGTGGAAGAATAGGAGGAAACCATGCGACACTTCCTACCCAACGGCAGGAAACGGCAGAACGCGCTGTGCGCTTTGGCCGCGCTCCTGGCCCTCGTGCCGCTCATCTGCGCGCAGGTGGCTCAAGCGCAGACGGACCCCGCCGCGCCTGGGCCCTATGTGGCCTCAGCGCGCATGATCTACGACCTCGGCGATCAAGCCTATCTACCGACCGATTTCAACTTTCCTGCGCCCCCGGCGTCAATTGGTCCAAAGCGCGTGGAGATACGCGCTGCCGTGCGCATCCCGACCCTGCCGCCGAACCCACCTCCGGGCCTCAGCACAGGCCCCTATCCGTTGATAATCCTTCTCCATGGACGCCATGGCACCTGCGTCGGAGCCACACTGATCGGGATTCCTCCCAATCAGGTGCCGGTGTCCCTGCTTCAGTTCAAATGGCCCTGTGCGCCGGCGGAGGTACGCATAGACAGCTACCTGGGGTACGACTACCTCGCGCAGCGGCTCGCCACTCAGGGATATATCGTCGTCTCCATCAGCGCCAACGGCATCAACGCCTATGACAACTTCCTGTTCCCGACGCCGGCCAATCCCAACGGAGACGCCGGCTCACGGGCGCGGGCGGAGGTCATCCGACAGCACCTGATGCTTCTGGATCGAATCAACGACATGGGCGCCGCCGCCTTCACGGGCAATGCGAACACACCAGCGAACCGCGCCGTCGGAGACGCGCTCAAGGGGAAGATAGACCGCACTCGAGTCGGGTTGATGGGCCATTCGCGCGGCGGCGAGGGCGTGGCCGCCTTCGGGCTGCTGCCCGAATACACCCGCTTCACGATCAAAGCCGTTCTGCTCATCGCCCCCACCTATTTCCGGTTCATCCAGATCACCCGTATCCCTCTGGGCGTGGTCCTGCCCTACTGCGATGGGGACGTGGGATTAGCGGGAATGCATTACTACGATCACGTCCGCTACCTATTGGCGGGCGACCCGGCCCCCAAACACACCTTCCTCGTGATGGGAGCCAATCACAACTATTACAACACGGTCTGGAGTCCCAGTACGGGGCCGTCCGCTTCCGGAGCCATAGACGACTGGTGCGAGACCGCAGCGTTCAGTCAGGATCCGCAGCCTCCGGTTCCCTACGAGACAATACGCCTGGACCGGGCCAACGATCCAGCCTGCGGCTGCCCGCCCATGGGGATGCCGCCCAACCCGAATCGGCTGACCGAGGCGCAGCAGCAGGCCAACGGATTGGGCATTGTCACGGCGTTCTTCCGCCGCTATGTGGGCAATGAGACCGGCGACAATAATGCCTTTGTACAGCTTCTGAAAGGGGATATGCTTTTTCCCGCAACGGCCATGGGAGATAAGATGTTCGTCTCTTACCATCCGCCCGATACGCCGACCACGCGACGGCTCGTCAACGCCTACCCGCTCAATCCAAACGCAGCGATGAGGGAGACGCCCAACGATAGAAACGAACTGAACGGCGTTGTAGATCAGAAGCTTCTGGACCCCTATATGCTATGCGGCTTTCTGTCGGGCTGCCTTCCTCTGCCGGAGAATGCACTCCGGGACGCTCATACTCCGTTTCCAGATGGCCGGAACCTGCTCAAGATCGCCTGGCAGAGTAGAAGCGCCATCTACTACACCGAATTGCCCGTCGCGGCAGAGAATGTGTCAGGTTTCAGGGTTTTTCAGTTCCGGGTTAGCGTTGACTTCAGCGATGACAGGAATAGGCCCGGCAGAAATCAGGACTTCACGATCACATTTGCCGATAGCATGGGCAGGGCGGCCTCGACGACCGTGAGCGCTATCCCTCTTGCTGGTCGTGTTCTCTTCTATCCGCCCGGCGACCGAAACGGCATGATGCCTGACCCTACCAGTGGCATTAACTTGTGGTCCGTGCCGCATATGGCGGCCAACACGGTCCGCATTCCCCTGACCGCTTTCCCGGGGGTCGATCTCAGGAAGCTCCGCCGTATCTACTTCCGGTTCAACATCCCGCAGACGTTCCTGGGGACGCCGAAGGGAGTGCTATTCTTCACCGACCTCATGTTTGCGGATTAGGCCGCATTCCATCCGCCCTACTGCTATCACGGTAGGACTGCACGAAACGGTAATTCTTAGGAACGCAATGGCCTCGCTGGCGCCTGGATGGCAGGCAAGCGAGGCCATATGACGAGAGAGGGAAGGTGGGTCGGAACCTACGGCTCAGAAATCCTCGCGCACCTGCTCGTCAGGACTTGCAAGAACCATGCCATAAGACCGCATTTTTGCGGAAAGAGGTTATTTCAGCCAGCCCCGCCATAGCGCCAGGCAATTGACAAGCTGGAATAGAAATTATACTGCTGCTTGCGCGGTTTCCTCCTCGCCCCGGTGTTCCTCCGCTTCGGCAGCCCATACGAGGGAGACCGGGGGGAAGTCGGCCACGCGCAGCAAGTAGTCACCACTCCCCTTGGGCACGCGGAACACGGCGGAGAGCGCAAAGGCCAACTGCCCCGTATCCGGATCGGGATATTGGGCGGTATGCAGGTTGTCGCCTTCGACCAGCACCTTGCCGCCCGGCACGCTCAGGGGCACGCCGACGGGCAGGAGCGGCTCCGCGATCCCCGGATGGATCGCCTGCTCACCGAGAGTAAACAGGCGCGGCTCCAGACGCAGGTCACTCATCCGGAGGGTGAGCGGAGACGCGGGCCGGTGCGCGTCGCGGTGGTGCAGAGTCAACGTCACCTCCAGCAGCGCCGTCTGTTCCGCAGTGGGCCGCTCTTCCTCCGGCTTCGGCTGGCCCAGAAAGGTGGACGTTTCGGCGCTCACCACGCAAAGCTCCAGCGGGCCATCGGGAGCGGGAACCTTATCCCCGATGCGGTAGAGGGCGCGGTTCTCCCCGCCGTGGCGCACGTAGCGATCCATCCAGTTCAGGCAGCGCCGCATCTCGTCCAGCCGGTGGTTAGGCTCGCGCAGGCCGTGTCCTTCGCGCGGGTAGTGGACGAACTGGGTGGTGATGCCCCGGTGGCGCAGCGCCTGGTAAAGCTCCTTCGAATTGCTGATGAAGGTGTTATTATCCTCATCGCCGTGAAGGATGAGCGTCGGCGTCTTGATGTTCTCGATATAGGTGCCGGGCGAGAGGCGGCGATAGATCTCCGGGTCTTCCCAGTAGAAGGCGCCCAGGTACTCGTTGTCCCAGCGCGACAGCTCGGAGTTGCTGTAATCGGTCTGGAGATGAAAGATGCCGAACATGGAGACGGCAGCTTTGAAGCGGTCGGTGTGGCCGATGGCCCAGTTGGTCATGAAGCCGCCATAGGAGCCGCCCATGATGCCCAGGCGCTCGGGGTCGGCGAGGCCGCGCGCGATGGCCCAATCCACGCCCGCCATAATGTCATCAAAGTCGCCGCCGCCCAGGTCGCGGCGGTTGGCGATGGCGAAGGCGTTGCCGTAGCCCTCGCTGCCCCGGAAGTTGGGCCGCAGCACCGCGTAGCCCTCCGCCGACCAGACGGGCGGGAAGCTATAGGCGAGCAGGGTATGGGTGGCGCGTCCCTTCGGCCCGCCGTGTACCTGCACGATGAGCGGGTAGCGCGTTCCCTCCTGGTAGTCCAGTGGATAGGTCAGCACGCCCTCGACCGGCGTGCCGTCGCCGCTCGTCCACCGCACCACCTCCTGCCGGGGCAAACGGTAGCTTTCGGCAAACTCGGCGTTGATCCGCGTCAACTGGTGGATTTCGCCCTGCCCGTCCCGCAGGTAGACCTCCTCAAAGGCGGTCTCGGTCTCCTGCACGAACACAAGCGCGCCGCTCTCGGCATTCAGGTCCAGGCCATGACACTCCGCCGCCGGGCCGCCCACGTTCGTCCGGGTTGCGGCTCCCGCCTGGATTTGGTAGAGCGCGTCCCCGGTACGGACGGCAGCAAAGGCGTAGATGGCATCGTCCTGGGGCGACCAGATGTACTCATGCAGGTCGTGGTCGAAGGTCTCGTCGGTGAGCAGGCGGCAGGTGGTGATTCCCGGCGCCTGCGCGCCGTATGCGAGTTCGACGCCGCCAGGAGCGTCTCTGGGCACGCCCGCCACGAACAGGCACTCGCGGGAATAGGATAGGTTGGCATCGAGCCAGGAGAGGAACGCAATCTGATAGCCGTTGGGCGACCAACGGGGCCGATATTTGCCGCCGTGCCGCTCCACCAACTTGTAGGTGACGCCGCTCTCCAGGTGACGCACGTAGAGGTCTACCTGGTGGTAGTCGTTCCACTCGCCGGTGTAGTTGGTGGCGTAGCAGAGGCGGCTGCCGTCGGGCGAGAGCGCGAGCTCCGAGAGGCCGTAGTCGCCGGTGAAGAGGAGCTTGGGCTTGCGCTCCTCCATATCCACGCGCCAGACCTGGCGGCGCAGGCGCTCCTCATGCTCGACCACGGGATCGTTCTTCTGGCGCAGGCGCTCCTTGCGGACGCTTTCGATGGGGCGGGCGCGCGGTTCCGGGGCCAGAAAGATCAGCGTTCGGCTGTCGGGCGTCCACTCGTAGTCCAGCACGCCCTCCGGCATGTTGGTCAGTCGGCGGGCCTCACCGCCGTCCATCGGCAGTATCCAGAGCTGGTCTTTGGGCTCTTCGTCCTCATCCTCCTCAGCGCCGGGCGGCGGCTCGCTCTCGTCGGGCCGCGCCGAGAGGAACGCGAGATACCGACCATCCGGTGACCATTTCGGGTGGGACTCGCCCTCATGCGAGAAGGTCAGCTGCCGGGTCAGATCCTCTTCATGGCCCTCCTCGCCCTCGGCGCCGCTTTCGGGCGCGCTGCCGTGCGTCTCCCCGGCCTGCGGCGCTATCGCGCCCGCCTCGTCCTCGCCCTCATCCGGAGGCATCCACTCCGTCAGCCAGAGGTGGCTGACCCAGCGGCTCTCGTGAAAGTCCGCCTCGGTCACGACAAAGGCAACACGCCGCCCGTCGGGATGGAGGCGCGGATCGCTCAGCCGCTTAACTTCCAGCATCGCCCGCGCCGTCAACCGCTGCTTCGGACGCGGCAGCACCGGAGGAATGGCCTGGTTTGTAGAAGATCGATCCATGCTGCTATGCAATTGGGGGGTGGAAACCGACCCATCTAGGGTAGGAGCAGTCGCGTAAATCCTTCCTGCTCAAAATGCAAGATCAGCATCTATCTGCTCGTTATCGAGATCCACTGCGTACCCAAGATTCACCCTATGGCGTAAAAACCGTGCATCGGCTTGGGCAATCTCCTCCGGGGTCGGCTCTGGCTGCTCTCTCTTAGGGAGGGGAATAACACGAAACCACCTATCGGCCCTCTCTGGCAGGCGAAGCTGCTCGGCAAGTTCTGCGCTGGTTCCTTCCAGGATCTCCTCTTCCAATACCTTAGTTTTGCCATCTTCTTCACCTACGGAACTCTACCAGATCCTGCGTCGCGCTCCATCTCCTGGGCGGTTCTGTCTGGCAATATCAGGAATTCGGGATAGATTTTAGAGATTCCTCCGGCGATGTAGTTAAGCGCCCCTCAACGGCTTCGGGCCTGGTTCTCTCTATCTGTCTGGAGTCTGACCTACTGTCAGGCTGGTAGTGGAGTGTCCTAGCCGCTCGCTCACGACCTTCAAGTGGATACCTTGCTTTAGGAATTGGGTGGCGTGACTGTGGCTCAGGTCGTGGAAGCGCCCTTAACCCGAACTAAGAGCGTCTAACAGAACCGTACTCCCTCTGCCTTGCAGGGAGAGGGCCGGGGTGAGGGGAGAGCCTCATAGCCAAGTTGTGTTAGGGACTCTAAAATTGTCCCTAAATAGTTTTAACTAAGTTTTCTTGGCGCGTCTTGGCATACATTATGCAATATTGAGGAGTAGCGGGTATAATGCACACAACGCTGGAACCGCGTTATCAGGTTCTCCTCTTACCAACCGCCGTTTGCCTCCTCTTCAGCATCCTGGGGGCCGATAGAATCCAGCCATATGGTTGGTTGCAACAATCCTACTTTTTACCGGCCCGCTCCCTTTCGCATTGGCAGTATGTAAGCTACCAAGATGGGCGAAAAGCCCGGTAGCTTGCTTAACCTGTTTTCCGCCCGCGCGAGGGTGAACCGAGGCGCTAGCTGCGTCGTTCGCTCTGCCTTGCGCGCTTCCTACCCGCGCGGGGGTGAACCGTAATCCAACCATATTAATGTGGAGGAGCCTGGCACACGAGTTATCGGAGTGCTGCCAGGATACGTAGCGACATGGTTGCCACAGATCAACCTATCATCGCGGCAAGCTGTCAGGGGCGAGCGCGCACAGAGGGCAAGTTCTTTGCGCGCGGAAACGGCCGCTGGCTTATTCGCGGTGCGACCTACGGGCCGTTCGCGCCAAACCCTCAGGGGCATCCCTTCCCGACACCGGATCGTGTTTGCAGGGACTTCGCCCAGATGCGGGCGGCAGGGATTAATTCGATTCGTACTTACTACTCGCCGCCCACATGGCTCCTGGAAACGGCGGAGGAGCAGAATATCGGCTTGCTGATAGATATTCCCTGGTCGAAACATCTCTGCTTTCTGGAGAGCGCCCAGGCCCGGCGCGAGGCGTATCAGGCCGTCCGCGAGGCGACCCGACGGGGTCGGCGCTATTCCTCCGTTCTGGCCTATAGCATTGGCAATGAGATCCCGGCTAATATCGTCCGCTGGCATGGCGCGGCGCGCGTGGAGCGCTTTCTGGCCGAGCTGGCGGATGCGGCCCGACAGGAAGACCCGGACGGGCTGATCACCTACGCCAACTACCCGCCTACGGAGTATCTGGACCTCTCTTTTGCCGACTTTGCCACCTTTAACGTCTACCTGCACGACCGAGAGGCGTTTCGCCGCTATCTGCTCCGCTTGCAAAATCTGGTCGGTGGTAAGCCTCTGGTGCTTGGCGAGATCGGTATGGATACGCTGCGGCACGGCGAGGCCGGGCAGGCCGCCTTTCTCTCCGGCCATCTGCAGGAAGCGTTCTTGCTGGGACTGGCCGGGGCCTTTGTCTTCTCCTGGACCGACGATTGGTTCACCGGCGGCTACCAAATCGAAGATTGGGCCTTCGGGATCACACGGGCAGACCGCTCGCCCAAAGAGAGCTACTTTGCGCTGCGTGGCGTGTTCACTTGCTCTCCTGCCGAAGCGCTGGCGGAGACTCCGCGCGTGTCGGTCGTCGTCTGCTCCTATAACGGCGCGCGTACCCTGGAACAGTGTCTTCATTCCTTGAGCCACCTGGATTACCCGGATTACGAGGTGATTCTGGTGGACGACGGCTCGACAGACAACACGGCCCAGATCGCAGCGCGCTTCCCGCACGTCCGCTATATCTACCAGGAAAATCAAGGTTTGAGCGTCGCGCGCAACACCGGGTTACGCGCGGCCACGGGGGAGGTTGTGGCCTACACCGACTCCGACTGCTTTGCCGACCCCGCCTGGCTGACGCACCTGGTCTATCCGCTGCAGCAGAGCGGCGCCGCGGCGGTCGGCGGGCCCAACCTGACGCCGGAGGATGGCTGGCTTGCGGCCTGTGTCGCCGCCTCGCCGGGACAACCCACCCATGTCCTCCTTAATGATCAGGTGGCCGAGCATATTCCTGGGTGCAATATGGCCTTTCGCCGTAAGGCCCTGGAGGCTATCAACGGCTTCAACCCGCAGTACCGCAAAGCGGGCGATGATGTGGATGTCTGCTGGCGGCTGCAGCAAGCGGGAATGTGGATCACCTTCGCACCGGGCGCGTTCGTCTGGCACCATCGCCGCCAGACGCCGCGCACCTACCTGAAGCAGCAGGCCGGATACGGCGAGGCGGAAGCGCTCCTCTGGTTTGAGCATCCCGATAGATTCAATGGCCGGGGCGAGAGCAAATGGCAGGGAACCCTCTATGGGGGTGCCGAGCCCGGTTTGCAGCTCGGCGGCCCGGTCATTTATCGCGGTACATTCGGCGAGGGACTGTTTCAAACCCTCTATCAGCCCCCTGCCGCGCACTGGACTCTGCTGCCGGGCACGCTGGAGTGGCATGTGATCGCCCTCCTGCTGTGCATGCTCTGGGGGATAGGGTCTGCCGCCAGCATCCTCGCTCCGGCCATGCTTGGCCTGTCGTTTACTGTTGCCGCTCTCCGCGCAGCGCAGGCCCCCATTGATCCCAAATACAAAAGCATCAAGTCGCGGCTGGTCGTCGCCGGGCTATGCTACCTACAGCCTCTGGTGCGCTCCTGGTGGCGTTACCGGACGCGACTGTTCCCGCCGCTGCCCACCCACGAGCCGAAGCTGCAAAACGCGCCTTTGCGGCTGCCGCTTACGGGCGTTCGCATTATGGAGTTCTGGGATGAATCGTGGCGTGACCGCACCGAGCTGCTGGGAAGTATCGTCGGCTACCTGACCAACCATCGCTGGGCGGCCCGGGTGGACTCGGGCTGGAATGACTGGGATCTGGAAATCCACTGCCATCCCTGGACCGTCCTGCAGGTCTGTACGGCGCAGGAGAATCATGGCAGCGGCAAGCGCCTGATTCGCGTACGATATCGTCTGCGGCCAAGCGAATATGCCCGCGCGATTGCTGCGCTCGGCCTGGCGGCGACGGCCCTGGCCTTCCACGGGCAGACGCTCTTCCTGGCCGTGATCGCCGCCTTGCTCGCCGTGCTCTACGCCTGCCTGTGGTGGCGTGGTCGCCGGCTGGCCTCGCAGGCGATGGAGGCTATCCAGGCGCTGGCGAGTGACATGGGGCTCCTGCGCTGTGATAGCCCTTTACGCTGGAAGGGAAGCGCGCGTTCACGATCTGAGGCGCGGTCAGGGCAGTTCCGATAGATACTGAATGTCCTTTGCATTTCTCTTTCGGTCCTGCCTGGCTTTGCCGGCAGGCTGAACCCTGCCGCTGTGGGGCGCTGCCAGGGTCGGGCCTGCAATGGACTGCCAGGGTCGGCAGGGTTACGGCCCCTGCCTCCGCCTTGCGACATCAACATCAAGGTGGAAGGGTTGCGAATACTGGCCGTCGGCAGGGTTAGGGCCCCTGCCTCCGCCTTGCC
>DASRGZ010000148.1:0-24797 GCA_035650735.1 Chthonomonadaceae bacterium
GAATTCGGCCAGGAACGCGCACATCGGGATTCGTTCCGGTTCGCCGGCCTCTAGCGCGCCGCCGCGCTCCTGCCGCTCGGCCTCATTGCGGCGCGGTTCCCGAATGAAGGTGTGCAGGACAAATCCCAGGACGATTCCGGCGATGGCCAGCGCCAGGAAAGGCGATTGCCAGCCGTACTTCTGCCCCATCCATCCCGCCAGCGCGCCTCCGCCGATGGTCCCGGCATAGACGCTCGTCGTGTGCAGCCCAATAGCGCGGGAGCGTGTTGCGGGAGTGTGGTAGTCGCTGATGAGCGCCATCGAGGCCGGCATGTAAAAGGTTTCTCCCAGCCCTTCCGCCCCGCGCACCAGCACAAATTGCCACACCTTTGTGCAGTGCGCGGTCAGCCCTGTGATGAGGCTCCAGACGTACAGCCCGCCCAGGATGACCCATTTGCGTGGGTACCGGTCGCCGACCTGACCCGCCAGCGGCGCGGCCGCCGCATAGACCCAGGTAAACATGGCCCCGATCAGGCCAAGTTCGGACTTCGTGAAATGGTACTTCTTTTCCAGCACCGGAAAGACGGAGAAGATCGCCAGCCGGTCGGCATAGTTAAAGAAGCAGATGAACCAGAGCATCCCCACCACAGCCCACCGATAGGTTGAGGCGTTGGGGGAGCGAGGTCGCGCATTGGTCGTTGGGGAGGGTTCCTGTCCCCTAGGGGCTGGCGTGTCGGTGGAGTTCATCGGCGGAGGTTGACCTTCAGAAGCCAGGCTGCACAGAAAGCGAGCGACGAGCAAGATAGCAACTGGGGTTATTATACTGCCGGTATGGTAGATTTACCATCGGTAAGTGTGGTTTTGAGCCAAGATGTGGGAGTATTTTTTACAGTTTTCGTCTCCTCATGGTCGTCCGGCAGGACAGGGCGAGCAGGCTAGCGAATTGAAGATTAAGCATCTACCGCTTTTCGGATGTGTGCCTCTTGGCGCCGGGCGGGGATTGGTGAATAGGAGTAGCCAGGATAAGCAGTACAAAGATGATGCCGTAGAATCCAGATTAGCTAACTCGGTTCTCTGAGGCAGAAGGCCGTTAGCGACCTTAAGGATGCCAGGAAAACTGGGGTGAAAGGAAGCAGACCGATGAAATGCGGATCGTGGGCCGTTGCTTTATCAGCAGGAAGTATTCTCGGTGTGGTTCTTACACGATGGTTCTTACGCTTACGGCGAAATAGGCTGGATTCCTACTCGTGCAAGATAGAACTCCAACACGGGGATATCCGGCAGCCACAGGATAATTCCGAGCGAACTTCGGATACATCTGCATTATCTGAACAGTGGGATAAAGAAGATACAGCGACTCCTCTGCCCTTACCACCTCCTAACATTGCTGTCGTTGTAGCCTCCTTGCCCGGCGAGCAGGGCTTATCGGAACCACCAAAAGAACAACAAACAGACAGTGTACCTGACGTTGCCAACACTCCTGTTGCAATTATAGAGGTTTTGCCTGGCCCACCGTTCCCATCTTCCCCCGTAGATAAGACTGTCTCTTATCCCCCTAATGTGACTGATTCGAGCAGCGCTGATTCCATCCCTGCGACAAATGAAGTAGCTGCGAAGACTGCTATCCAGAATGGGAAGGGACTCAGCCCATCCGTAGGGTTAAAACCATCCCTTCGGCCTGATCAGCACGGTGGCGGTGGCAGAGGACGAGCTCAGGACCTGCTACTCAAACCACGAGAGCGAGCAACGGTCAAGCAAGCTACCCTCCTGCCTGAGTTAGTTTGTCGCAACCTTGGGCGTAAATGGCTGATTGCTCTTGAGGTGCCGGAAAAGTTCGCTAATAGTGCAACTCTAACGGTGCGGCAAAATGGTAATCTTCTGGAAGCGGACGAGCGGCTAGAAAACGGTTGGTTACTACACGCGACCTCTGGTCTGTTGGACGTTTACTCAGAGACAGAAAGCAGATTTACTACGGAAGTGGGAAGTCAAGGCTACCTGATTTTCAAGTTGAGCGGCGCTAATGCCGATGAAGGACGCCTTGTAGATCACCCCGCTACGGGACGATACCTTGTCGTGGCCCCTGATAACTGGGAACGCGATGAGAAGCAAGCTGGTCCAGCATCCATAGAGCCGGAGTTTGTCTCGCTAGATGGCTGTTTGGCGCACTTCTTTGAGATTACGAAGCATAGCGAGTCCCGAATCGCCTTTATAACGCCAAACGGCGGTGTGGTGAGCCCCCAAACCAAATCCTCCCATTTTGAACTTGTAGGTCACAGGATCAAGGACGCGCGTGATGACGTAGGGCCGCTCTTTGGAAAGCAGTTGCCATGCATCCGCGCCCGCCATGCGCGAGATTGGGAGGAAGTCTCTACCATTGTTGTTGGAGAGGAAGGTATCGGTGAAGGAAGATGGCGGATGCAATTTCCTTGCAATCCAATCGGAAAAGACCAGCAACTTCCGCTTGATGTTGCGGCGCGCAAGAGCGGATGGTTTTTCCTGCGGTTCTACGACGCAAACAACCGTATGATGGAGAGCATAGACTTTCGCTATCTGGCATTCCTGGACGCAATAGATATACGCCAGCCTGCTCCTGTCCCGCCGCCAGAGGGACACGGGGAAGTATACGTTACTTTCATGCATCAATTTGGGTGCGACATTCAGCGCGCAAAGGGGATGCCTCAGAATATTGAGATCGCCAAAAGTCTTGATAGCACGCTCGTAGCTATACCCGCCGATCCAAACTGTGACGAGACACGCTGGCATATCAGGCAACATAATGGCGCGGAAACAGAGTGCCTGATTCGCATCGAACGGCTCTGGTGGTCTTTTGGACAGCAGAAGGCATGGAGCGATCAACCTGTTGCCCTCTCGCGCCATGATCTTTCTCCAACCTCGGAGGAAGTGCTTTATCTGCGCCTACCCGTCGCAGGCTGGGCAGATAAAATTGCGGTAGGCTTTGAATATACGCGTGCCAGGCAGCTTCTCCTAAAGCGCACAGACGATACCGTTTCGATTCGGTTAAGCGAACTCTGCGATGTAGAGGAGCGGCAAAAGGTGGGGCACTGGCCGCTATACATCTGGATCTATCGCCAGCGCCAGGAACATATTTTGGTCGTGGGAACGTTATCGGTCTGTATCGGATGCAAGTTCTGCTCCTTTATAGCGACTGATGAAAACGTGATGCGGGCGCATATTGCTTCCAGTCACGCCTCCGATTCTTTCCGCTCACTTACCTATGAAGAGTTGCGCTCTCGTTTTTCGCATTTACACCTACCTCCCAACATTTACCAATGCAGCTATTGCGGGCACTATGTTCGCGGCGATGATACCCGAAACCCAACCAGCCTCATCGCGCAGCATGTAAGAGAAGAATGTCAAAAAGCAGACCGAAGGTCTGGCAAAATCCAGTTAACGTGGAGTGTGGTTACAAAGGTGGACGAAATTCGCAAGAACATTCTGCATAACCTGCCGCATATCTATCGATGTAGGTTCTGCTCCTTCGAGCAGGAAGCCCCTAGCCCGCAAGATATGGCCCGTCATCTGATAGAACGTCATAGAGATCGATTCTGTGAACTGCGCTAAATGACCGGAGGCACAATGAACCCGATTTTGCTCTCTCAGCAGGTAGAGGAACGCTATCGGCAGTACCTACAAACCACCTTTTACTTTCGGGACTCTGATTTCCGCGATTCTTTCGAGGACGCTTTAGGCAATGGTCATTTAAGCAAGGGGCCGTTTCTAGAAGCCACACCTGTGTTTCAGCAGGGACCGACGCCGCGCGCTCTGTTCCGGCAACTCTTGCAGGAAGAACCGGAAGCGGGGTTCCTGTGGGCCTTGCAGGGAGATCGCCCGTTGTATCGCCATCAGGAGCAGGCGATTCGAGGAGCCTTAGCAGGGCATAATGTTGTGGTAGCGACGGGAACCGGAAGTGGGAAAACGGAAGCCTTTCTCTACCCTATTTTATTACACCTCTATCGCGAGTGGCTGGCAGGCGACCTGTGCCCTGGCGTGCGGGCGCTCATCCTCTATCCGATGAACGCACTGGCAAATGACCAGCGCGAACGCCTCGGCGACATCTGCCAGCGGCTGAAGGAGAAACAATCCGCCTTTCAGTTTACATTCGGGCAGTACATTGGAGAGACGCCAGAAGACGAGAAAGATTCCCGCCGCCATGCTCAAGATTTTCTGGATAAGCGCCTGCCCGGTGAACTTGTCCTGCGGTCGGAGATGCGGAATACGCCGCCGCACATCCTGATGACGAACTACTCCATGTTGGAGTATCTGCTTCTTCGCCCTGATGACAGCCCTCTGTTCGATCAAGGCAATGCGCGCTGGTGGACGTTTCTCGTGCTGGACGAGGCGCATCAATATCGCGGCGCACGCGGCATCGAAATGGCGATGCTCCTGCGGCGTCTGAAACAGAGATTGCGCGAAGGCGGGCGGAAAGCGCCTTTTCGATGTATCGCGACAAGCGCCACGCTCGTCAACGACGGTGATGACCGCGAGACAGCCGTCGCCCGCTTCGCTTCTGACTTGTTCGACGAGGCGTTCGATGCAAACGATGTGACTTTCGGGGAAACGGTTCCCATTCCTACGTCCGGCCCCAGGATACTCCCGCCTTATGCCTATGCGTCTCTGCAAGCAGCATTAAGTCAGTCCGATTCCAAAGCCCTGTCTCAGATTTGGGAATGGGCAGACACGTTGGGCGTATTTCTATCCGGGCAGGAGTACTTGCCGCACGCTCTCGGCGCGCTCCTGCAAGCAGACAGGCGCGCTGCCGATTTCCGCCAGCGCATTATCGAGAGGCCGCTCCGTGTCGCTGATGTCGCCGGTGAGATATTTCCAGAATTACCAGAACTAGAGCAAACGGGCGCTCTATTGGCGCTCGTCGAGCTTTTGACGCAGGCGCAAGACCCTGCTACCAATGCTCCTTTGTTATCGGCGCGGTATCACCTGTTCCTGCGTTCCCTCGAAGGCGCTTTTATCTCCTACTGGCCGACGAAGAAAGTCTTTCTGGATCGCAAAGGAACAGAGGGAGAGAGTCCGGCCTTTGAAGTCGCATTATGTCGCGAATGTGGACAGCATTATATTGTATCGAAGAAACTCAGGACGTTTCCTAATCGAGTTACAGAACCGATTCGTGATACAAGCGATGAAAACTTTGGCGCAACTTTTCTCCGGCTTTTAGAGAACGAGCAGCAAGAAGCGGAAGAGGATGAAGACGAAACAAGAAAGAGAGAGATCTATCGGCTGTGTGTCCGCTGTGGCGCTATAGGCAAAGACAGCCCAGGATGTATGTGTGGGCCTAATAGTCACTTGCCGGTAGTCCGGGAAGAGGAATGCAAGGAAGAAGACCGCGCGGATGAACTGGCTCGCTGCGGAAACTGCGACTATACGGCTGCCGGACGTGATCCAGTACGGGAAGTAATTCACGGCACGGATGGCCCTCATGTCGTCATTGCGACCACTCTCTATCAGCATCTTCCTGAGGAGCGCAAGAAGATGCTGGCATTTGCCGATGGGCGGCAGGAGGCCGCCTTTTTCGCCTGGTATCTGGAAGACTCGTATCGCGATCTGCTCAGCCGACATATGGTACTGCGAGTCGCCCGGAGTTTTTCCCCCTGCCCATCAGAAGGAATTGCCCTGAGCAGCCTCGCGGATCGAGCGTACCAGTATCATCGCAAGGTCTTCCGAAAAGAGCCTTCCGATGACGAATTGACCATTCGCAAGAATATCTGGCGGGCGCTCTACCGGGAATTCTTAACAGAAGAGCAGCGTATCTCTCTGGCAGGCGTCGGATTGGCGCGCTGGGATATACCGTGCGAGGCTTTATCTCACGTCCTACCCATTTTTCAACAATCCCCCTGGTCGCTTTCGGAGCAGGAAGCATGGTATTTGTGTGTCTTGTTGCTGGATACGTTACGAACAAGTCGCGCCGTCGAGCTTCGCGCTGGACAGAACATCTCGCTTGGATGGAGCGACCTCAATCTACAAGCCACGCAGATCGCCTATTGGCGGGGTGGCGAGGGAAAAAATCCGAAGGGCACGCGGCAATGGATCGGCGCTAGAGGCAAGCGCGCGCGCCTGCTTACTAAACTCCTGATGGCGAGGGGAATGGAAGAGTCGGAGGCGCGCGGATACGCAATCGTGGCCCTTAACTCCGCATGGGAAAAACTAACCGACAACAGCCAGGCCAATCTCTTAGGACGTAGCGCGAAGGATACATTCTGGCTCAATCCGGAATGGTGGCGATTACATCCCATCGCACCGCAAGAGAGTTTATTTCGCTGTAACGTATGTGGGCGTCTCCAAGCCATAACCGTTGAAAATATCTGTCCGCGTGGGACGTGCCTCGGAACGCTAGAAAAGGTTCGCCTATGTGACCTGGAATCTAACCACTATCGCCTTCTTTACGAGCAACTGCCTCCGGTCCCGCTACGTGTAGAAGAGCATACAGCGCAACTGGCTAACGAAAAAGCGCGCGAGTTTCAGGAGGGCTTCAAGAAAGGCGAGATTCATGTGCTGAGTTGTTCCACGACGTTTGAGGTTGGCGTAGATTTAGGCGACCTGGATACCGTATTTCTGCGTAACGTTCCGCCAGAAGCCTTCAACTACGCGCAACGGGTCGGGCGAGCCGGGAGGCGAAGCGGACATCCCGGCTTTGCCATTACCTACTGCCGTCGTATGCCGCACGACCTCTATCACTTTATCGAGCCGGAACGGATGCTGCGCGGCAAAGTCCAGTCGCCGGTTCTGAGCTTGCGGAATGAGAAGATTATCCTGCGGCACATGACCGCTCTGGGGCTATCCGCATTTTTCCGCGCCAGGCCGGATCGCTTCCGAACGGTGCAGGATTTCTGCGTTGATTTAACTCAACCTACTGCCAGCACGGACATTTACGCCTTTCTGTGTGAACATTCAATGGACCTTGAACCGGCATTGCGTTCGGTGGTTCCTAATGCGATGTGGCAGGCAGTCGGGCTAAATGATTCAACGTGGATAGAACGTATCGCAGGAGAGGCGAGCCGTCTTGTTCTGGCAGAGGCGGAAATCTCCGGCGACTTCGAGCAGGTAAGTCGGTTTGAAGCAGCAGAGCGTGACAAGGGAAACTATATCGGCGCGCAATGGGCACAACGCCGAGGGAATACTATTCGCTCGGAGCCTATACTGACCTTTCTATCGCGCAAAGCGGTAATCCCCAAGTACGGCTTTCCGGTAGATGTGGTTGAGTTGGATATACAGAGGATTCAACAGACGCAGGACGCCAGCGAAGTATCGTTGCAGCGCGATCTCAGCCTTGCGATTGCAGAGTTCGCGCCGACAAGCAAGCTGATTGCCAATAAGCTTGAGTGGGCCTCTTACGCCCTTAAAAAGGTTCCTGAACGAGAATGGCCCCGGTGGTGGTACGCGCGCTGCGCCAAGCATAATCGGTTCGAATGGAAGTTGTATCAGGGCAAAACCCGACCTATATTCGATCTATGCTGTAAGCAAATGGTAGTTACCGAGTACATAGACCCTCAGTTCGGTTTCACTACGAACCGAGACAGGCCGAAATCGCCCACGCGCCGTCCGGTCAAGGTATTCACCACGCGCCCGTATTTTATCCGCCATCAAGGACAAGAGGGAGACAAAATTGATTTTGGCAGCCTGATCAGTCTGCAAAAAGCTGTGCCGGGAATTCTTGTTGTGCTTTGCGAAGGGCGACGCGGCCAGGGTTTTTACATCTGTGAACGTTGCGGCGCTGGCTTCCGGGAGCGCCTTAGCGAACACAAGACCCCATTCGATGTTCCTTGCTCTGGAAAACTTGCTAATGTCTCCCTGGGGCATGAATTTGTGACGGATGTATTGCAAATCCGGTTTCACGGAACGCCAGAAAAGGACATTGAGCCGGTATGGTTTGGCTATTCACTCGCCTACGCATTGCTAGAAGGCGCAGCTACGGTACTGGACGTCCCTTCGACAGACCTGAACGCGACAGTACGCATGGGAAGCGAGAGCGGCGTAGTGCCTCCTATCATCCTGTACGATAATGTACCAGGCGGGGCTGGTCTCGTCGCACGCCTGGAGGATAAGCGCATCCTCAAAGAGTGCCTGCAATTCGCCTCTGAGAGAGTACGTGGTAATTGCAGGTGCGCAGAGAATACGAGTTGCTACGGCTGCTTAAGAAGCTACAGGAATCAGTTCGCTCACGCATATTTACAACGGGGACCTGTCCGAAGCTTCCTGGAAGAGATCTTAAAACATGATCCGTGACTATATACTGCTGTACGCAGAGATGACACCAGGAGAGGCGCTTGCCTATCACGAATGCAGACAGGAAGTGAAGAGCAGACTCCGCCCAAAAGGATAGGTTTCACACGATGTCTCTAGAAACAGCAAGCGCCGTGCCCGCCCTCACCGACCTGGAAGCGCAGATCGCTTTCTACCGGGCCAACAGCTATGTCCCGCTGCCCGATCTGCTGACGCCGGAAGAGGTAGCCGCGCTGAACGCCGCCATGGATCGCGACCGGGAGCACAATCGCTTCATGTGGTACTGCCAGACCGCGCCCGACTATAACTGCAACCTGCTGCTCACCGAGCCGGTCTTTGAGATCGCCATTCGGCAGCCGCTGGTGTTGGCCCTGGTCGAACGGTTGATGGGCGGCCCCGTCTGCTTCGAGGAACTGGCCGTGCGCCAGAATCCGGCCAGCAGCGAGGCGCATCCGACCGGCTGGCACCGTGACCGAGGGCACTGGCTGGAGCACCCGCTGCATCTGGACTATCCCCAGGTCATCTACTATCTGACGGACGTGGACGAGACGACCCACTGCTTCACCATCAGCCCGGAGCCTGCCGATGGCGAGGTGCTGGACAAAGAGGCCCACTTGGAACGTGGGGGAACGGTCTACTTTTATGGCAAGGCCGGGTCGGCCATCCTCTTCAATGCCGCGACACTCCACGGCCTGACCGTGCGCAAAACCGAGCGGTACCGTCGGATCGTGCAGGTTTATTACGGTCATCCGCATCGGCCTTCCCTCAGCGAGGTGTCGCTGATTCCGCCGCGCTTGTGGCGCGACCATCCCGACCCGGAAATCCGCCGCTTCTATGGCAAGTTCAACCGTTACAACCAGGTTATGTTTAAGGCATTGGGAATAGACCTTCCAGCCACTTGATCCGGCGTTTCAGGCACACTCTACAGGAAGGAAGGTGGGCAAGGATGAACCTGAGCGTGCAGTCTCTTGAGGTTGCGAGCGCACGGCGCATCCGAGCGCAGCAAGGCCCGGTTCGCGCCGGTGTCATCGGCTGTGGCGACTTCGGGGCGGGTATCCTCGCGCAGGCGGCCTCCGCGCCTCTGCTGGAGATCACGGCCGCCGCCGACCTCAGCCTCGACTCCGCCCGCAACGCTTACCGGCGCGCGGGCCTCCCGGACGAAGAGAGCGCCCTCTGCGAGAGCCGCCAGGCCGCGCTACAAGCCATCGAGGCCGGGAAGCGGGTGATAACCGCCGACCCCTTGCTGCTGATGGATCTGCCGCTGGAGGTGATTGTCGAGGCCACCGGCATTCCTGAGGCCGGTGCGCTCCATGCCGAGGCGGCCATCCGGCACGGACGGCATGTGGCGATGGTCAACAAAGAGGCCGATGTCGTTATCGGCCCCATTTTAAAGCGCCTGGCGGACGCGGCTGGGGTGGTCTATACGGCCGTGGACGGGGACCAGCACGGGCTGCTGATCGGTCTGGTCGCCTGGGCGCGTCGTCTGGGATTGGAGATCCTTTGCGGCGGTAAGTCGCGCGATATGGATATTGACCGCGACCGGCTCGCGGCCACGCTCCAGCTTACGGCGGAAGAGGCACGGATATTTGATCCCCTGCCGTGGGGAGAGCAAGCGAAAGCGGGCGTAGGGATAGAACGGTATCTCGAAGCACGGCGCGAACGGTTGGGAGGGCGAGGCCGGATCGGCAACTGGGATCTCGTCGAGTTGGTGATCGCGGCCAACGCCACCGGGCTTGTCCCCGACCTCCCGTCCGGCGTCCACTGCCCGGCCGTCTATGCTGGCGAGATTCCCCATGTGCTCTGTCCGACCGTGATGGGCGGCATCCTCCGCACACGAGGCGTCTTCGATGCCGTGACCTGCCTGCGTCGGCCCCACGAGACCGGGCTGGGCGGCGGCGTCTTTCTCGTGGTCGCGACCGCCAATGATGCCGCGCGGGAGGCGCTCAACGGCGGGGGCGTCTGCCACAACGGCGACGGGACGGCGACCCTGATCACCCATCCGTACCACCTGCTGGGCATCGAGGCGATCAACTCCATTCTGGCCGCCGCTCTGCTGGGCGTTCCCACCGGCGCGATAGATTACCAGCCCCGGTACGACGTGTTTCTTCGGACGACGCGGGACCTGGAGGCAGGAACGATCTTTGAAGGCGACCACAGCCCCGATATTGAGGCGTTCATCGGCCCGGCGGCGCCGCTCGCCGACGACCGGCCCTTGCCATCCCACCTCGCCACTGGCAACCGGCTGGTCCGTCCTGTCGCTGGCGGGACGGTGATTACCAGAGAGATGGTGGCGGCGCCCGCCGACTCGGCGTTGTGGGCGCTGCGCGCGCGCCAGGATGCCTATTTCTTCTCCAGACCCGCTAACGGACAATGCTAATGAACCTGCTTATGATGACACTCGCCCTGGCGCTCCTCGCGGGCATGGCTCTGGCAGCCTCCACCGACTCCCCAGATCGGAGCACGGACTGGCTGCACGCCGCCCGGTACGGCGTCTTCATGCACTTCCTGCCCGGTGATGCGCAGGAGTTGGCGCGCGTCCAGGACTTTGACGTGGAGGCGCTTGCAAAGCAGCTTGAGTCTATCGGCGCGAAGTACTTCGTCATTACGCTCGGACAGAACTCCGGCTACTTCATCTCTCCCAACGCCACTTATGATCGCCTCACCGGCTACGCTGCTGGAGAGCGGTGCGCGACGCGCGACCTTCCGCTGGACCTCTATCGCGCCCTGAAGCCGCACGGCATCCGCCTGATGCTCTACCTGCCGTGCCAGGTCCCCAACCAGGACGCCCGGGCGCAGAAAGCGTTCGGCTTGCGGGAAGGGCCGCAGGACCAGCCGGTTGATCTCGCCTTCGCCCACCAATGGGCGACCGTCATCCAGGAGTGGTCCGACCGGTATGGCGACAAGGTCTCCGGCTGGTGGTTCGACGGCGGATACGAGCACATCCACTTCACGGAGGCCATCGCGGAGGTCTATGCCAGGGCAGCCAGGCACGGCAATCCGCGCTCCCTCGTTACGTTCAACCCGGGCGTGAAGGTGATCCGCTGGACCCAGGCGGAAGATTACACGGCGGGCGAGTTGAATGCGCCTTTTACGGTACTGCCTTCATCGCGCTGGCTCGACGGCTCCCAGTGGCACGCCCTCACCTTCCTCGGCTCCCACTGGTCCGCACGCGACACCCGCTACCCGGCGGCAGAGTGGGCGCGCTGGGTGAAGCGCGTCACAGATGCCGGAGGCGTTGTCACTCTCGATATGGGACCGAACTGGGACCCGAAAGCGGGCCCTATCGGCTCGCTTTCGGAGGCGCAGATGGAACAGATGCAGGCGGTGAAGGCGGCGGTCCGGGGAAGCGGCACGTAATGACACGTTCCCCTCCGCCCCGTTCCAAATCTGGGACTGAGAGCGCCTGACGATCCCTCTCTTGTTCCTCTTAAAAGAAGAGGGCGGTACGGGGCTTTATTAGGAGCGCTAGGGAGCAACCAATCGTGAAGATCACGCGCATAGATTGCCACGTCTTGCTGATCCCCGACTACGATCCGGAAGCCTGTTCCTCCGCGCAGGACGATCTGGTCGTGGAGATCCATACCGACGAAGGTATCGTCGGAATCGGAGAGACCGATACGAACCCCTGGGTCGCGCGCGAATGCATCCGGGCGCACGGCACCCACTGCATGGGGCTGGGGCTGGAGGAGATGCTGCTCGGCTGCGACCCGTTGCAGCCGGAAGCCGTCTGGCAGAAGCTCTACAGTGGCTCCAAGATGACGGGACGGCGGGGCGCGCTGATCTGCGCGCTGGGAGCGATTGACATGGCGCTCTGGGACATCAAGGGCAAAGCCTTGAGCGTTCCCATCTATGCGCTGCTGGGCGGCGCGGTCAAAGAGGCGATGACGCCCTACGCCTCCCTGCTGCCAACCGGCAGGACGCTGGCCGAATACCGGGCCTCCTTGATCGCGAAAGTCCGCCAGGCCCAGGCGCTCGGCTTTCAGGCCGCCAAGTTGGAAGTCTGCATCAATGGCCCGTACTCGCATAACGGACTTCAGGAGAGGGACGATTCCGTAGTTGAGATCGTGGCGGCGTGCCGCGAGGCGGTCGGACCGGACTTCGTGCTGATGGTGGATGTGGCCTATGCCTGGCCGAGCGCCGAGCATGCGCTGCGCGTGCTGGAACGGCTTCAGCCCTACAACCTCTTCTTCGTCGAGACGCCCATTGATATTGATGATCTGGAGGGCTATGCGCTGCTGCACGAGCGCTCTCCGATCCCCATCGCCGCCGGAGAATGGCAGAATACGCATTTCGAATTTCTAGACCTGGCGGATCGCGGCCAGGTGGATGTGCTTCAGCCGGATGTCGGGCGGGTTGGAGGTTTCACCGAAGCCCGCAAGGTCGCCCGGATCGCCGCGGAGCGCGGTCGGCAGATCGTGCCGCACTGCTGGAAGAGCGGCATCGGCATCGCGGCGAGCGCCCATCTCTGCGCGGCGACCGCCTGCTGCCCCTTCATCGAGTATCTGCCCGCGCCGCTCTCCGAGTCTCCCCTGCGCCGCGACCTGCTTATCGAAGACCTGACGGTTACCGACGGGCGGATCGCGCTGCCGCAGAAGCCAGGGCTGGGCATCGAACTGAATCGCGACGCGCTGCACCAGTATGCGGCCCAGTGAATTGCCAAACGCGGAGCAAAAAGAGTCGGAGATGTGGCTTGGCGTTAACAAGAGTACGCCCAGGTGCGCCTCTTCTGTGCTCAGGCGCGTCTCAGCAGGCCGACCATCTGCCGGATCGCTCCCAGATGATAGGCCCCATGCGCTACGATGGCTATGCCGGGCGTAACCAACTCCGCAGGCAAGTCCGTCCGTGTTTGGATCGCTTCCAGCAGCCTCTGATACTCCTCGCGCAACGCATCGCGTAGACGGTTCCACTCTTCTGTATCCACCGTGCGCACCGACCAGCTTTCCTCCCAATCTACGTTGGGGTGTTCCCCGCGCGCCAGAGCGTTGCTCAGAGCCAGGCTCCAGCGCAGATGTTCCGCATGGGCGGCTATGGTAGAGCCTGGCATACCCGAACCATCCAGCGAGGTAGAGGCTTCTTCCGCCGAGAGTGAACTTAGCGTTGGTAATAGAGCGCCGGCTTGGTTATCCGTGAACCAGTAAGAAGAGCCGTCCTGTGGCCCCTCATAAGCTTCCGTGAACAGCGCTGCGACCGCGTGAATAAAGGTAGCGGGAGAGAGCATGGCAGCCCTATACCCTCCGTAGAAGTAGCGGAGATGCAGATGAAAAGCAACACCTCTCTTAGCGCTCGTCTGCCAGTCTGACGAGGAAGGCATCCAAGGCCGCCAGGGCGCGCTCCGCCTTCATGCGGGCCTTCTCACGCTTGTCGCGGATGGGAGGCGGCGGCAGTTCCGGCACAATGCCCCAGTTGGAATTCATCGGCGCAAAGTGCTTTGGGTCGGTCTCCACCAGATAGTGGCACAGGGAGCCGAGCACCGTCTCGCGCGGCGGGATGGCGGGCGGCTGGCCCCGTAACAGGCGGTGCGCGTTCAGCCCGGTCAGCATCCCGATGGCCGCCGACTCCAGGTAGCCCTCCACGCCGGTCATCTGCCCGGCCAGAAACAGGCCCGGATGTTGCCGCAACTGGCAGGTCAGGTCCAGCAGGCGCGGCGCGTTGACATAGGTATTGCGGTGCATGACGCCGTAGCGGATAAACTCAGCGTTCTCCAGGCCCGGTATCATATGGAAGAGGCGCTTCTGCTCGCCCCACTTGAGCCGGGTCTGGAAGCCGACCAGGCCCCAGAGCGTGCCCTCCTTGTTCTCCTGCCGCAACTGCACGACGGCATAGGGCCGCCTGCCCGTGCGCGGGTCCACCAGACCGATAGGCTTCATCGGCCCGAAGGCCAGCGTCTTCGGACCGCGCCGAGCCAGCTCTTCTATCGGCACGCACATCTCGAAGAAGACCATCTTCTCCGGCGAATCGCCCTGCTCAAAATCGTGCAACGGCGCCAGTTCCGCCTCTGTCAGCGCCTGCCAGAAGGCCAGAAACTCCTCTTTGGTGAACGGGCAGTTCAGGTAGTCGGCGCTCTCGGCCGGCGCTCCCCCGCACCCGATACCCTCCTCTGTGGAAACCGCTCCTTCCTCCTCCGCGCTGGCTGCCGTGACGCTGCCGGAAGCGGCATTTCCCATGCCTTTGCCGCGCCGGGAGGCGCGAAAGATCTTGGTCAGGTCGAGGCTATCGTAGGTGACGGTGGGCGCAACGGCATCATAGAAGGAGAGCGAGTCGCCCCCCGTCAGCCTGGCGATCTCGGCGGCCAGCGCATCGGAGGTCAGCGGGCCGGTCGCCAGGATCAGCGGGCGCGCATCCGGCAGCGCCGTCACCTCCTCGCGCACCACCGTAATATTGGGGTGCGATTCGATGGCTTGCGTCACCTCGCGCGCAAACGGCTCACGGTCCACGGCCAGCGCCTCGCCTGCCGGGACGCGGTGCTTTTCCGCAATGGGCAGGATCAGCGAGCCGAGCCGCCGCATCTCCTCCTTGAGGACGCCGCTGGCGTTGGTGAGCAGGTTCGACTTGAAGGAGTTGGAGCAGACCAGCTCGGCCAGGTCGCCGGTGTGATGAACGGGCGTGCCCTTGACCGGGCGCATCTCGTAGAGCGTGACCTTGCTGCCCCGCTGCGCCGCTGCCCAGGCCGCCTCCGTGCCCGCAAATCCCCCGCCGACAATGGTTACGCAATCTTCCATCTTACCTCTACTCTCACAAAGCGCTCTCAATACCCGATAGACTACGCTATGATACCCCGCTTATGTTCCGCTGGCAAGGGCATTGCCGTTGGTTAAAAGCCTCCCGTCTCTCGTTCCTCGCACCACCTATGGCGGCGATATTATGCCTGGCCTTTCATCCTACCGGCTTCATCTTTCCGAAAAGACTCACACGTCCCATTACCGCGATAATGTTAGGCCTGTCCGAAGGTACAGGGTGCGATGCTGCCTGTACAGACAGGGATCGCTCTTGACCTCTGTACGAAGCCATCGCGCCTGCCTGCGATGTAGAATGGAGGCATCCAATTAAGGAGGTTAACCCGATGGCTGCAACGCAATATACACAAAATAATGCCTCTGCGCAGGTCGCGCTGATCACAGGCGCCTCGCGCGGGCTGGGGCTGGCGCTGGCCCGAGAGCTGGCCCGGCACGGCTGGACGCTGATTATAGATGCGCGCGGCGCCGAAGCGCTCGAGGCAGCCCGCAGGGAACTGGCGCTCTGGACGGGCGTGATCGCCATCGCCGGGGATGTGGCCGATGCAGCGCACAGACAGGAGCTAGCGGCGGCGGCACGGGCGGCTGGCGGGCTGGATGCGTTGATCAATAACGCCAGCATCCTCGGCCCCAGCCCGCAGCCGTACCTGCTGGACTACCCGATGGAGATGTTGGAGCAGGTCTATCGCGTCAACGTCCTGGCGCCGCTGGCATTGGTCCAGGCCGTGCGGCAGGATCTCAAGCCCGGCGCGCGGGTGATCAACGTCACCAGCGACGCGGGCGTGGAGTCCTATCCGGGCTGGGGCGGCTACGGATCGAGCAAGGCGGCGCTGGAGCAGCTTTCCGCCGTGCTCGCGGCAGAGCGCCCGGAACTGCGCGTCTACTGGGTGGACCCGGGCGATATGCGGACGCAGATGCACCAGGAGGCGTTTCCCGGCGAGGACATCTGCGACCGCCCGCTGCCGCAAGAGAGCGTGCCCGGTTTCCTTCGACTCCTTTCGGGCACGTACCCCAGCGGACGCTATGTTGCCCGCGCTCTGGAAGGAACCGGCGCGCAGAACGCGAAAGAATCCGGTGTGTTGCTGGAAGCGGTGGAGGTACGGCAATGACACCTGCGATCCGCGATCCCGGCGTCTCAGAGCGCGCCTCCGGGCGGAGGCTTCCTACTTGGCGTGAATGGGAGTTCACGCTGCCGCCGGAACGGGAAGCGGGCGAGCCGCCGGAGGCGCGCGGCCTGGCTCGCGATGCCGTGCGCCTGATGGTCTCCTACCGCGCGGACAACCGCATCGTCCACGCGCGGTTCCGGGATCTGGCCCGCTTTCTGGAGGCGGGCGATCTGCTGGTCATCAATACCAGCGGCACGATGAACGCCGCCCTCCGCGCCACCTATCCCGATGGCAGGGAGATCGAGCTGCATCTCTCCACGCGCCTGCCGGAAGAGCGGTGGGTTGTGGAACTGCGGCTGCCGGGCGAGAACGGCACGACGCCGTTCTATGAGGCCAAAGCGGGAGCGGTCCTGGGCCTGCCCGGAGGGGGCACGGCAACCCTGCTGGCCCCGCACCGGCGCGACCTGGCGATGCCCGAAGGCGGTCGCGTGCGCCTCTGGAGGGCCGCGCTGGACCTGCCCACGTCGCTGGATGTCTACCTGGAACGGCACGGCTTCCCGATCCGCTACGGCTATGTTCGGGAGGGCTGGCCGCTCCACTACTACCAGAGCGTCTACGTCACCGAGACGGGCAGCGCCGAAATGCCCTCGGCGGGACGGGCGTTCACGCCGGAGTTAATCACGCGGCTGGTGGCGCGCGGCGTACAGATCGCGCCGCTCTTGCTGCATACCGGCGTCGCCAGCCTGGAGGGCCATGAGCCACCCTATGAGGAGTTCTATCGCGTGCCGCCGGAGACGGCGCGGCTGGTCAACGCGGCACGGCAGGCTGAAAAGCGCGTCGTGGCGGTCGGCACGACGGTCGTGCGCGCCCTGGAGACCGTCACCGACGCCGCCGGGACGACGCATTCCGGCGAGGGCTGGACGGATCTGGTCATCACGCCGGAGCGCGGCCTGCGCGCGGTCAATGCGATGCTGACGGGCTTTCATGAGCCGCGCGCGACCCATCTCTGGATGCTGGAGGCGCTCACCAATCAAGGCGTGTGCCCGCTGCAAGTGGCGTCTTCAGACAGAGACTCCAGGCTGGAGTCCTGCCTGGCGCTGGCCGGGCGGGAACATCTGCGCATTGCCTACGCGGAGGCGCTGCGCGAAGGATACCTCTGGCACGAGTTCGGCGATCTGCACCTGATTTTGCCCTGGTAGAGAAAGCAGTACCCATCACAACGGAACGCCTGTACCTAAAGGAGGCCAACATGACCGCACTACAGAACGGAACCGCCACCCGCGCGCAACGCTACGTCCGTGCCGCCAATGCCGCCGATGTGCGCGCCAAAGGCAGCCTGGCCGTCAACGTCGAAGGGCAAAGCATCGCGCTCTTTGCCACCGACGACGGCATCTATGCAGTGGATAACCGCTGCCCGCATATGGGCTTTCCGCTGATTCGAGGCTCCGTCAAGGACTGCATCCTGACCTGCCACTGGCATCATGCCCGCTTTGATCTGACCAGCGGCGGCACCTTCGACCAGTGGGCCGACGACGTGCGCGCCTTCCCGGTCGAGCTTCGCAATGGCGATGTCTGGGTAGACCTTGCGCCGCGTACCGACCCGCGCGTACACTTCCGCCAACGCCTGCGGGATGGACTGGAGCGGGACATCTCGCTGGTCATCGGCAAGTCGGTAATGATGCTATTGGATTCGGGAGAGGAGGCGGTCGAGCCGTTCCGCATCGGGCTGGATTTCGGCACCCACAACCGCCAGGCCGGGTGGGGGCAGGGATTGACCATGCACGCCTGCTTTATGAATATGCTGCCTCGCCTCGACGCCGAAGACCGTCCTCGCGCGCTCTATCACGGCCTGTCTGCGGTGGCCCGTGATACCGCCGGAATGCCGCCTCGTCGTGCCATTCGCCCGCTGCCTTCCACTACGACCGACCTGACGACGCTCAAGCGATGGTTCCGGCGCTTTATCGAGGTGCGCGACTCGGAGGGCGCGGAGCGCTGCATCGTCTCGGCCATCCAGGCCGGCGCCGACGATAAGCAGATGGCCGATATGCTCTTCGCCGCCGCCACCGACCACCGCTATATCCAGATCGGCCATGTCCTGGACTTCACCAATAAGGCCCTGGAAGCCCTCGACATCGCGGGCTGGGAACATGCAGAGGCGGCGCTGAGCAGCTTGAGTTCAGCCTACGCGGGCGCAAGCCGGATGGAGGAGTCGAACGCCTGGCGCAACCCCGTAGACCTGATAGCCATTCTGGAGAACGCCTTCGAGGCGCTGCCGAGCGCGCTGGAGCAGGGCCGGAGCCGGCGCGGGCAGTGGGCGGGCCGCGACGAAATTATCCCGACATTGCTGGGCGAGGACGCGCAGGCTAGCGCGGATGCCCTGCTGACGGCGCTGCGTGAGGGCTGCTCGGAGGAAGAGTTGGCCGGAACCGTAGCCTATGCCGCCGCCTTGCGCCTGGCGCGCTTCCATACCAGCAACGAGTTCGGCGACTGGGACACGGCTCTGCATACCTTCACGTTCGCCAACGCCATCCATCAAGGGCTACGGCGGGCCGCATGGCCGGAGTTGGTGCGGGGCGTTTTCGATGCGGCGATGAGCGTCTATCTCGACCGCTTCCTGAACGTGCCGCCCGCGCGTATCCCGGAGGCCGAAGGCAAGCTCGACAACCCGGAGGCCCTGCTGCAAGAGCTTCCGGACAGACTCAACCGTCAGCAGCAGGTCAACGAAGTCGGCAGCCTTGTCGCGCGGTATCTAGGCGGCGGAGGCGACCCCGACCGGCTGATGGCTGCGCTCGGCAAGATGCTTTTGCGCGAGGATCGGGACTTCCATACCATCCAGTGCATGGAGGCTGCCTTCCGGCAGCATTCCCTGCTGCGCGGCACGCCCGCCGGAACGCACGTGCTGATCGGGGCGGGTCGGTATCTGGCCGCCCATGCTCCAACCGTGCGCGCTCAGGGACAGACCTACCAGATCGCCCTGCGCCTGCATCGCGGCGAGCGCCTGTTCGAGGACTAGAGCCTAACCCCCGGCCCCCTTCCCTGGTACGTCGCTTCGCGGCAGAGAAGGGGGTGACCCGGCTTTTGCGTCATTCGCGCTTGACACGCCGGATGGCGCCCGGCTCAAATCCGGCCAGGCGTGCCATCTCCTCTTCGAAGAGGGCCTGGTCGGCGGCGGTATCGCGTTCGGGAGGTGGCGGAGGCGTGGCAGGGCCGACGCTGGAGGGCGGCTGAGGTGGCTTTACTTCGAGGGGCGGAGCTAGCTTGTCCAGGCCGGTGCGCTTCTGCTTTTTGAGGGTGTCCGTATCGGTGTCGGCCACGCGGATAAGCTCAGCGCGCCAGTAGCCTTCCTGGTACTTGAGTTGGGAAGGGGGCAGAATCCGGGGCGGGCTAGGCTTGTTCTCCTCCCTGGCGGCGCTCCCGCGCCGCCGGTCCAGCGCGTCGAGGCGTGCCATCTCGGCCTGCCAGAGCGCCTCATCCCGACGGCTCTGGGCGGCCTTCGCCGCCTCCTCCGCCCGGCGCCGCCGCGCTTCCTCCTGCTGGCGCTGCCGCTCTTCCTGACGGGCGCGCTCGACCACAGCGGGGTCGCGCAGATACGCCTCTTCTTCGGGCGTCAGGCGCAATCCTTTTTCGCGCAGCGTGGTGGCGATAGGGGTGTCCGGCAGCGCGCGGTGATGGGGAAAGATCACCAGCGAGCCGGGGTTGCCCTGGTCCTGCGCATAGGGGATGCCCATCTCCCGGCACCAGCGTTCCAACTCCGGTTTGAGCGCCGCACCGCGCCCGTGAATGAGGCGCACGCGCCGCCGACCGCGCCACTCCGGCCAGCGTTTTTGCAGGGTCAGGCGCATCTGTTCGACCGTCAGGCCGTGCAGATCGGCTTCCGCATCTACATCTTTCTTAACTCGTCGGTTCGCCACGTTTGAGACTCACTTCAGGAATTTCCTGATGATTATACGTGCGAACGACCGCATTCGGCCCCGGTACGGCCTCGGTAGCGGAGTTACGACCGTAGACCGCCTCACGCAGCCCGGTGATGTAGCCTATCGCCAGCAGCCGGCCCAGGTTGGAATAGCAGGGGTTGTCGTTGCAGTCGCCTTCCAGTGTCGGCACATGATCCGGGCGCAGCACGCCCTCAAAGCCGATCTCCTGGTAGGCGCGCATACAGGCCAGCATATCGGTCCGGCCCTCTTCGTGGAAGGTCTCGACAAAGTGTTCGGGCGTGCCGCGCACATCCCGGAAATGGACGAAGTGAATCTTGCCCTGCCGTCCGAAGTGGCGGATGACGGCAGGCAGGTCGTCGGTCATCAGGGCGAAGTTGCCCTGGCACAGCGTCAGGCCATTGTATTCGCTGTCGGCCATGTCTAGCACGCGCTGAAACCCCTCCACGCTGCGCATGATCCGCCCGATGCCGCGTATGGGAGAGAGCGGCGGATCGTCGGGATGCAGCGCCAGCTTGACCTTCGCCTTCTCTGCTGCCGGCAGGACTTTGCGCAGGAAGTAGGCGAAGTTCTCCCAGAGCTGCTCTTCGGTGACGACGCCATATTCGGTCAGGGGGCCGTCCCGCATCACGTCGTGGTTATAGCCGGTGACGAGCGCGCCGCCGCGCCAGGGAATCGCGGTATGGGTGCGCAGCCATCCGAACACGGCCATGAAGTTGTAACAGATCACCGGGATATGCAGCGCGCCCATATTGCGCAGCATCGTGTTAAACCATTCGATCTCTTCATCCCTTCCGGGCAGGCCCAGCCGGATCTTCTGCATCGGCGGGCTGCTCTCGATGACGGCCAGCTCAAAGCCGGCGTCTTCATAGCGGGTCTTGAGGCGCATCAGGGGCGTGAAGTCCCAGGGGCGCTCCGGGCCGCCGGTATCGGGAGGCAGCACGCCGACGGCATGGTTGACGCCGGCCTGCTTAACCAGCTTCCAGAGCACGTTCGGCTGTGGAGATAATACTTCCGCGATTTGGATCATAGTGATGCCTTTCCAATTTTCTGTTTTCTTTTCGGACGGCTGAAGCCGCAGCAACAAGAGCACAAAGTCGGCCTTCGCCGACTCACCTAACCCCCCGGCCCCTTCCCTGGGAGGGAAGGGAGGGACCCAGCTTTTCTGCTCCCCTCTCCTTTAGAAGAAGAGGGGTTGGGGGTGAGGTCTCTCCCCTCTGCCGCAGCGTGGATCGCAAGGCGGAGGGGCGAACCATTGTAGCCCCGACCCTGGCAGTAGGGGGAAGGGGGTGAGGGCCTTTGCTCCTACGGCTCCGCCGCCGGGCCGCGCCAGACGCTGCCGCCGAAGGTCGTCACGTAGATATGGTCGGGATCGGCCGGGTCGAAGGTGACGCGCTGGACGTTGCTGAACGGCAGGCCCTCCATCGGCTTCCAGGTCGTGCCGTTGTCGCGGCTGAGCCATAATCCCGCGCCGGGCGCGCCCTCGGTCAGCGTCATGTAGATCCAGCCGGGGCGTTTTGGGTGCAGGTAGGCGCCGAAGTGCTCCGGCCCCTGCCGCGCCAGCCGCTGCCACGTCGCGCCGCCGTCCGTGCTCCGGTAGAGGCCGGCCTCTTCCTGCCCGTTGGCGTCGCAGCCGCAGAGGTAGATCACGCGGCTATCGTGCGGGTCTATCGTGAAGTCTTTGGGCCAGAGGAGGGGCTGCGAGCGGTTGACCAGCGCCCAATGGGCCGCGCCGTCGGTCGAGCGGTAGAGCCCGACGCCCTCCGACAGAAAGCGCCCGTTCTGTCGCAGCGCCGTCACCAGGGCGTACAGCGTCCCGTCGGGATGGAGATAGACGCGGCAGACCCGCCGATTGGCCTCCGTGCCCAATCCCGCATTGCGCGCCGTCCAGGTTTTGCCACCGTCTATGGACTTGTAGACACCCGCGCCAAACAGCCCGGCGTAGAGTATCCGCGACTCTCTGGGGCTATGTGGGTCCACGACAACGGAGGTTGTGGGAGCCAGAGGCAGGCCCTGGTTGGACGGCTTCCACGTCGCCCCATAGTCGGTGCTGAGGCAGACGCCGCCCGGCCCTGTGCCGCGGTGGTTGCCGTAGATGATGTTGCCGTTGGGGATGTCGTGAACGTTGGAGAAGGCTCCCCAGATACGGCCCGGCGTCTGCGGGTCGAAGGCCAGCGCGTAGCAGGTGTTGCTCCAGGGAGCGCGCCCGGCTAACGGCCACCACTGCCAGGTCTGTCCGCGATCCAGCGAGCGCGCAAAGCCGATGTCGGTATAGCAGATATAGTGGCGCTCAGGTTGGAAGGGGTCAATGTAATAGTTCCAGGTCGTCGTCACGACCAGGCCGTTGCAGAGCCAGCGCGGCGTCTGGCCGGGCGCGTCGGTGCCGGGCACCAGGCGCGTGTGGCCGCAGGCCCAGGTCTTGCCGCCGTTGGCGGTCACGTAACAGCCGCCGGTCGTCACCAGCAGGAGGCGGTCGCGGTCGTTGGCGTCAATGGCGACCGAGGGCACATCCTGATAAAACTGGCCGTCCACAACAACCGTATAGTCCTTCTCAACGTTGCAGCCCGGATAGCGCGGGTCGGCCTGGAAGGTGGCACGCCAGGTTTTGCCGGCATCGTCGGAGCGGTAGACGGTGGCGTGGTGCGGCGGCGGAATGCCGGTATTGGTGTTGAAGGCGTAGACTGTGCTAGGCTGCGCGTTGGTGGTGACGACGTGGCGATACTGGGCGATAGGTCCCATCGCCCACTCGTCAAAGGCTTTCGTCTCCATGTTCAGCCCGGAGCCCATCGCCCATTGCCAGGACTCGCCCCGATCCAGCGAGCGATAGAGCCCGCCCGCGAACTTGCCGTTCTCGTCCCGGCTAGGAACGGAGCAATAGAGGATGGTCAGGCGCTCGCGGGCGTTGGAGCCACCCGCAAAGGCCAGGAGACCGCCCTCCGGCAGCCCGCGCATCTTGCGGGTCCAGGTCTTGCCGCCATCGTCGGAGCGCCAGAGGCCCTCGCTGGTTGCGGCAAAGCAGGTGCGGCGCCCGACCGGGCTGTTCAGATCGAAGTGAAAGGCGAGCGGTTCGCCCTGGGGGCCGTCGCAGCGCGTCCAGGTCTGGCCCGCATCGTCGGAACGGTAGACGCTGGATTGCGCCCCGGCCAGCATCCGGCGCGGGTTCTGCGGGTCCAGGGCGATCTCGCCGCGCAGGTCCGCCGGCAGGTTGCCGATGGGCTTCCAGTGCTCGCCGCCGTCCCGGCTGACCTCGAGGCCGTTCCATCCGGCTGCATAGATGATGTTGGGGTTGGTCGGGTGGAAGGCGGGCCGGCAGCGCGTGCTGGAACGAAGCTGGGCGTGGTGGATCATCCGCCAATGGAGGCCGCCGTCGTTGGAGAGATAGGCGGCGCTCATGTCACAGTTGAGCATCATGCGCTGCGGGTTGATCGGGCTGATGGCGGGCGTGAACATCGCGCCACCCCCAGAAAGCCCGATAGGCTCCCAGAGAGCGCGGGCCGCATCCGCCGACTGTCCCGCTGCGAAGCGCGCCAAACCGAGCAGCATCAGGAGCGCGATCCACACCCTGACATATAAGCGGGTCATTGTTGCTATTTCTTTCCTCCTGTTAATCCTGTCTAATCGGCTTTGTCGTTGCAATGGGCACGAATTTCGTGATTAATTGATTGCTTTCCCACACCCAGGAGAAGATGTGGCGGAAATTAATTCGCTGCCACACGCCGCCGAGGAATGAATTTCCTCCACCGCATACCCGAGCAATAAATGCGGAGGAAATTAATCAAGAAATCCCTTCCTCTACCACACGCCGAGGAAACCCTGGCCGAAACGAATGTCGTGAAAGGCACACACATGAATTCCACATTCAATCTCGAACAAGAGGCGCTGGCCTCCTATAACTATCTGGAAACGCTTGTCGAGCCGGCAACCGGCTTTACCTACTTCGACGTTTTCCTGATGGACCCGGCGGAGGCCGTCCATGACTGGCCGGACTTTCTCGACGTGCCGGGGCGCTCCGCCGAGACGTGTACGCTGCTGCGCCACATGACGGGCCGACCGGTCGCCACGGAGGAGGCGTTTTTCCGGCGCCTCTACGGTTTCCAGCGGGAGGACGGGCTGTTTTACCGTCCCGAAACTGCCATCACACGCCCGGAAATGATGCGGGAAGAGCAGGCCCTGGTGATGGCGGCGCTGCTTGCCCGGGCGATTGGAGACTCGGATCGGGAGGCGGAGGAGCGGCTGCATCGGCTTATCCAGGCGCTTGCCAATACCCCCGTGCACTCCGGCCCCTTTCCCGCCATGCTGATCCGTCCCCTGGTGCGCGCCTGGGAAGCCCTGGGCATGCAAACGGCGTACACGCTGGTTAGCCGCCTGCGCGATCATCTCCTGCATGAATCCCCGCTGTTTCGGCCTGACGGCAGCTTTGCCGGGCACGTGCATTCGCACCTCTACGCGGCGGCGGGACTGGCGGAACTGGGGCGCTTGACCGAAGACGAGCCGCTCCTTATGCACATGGACCGGGTTTACCGGACGATGCGCGACCGCTCCACGGCGTTTGGCTTTGTGCCGGAGCTAACGGAGCGCGCCGATGACGTGGTCGGCTGTGAGACCTGCTGCCTGATGGACTATATTCACCTGGCGCTGGCCCTGACCCGAGCCGGGAAAACTGCCTATTTCGAGGACATCGAGCGCGCCGTCCGCAACCATCTGGTAGAGAGCCGGGTCAAGCACGGCGACTGGCTGCCGAAACGCCCCGATGCGGCCGATGAGGGCCTGGTCCGGCGCACCGGCGTGCAGCGGGCGGT